>CALXOO010000062.1 GCA_944390045.1 uncultured Spirochaetales bacterium | reverse complement strand
TCAGATACCTGTCCAGATTCTCAGCCCCGGCATCAATCTGGGCTTCTGAATAGATCCGATTCTCTTCGAATGAAAAAACGCAAACACTGTTGGTATCCTTGTGGACATCAATACCGACATAAACTACACTGATTTTACTCATTAGTGACCTCCTCTTGCATGTGCTAAGGTTGCACATTGCTGGTGTTTTAGATTTTTTCCAGTATGCAGCTGAACTCACGTCATTGCAAAACCAGAGGTCACTTCATATTGTCTACCCCATCCTTCGCTAATGCTTAGAGGATGGGGTAGTTCACCAAGACACTGCTTCCTCAGCTGAGGAGAAACGCCCGGGCCCATAGTCTGATGCTGAGGGAAGATCTCACAACTCCGGTCATGAACATCAAAGCCGCTTACATCGAAGAAAAGTTCAGGCAGATGGGGCTGCTCGACTGAGATTCCGGCAACGGCCGGGCAGCATTCCCCTGCCCGGTTCCGGCCTGCCTGCAGGGAATCTGCTTCTGACATAGAACCTCCTTAAGACAACACTCCAGCAAGAAGCTGGAACCAGCACTGGGCCCCCTTGTGTTCATGACATGGTCCTGTGCTATTTTCCTTCCATGAAGAAGTAAACAAGGAGATCAGACGATGCGGCCGGAAGAGAAACTCTCAAGAATGATACAGTGCGAGACAGTGAGCCAGACAGGCATTGACAACAGCCACAAATTCATCGCATTCCAGGAGGTGCTCAGGGAGCTGTTTCCAAATGTCTTCTCGACGTGTCAGCTCACGAAATTCGGGCAGGCCATGCTCCTCTGCTGGAAAGGAACTGGCAGCGCAGAGGGTCCGCTGGTCCTGATGAGTCATCAGGATGTTGTCGGGGCAGGAGGACAATGGAGACATGCACCTTTTTCCGGAGACATTGCTGAAGGCAGGGTCTGGGGCCGCGGGGCCGTGGACACAAAGGGATCCCTGATGTGTATTTTCGAGGCTGCCGAGCAGCTGATCGCGGAAGGCTTTGTTCCGGAGCGCGACATATTCATCTCATCCTCAGACGGCGAGGAGACAGGCGGCGACGGAGCCAGGCTGGCAAGTGAGTACATGAAAGACCGGGGAATACGGCCGTCACTGGTGCTTGATGAAGGCGGGATGATCAAACAGGAGCCGGTCAAAGGGGCCAGAGGATGCTTTGCCATGATGGGCACTCTTGAAAAGGGAACCTGCAATTTCCGCATTGTGGCGCACGGGCAGGGAGGGCATGCCTCAGCACCGGGAAAGGGCACCCCGCTGGTGCGCCTCGGACAGTTCATGGCCGGAATGGAAAAAAAGGATCCTTTCAAGGCAAGAATGAATCCGACCACAGCCGAGATGTTCAGGCGTCTTGGTCCGACCATCAGAGGACCACTCGGATTCATTATGACACACGCAGCAGCATTCTCCCCTCTCCTGAACAGGATCCTGCCCTCAGTCAACAGGCTGGCAGCCGCGATGATCAAAACGACCTGCGCATTCACGACAGCACATGGGTCAGATGGGCTGAACGTCCTGCCGGAGAGGGCCTATGTCACAGCAAACTGCCGGGTAATACATCACCAGGATGCAGATGAGACAGAGAGGATACTCAGAAAGAGGGCTGCGGAATATGGTCTGGATGTGGAAGTAATAAACAAGAATCATGCCTGTCCTGTGGTCGATCACAACAGCCCGGTGTTCCGGAAGGTCGAAGATATCATCAGAGCCTCATTCCCCTCAGTCATCCCCTGCCCCTATGCCATGACAGGAGGGACAGATGCGAAACACTTCTCGTCAATCTGTGACAATGTCATACGTTTCGCCCCGCTTGAGATCGATGAGCAGCAGTACAGATCAATCCACGGCATTGACGAGAACATCTGCGTGGACACCTTATATGACGGGATAAGGTTCTACCGGAAAATCATCATGTATTTCTGAAGATACACGGTTCTGAGGACAGACCTTTTCCTGCCGCCGGCTGCTGCCCCATGGACACAGAGGGCCCTGTGGTGTTAACCATCCAGTATGAACGGAATAATACTTGATGGATACGCACTCAACCCCGGAGATTTGTCATACGACGGCCTCAGGGCACTGGCAGACTTCGAGGAAAGGGATTTCACAAGCCCGGATGAACTTGTCCCCCTGATGAAGGACAAGGAGATCGCGATCACGAACAAAGTGCCATTTGACAGAGCGGCGATAGAAGCGTTGCCCGGACTGAAATACATCGGAGTGACCGCAACCGGCTACAATATCATAGATACAGAGGCGGCAAGGGAACATGGAGTGGCCGTGACCAACATACCGGCCTACAGCACACAGGCCGTTGCACAGCATGTCTTCGCCTTCCTGCTTGCCCTTGCGAACCGGATCGAGACACACGACAGGAGCGTCAAGGCCGGAGACTGGGATCGCAGCCGGGCCTTCTGCTACTGGAAAACCCCGCTCTTCGAGCTTTCAGGCAAGCGGATCGGCATTATAGGACTGGGAAACATCGGCCGCCAGGTCGCGCTGATCGCGAAGGCCTTCGGAATGTCTGTCGCAGCATACAGTCCCCATTCAAGGATGGAAGGAGTGGAGAACCTTCCTCTGGACTCGCTGCTGTCCTCATGCGACATTATAAGTCTGCACTGCCCTCTCACTCCTGACACGCAGAGGATAATCAATGAAAAAAGTCTGTCTGCCGTCAGAAGAGGTTCGATCCTCATCAACGCATCAAGGGGACCTCTTGTCGATCCTGAGGCCGTTATCAGGGCCCTGGATGACGGTACACTCTCATGGTACTGCGCGGACGTGCTTGACATGGAGCCGCCGCGCGGCGATGTGCTTACCCGTCATGAGAGGACACTGATCACACCCCATATCGCCTGGGC
>CALXOO010000061.1 GCA_944390045.1 uncultured Spirochaetales bacterium | reverse complement strand
ACTCTCTGATTTGTCCAGTCCGGACTGTATTCTCACCCTGTCCGATAGGGTCAGGTGGGTCTTGGACATTCTTTCCATGCCTCCTCTCCATTGGGAATCGCTGCCCTGGACCCGACGTCCTGAACTGATTATACATTACAGACTTGTTGCAACCCTACCCGTGAAGAAGTTAATGCGACTGGTCTACTCGGTAAGGGTGGCATTTACCTTTTCAATCGAACTAAAATAATCAGCCAGACTGCCGGACCGGCTGCCTGCAGGAAGAATTCATCGAAGCCGATGCGGAAATCTTTTCCCCACCCTATTGCCAAGCTTTTCAAAATCGTGTAGCTTTCACCTTGTTGCTGAAAAGCGCATGCCGACTTAGCTCAGCTGGCAGAGCAGCTGATTTGTAATCAGCCGGTCGTTGGTTCAAATCCGACAGTCGGCTTTTTGGCAAGAAGCGCTGCAAGGTACTTGTGGCGCTTTTCTATTAACTGCCATTCGTTGACACTGGCTTTCTGCCCTGTTATGATATGGCGGCATTCAGGATTCTGGAGGATAGATATTATGGCAGGTAATGTATCAAAGAACGCACACCGTGAGGGTGCAAAGGTTTTGATGAGCAGATGGGGTGGAGTCATCAAGATGAAGAGCGTTTTCGAGAACGGAAAGCTCCGCCACTATGCAATCTGTGAGAAGAGTGGAAACACGGCCCGCAAGGCCAAGGATCTGATGTAAGATCCTTCCATCCGAAACAGACCCCGGCTCAGGTCGGGGTTTTTCTTTTTTCATCTGGCATTTCCGCGTATTCACTCCTTCATTCTGATATTGGCCAGAGGTATAGTCAGCCGGGAGATGAACTGCCCGCACGAGACGCTGAAGGAGGAGTTTCCCCCATACTTTTCCACAATGGCCTCGACGCTGCCAAGTCCGAGTCCGCGGGCAGAGAACGGCCCGTTCGGCACCCTGGCTGCCATTGTGTTCCTGATCTCCAGCAGCAGTCTCCTGTTTGCGCACAAAGAGTGAACCTGGACAAAGCCTCCGCCGGCCCTCTCGCAGGACTGGAGGGCATTTTCATACAGGTTTCCGAAAATCACGGCCAGCTCGATAGGCGCAAGCGGGAGTGTGTCCGGCAGCATGATGTCCAGATCCACGCTGAAACCTGCAGAAGCAGCCCTGCGGACCAGGATGCGGGTCAGAGCATTCACCGGACGGTTCTCGCAGTAATGCCTCGGGCTTACCTGGACAAGGCTGTTCTGATACTGCCTGAGATAGGACTTCGCTCCCTCACTGTCCCCGTCCTCCAGATACTCCATCAGGAGACTGTTGTGATGCCTTATATCATGCTGTATCCGCATTGCCTTCTCAACATAGTCTTTTTCTGCATCAAGTTCTGACTGGAGACAGTCGTAGAGATTGAAGGCATGCCTCATCTCGTTCTGTCCTCCGAGCAGACGGACCATCTTGTAAATCACGAGAAAGGCCGAGGTGATGATGAGAAAGGCACCTGAAAGCCACGTTAGATTCACAAGACTGCCAGAGGAAAAACTGCCCACTGTCAGCAGCGACAGCACGATCAGGGAGACAGAAGAGAAAAGCGCCATCGGCAGCCATCCCTTCTCTATACCGCCTATCAGCCTGAGATATGACCCCCGGAATCCGAAGACCAGGACCAGGATATAGGCTGCAGAGATTATGCAGCGGATGCACATTGTCGCAAGCGGATTCGAGCGGAACCACAGTGCCGAGGCAAGCTGCGACAGGGCGAGCGAGAACATGAAGTAGATCGAATAACTCGTGAAAATGAAGATGCTTTTCAGAACAGGACCGCGCGAGATCAGCAGGAAAAATCCGCAGTAGGCAACCAGGGAGAACCAGAAAAGCCTGTCAAGAGGAGCAGTCTCACTGACCTGCAGCGGAGTGGGAAGAAAGGCAACTGAAAGAGTCAGTACAAAAAACCCGGTCCAGGCCCAGAATGCCTTCCGCCATGACAGGCGTGGCTCACACAGCAACATGAGCGTCACAAGATGGGAGAGGTAAACCGCGAGCAGCCTGATGTATATCACACGACATCACTCCTGCGGAAAGACGCGCTCAAGAAAGAGATCCCGTATCTTCCTGAAATCGCCGCGTTTAATCAGGACAAAGTCGTCATTCTCCAGAACTATCCTGTTCGTGCTTACTGTCTTAATGGCATCAAGATTGACAATGTAGCCGCGGTAAGGGAGGATGAACTTACCCGGGGAAAGCCTTTCAAGGTCATCCATCAGGCGGGAAAGCGTCGTGCGCTTCTCCTCATAGACAGTGGTCCTAGTATGAATCATGCGCCTGTAGCCGACACTCTCTATATATAATATGTCATCTATATTGATTTTCACCACAGAGCCGTTCTCACTGTGAATGGGAAGTTGCAGCGTCTGAACCGGACTGAATGTTCTCAGCGCCCTGTCCACGGCCTCCTCCAGATCCAGTCTGGAAACAGGCTTCACGAGGTAATGCGTCGCCTCGACGGAGAAAGCCTTGACCGCATAATCAGCACTGATCGTGAGGAAGATCACCTGTGTTCCGTGGTGCTTTGACTTGATCCAGCGGGCCAGCTCTATTCCATCCCCGTCAGGGAGTATGATGTCCAGAAACATGATGTCATAGGCATGTCCTGCGCCGATCGCCTCACGCAGCACTGTCTCGCAGGGGAAGGTCTCGATTTCAGGATTATCATAGCCCCTGGCCTCAAGTATCTGCCTCACGGAGGTGCCTACCAGCCCCAGAGCAGACAGATCATCATCACAGATTGCCACTTTCACAAGCATCGTCCCCCTTAGACAAGTACGCCCCAACAACAATTGTATCCAACTTGAAAAGCTATTTACAGTTGCTTGGGGCGATCAATCTCCAATCGGTGAAAAATGCCTTATGTACGATGAAAAGACAAAGCGTCAGGCTTTTGTGATGCCTGACGCCCATCCTGATGTTCAGTTGTCTCTACTTATCGAGTCTGTCATAATCCACGGTCTCAACTGCCTCACACCACTGAGTTCCGGTCTCCTCTCCCGGTACCTCCACTGCGATATGGCTGAACCAGCTGTCGCAGGCAGCTCCGTGCCAGTGTTTGACGTTTGCGGGAATTGTGATTACGTCGCCGGCCTTCAGAGGAACCGCATCACGGCCCCATTCCTGGTACCATCCACGCCCGGAAGTGCAAAGCAGTATCTGTCCGCCGCCCTTCGCCGCCTTGTGAATATGCCAGTTGTTCCGGCAGCCTGGCTCAAAGGTCACATTGGCCATGAAGACAGTCTTTTCCGGATCCGTCAGGGGCCTGAGATAGCTCTTCCCGACAAAATACTTCGCAAATGCATCGTTGGGCTCTCCGAGACCGAAGATGCCCCCGTCTTTGCCTCCGTCATCCTTATAAACCTCCAGCGCAACGCGGAAGGCAGCCCAGGCATTGGGCCACCCGGCATAGAATGCGACATGGGTAAGAATCTCGCCCATCTCACCGGCCGTTACGCCATTGTTTTTTGCTGTCATCATATGGTGCTGGAATGAAGTGTCGAACATTCCCTTGGCCACAAGTGTCGTGACCGTGAGAATGGAACGCATTTTGGGACTCAGCCTGTCTTCCCGGGACCATACCTCGCCAAAGAGCACATCATCATTCAATTCGGAAAACTTTGGAGCAAAGGTTCCAAGAGTGTTTCTGCCAGCTGTCTGTCTGATCATTTTTCTATCCTCCAGAGGAGAATATAATGTGGGGAATCAGACCTGTCCAATAGTTATAGAATTGTTGCGAAAAACCCATTGGCTTGCCTATGGGATGAAAGCAACAGCATCAGAATGAGATAGTTG
>CALXOO010000060.1 GCA_944390045.1 uncultured Spirochaetales bacterium | reverse complement strand
CTGCTTGCCGCTCGACTTGCATGCTTAAAACGCGCCGCCAGCGTTCGTTCTGAGCCAGGATCAAACTCTCCGTCATTTAATTCATGTGCACCGAAGTGCACACTGTTTTTCAACTTTGAATTCTTACCTATCCACTCATTACAAACCTGACCTAGATCAGTTCGTATTCAGTTATTGACAGAAGCCTCAAGCTTCTTTCTCTCTCTTTCCCTTCGCTCATCAGTTTCAAAGAACTTCCGCTCCATCGCTCGGAGCGCTTTGTTAAACTAGCACTCTTCGCTATCTCGCGTCAAGCACCCAGGCTTCCTTTTCTGCGTTTTTTTCATCCCGCAGCTTCGGGTTTATCCTGTCTGCTTCCGTCAGCCCGTCGGGCCAACGATTCGTGACAATAGCACAGCGCCAGAATAATGGCAATAGCCTTTTGAAGGTTTTTCAAAAAAAATTTCTGAAGCCGGTCTCCGGCTTCTGACGGAGGAAGGACTCAGGCCCGTCGCACTGTCCGGATTGTCAGTCCGGATCACTGTTCCACTTCTTTCCAAGATCCTCGAAATCGCTTGCAAGGCGCTCAAGGGCATTGGCAAGACGCACACAGCGTTTTTGGTCCTTTCTGTCGACAGCTGAGACCGCGAACTGGAAGCGGCTTACGAGCTTCTCAAGTTTCTTCTTCTCCGCCTCAAGGTTTTCATATGCAGCCTTGATGATCTTCTCGTTGCGGTCAATGAACACCGCCTCCTCCTGCTGCGGAAGCCGGGCGGCCAGATCGTAGCGCTCAAAGAGCCTGGGAGCGCAGGCATTATAACCCTCAGATGCCAGACGTGAGGCAAAAAGCGGAGCGACATTCTCATCGCCATGCACGACAAAGACCTTGTCGGGTTTCTTCGCCATGTTGTGCAGCCAGGCCTCCAGTCCGTCCCGGTCAGCGTGTCCGCTCATTCCGGGAAGGCTGGCGATCTCGGCCTTCACATCTATCTGTTCGCCGAAGATCGTCACATGCCGTGCTCCGTCAACGATATTCCTGCCAAGAGTGCCGTTGGCCTGGTAGCCTACAAAGAGCACAGTGCATTCGCTCCTCCAGAGATTGTGCTTGAGATGATGCTTGATCCTTCCCGCATCGCACATTCCGGAACTTGAGATGATCACGCAGGGCTCCCTTCTGTTGTTGAGTGCTTTCGACTCCTCCACATCCTGAGTTTTCACGAGAGAGGGAAAGTCTACAGGGTTAAGCCCCTTGTCCACCAGCTGCATCGCCTCCTGATCAAAATAATCGCCCCTGATGCTGTCACGGAAAATTCTTGTCGCCCTTACGGCAAGAGGACTGTCCAGGAAGACCTCCGGAGCATAGTCTAGCATCCCGTGATCAATGATTATCCTGTAAAGATAGAGGATCTCCTGGGTTCTTCCGACCGCGAATGACGGGATGATGAGCTTGCCGCCCCTGCGGAAGGTGCGGTCAGTGATCTGGGCAAGCAGTCTCGCCCTGTCCTGGAGACTCATCACGTTCTTCTCGTGCAGACGGTCGCCGTAGGTCGACTCCATGACGACGACATCAGCGCTCTCAAGTGGATCCGGGTCCCTTATTATGGGCTGGCCGGTGTTTCCGATATCCCCGGAAAAGACAATCTTGCGCGTGACGCCGTCTTCCTCTATGAAGACTTCGATGCTGGCGCTGCCAAGCAGATGTCCGGCATCGGCAAAACGCACATGCACATCCTCGAAGAGTGTGATCATCCTGTTGTACTCGACGCTCTGGAAATGCTCCATCGCCTCATAGGCATCCTCCTGCGTGTAAAGAGGTTCGACAGGCTCCAGACCACTCCTCTTGTTCTTGCGGCTCTTCCACTCCGCCTCGCTTTCCTGGATATGGGCACTGTCAAGCAGCATGATTGAACAGAGCTCGGTCGTTGCGCTTGTGGCATAGATCGTGCCATCAAAGCCTTCTTTCACAAGCTGGGGAAGACGTCCTGAATGGTCAATGTGCGCATGGGTCAGCAGCACGGCCTCGACCATTGACGGACTGAAGGGGAAATCACGGCCTGTGTCTTTCTCATCCTCGCCCTGGCTCAGTCCGCAGTCCACAAGAATCATGTGGTTGTGCGTCTCAAGTAGGAACATCGAACCGGTCACGCGCCTGGCGGCGCCGCAGAATGTAAGCTCCATAAAGGCCTCCTCATCTGTACAAAGTTTATTTCCACTTTGTCCGGGAGGAAAGGATTAAATGGCGGCGAAAGAAAAAAGCGGCCCGCAGGCCGCCTGTGTCACGGAGTGTTCAATCAGTCGAAAAAGAGCTGATAAACATCATTCGCGCTCTTGCTGGATGCGAGCATGCGTACAAATACATCACTGGAGCAGAGCTTCGCCACGCTGGAGAGAATCTGTATGTGTTCAGTCGGATTCTCACCGTTGGCAAGCACGAGAAAGAAAATGTTCGTCTTCTCCGCTCCGCCGAAGTCGACTGGCAGGCGGCTGATTCCGATGACCAGAGCACTCTCCTTGAGGAAGGGTATCTTGGCATGGGGAATGGCAATGCCCTTCTCCATCGCAGTCGAGGCGACGGCCTCACGGTCAAGCACGGCCTTCTCAATCTGTGACCCGGCCTCCGGGCCAAGTCCGGCTCCCCTGCAGTAGCAGTCAACGAGGTCATGAATGACTGCCTCCCTGGTCGAGGAGGTCAGAGGTACGATGATCATATCCTTCCTGACGATATCCACAAGTCCCATACTACACCTCCTCGAAAAGGCGCCAGATCCTGTCATCGTCCCGGGCGACAAGCACGGGGCAGGAGACACTGCGCAGCATTCTGTCAGTCTCGCTGACGAGTTCCTCACGTCTGGAGCGTATCATGTTGACCGAACCGATGACAAGAAGATCGATTCCACATTCCTTGACGTAACGGTTGACCTCAGCCGAAGGAGAGCCCTCAACGATCCTGGTCTCGACCTCCAGACTGCGTGCACCGGCAAGCTTTTCGACATGCCTCACATGGCGTCTGGCATCCTTGTTGAGATCCTCGAGGTATTCGGCCTTTTCCTGGCTGACGAATATCCTCGCCTTGACCAGGTCTCCGAGGGCCTTGGTGTTAACACAATAAAGGGCATGTAGCCTGGCACCTGTGGCCTTGGCCATCAGCACTGCGTACATCGCCGCACTCAGACTGCCCTCCGAACCGTCCAGATAGACAAGGACATTGCTAAAGGGTACTTTGTCGCTCAAAAGCCGCCTCCTTCCTGCATTCTCTCCATCCTGTCCTTGACGCTCTTGAGCAGGATGAAGCTCTCGCGCTCGGACTCCTCTATTCTACCCTGAAGATATCTGACTGTCTCCTCTTTATCAGGTATGACAAGCTTCTCCAGGGCGTTTACCTTTCTGATAGTCTTCTTCACTTCCCGGCTCAGGCGCATGATGGACACCTTGAGCTCAGCCATCTGTCCGAGCAGGGTCAGCGCCTCACGGTAACGGTCGATGGCGACCTCGCTGAGCATGCTGGTTCCCTCAGGTGAGAAGAAGGGGCCCTCACCGCTGAATGTGGTGTGGACCTTGGGAAGCACGACTCCCATGACCTTGCGGCGTCCCAGCTCCAGCTCACTCGTGATTCCGACGGCAGGAGCCAGGTTGCCCAGCCTCAGCCTGCCCATGTGCATGATGGCATCCTGAAGCGCGGACTCTGCCTCCACCAGACTCTTCTCGACCCTGTTCTGATAATCAACTGCCTGGTCGACAAGCGTCAGCAGCTCGCTGACCAGGATGCTCCTCTTCTGGTCAAGAAGCTCATAGCCGAGACGTGAGAAGCCCAGCTCGTCCTTGAGCCTCATAAGATTGCTTCTGGTCGGTGCTATGCCACTTTCCATCTCACTGCCCCTGATAATGCTCGCTGATCTCCTCCTCCGTGAGCCTCTGCAGC
>CALXOO010000059.1 GCA_944390045.1 uncultured Spirochaetales bacterium | reverse complement strand
ACTCTCTGATTTGTCCAGTCCGGACTGTATTCTCACCCTGTCCGATAGGGTCAGGTGGGTCTTGGACATTCTTTCCAGGCCTCCTCTCCATTGGGAATCACTGCCCTGGACCCGGCGTCCTGAACTGATTATACAACACCGACTTGTTGCAACCCTACCCGTGAAGAGGTTAATGCGACTGGCCTACTCGGTAAGGGTGGCATTTACCTTTTCAATCGACCACCATGTTGTTTTAACACTGTTTGCATCTTGTTGCTCTTTTGTTGCGCGCGTATATTTTTTCTCATGACACTTGTTATCATCCTGGCACTAATAATTCTCTTCATCTGGTGGAACGCAGCCCTGCCTTTCTGGCATGACAGGCCGCTGGACAGGCTGGTTCCAGATGAGTCGAAGTGTTTCTCAGAAAAATGCCGCTCAATCATCTATGACAAAGGGAACAGGACCGCAGTCCTGATGATTCATGGCTATCCGACCTGCCCGAATATGTATGCCTACAGTGCAGAAAGGCTCTCTCAGGAAGGCTTCGACGTATATGCTCCGCTGATACCGACCTTCGGTGCGGATCCTCAGGAGTTCAGCAGGACGAATTACAGCCAGTGGTTCGCATTCATAGAAGATTACTATCTGACTCTGAGAAGGCGGTATGTCCATCTTCACGTCCTGGGAGTGTCCATGGGCGGGGCGATGACACTTGACCTGGCGGAGCGTTACTCAGGCACCGGCCAGGCCATGGACAGCATCGTGGTCATCTCGGCTCCGGTCGCCTATAACTGCCTTAGATACGGCGTGATGACCAATCCTCTGGGTTATCTGGCCCGGACACTGCGGCTCTTCATCAGGACAACAGGACTCGGAATCGTTAACGGCAGGCCTGACGGAGAAGACGGAAACGAGGAATGGAGGGGCTACAGGGGCATTGTGATGACACATGGAGTCTCACTGAGCGCCGCATTCAACAGGATCAGACGCAATCTCGGATCCATCTCGGTTCCGATGTTCGTCATGCATGACAGGGGCGACAAGACCGTGAGCTTCAGAAATCTTGCAATCATAAAGAAGTTCTGCAAGGATAATATCAGGCAGTGCCATGAAGTCGAAATGGACGCAAGGTACCATCACACTCATCATTCACTGCTGATGTACCGCTCGGTGCAGGACAAGTACACCGGCTGGATCACAGACTTTCTGAAAGGGGGTGCATAATGGGCAAGCGGGAAGACCACATAAGCTGGGACGAATATTTCATGGGAGTAGCCCTGCTCTCATCAATGAGAAGCAAGGACCCGAACACACAGGTCGGAGCCTGCATCGTAAACAGAGACAGAAGAATCGTAGGTGTGGGCTACAACGGCTTCCCGACAGGTTGCAGTGATGACGAGCTGCCCTGGGACAGGGAGGGGAACTGGCTTGAGACCAAATACCCCTATGTCTGCCACGCCGAGCTGAACGCGATCCTCAATTCAATCGGCGGGACTCTGAAAGACTGTACACTCTATGTAGCGCTCTTCCCCTGCAATGAATGCGCGAAGGCAATCATCCAGGCAGGAATCCGCAGGGTCGTCTATCTGTCAGACAAATATGCGGACAGCGACAGCACCCGGGCCAGCCGGAACATGCTGACCCAGGCAGGTGTGGAACTGGTCAGGTTCACTCCTGACAGGGATGAGCTTGTCATCCGCTTCAGGTGAGAGGATTCTGATTCACGGCTGAGAAGAGCGTGTCAAGGTTCTGCCTGACCATCGACTCAAGCGCACCACGGCCGACTGTCTCAGGGAAATTCCTCCAGACAATGACAGGACAGTCCACAAGGCCATCCAGCGGTGCTGCCGACGGGCTGTGGTAGTTGTCGATGATGAGATCGTAGTCCGCATTCACGGCCTCCTCTATCTGGCTGGCGGAAAGTTCTCCCTGAAAGGTTGCGCTGACATTCAGCCCGATATCCAGGGCAAGCGGCGTGAGCATGTTCTGGCAGAAGACATTCAGGGAATCCAGCCCAAGCTCCTGCACGGTGGAACGTGCTTCCTCTATCATGTCCACATAGTCCTGGTAGCGGACTTCTGTACCGGTATAAGAGGCGATCAGGTCAGCCTGGGCGGTAATGTTCTCCACCGTGTTTCCCGTCGAGATGTGAATGTCGGTCCTGTGGTCAGACGGTATTCCTTCCTGTATCGCCGCCATCATCCTCTCATAGCCCGCAGACACGAAATAGTCGGCATTCTGGATTGCCACGATATCGCTCGGGACAAGCTCGTACTCCGGCGGATGACGGAGGCTTGCCGGGGCGATCACCCTGATATCATCAACACCGGCAAGATCGGCATAAGAGGCGGTCCAGCTGGTTGAGGCCACGAATGAGGCGGTCTCCTCACTGGCAGCCTGGGCGAAGAGCACAGGGCATAGTGCAAGTACGACAAGCACTGCAATTGCTGTCTTTCTCAATTTTTCTTCCTCCTGGGAATAATCAGATAAAGTATTGCACTGGACAGTGCGATCATGCTGCTTGGCGGAAAGTCCAGCACGAGAGAGAGCATGAAGCCCGCAACTGCGGTGACGAATCCTGCCAGGCTGGCAAACAGGAAAAGCTGGCTGACACTGCCCGCCCGCTTCAGCGCAATGACGGCGGGAAGGATCAGCAGCGCATCGATGAGCAGTGCGCCCACGAAGCGCATCGAGAGAGCGACCGCAAAGGCGATCAGGAAGACCATGGCGGTTTCATGAACAGCAGCCTTATTGCCTCCGGACAGGGCCACATCACGGTCAAAGAAGACCAGGAGGATGTTTCTCCTGTCCAGTATCGTGAAAAGTATTATCCCTGCAGACAGCAGTCCGAAGGCTGCCAGCTCTCCCCAGCGTACGGTGAAGGGGGATCCCCACAGCAGCTCAAGAGTATCCTTGCTCGGGACATCGGCAGCCTGTGTCACAACTGCGGCAAGCGCGACTGATACGACCATCAGGAATGATGCGCTGATGCCCAGATTCATCCGGCCTCCCCGTCCCAGACGGAGCACGATCAACACAGTCAGAACGCACATTGCCACGTATACAGGCAGCGTCGGGATATCAAAGGCTAGTGCCAGCGCTCCGCCGAGCAGAAGTCCGTGCATGAGCGTATAGCGCAGCTGCATCAGGTTGAGCCTTATGACCATGACACCGGCAAGAGGGAAAGAGAGCCCGGCCAGCACCAGTGCGGCCAGCGCCCTGTATATGGGTCCAAGTGCAAGCAGGTTAAACAAGCCGGCCACCTTCAAGCCTCCTCCGGGGCCATTTCAGGGCCTCGCCAAGCAGTCTGTCATGATTCACGATGATCATTGTGGGCATCTCCGTCACTGACAATGATGTCATGATATCGGCAAAGGCCAGACGGCTGTCCCTGTCCAGGCTGGCCACCGGCTCATCAAAGAGGAGAAGACGGGCCTTTCCGGCAAGGACCCTCGCAAGACTGACCTTTGCCATCTCTCCTCCTGACAGGGAGAAGAATGAGCGGTCCCTGAGGTCCCAGGCGCCGCAGCGGCGCAGGGCAAGCTCAATCTCGCCTTCAGCATCCGCGCACCTGTGCGGCAGAGAGAGGGAAACCACTTCGCGGACGGAGAAAGGAAAGTCCTGCCGCTCTGAGAACTGCTTCACATAGCCGACCGGCGGCCGCCTCTCCTCTCCATCGAAGAGGATGCTGCCACACTGAGGCCGCTCAAGCCCGAGAATCAGACGAAGGAGTGTGCTCTTCCCGCAGCCATTGTCACCTTCAAGAATGAGAGCATCTCCCTTCTCCAGGTAAAGGTCCAGCCCGTCTATGATCCTGTGCTTCCCGTCATATGAGAAGCCCAGTCCGCTTATCCTGAGTGACAGCCCGCTTGTCAGATTCGCCTTCCGGCGCAGAAGGCGGTAAGCCTCCTCGATGCTCATGTCAGGGCGGATCATGGTCTCAGTGATGCATTTAATGCGGGGAACTCTCCTGCCGTAATGGACTTCGACTCCATACTTCGCATACAGCTCAAGTGCCAGATCGGAGATCATGTCGACATTGACAGCCCTGACGCCGAGACGCACGGTCAGAAAGGCCGCAGCAAGTCCGCTGATGCTGTCATGCAGCGTCAGCACACCTTCTCCAAGTCCGCTGTTCCTGAGATAGTCCTCTGCCTCAAAAAGGGGATGCAGCCATTTCCCTCCGCTTCTGAACACAATATTCCCATTGTGAAAAAGCATGAGGGAGACGCCCTTTTCAAGTGGTTCGAGATAGCCCATGGACTGAATGCTATGGGAAAGGCCTCCACGAGTCAAATATTATTTTTCTATGGGTCGATTGAAAAGGTAAAAGCAACCCTTACCGAGTAAATGCAACTTTGTAAAGGCAAATGCAACTGTCATGAGTCA
>CALXOO010000058.1 GCA_944390045.1 uncultured Spirochaetales bacterium | reverse complement strand
AAGGCTATGGATGGAAAGCTGTTCACGCTCTTCATCTCATCAATCCTGATCTCTGAGATACGCAGGAGAATGGATGGTTTTGATGGTCAGTGGACGCTCAACTCAATCCGCACATCCCTGGACAAAATCACATCCTCCAAGGTGAAGATCGAACACCTGAAAAAGGCAAAGGAACTTGAAGGACTGGTGAGCAAAACACAGAGGGAATACCTTGCAAAGCTACTTGAATGCCTGCCCTCTGAGGCTGCTGACAAGCTGTTCGCTATTCAGATGCCATAGTTATTAAAGCAGAATTCAGGATGTAATTATTGACAATAAAAAAAAATACAGTATTCATAGAAAAAAATGAAGCGATTGTTCTGGAGGGGATAACATGGACGAAGAAGTCATCAAATGTCCTAGATGCGGTTCCGAGATGGTTGAAGGCGGTAAGAAGGGTTTTGGTGTCGGTAAAGCAATTGTCGGGGGTGTCCTCACAGGTGGAATAGGTCTTGCTGCAGGCCTGATTGGAAAGAATAAACTTCAATATACTTGCCTGAAATGCGGATATAAGTGGGATCCAAACAAAGAGTGGAAGAAGAACCATAAATGATCTATAAGGCGCGTGTGAAGATACAAAAGCCTAAGAAATATGGTATCTTCGAGACAGGATTCAGCCTTGCAACTCAGTACATATATGTTGAAGCGGACAGCCAGAATCAAGCAAGGGCGTTGATTGAACGTGAATATGGGAAGTTCTCTTGTTTATCAATGCCTGTTCCTGTTGATGAAGATGAAATAACATGATCTTCCATTAGATATACCACCAGAGGAGCGACACCTGTATCTTGTCTGAAAGGTTTCCGGCGGTTGACGCTCCCTTTATCGACACGAGGATTGAGTTGTCTATGCTCCTCCTCTGTATGCTGTATGTGTACGGCCCTCCCTTCCATGAGGTGGAGCCGCAGTCCGAGAGCGTGCAGAGGATGAAGATCGGAGCGTCGCTGCGGCCGGTGTTGGTCGGAAAGTAGACGGCGAGGTTGTTGTAGTATGTCACCTCCTGCCTCGCCATGTAGAACGAGTTCGAGCGGGCCCCGAAGAGGAACTTCCTTAGCGTCACTCCGGTATCGTGGTCAATGACCTCTTCAATGCTTCCGTAGAGATATCCGTCCGTCTGGTCCATCAGGAGTCCGTGTATCTCGTTCTTCGTGTATGTGCTGTCCTTGTCGGCCTTGAGATTCAGCTTCCGTGAAAGGTAGTTCCGTATCTTCGTCCAGAGCTTCCCGCTTCCATGATTACAAGATCCTAATCGCCGATCTTCTCAAGAAGACAGGCATAGCCATCGTCTCCACTCGTCATCTTTCCGGTGAAGTTGTGCCGACTGGCATAGCCATCTCCGTAAAGCCTGCAGCCCGAATAGGTCTGCTTGCCAAGGTCCAGCCCGATTATTGCTGGCCAGGTCTGATTCGTGTATGCCATATACACCGTAAGCAGTCTGACGATGTCCAGGAGGCGTCATCTAAGAGATCTGGCAGTATGTTGTCTCATTTTTATTTTAGAGGTCATCCCGGTGCTCAATGAGCACAGCGGGAAGCCTCACAAGATACTTCGATGACCAGCGACTTGTGTAATTTTTTTCCAGAAGTGGCTCCATCTGATGATGGGTCCTTCACAAACAGCCTCGCATAGTCACCGGCTCCTGACTCCGTCGAGTCAAGATTAATATCGATACTGCATCTCTGTAATTCAGACCTTCCTGACTTACGGGCTCAGTGTATTCCTTTTCTGCCAGGAACCGCGGAGGCGGGGATGCCTCTTGTTTCACATCCTCATTCTGTGACACTCTTAAGCCGTGTTGAAAAGCTTGGATGCAAAGAGGGTGGCCATCATCGTCATGCTGGCCTTTTTTCCCTTCGCCCTGACTGCGGCGAACCACTACATGACTCTTTCCCCTGCAGGCGCAAGGATCGCCGTGATTGAGAGCGCCCATTGCGCACAGGGTCTCAAATACAATCTTTCGCTGTCCTATACTGGTTATTTCTGGGGAGGTGAGGACCACTTGTCGGATGAGGCGGAGCACAGACCATCATCCTACGTCCCCCGCCGCTATGTGGACAGGACTGTCCCGTCGCCCACGAGGCACTCAGCAGGGCTGACCTTCGCGCTTGACCTTCCGTTCAGCATCGATGATTTCAGCAAGGTCATGTCGCTCGAACTGATCAGCTTCCAGGTCTATACGGGGCTTGCGCTCCGGCAGAGCTTTTCGCCTATTATTCATATATATGAGAAACTCGGCCTTACCGGCGGAACATACATCATTGCCGGAGCCTGGGCTGAGATGGGACTTGCCATGACGCTTGATATGCTGGCGCTTTCCCTCGGGCTGCGGCTTGATGCCGGCATCTGTCTGCCTGTCAGGGACGGCGGGATTTATATCAGTGATTTCGGCAGTGCCGACTATGCCCTCAGCGCCACGGCCTTTGCCGGCCTGTCGCTTGCACTATGAAGGAGAATGACATGAAGAAGAATATGCTCTCTGGACTGCTTGCTGCGGTGATGCTCCTGTTTGTTTCCTGTGCAGGAACCAGTACTTCTGGCGGTGGAGGCGCCGTCGGATACTTCCCCGTGCGCAGCATTGCCGTTGACAACATCGCCGATCTCCAGTCCGGCAGTTTTGAGATAATCGGCACTGTGACTGGAAAGGGCCGTGTGAGCGCCTCTGATGCAAGCGTGGGTGACAGCCACAGTTATGGCTCGCTGGAGGTGCTGGATGTTGACAGGATGTACTATGACATCGACCGGATGCCAGATCCTGATGATCCCTATGCAGTCTCCCTCGCGAATGCAGTTGCTGATCTGATAGACCAGGCCAGGGAACAGGGAGCTGCCTTTGTCACCTTCCCCTCATACAGCATCCGGCTGGAGGGCGGGGCAGTGGAGACCACCGCATCCGCGATCGCGGTACGCCTGGTGGATCCGTCTCCGGTTGTTGTCGTGAACCGTTCGAAACAGGCCTCAGGTGTGTCCTACATCATTGATGCAACGGTGAACTGACTTCAGCCCTGAATCGCTCAAGCTCCGCATCGGTGTCTATGTCATGGACCGCAGCCTCATGCGAGGTCGCATAGAAGTTCGTATCCAGGCTTTTCAGCAGGTCCCTGAGCCTGACGCCGGATGATCTGTATAATTCCACAGCCTTCTGCGACAGTGCGACCGGATGGCCTGCCGTCCCTTTATAAAGCGGACGGGCGGCGCTGTGCCCGGCGAGCATTCTCTCACACTCCAGGTAGCAGTCCTGGCTTATCAGGGGCAAATCGCACGGCAGTATCGCAAGTGGTCCGTCAAGGTTCTCCAGTGCGGTCCGGATGCTCGTCTCCTGTCCTGATGCGTAATCCGGATTGTACAGTATATTGACTCCGTATTTCCCCGCCGCTGAGCATACTCTGTCACTGTCGTTCCCGCAGACAAGAGTCACATCCCCGCAGTAGGACAGCGCGTTCTCAAGCGCGCGCTCGAGCAGACTGCCCCCCGGCAGCGGGATGAGCAGCTTGTTGCCGCACCTCATCCGGCTTGACAGCCCCGCCGCAAGCAGAACCACCTTCATCACAGCAGCGCGAACAGGACCGGCATCAGGATGAGTGCCAGAATGATCGAGACAGTACTCGCGAAGCCGACAAGCTCCACGTCTCCCTTCAGGTCGGCGACGAAGGCCGGACTTGCCGAGCTGATTGGCGCGAAGGCCGTGATTGCCACCGCCTTGCGGACTTCATATGGAAAAGGAGTGAGGAAGTATATGCCTGCTGCTATGCCGAAAGCCAGAAGCAGACGTATTGTATTCACAGTGAAGACTTCAGTCAGCCTTGTCCTGTCCAGGCTGAACTCCAGCATCAGTCCTATCATGATCATCGCCAGCGGTCCGTTGGCAGGGCTTATCATTCCGGCGAAATCAAAGATGACGTCCGGAAGGCTGATTGAGAGCATGCTGAGAACCAGCATTATGAAATAGACAGTGAAGGAAGGCTTCGTGAAGACGGACAGGACGGCCCTCAGTGGTCTGCGTGTGGGATTCTCGTGGATCGCGAGTGTTGTCATCAGCATGTTCACACCCAGACACATGGGGCTGTTTCCCATGTCGAAAAGGCAGGTTGCCACGACGCCGGTCGGGCCGAGAATGCCGGAGACGAAGGGCAGGGTGAAGTTTCCTATGTTGTATGCGGGAAGCTCCAGCATGTAGAAGATTCTCTCATCCCTGCCGCGGCGGGCGCTGATGAGATAGCCCGCAGCCAGCATCAGCCAGTTCGCGGCGAATGATACAAGCGGGATCAGCATGTAGCTCCAGGAGAAGACAAAGGTCCTGAAGCTGACTAGGATGGCGCAGGGCAGTGTGATGTTCAGCACGACGCGTGCCAAGGCAACTCCGTCCTCCTTGGTGAGCACGCCAAGTTTCTTCACGCCATAGCCGAGGGCCACCATCAGGAGAAAAAAACTCGCCCGTATGAGAATATCTAGCATATGAGGTCCACCTTTTCCTGATACTATCAGCCTGCCGGGATGTGGACAATAATACCACCTGCGTTTTAAAGTTTCGCGGAAAATCTAGTGCTAAACCGGGTCAGACCTCCTCGATGCGTTTTCTGAGTCTTGC
>CALXOO010000057.1 GCA_944390045.1 uncultured Spirochaetales bacterium | reverse complement strand
TATTTGCCCTTATTTCCCGACTCGGTGTTGCCCTTTCATTCCGACGTCAGTGGGCCTTTTCATCCCGGCGCTAACACTAAGATGAAGTTACCACACAACAATCAGGAGAAGCGCCTAAGTGGACTATAGCAGAAGTATCCTTCATTTGCCACAGTGTGAGCCGACCGGACATGAAATTGAGGTCATCAGGAATGAGGATGGAGGAGTGAGAGAGATCCATCATATAAGGATGACAGGGCAGGAACATGCACACTGCTCAGAATGCAATTGCAAAACATACCGCCATCTGACCAGGACGACAGAGCTCAAGCATTTCAGTCTTTCAGGAACACAGGTCTGTCTGAGTGTTGAATACGAGATCAACAGGTGCCCGGTGTGCGGCAGGATCATGGATGGACAGGCACTGGACCTTTGTCTCAGTGCTCAGCGGAAAGAGCCTGGCCTGAAAGAGCGCATGGATATGGCTTCAGGCCCTGCCGATGCCAAACAGCAGCATGTCAAGCAGACGTCCTGTGCTGTCAAGAATGCCGTGAAGGTCATCCTGGCTGGAATATGACGTGAGTATTGTCCTGAAAGTCGGGATTATGCTGTTGATATACCGGGTGGCCATGTCCTCACTTATCCCGTCGCGCAACGGTAGCTGCCTGACCGCCGACCGGACAAAGCTCCAGTTCAGTTCCTTCAGCGGCTCCCTGATCCTGTCTATGTCATTTTCAAGGGACTTCGGAGGATGTATGAGGGCCTCCTCGTATATCCTCATCTCAACAGGTCTGTCCTTGAAGAATGCCTCACGCAGCAGGAAGAAACCGGCGATCGCAGCAGATGGATTGTCCCTGTCTAGGCTGTCCATCCTGGCCCTCACATGTTCCGCAAGCGAGAGTGAGATCTGCCGTACGCATTCCAGAAAGAGCTCATCCTTGCCGTGAAAATAATGGTACATCATCCCCTTCGATATTCCGTGCCGGTTGCATATGATCTCGATACTGGCGGCCCCATAGCCGCTGGATGCGAACTCCTCCATCGCTGCCTTTATTATCAGATTCCTGCTGCGCTCTTTTCTCTCTTCCTGTCTCATGCTGTATGCCCCTTTGCGGCCTTGCCGAGTTCCCCGGCCCACTCAAAGCCTTTCTTTGCGACGTAGACAGCTATGATCTCATTTATCACAGCTGCCGCGGCGATCGTACCCTGTATTATACTGGCACATTCAGGTGCAGGCCCTGCCAGCACTGATACGGCGATGCCGGTGAAGACCAGAGAGACTCCGGAGTGGGGCAGAAGCGTGAAGCCCAGGTACTTGCGCACTGTTGGGGGACAGTGCGTCACTGCGGCTCCGAACCAGGCTCCGGTATATTTTCCGACTGCCCTTGCAATGATGTAAATAGCCGTATAGAGCCCGGCGCTGAAGATGAGGTGGTAATCCAGCGGGGCAGCAAGGTCGAGGATTACTGCTATCATCGCGACTCCGATTGCAGGATTCACGTATTTCATCATGCTCTCAAGCCTGTCGCTGTCAATCATGTTTGTGAATACCGTTGAGAATGACATCCCGATGAGCATGAAGTTTATCACGGGGGCGGGGAGCATGCTGTTGATTGCGAAGCCGGCGAGGGCTGAGGCCAGCAGCATGACAGCCATCGTTGCAAGTGTGCCTCCGGTTGTCTTCATCCTTCTCATCAGGAAGCCTGCCGGAATGCCGATGACTGAACCGATGACCACAGGAGAGAAGACCAGCAGGAAGACGACATACACCGGCAGCCCCGATTCAGAGACGTGCGCGGAGACGAAGGCTATCACGATGAAGAAGACCAGGGCTCCGACAAGGTCGTCAAGCGCCGCCATCGGGATGAGCGTACGGGTCACGGGGCCGTCCGCCTTGAGGTTGTTCACGACTGAGAGTGAGGGCGCAGGAGCGGTGGCCAGCGCGATTCCTCCGAACATCGCAGCCAGATAGAGCGGAATTCCTGCGAAGTGGAAGATCACTGCGAACACGGCGGTCACGACGATGAAGGTTCCCAGTGACTCTGTTATCGTCGTGAAGACGATCTGGCTTCCGGCTTTTCTCATGTCCTTCCACACCAGTTCCGTTCCTATCATGAGGCCGAAGAGACATTCGAGAAGCTTCTCCGTTGTAGTGAACCAGGAAGACTCAAGCACTGACGCATCAAGCAGCCCGAATGCATATGGTCCGATGATGATGCCTGTAAGCAGCCATCCCAAGATTGAAGGGAGGCCGATTCTCGCGACCAGCCTTCCGACGAAATACGCAGTTGCCATTGAGACCAGAAGTCTCAGTATTCCAGTGAAAACCACCATCTTTTCCACACTCCTTGCCCGGCGGGCAGACAACAAGATAGCTATTATAGACGAAATCGTCTACATTTTGTTCTGGCATTCAGAAGTGCATCCGGCAGTCTGGAAAGGCTGCTGAGAACTGGCTGGCAGACATTTGATAATTCTTGCAAACCTCTGCAACGACAACAAAAGCGTGTGACAAAGAGCAAAAGATCAGAAGTCTTCTGAGGTCTTATGCTATGTTAATGCACTTAATTATAAATTATTATTATCACCTGTTATGAAAAAACAAAGGCGTTTACCTGTTGAGGTCAATCTTGCCCTGGGCTTTCTCTGCATGATACTGCTCGGGGCATTGCTGTTGTTTCTTCCGATCAGCCACCAGGAAGGGAAAACGATGTCATTCATCGACTCTCTCTTCCTTGCAACATCCGGAGTGTGTGTCACAGGACTGACTCCTGTAGACATAAGCGTGACACTGTCCACTTTCGGCTCTACCGTGCTTATGATCCTGTTCCAGGTCGGCGGCCTCGGCTATGCCGTCATCGCGGCACTGCTTCTCGGGCTCATCCACCGCGGTGGTTCCCTGACCGAGCATCACATGCTGTTCGATTCTTTCGGTGCGGACAACGGGATCAAGTTCAACACGCTTCTCAGGTTCATCCTGGCCTCCACCTTCATAATCGAGCTGGTCGGAACCATCATTCTGTTCTTCCCGTTCTCTCAGGACTACAGCGCGCCCAGAGCTTTGTATATCGCGCTGTTCACATCGCTTGCCGCCTTCAACAATGCCGGCTTCGATCTCTTTTCGACCAGCATGCTGGGCTACAACGACAATCCTCTGGTGCTCTTCACCGTGGCCTTCCTGATAATCATAGGCGGTATCGGATATGTGCTGATGATGGAGGTGTTCATCAAGATACGCCGCCGCGGACGGCTGGCCCTTCATTCAAAGATCGTGCTGTCCACAACTGCTGTGCTGCTTCTGGGCGGTGCGGTGCTCTTCTATCTCACAACAGACATGGACATGAAGAATGCCTTCTTCCAGTCTGCGACGACAAGGACTGCAGGATTCTTCTCGTATGACCAGATGGCGCTGAGCGAGCCTGCGATAGTCCTGACAATTCTGCTGATGTTCATCGGAGCCAGCCCGGGAAGTACCGGAGGAGGAATTAAGACGACGACCTTCTTCGTTGCGGTGAAGGGTGCCTTCTCCCTGCTGCGCGGCAAGGATGCGACCGCCTTCCGCCGCAAGATCTCTGACGAGAGCATGCAGAAGGCCTTCAACTTCTTCTCAATGGCCCTGGTCCTGCTTACGGTCTGCCTCTTCCTGCTATGCATCACTGACGGGGAGCTTGGTATCGTCCGGCTGCTGTATGAGGAGGTGTCCGCCTTCGCCACGGTCGGGCTGACCATGGGCGTCACGCCAAATCTGTCGGTTCCGGGGAAAATCATAATAACGGCACTGATGTATTTCGGAAGGGTGGGGATTCTCACTCTCATCGCGATGTTCTCATCAAGGCGCCGTAGGGTGTCTTACATTGAAGGAAAGGTGGTAATCGGATAATGGCCAGAAAGAAAAATGACATTTTCGGTATTATCGGCGTAGGCCGCTTCGGCCTGGCTGTGGCAGAGACTCTTCTTGAGCTGGGAAAGGACGTGATTGCGATTGACATAAACCCGCAGCGTCTCAAGCCCCTTGAGGATACTGCCGCTGATGTGTTTGTGGTTGACGAGATAAGCATGGAGGCCTTTGAGGATGCCGGTATCGGCGGCTGCCGCTGTGCGATCATCGGCGTGGGAAAGGACATAGAGGCCAGCATCCTTGCAGCCCTGAACGCCAAGGAACTGGGCGTCGAGAGAGTCATCTGCAAGGTGATCAATCCTGATCACGCCAAGATTCTGAAAAAGATCGGTGTCGATGTCATCTTCCCGGAGCTTGATACGGGACGGCGTCTAGCGATGAGGCTCTCTTCAAATGTTACAGAGGACATCTTCACCCTCACGCATGATTTCTCGATCATCCAGGTCAAGGTTCCGCAGTTCTATGATGGGATGACTGTTCTGGATGCTGACTTCAGGAAGAAATACGGAGTGAACATCATCGCGATTGTCAAGGACGGCAAAGTCGACGGACAGATCGGACCTCAGACCGTGATTCATGGAGGAGACTATCTGGTCATCGCCGGAAAGAACAGCGGGCTTGATGATCTTCAGGAGGATTTCGACAAGCGTACTGAATAGCCGGAATTCAGGTGCCCGTCCTTCAATCAGACGGATATGACGGGCGGCTTTCTCTCCCGGGATACCTTCCCGGGATTTTCTTTGCTGATCGCATTGATACAGTGTCAGCTGTTAACGGAAATGAGGTGATGGCCTGAAGATGAATCTGGGCCCTGTGCCTGCCGCTGTATCCGACCCCGTTTGTGATCATAAGTGGCATCAGTGTTAGAGTCGGTCATTAACAGGTGGTGGGGGGCATTTCGTGCCGCCCTTAACACCTGAACAAGCTGAATTTTCTCTTCTTTGCTGCGTATTGCTTTCATAGTTTGCCTCTCTGGCTTTCTGTTCCTTCAGCTTACCAGAGAAGTCTACTGCGTTTTAAACAATATGAAGTGACCTCGGATTTGCAGGAACGTGGATTCAGCAATACCATGGTATAAGAACAAAATCAGGCGTGCCTTACCGCATGCAAAAGGAGATCACTTCAAATGTTAACCAATGAAATTGTAAGAACAATCGGCATCGATGTCCATTCGAAAACGTATTCAATCAGCACCTACAATCCCCATTCAGAATCATTCATAGGGGAATGCACTGTTGAGGCAGAGGCGAAGAATGTCATCAAGTATGTAGCCAGGCTCAGGAAAGAGACGGCTGTTCCGGTATCGTTAGAAGTCGGCTACGAAGCAGGGGCCTACAGGATTCGGTCTCAAGAGAGAACTTGAGGAAGCAGGGATCAGATGCCATGTGATGGCTCCGACAAGCATTTATCGTCCATCTGCAGGAGTGAGGGTGAAGACGGATGCCCGGGATGCGAGATCTCTTGCAAGGGCTGTGTACTGGGGCTCATATTCCGAGGTCATGCCGCTGTCAGAGGAAGATGAGGCATACAGGGACTATATAAGGATGCGTGACGATAGGAATGATGAGCTGAAGAGGGCGAAGCAGCATCTCCTCTCATTCCTTCTGCGCAGGGGAAAACAGTATCAGGGAAAGAACTACTGGACGCGGATGCATATGGGATGGCTGAAGAAGATTGAGTTCAGGAATCCAGTGGATCAGCTTACATTCAAGGAATACCTCAATGAGGTCACAAGGCTGATGGATGCCATAGAGCTTCTCGATGCGAAGATAGAGGAGTTCTCGCAGAATGAGCGGTATGCAGAGAATGTCTCGAAGCTCAGGTGCTTTGCAGGCATCGATACTCATAGCGCAATGGTTATGGTGACTGAAATCGGAGACTACAGCAGGTTCCCATCCGCTGAAACGTTTGCTTCATATCTTGGGCTCACGCCAGGAGAGCGTTCAAGCGGCAAGAGCGCAATTAAGACAGGGATCACGAAAGCAGGAAACGCCCATTGCAGGAGAATACTATGCGAGAGTGCGAATTCCCTCGCGAAGTCAAATCCATATAAGAAGTCGAAACGGCTGCTCTCAAGACAGAAAGGCATGGATCCCGATGTTATTGCATATGCAGACAGGGGGACGTCAAGGATAAAGAAGAAGTTCTTCCATCTCAAGGAGAATGGCAAACAAACGAATGTTGCAAAAGCGGCATGTGCAAGAGAGCTTGCATGTTTCGTATGGGGAATGATAACAGGGCATTATGATTCAGAATCGGCTGCATCATAAGATGCTAAGTAAAAGATAAGCTGGATACAAGAGCATCCAAGGTTGTCCTGCCAGGCTGGCGACAGTCAAGATCTTGCTATCTTCGGAATAATTATAAGACAGGCAACGATAACCTGATTCTTGATTTTAAACCGAACGAGCGGTAAGCGGACCATTGGCCTACGGTAACCAATCCATGAATATGAAAGTGGTCAAAAGCTGAAAAACTGATTCAGTCTGGCAAGAGA
>CALXOO010000056.1 GCA_944390045.1 uncultured Spirochaetales bacterium | reverse complement strand
TGCAACCCTACCCGTGAAGAAGTTAATGCGACTGGCCTACTCGGTAAGGGTAGCATTTACCTTTTCAATCGAACTTCATCCGTTTTCCTTGCATTACAGCTTGTGCTAATCTTGTCTTTTTAGACACGTGTATGTATTATTGTCAACATGCCTAAAAGGATTGACCACGAAGAGCGCAAGGAAAAGATTCTCAAGACTGCCCTTGACGTATTTGCAAAGGAGGGCTACAGGGACAGCAATCTCTCCCTGATCGCCGAGGAGTGCGGGCTCTCGCGTCCCACCATCTACCAGTATTTCAGGGACAAGGATGAGATTTTCTACTATGCGGTCAAGCTGGTCACCAGCCGCATGTTCACCCGCTATGGTGCCATCGCCTGGGATGAGACCTACGGTGACTGCATCCAGCGCATCGAGTATATCTGCAATGATGTCATCGACACTGCGGTCAACAACGAGGCGGCCCTGCAGTCCCTGATGGACGTGATGCTGCAGAGCAAGAGGGATCATGTCGACTTCTCACAGCTCATCGTGAAGCGCACAATAAAGCTGACCATTCTTTTCAAGAGACTGCTGAATGCCGCCAACCAGCGGGGTGAGACTGCAGGCTGTGACGTGGACAAGGTCTCCAATCATATTTTCACACTGCTTGAGGCCTTCTGCTTTCAGATCGCCTTCCTGGGCAACTTCTCGAGCAGTGACTCCAAGGATTTCGTCGCAACCTACCTGAATGCATACAGGTCGGAGAAACATGAGCCGGAGACCAGGTGATTGGCCCCGGCAGAATCCGGATTTCCTTGTCTGTCATTGAGTTTCGATTCTGATGAAAAGATTGCCGGAAGCTCTTGCCGATTCATTCCTCCATTGTTAATTTTCATCACGTGGGCAGCCACTCCAGACAATGGAGGGCAATATAAATGGATTTCAATAAATTTACAGTAAAACTCCAGGAGGCAGTGGAGACTGCGAACACCTTTGCCGGTGAGCAGAACCACAGCCAGCTTGAGATTGCACATATCCTCCTGGCCCTTCTGGATCAGAAAGAGGGTATTGTGAAGCCTCTGATCGACAAGATCGGAGTATCCTCCGCATCGTTCGAGAATGAGATGCGCAGGATTGTCGACGGCCTGCCTAAGGCCTATGGTCCTGTCCAGCGTTCGCTGAGTCAGAATGCATACAACGCATTCAACCATGCAGACAAGATCAGACAGGATCTGAAAGATGAATACACTTCGGCGGAGCACTTCCTGCTCGCAGTGCTCGAGATTGACTGTCCCGAGCGTGAGGCATTCATCCATCTTGGAATCACCAGAGACGCTCTTATGAACGCGCTCAAGGACGTGCGCGGCGGACAGAGGATCACGAATCAGGATCCGGAGCAGAGCTACCAGACTCTGAAGAAGTACTGCAAGGATCTGACCGCCCTGGCCCGTGAGGGCAAGATGGATCCTGTCATCGGAAGGGATGAGGAGATCCGCCGTGTCATGCAGGTCCTGTCTAGAAAGACGAAGAACAACCCTGTGCTCATCGGTGAGCCCGGTGTCGGAAAGACGGCAATAGTCGAAGGCCTGGCCCAGCGCATCGCCAAAGGGGATGTCCCTGAGTCGCTCAGGAGCAAGCGCCTGCTGAGCCTCGACATGGGCTCGCTTGTGGCGGGCGCCAAGTTCCGCGGCGAGTTCGAGGAAAGGCTGAAGGGTGTCATCAATGAGGTCGCACGCAGCAATGGCGAGGTCATCCTCTTCATCGATGAGCTTCATACCATAGTCGGTGCCGGTGCCGCAGAAGGCAGCACGGATGCGAGCAATCTGATCAAGCCGGCCCTGGCCCGCGGCGAGCTTCACGCCATTGGCGCGACCACGCTTGATGAGTACAGGAAGTACATCGAAAGCGACAAGGCACTGGAGCGCAGGTTCCAGCCTGTCTACACGAAAGAGCCGACTGTCGAGGACACGATTGCAATTCTCCGCGGTCTCCAGCAGCGCTATGAGGTCCATCATGGCGTCAGGATCAAGGATGAGGCCCTGGTGGCGGCTGCGACGCTTTCAGACCGCTACATCACCAACAGGTATCTGCCGGACAAGGCAATCGACCTTGTCGATGAGGCTGCCAGCCAGCTGAAGATGGAGATCGAGAGCCAGCCTGAGGAGCTGGACAAGATCGACCGCAAGATGCTCCAGCTGCAGGTTGAGAAGAGCGCCCTCTCCCGTGAGACGGACGAGGCCAGCCATGAGCGGCTTGAGAAGATCGAGGCGGAGCTTGCTGACCTCAAGGGCAAGCATGATGCCATGCATCTGCAGTGGACCAACGAGAAGGAGGCCATCAACGGAGTCAAGGAACTCAAGAGCGAGATCGAGAAGCTTGCCAACGAGCAGCAGCTGTGCGAGAGAGAGGGAAATCTCAACCGTGCAGCCGAGATCAAATACTCACTAATTCCTTCCCGTCAGAAAGAGATCAAGGCCAGGGAAGATGCCCTGAAGGAGATCCAGAAGGATGACCACAGGCTGTTGCGGGAGGAGGTGACTGAGGACGACATAGCCCGGATCGTCTCCTCCTGGACCGGAGTTCCTGTGAGCCGGATGATGTCGAGTGAGATGGAGAAGTACCTCAATCTCGAGAAGACGCTCTCTGCGGAGGTCATCGGACAGGATGAGGCAATCAGCGCCGTGGCAAATGCCATCAGAAGGAACAAGACAGGAATCTCTGATGAGCACAGACCCCTTGGTTCCTTCCTCTTCGCAGGACCGACCGGCGTGGGAAAGACCCTGCTTGCCAAAAAGCTCGCGGCCTTCCTCTTTGACGATGAGAAGGCCCTGACAAGGATAGATATGTCGGAGTACATGGAGAAGCACTCCGTGTCCAGACTGATCGGAGCCCCTCCCGGATATGTGGGCTACGATCAGGGCGGTCAGCTGACCGAGGTCGTCAGGAGGAGGCCATACTCAGTCATCCTCTTTGATGAGATCGAGAAGGCGCACCCTGATGTGTTCAATGTCCTGCTGCAGGTGCTGGATGACGGCCGTCTGACGGACGGACAGGGCCGGATCGTTGACTTCACGAACACGATCATCATCATGACGAGCAACCTGGGCAGCCAGGAGATACTCGCAGGCGGGGGAAATGTCGACAAAGACCGGATCCTCGCCATAATAGAGGGCTCATTCAAGCCGGAGTTCGTCAACAGGATCGACGAGATCATAGTCTTCAACCCGCTCGGGCAGGAGCAGATCCGCAGGATTGTCACGCTTCAGCTTGAGACTCTGGCATCCAGACTTCAGCGCCGCGGCTACAGCCTGGAGTGGGATGATGGTGTGGCGGACTTCATCGCCCGTGTGGGCTTCGACCCGACCTTCGGCGCAAGACCGATCAGAAGGGCAGTGCAGAACGAGATCGAGAATCCTCTTGCCCGTCAGATGCTTTCCGGCACGCTGACGACGGAGAAGCCGGTCAGGCTGACCATGAACGGCGACAGTGTCGCAGTGAGTCAGTAAGCCTAGCACAGTTTCCTGCAATGGACCGGACCGTCAATCTGTGGCGGTCCGGTTTTTAGTTTGCCCTGCATGGGCATCAATTTGGTGGTGAAAGTCCACTACGAGTACAGCTCGGGCTAAGAAGGCCTGAATCGTTAGCCAAGAGCAAGGGCGTTGTCGTGAGGCAGGGTCTGAAGGAAGCTGGAGGCAAAACCGCGAGCCTACGGACAGAAATCGCATATGAGGCTGCCAGTGTGGATAAGTCTGCTGAATAAGATGAAATCCGGAGCTGAGCACTGGCAGTAAATGCGGAGGCTGCATGCGGGGAAGGTTGATGTTCTTAACAGGGGAGGTCTCACAGGCGCCGAGGCTGCAATATCGCTTATGACAGCGTAGTAACAACGAACTGTGAGAAGTCAGCAGAGGCCATAGTAGTCACCGGAGAGGTGATGAAGGGCCGAACAAAAGAATGTTCCGAGTAAACGGAGAGAATGCTACGGCATCAAGATGGATACCGCGAAAGCGGAGTAAGTCGTATGCCGGAAGAAGGAGACTGATGAAAGGAGAAAACCCAGCAGAACCCAATACTGAATTGTGCAGGAGGATGCTCTCACCTCGTAACCTTGTTCAGGCGATAAGCAACGTGAAGAAGAACAGGGGCAGTGCCGGTGTCGATGGAATGGAGGTCTATGAAATTGACGAGTACATGGAAGACAACTGGAAACGGATTGAGGAACAGATACTTGCACGCAAGTATAAGCCGAAGCCGGTAAAGAGAGTCGAGATACCGAAGGATAACGGAGGAGTCAGACTACTCGGAGTACCTTGTGTGATAGACAGGGTGATTCAGCAGGCAATGGTACAGGTTCTGAGCCCGCTCTTCGAACCAACATTTTCTGATTACAGCTACGGCTTCCGGCCGGGGAGGAGTGCAGAGGATGCGCTGAGGAAGGCGCAAGAGTACATGGCAGAGGGATACAAACATGTGGTAGACCTCGACCTGTCAAAGTTCTTTGATACTGTGAACCATGACTATCTGATGAGTCAGGTTGACAGGACGCTTGAGGATAAGGACATCAGGTGACTGATATATGTCTATCTTAAAAGCGGAATAATGACCAATGGATGCATGATAGAGACGGAAGAAGGAACGCCACAGGGCGGGCCGCTGTCACCGTTGCTTTCGAACATCTATCTCACGCCCTATGACAAGGAGCTGGAGAAAATAGGCCATAAATTCGTCAGATACGCCGACGACTGTAACATCTTCACAAGAAGCAAGTATTCCTGCAGGAGGGGAAAGGATTCAGTGATCCATTTTCTCGAAGGGAGGATGAAGCTGAAAGTGAACATTGAGAAGACGGAGGCAAGGAGAGCCGTTGGCTCTTCATTCCTGGGATTCACATTCGTCACAACCAAGTCCAGAGATGGTCTCGGGATGTGCAAGCCTAAAGCGAAGAAGGCTGAAAAGTTCGAACAGAAGGTCAAGGAGATAACGAAACGAAACCGCGGAGTGTCTGCTGAGCGGATGATAAAGGAACTTAATGCCTACCTAAGGGGATGGCTGAACTACTACGCCCGTGGGAACTTCAAGAATTGGCTTGCCTAGAAGGGACAATGGATAAGGCGGAGGGTGAGACAATACCTGTGGAAACTATGGAAGAAAGCGGGAGCAAGGAAGAAACACATGGTCGAGCTCGGAGTACCTAAATGGTGGATGGACAAATACGCTAAAGGACTCTCGAGCAACCGGTACTGGCGGATGGCTCACTGCCTGAGCAGTGGACTGACAAACGAGATTCTATACACGAAGCTTGGATTGCTGAACATCGAGGAATACTACGACAGGAAGCACAAGGAACGCATGGAACTGGACAGGACATATAACTCACAGATGGAGTTTATATTCTTTTGAACCGCCGTATACCGACCGGTACGTGCGGTGTGAGAGGAAAGCCCTCTGGGGATGAAACCTCAGAGAGCTGACCTACTCGATGCCTGCGCTCACGCTCACCCGATGATTCAATCGGCCGGAATATGGAGAAGGGGGCTGAACTCAGCACTGCCCTTCAATGAGGATTCCGACCGCTGACTGATTGTCTTTTTTATAGGTGAGTACTGTAATGCTTCATAGTTTTTATGATGCTGACCGGTCAGAATTATTGACAGGGGTGATTTAGATACGCTTAAATCCGTTACGAGGGGGGTGTCCATGAGTGATAATACAATTCTGATTATTTTTCTCTGTTCATTCGTAGCATTTATCATTCTCCTGGTTGCTTTGGTTGTCTTTATGTATAGGGTTAAGAGGGATTACGGAAAGCTTCCGATTTCATGGATAGCAGCAATCCTGGTCCTGTTTGATGCAGCCTTTGTTGTTGCTGCTTTTGATCCGGAGTTGGCAATATCAAAACCAGTGGGTATCGGAGTCGGTGTTTTTGTTTATGTTCTTGCTATTGTGTTTACATTGATCAAGAGCCGTAAACTTGGCCTGAATGCAAAGAATACTGTGATAGCAGTGCTGATTCTGCCTTTTACTATGTTTGCTGTACTGCTGAGCGTGCTCGTTGTCGTGCTTAGGATTGTCAGTATTTTCGGCGGTGGTACCGGACATGGGCCACTCTCTCCGCAAGGTCATAATTGAGCAGGATCTGTGGCGATTATATAAAGAATAGCCCTCGGTTGATCATAGACTGAGGGCTATGTAGCATCTGATTGCCCGTCTAGGATCATGATGGGAATCTCTGGCACATTTTAGTTCCTGAGAAAAGGCTTTGCATCGGCTTTCAGTGTTAAGATGTGTTTTGGCGTACCCGATGATTCAATCGGGCAGAATCCAGAGCATGGCGGCTGAAATCCTGAGTGAAAATCTTGGGTGAGAAGATGATCTCCAGACGGTTTCCTGTGGCTGTACCAGCTTGCTATGTATTCTCATATATACATATACAACCTGAATTCTGGCATAATAACTATGCAGCAAATGCCCATTCAAGATTAATTCCATGTATTTTTTGAAATTGTCTA
>CALXOO010000055.1 GCA_944390045.1 uncultured Spirochaetales bacterium | reverse complement strand
GGATGCCTCCATGGACAGGGAGGCCCTGGAACTGCAGCACTACTTCGACTATATCTAGAGGAAGGCACTGTCATGGCCAAGGTTCTATTGCTCAAGGGAATTGATAGAACAAGAGAAGTCGAGACGCTGCTGCAGGGCGCCGGATACGAGGTTACTGTCTCCTCTTCCGTGGTCCAGGCGCGCGGTCTGCTGCTTGATGTCGACTTCTCCCTGGTCGTGATAGAAAGTCCCCTCTGTGATGGTTCCGGACGTGAGATGGCGGTGACGGCAGCCAACAACCCGGGTTTGGATGTCGTGCTCTTCGTGGCTCAAAGCCAGGTGGAGAATCTGTCATACGCGCTGGAACGATATGGTATCCATGTTCTGGGCAGGAACGCCGCTGCCAGCGAGATCCTCTCCCTTCTGAGGATACTGCGCGTCTCGTGGGTACGCACGAGCCGGCTGGAAGCCAGAAACGCCAGGCTGATGAAGCGCCTGGACGAGGAAAGGCTCCTGTGTGAGGCCAAGTGCATACTCTGCCGCCGCGATGGAATATCTGAGGAGGAGGCACATCACCTCCTCGAGAAACTCGCGATGGATGAAAGGGTCAGCCTGATTGACGCTGCGAGGATCGTCAAGAGGGAAGATGTGAGGTAACAAGGAATTACATTATGACAAACATCAGTGAAGTATTCGCAAGCATGGTCTTCGATGACCGTGTGATGAGACAGGTGCTGCCTAAGGCGGTCTATGAATCCCTGAAGAAGACACGCCTTGAGGCGAAGAGTCTGGACAGTGATGTGGCGGACGTCGTCGCCACGGCGATGAAGGACTGGGCCATCGGAAAGGGTGCGACCCACTTCACCCACTGGTTCCAGCCCATGACCGGGATCACGGCTGAAAAGCATGACTCGTTCATCTCCTTCGACAAGAACGGCCAGGTGCTGACTGAGTTCAGCGGCAAGGAGCTGATCAAGGGCGAGCCGGATGCCTCCAGCTTCCCCTCAGGCGGACTCAGGGCCACCTTCGAGGCCCGCGGCTACACTGCCTGGGACCCGACAAGCTATGCCTTCATCAAGGACAACACACTGTGCATCCCGACCGCATTCTGCTCATACACCGGCCAGATCCTGGACAAGAAGACGCCGCTGCTCAGGAGCATGGACGCCCTCTCTGATGAGGCCGTGCGCACACTCCGCCTGTTCGGAAAGGAAGTCAAGAGAGTCAATGCGACGATCGGCGCCGAGCAGGAGTACTTCCTGATCGACAAGGCGGATTACCAGAAGAGACTTGACCTGAAGGTCACCGGCCGCACTGTGCTCGGTGCTCCCGCCTCCAAGGGCCAGGAGATGGAGGATCACTACTTCGGCTCGATCAAGCCTCGTGTGAAGGCCTTCATGGAGGACCTGGACGAGGAGCTGTGGAAGCTCGGTGTCTCTGCCAAGACTGAGCATAACGAAGTCGCTCCCTGCCAGCATGAGATGGCCCCGATCTTCGACAACGCGAACAGGGCGACTGATGCGAACCAGCTGGCCATGGAGATGATGAAGAAGGTCGCCGAACGCCACGGCTTTGCCTGTCTGCTGCATGAGAAGCCCTTTGACGGAATAAACGGAAGCGGCAAGCACAACAACTGGGCCCTGAGCACGGACAGGGGTGAGAATCTGCTGGATCCGGGCAGCACGCCAAAGGACAATGCCCAGTTCTTGCTCTTTCTCACAGCCATCATCAAGGCGGTCGATGACTATCAGGACCTGCTGAGGATTTCCGTTGCCTCTGCCGGAAACGACCATCGCTTGGGCGCGAATGAGGCCCCTCCTGCCATTGTCTCAATCTTTGTCGGAGAAGATCTGGATGAGGTGATCTCCTCCATCATAGATGAGAAGGAGAGCGGACGGAAGGCGAAGGGCGCATCAATTCTTGACATCGGAACAGGTGTTCTCCCGAAGCTGGCAAAGGACACGACAGACCGCAACAGGACAAGTCCCTTCGCCTTCACGGGCAACAAGTTCGAGTTCAGGATGCCGGGAAGCTCATTCAACATCGCCTGCACGAACGTGATGCTGAACACTGCCGTGGCTGACAGCCTTGCGGTCTTCTGTGACGAGCTGGAGAAGGCTTCAGACTTCAACAGTGCGCTCAAGGTACTGGTGAAAAGGGAGCTTGCCGCCCACCGCAGGATACTCTTCAACGGAAACGGCTACTCGAAGGAGTGGGAGGAGGAGGCCGCACGCCGTGGCCTGTCAAACTACAAGACCACTCCTGACGCCGTGGTCCATTACGCTGACGAGAAGAATGTGGCGCTCTTCGCCAGGCATCATGTCTACACGCGTGAGGAGGTTGTCTCGCGCATGGAGATCGGGCTTGATGAGTACCAGAAGATCATCCACATAGAGGCGAACGCCATGCTGGAGATGCTGAAGCGCCAGATCATACCGGCATGTATCCGCTACAGCGACAGTCTCGCCCAGGGGGTGTCCACCAAGGTCTCCCTCGGGCTTGAGGCCAGAGGCGAGAAGGAACTGGTGCGAAAGATCACGGCCCTGGTCGACAGCCTGCTTGAGGAGGTGGACAAGCTGGATCTGCTGAACCAGAAGGAGCTGGATGACGTCTATGCGTCTGCACGCTTCTGTGCCAACTCCATTGTCGGACAGATGGCGGCCTGCCGCAGGATATCAGACACGCTTGAGACCATGGTCGACAAGACCTGCTGGCCGGTTCCGACCTATTCGGACATTCTGTTCTACTGAGCTTTAATGGGACAAGACCTCTCCCCACATCTCTCCTTTGCAGGGCTCCGGAAGGGGCCCTGCTTTCTCACTGTGCAGGACAGAGGATACAGAGAGGGGCGCCTGTCTCCGGCGCCCCTGCTCCTCAGTGCCTGCGGCTGAAGGCCGAGGGTACCCAGGGATATCTTTCCGCGACAGTGTCCTCGAATTCCTTCAGATCCCTCAGCTGACTGACTATCTTCTCCATGTCAAGACTGTCAACCAGGCGGCTGATGGCCTGTTTTCCGCGTTCTGCCAGCTCAGCCCTCCTGCTGGCACTCTCGATGCGCGGGGTGCTCATGTGGTCACTCTTTTCTCCGAAGTAGTATCCTGCGGCGCCGCTTTCATAGGCGAGACCGTGCAGGATGGAGAAGCCTGCGACACTGCTGGGCCTGTTGTGCTCGTATTCAGTCGTGAGCGGCACATCCTCAAGACGGCCCATGATCTCATAGGCACCGACCGTCATCGCATGGAAGTCCTCGACTGTGAGTCCTCCTGACCTGAACATCTGCATCGTCAGATCCAGATACAGGATCGGGATGCCGAATTCATCCATGAAGTCCCTCACGACAGGAGAGATGGTGATGTGTGCCGGCCCGTGGAAGCTGACATATATCTGTCTCCTGAAGCCCTGTCTCAGCAGACTCTGGGCAAGTGAGTAGAGGTAGTCTATTCCTGCCCTGACCGAGACCTGAGTCGTTCCGCGGCCGGTGGCAGTGGCTCCGGCGTAGAAGTAGGGCAGGTTGTGCAGCACGAGGGCATCGCACCTGTCTGCCATCTCAAGGGCTATGGCCTCGCTGGTGACTGTCTCGCTGTCCAGAGGGAAGCCTCCGTGCAGCTCAACCGTGCCGACCGGCACGATGATTATGTCATTATGTTCAAGATATGCCTCGACCTCGTCGTTCAGCAGTCTCGACAGAAATCGTGTCCTCATTTTCCCTCCTTTGCCTTTGCGATCTGCTCGCGTACCTCAGGCGTGATGTTCCAGACGAACTTCAGGTTGAGGAACATGAGCACCAGAAGAATGGCGGCTGACAGACAGACCAGCGCCTTGATCCAGACCTGGACTGAGGCCGTCTGTGCTGCGGCATTGGGAATATAGCCGATGACGCCGAGGAGGGCAACAGCCAGTGATGAGCCGACTGCCTGTCCGATGCGCCTCATCAGGTTGAAAGTTCCATAGATCGATCCCTCTGTCCTCTTGCCTGTCACCATCTCATTGTAGTCTATGGCCTCGCCGACCATGCCCCACTGCATGAAGACTGTCACTGACATGAATGCATTGGCAAGTGCATAGCCTGCCATGTAGACGTAGACGTTGTTGGGCAGGAAGAAGAGAATCGCATAAAGTGCCGCGGAGATCAGCTGTGTGGCCCTTACTGTCGACTCGAGTCCGAACTTGGATGAGAATTTCGGCAAAATCGCCAGCGAGATGACTGACAGCGGCATGGTAATGAACTGCATGAGACTCATCATCGGGAGCGCACCGAGCACATCACGATACATATAAATGCCGAGTGTGGTTCCCATGTACTGGGCCAGGCAGAAGAGGACGCCCTGAATGCACAGCGCCACATAGGCCCGGTTCTTCCTGAAGACGACCAGAATGTCCGTGAATTTAATCTCACTGGACTCTGTCACGTCCTCAACCACATCGTTCGTGTTCCTCTCGCGTGTCAGGTAATAGGAGAGCATACAGGCCGCGAAGCCGATGAGCGCGCAGACCGTGATGCCGAAGGTGTAGCCGAACTGCGGATTCTCAGTCGTCGCGTCAATGATCAGAGGAAAGATCATGAGGGGCACGACATTTCCGATCAGAGAGCCGAAACCTCTCGCGGATGAGAGACTGGCTCTCTCTCCGTCTGTGTTCGACATTGCCGACAGCAGTGAGCCGTAGGGAATGTTGAACATCGTGTAGCTCGCCTCATACAGGAGGTAGACGACGAAGGTCACGACAGCCTTCGCCATGCCGTTGGCGTAAGTCGGCGCCGTGAACATGAGTATGGATGTGATCAGCAGCAGTGGTGTCGAGCGGAGCATCCAGGGGCGGAACTTTCCCTTCTTGTTGTGAGTCTTCGAGAAGACCTTGTCCATGATGGTTCCCATCATCGGGTCGTTGATCGCGTCCCAGATCCTGATGATGAGAAAGATGGCGGCCACGGCTCCGGTCGAGAGTCCTGCCACCTCTGTGTAATAGGGTGTGAGGAAGCTGCCCATCAGTGCGAATGTCATGCAGCCGCCCAGATCACCCATCGCATAGCCGAGAAGGTTCTTCTTCGTCAATGCGTTCTTGTCTGTGATTGCCATTGTTTTCTTCTCCTTCTTTTTGGGTTTTGTATAGTCTATGGCTGATTTTTAGCAATGGATATTGCGTAAATCATGCAATACATTGCTAAAATACAGGCATGTGGTATCTCGACTATAAGAAAAAGAGGCAGGATTTCTACCGGAAGCTTGCCGAGAGGAAGCGCACCTCCTGTCCCGGCTCCTTGAACGTCTATCAGGACATTGAGATGGTCATGAAGTCTGTCCAGTTCAACATTGACATTTCATACCGGGAGGACCGGGTCGGACTGCACTCTCACGCCTTCTATGAGCTCGTGCATGTGGTCTCGGGACAGGTCGAGTACATCCTCAATGAAAAGCGCATCGGGCTTCATCCGGGAGACACTGTCTGGATCCCTCCGGCAATCGCCCACTGCCCGGTGCTGACCGGGCTGGAGGGCGGCCAGCCCTATGAGAGGAAGGTAATGTGGGCAGACAGGCAGCTGATCCAGTCGGTGCGCATAAGCGCTGAGAGTGAGCTTGCGATGCTTGATGAGGCCTGTGTGATATCGCTTCCGCCTCAGGCGGAGAAGATGGTGTCTGATCTTGTTGAAGAGGGCTATGAATCCCAGAAGGACGAAGGTGAGCTGTCACTGCTGGGGCGCAAGATCACGGCCTGCAGGCTGATTCATCTCATCGTCTCGCAGCAGCTCGGAATGGCCCAGAAAAGGCGTCCGAAAGAGGATGTCTTCGACCGCGTGAATGAGTATATCTCGGCCAACCTTTCCGGTGACCTGTCCATGGATGTGCTCTGTGCACAGGCCTGTCTCTCACGGCAGGCTCTGGGTGATCTCTTCAGGAGCATCACCGGCATGGGGGTTCATCAGTGGGTCACAAGGCGGCGCCTGATGCATGCCCGGGTGCTGATGGCCTCAGGCAGCGCCCCGACCAAGATCTGGGAGGAATGCGGCTTTCAGGACTACTCAGGCTTCTACAGGGCATTTACACGTCTGTACGGCTTCAGTCCCAGAGAGTACCAGAAGCTTGGTTTCTGATGCCGTCAGGAAAGAAGGCGAAGGCTGATGCCTCATTGCCTTCATTCCAGACTGACAGAAATCCTGAGACACAGGTCAGTGTGAGCTGATACCCTGATCTGCTTTGTACAGATCTTCGAGACTGAAAAGCTTCACGTTCTCTCCCGCCTGGGCTGACATGGCGGGGCTGAATCCTCCCCTGGAGAAGAACCAGTAGTGTCTTTTTTCCAGCAGATTCATTGCGTCTCCGTATTCTTTCATCAAAGCGAGTTCATTCACATCTGTCTGTCTGTTTCTGTACTTGCAGGATGCGATGATTCCTTCCTGCTTGTCTTGTGCGGATACTGCGACGACATCAATCTCCGCTTCTTTGTGTGTTCTGGGATTTCCGCCCCACCATCGTCCGATCTGGCCGATCAGGAAGGGCGTGGCAGCATATTTGAGAATGAAGTCACGCACCATGCGCTCAAAGACAAGACCCATATATTCATTGATGGAACCAAAGCCTCGCACACTCCATTCTAGGCTGTATGCCAGGGTGGAGATAGAGGCTTGCAGGATCAGGTAGCATCATCCTTGTTCTGGTTTTCGATATAGTTCCGTATTGTCTTGTCATCGACCTCCGATACAGTAGACAGGAAGTAGGACCGTGACCAGAAGAAAGGCTTCCAGTAATAAGGCGCGAGCTCCGATGCGAATTCCTTCCTTATAAGCCTCGCACTCACGGTCTTGTAATTGTTGACCAGGTCGGAAAGCCTCACCTGCGGCGGTGCGGAGAAATATACATGCAGATGATCCTGAGAGCCTTCTGCGCTGATGACATAGCATTTCCATTTCCTGAAGGTCTCTCCTGTTATCTCCAGCAGCCGTTCCCTGATTCTTCCATTTATCACAGGATGCCTGTACTTCGTCACAACAACCAAATGATATCTCAAGCAGTATACACTGTGCCTGTTTCTATTATAAATATTGTCATATCCGGTATTTTCTATATCCTTCATATAACCGTATTATTGTTTACAACCGAATTGAAATCAAGTATAATCAAATTATGGAAACCACCGTCAGTTATTCACTGGAAATCAAGGATGAATACCGCTGCTTCCATGATACCGTGGAGGTCTATCAGGAAGCTGTATCATTCCTTATTTCTGTGGTTTCTGAAAATTACGATTCCATAGAGTCAGCTGGCAATCAGCAGTATAAGCAGAGGGCTGTCGAGAAGCTTGTACATAAGACAGAAGGAAACGAAGCCAGATATAAGGCTTTCGACAAAAACAATATGAAGTGACCTCGGATTTGCAGGGTCGTGGATTCGGCAATACCATGGTCTAAACCAAACAGGCGAGCC
>CALXOO010000054.1 GCA_944390045.1 uncultured Spirochaetales bacterium | reverse complement strand
TATTTGCCCTTATTTCCCGACTCGGTGTTGCCCTTTCATTCCGACGTCAGTGGGCCTTTTCATCCCGGCGCTAACACAGCTTCAGGGCCGTCTCAGATACAGGGGTTATTTACCGCTTACGATGCACACTGATTCCTTCAAGCCTCTTTCGCCAACCTGGCATACATCCAAGTATGGAGTGTACGAGGCTTAACTCTCAATCAATAAGAATGGCCCCACACAAATCATGCAGGGCCATCACTTGATTCTCAGGACTCAATCAGATGAAGGAGTTGATATCAAAGACTGTCAGTGTCTCATTCTCGATATCTGAAGAGCTGATCATGAAAGGAATGTCTGTTTCAAAGTTGTTAAGATCAAGCATGAATGTGCCATACTCAGACCCGCTGAGATATCTGTTGTAGACCAGATAGTCATTGGTGAATGAGATATCATCTGTGGCTATCGCAGGATCGGAATGTTTTTCAAAAGTTCCATCTTCCAGTGAGAATCTGTATATGTTGTAATCCTTTGGAACAATTTGATAGAGATAATCCCCATTTGAGTCTGCATTTGAGTCTGAAGAATAAAGTAATGAGCCGATTGTTCCTGCAACATCGTTAGAATAGGGAATGTCAAAAACTGTTTCGAGCTTTGCACTTCCAGAATCTTTAACCACATCCAGTCTGATTGCATACTGCTGATCTGTCGTTGTCCTGATGCCATAAAAAGAGTTGTTGATCGCATATATGCTCAAAGCGTTGTCAGAATTAGTCTCTTCTGTAACCTGAACAATATCACATACACATGTTAACGGCTCGCCTGATGAGAAGTCAACTTCAATCAATGAAATCATGTTATTATAAGAGCTATAAAAAAATACATCATTTAAGTTGCTGATCCCATTGATTATATTAGTGGATCCGTCTGAGTTGTCTAATGTTATTACTCCATCAGAAAAGACAGGGTTATAATAATAAAGATAGTAATCAGGGAAAGTAGTGTTGGGCTCTTCGTCAATAGCGCGCAATGAAATAGGCATTGCATAATAATATTTTCCATCAACTTTTATGCTGCCATCGATCAAGTTAAAGCGGTCTATTGTAAACTTAAATGTCTTCGTTGTGCTCACTGCTCCATTTGTGATGGTAATCTGAGTGGTAGCAGTAATTGTCTCTGGTATTATTTTCGGAGATTTTGCCCCTGTTATGTCGAAGAGTTTGTCATTTGCTATAACATAGCCGGAAATATAGTCCGTAATGCCGTAAATTCTATCTACAGCAGGATTGTTCAGAGCAACAGATAATGTGGGGTTCTGCTTTGCAATCCTGTACATTGTGCCGTTGGACAGCAACAGGATGATTGAGTCATCTGCAGCAATGGAGCCTGAAATATTCACACTGCTGTTGCTGATTCCGACATTCTCTCCAGCAGAGTTGTAGCCGTACAATGTGTATACATCGCATGTGTTGAGGTCGATCATGAGTTGAAGATTAATGTATCTGGACTCGACTACATCAAGGGGACCGACTTCCTCTTTTGTATAAACTTCTCCGGAGATTGGATCAACAACAGACTTCTCAATGACTTCCGGTTCCTGGTTTATGATTATGATTTCATCAGCATCTGCAAGGATAAAGCCATCACCAAGGCTTTTTCCTCAGAGATCTCAAGGATCGCCAGTCTGCCATCACTCAGGTTGAACACCATTGGCTGATAGACTTCCGGATGGGCAATATCAGTATAGGTCAGAGTCCTGATTGATTCTCCATCCTCAAGCGCTCTTGCAGTACTTCCCGTGTCAGCTGTGAAAGCTGAAATGGATACTGACATGTAATCTTTGTCAGAAATGGAGAATGTTGCTGTGATGTCCTCCTGAGGGGTAGAAGGATCTGACGGGTCAGAGGGATCTGATGGTCCTGACGGGTCAGAGGGATCTGATGGTTCCTCTACAGGCGGAACTTCTTCATCAGGCAGTGGCGTGGTCTCACTGCAGGCTGTCATCGACAGTGCAAGAAGAAGTACGATAAACAGTGTAAGGAGAGTTTTTATTTGTTTCTGCATAACAATTCCTCGGACCACAAGAGTAGCATGGAGGGGGGGGGTAGGTTCAAGTGTTTTCAAGAGTTACGTCTGAGATTGCCATGAGAAAAGCAGAGACCGGATTGTTCCCGGCCTCCGTGTGATGTTTGATCCTTTTTACAGTGCCGCCGCCTGCCTGATGCATTCCTCCTGACTGTTGATCGGGCTGGAGAGGTTCTGGATCTTATGGTATGCGCCATGGCTGTCCAGTCTCCTGGCCTTGACGTTGTCGCTCTCGACAAGTGCCAGAATGCTGAGCACCCGCTTCTTCACATCCGGATCGAGCACTGGCGCCGCGATCTCGACGCGTTTTTCAAGGTTCCTCGTCATCAGATCCGCACTTGCGATGTATACTCTCTCTTCCCCCTCCTGTCCGAAGGAATAGATTCTGGAGTGCTCCAGGAAGCGTCCCACTATGCTGATGACCGTGATGTTCTCGGTGAGGCCGGGCACGCCGGGAACCAGACAGCAGATTCCGCGCACGACCAGCGATACCGTACAGCCGGCCTGGCTGGCCTGGATGAGTTTCTCTATGCAGTCACGGTCAGTCAGTGAGTTGAACTTTGCCCTGATCAGGCCGTTTCTGCCCCTGGCAATCTCCCTGTCAATCTCCTCCATCAGTCCCCGCTTCAGAGAGTGCGGGGCGACAAGGAGTCTTTTGTACTCACCCTCCACGTTAAGCACGGCAAGATTGCGGAAGAAAGCGGCTCCGTCTTCTCCTATCTCCTGGTTTGCCGTGATTATGTTCAGGTCAGTGTACTGCCTGGCTGTGCTCTCGTTGTAGTTTCCGGTTCCGATGTGGGTGATGTAGCTGATGCCGTCATCATCCTCAAGCGTGATGGATATGATCTTGGAGTGTACTTTATAGTCATCTATTCCGTAGAAGACAGTGCAGCCGGCATCACGCAGCATGTCAGCATTGTAGAGATTGTTCTCTTCGTCAAAGCGGGCGCACAGCTCCATCACTGCCACGACTTCCTTGCCGTTCTCTGCGGCCTTGAGCAGATGCTCGATGATCTTCGAGCGGTCCGCAAGCCTGTAGATCGTGATCTTGATTGAAGTGACACGGCTGTCGGAGGCTGCCTGTTCCAGCAGATGCAGGAGCACGTCCATGCTCTGATAAGGGTAGGCGAGGAAGATGTCTTTCTTCCTGACCTCCGCGATGAGGTCCGTCTTGCCTGCAAGATACTTCGGCGTGACCGGGCGGTAGGCGCTGTAGCGCAGGGAAGAGACCGTCTCGTAGTCAATGAAGTCACCCAGACGGAACATGAACTTGTAGTCAAAACAGCCGGAGATCTGGAAGCAGTGGGTCTTCTTTATTGAAAGGTTCTTCAGGAGGAAATTCCTCAGATCCTCTGAAAGTTCCGTGGACTCAAGCCGTATGACGTCACTGCCTGTCCTGCCCTCGACCCGTGTCTGGATCAGACGGGAGAAATCGAAGCCGTATTCATCGTCAGCGTCCTCCACATTGGCCTCGAAATCAGCATTTCTTGTTACCCTGACCAGCGCCTTGGATGCGATTGTGAATCCCGGAAAGACCTGGTCAGCGAAGGCCAGCAGCAGCTCCTCGCACAGTATGACATGCGTCTTCTTTCCTCCGGTGAGCCTGAGCAGTCTCGGTGTGGAGTTGTGAAGGGACGCGACTCCGATCATCTGCCGTCCCTTGCGCTCAAGGCTGACCAGCAGATAGACCTTCATGTTCTCGAAGCGGTACAGCGGGTGCTTGCTGTCCAGGACCATAGGTGTGGTCCTGGGCAGAATCTGGTGCTGGAACTCCTCAAGTGCCACTGTGCGCTGACGTTCTGAGAGGTCTTTGCCCCTGAGGATGTTCAGCCCTCTGTCATACAGCTCTGTCCTGAGAAATTTCCAGGTCTCATTACTCACCTTGTAGCACCAAGGAAGGGTAGACAGGATGGCGTCAACCTGCTCTCTTGCCGTCATTTCAGTCTTGTTTTCCCTTGCGGTGGGATCGTTTGCGCTCTGGTTCACAAGCGTGCCGAGCCTGACCTGGATGAACTCGTCCAGGTTTGAGATGAAGATGGACAGGAACTTGCAGCGTTCGAGCAGCGGGTTGGTAAGGTCCATGGCCTGGTCCAGAACTCTCTTGTTGAAGCTGAGCCAGCTCATCTCCCTGTTCTCATAAGCTCCCTTTACACATTTGCCCAGGACTGACATTTCTTTAGACATGGCTCTCCTCTTGCGTCAGATGCAGTGCCTTCGCCGTCCTCGTGCCCGATGCTATCTGCTTGAGCACTCCTTCTTTCACGCCGAGATCGGAGACGATGATGTTTGACACACCGAAGCGCTTGAGCAGCTGCTTTGCGAGCAGCGCGGCTGGTACGATGAGGTGCATGAGATCCGGTGTGCTCCTCAGAATCATCAGCGAGCGGCTGTTTTCCTGCTTGATCAGATATTTGCACAGCTTTTTCAGCTTTTTGTACTGGATTATCTTCTCTCCATGCTGATGGCTCAGCTGGTAGTACTCCGCATAAAGCTGGTACAGTGCCCAGCTGTAGACGCCTGCGAGCACCGCATTCTCGAAATAGCCTTCCTCCGGCAGGTTGGCCTCATCCAGCGCGCTCCTGACAGATGCCTTGATCGCGTCAGCCTCGCCTGTGCTTGGAATGATCTCTCCGACATGCTCCTTGTACAGTCCCAGCGGTCCGACAGGGATGGTGCACAGGTAATTTGAGAAGCTGTAGAGCTTGAGAGAGAGCGATCCGAAGTCCACGAGCACCGCGCGCGGCAGTATGTTGTATCGCTCGTTGGCCACAAGGCGGGCCTCTGCCTCCTCGGCTATGTCCAGCTTCTCGATGACGAGTCCCAGCTTTTCCTCGACCATGCCGAAGAGCCTGTCGATCTTGTCCAGTGACGACAGTGTGCTGGATGCGATTGCATAGACGTTGTCCACTTCATTCTGCCGGCACAGCGACAGCATTCCCTCCGCAGACTCGACGACTTCGAAGATTTCCTGCTCACTAAGCACCCTGCCTTCATAGATCGAGGTTGAGAAGCTGAGCTCCGTCCTTGTCTGAAGGAGGGACTCCATCTTGGGTCCCTCTATCTTCACTATCAGCAGTGAAAGGCTTGATGCGGAAAAATCTATGATCGCGTACTTTCTCACTTTATGCCCCTGAATTTCTTGCCGTCTCCGAATGAGATGCCGATGGAGCGTGCCACGTTCACCATCTGGTTGTTCTCGTCGACGTACTTGGTCTTGCCGGCCACATCGGCAAGCCAGTTGTATGTGATTGAGTTGCCCTGTACTGCCACTGTGGTGCCGAAGTTGCCTTCCTGCACCAGCTTGCCGGCGAATGAGCCCAGCTCTGTCGAGATGAGTCTGTCGTATGGAGAAGGGCTGCCGCCGCGCTGGAGGTGTCCTATGACCACAGTGCGGGTCTCGACTCCCACATGTTCCTGGATGTACTTGGCTATCGAGTTGGTCGCCGTGGCCTCTCCGCCCCTGGCCTCGATGCGCTCTGTCTTCTTCATCTCGGCCTCCTGCCTGCTCATGGCGCCTTCTGCGATCGCGATGATCGTGAAGTCCTTGCCGTTCTTGTAGCGTTTGGCAACAGTCTTGCAGACTTCGTCCGGATCATAAGGGATTTCGGGGATGAGTATGATGTCGGCTCCTCCTGCGATTCCGGAATAGAGCGTCAGCCAGCCGACCTTGTTGCCCATGATCTCGACGACCATTGTGCGTCCGTGGCTGGCGGCGGTCGTGTGCAGGCGGTCGATGCATTCTGTATCTATGTCCACTGCGGAGTGGAACCCGAAGGTGACGTCAGTGCCCCAGATATCGTTGTCGATGGTCTTCGGCAGACCGATGACGTTGCAGCCTTCTCCTGAGAGCAGGGCGGCGGTCTTGTGTGTCCCGGCTCCTCCGAGCGTGACGACCAGGTCCAGTTTGGCCTTCTTATAGTTCTTCACCATCTGGTCAAGCCTTGTCTGGCCATTCTCTTCTTCCTTGGTCATTTCCTTGAATGGCTGGCGGCTGGTGCCGAGAATTGTTCCACCGATGTTGAGAATGCCCGAGAAGTCAGACTCCCTGAGGTTCTTGAACTCTCCGTTGATCAGTCCCCTGTAACCATCCGAGATTCCGATGATCTCCGCGTCAGGAATCTGGTTGTAAACATATTTTGCGAAACCTCTGATGACTGCGTTGAGTCCGGGGCAGTCTCCGCCGGCTGTCAAAATGCCAATTCTCATTTTTCTTTCTCCTTTTCCTATCATCTTAGCAGAGAAAAGAAAATTGGGGAAAAGTAAAATGGCTGCAAAATGCATCAAAAAGCCCCGCTTTGACAAAAGCGTCACAGGAAGTATGCTCTGGGTATGGAAATGAGACAGGCTTTCATGCTGTTCGTGCTCGCGCACACCCTGGGATATTATTACCTCTCCTCGTTCAGGAGCGGCAGGAGTGTTCTCCGGCTTGCCGTGGAACTCTTGCTTTACATCGCGGCAACGGCTGTCGTCTTCCTTCCGGTGCTGGATGGAAATAATTATCTTTACGCTCTTGCCATCATTGTTTTCCACATTCCCGCCGACATCCTGCTCTACATTGTCTCACGCCGTCTGTCTGATCCGCGCGGGAGGGCCGCCGCATTCCTCTCTGTGGAGGCCGTGAGACTGGCAGGCTTCGCCGTCATGGCCTTTTTCTACGGCGTGCGCTGGGGCTTTTTCGAGCCCTGGAGGGAAGTGCACTTCTTTCTCTCAGCAATGGATCTGGACTACAGTCAGGTCCTTGCCTGGCTGTTTGCCGCCCTGGTCCTGATCCGCCCTGTGAATATCCTGGTGAAGAAGGTCCTGTCCCTGACCTGCGACTGTGGGCCTGAGGGGCGTCATTATGGGGCCCTCACCGGCGCAGTGGAAAGGATATTGTATGCGGCGATGGTCTTTTACGGCTCCTGGATCGCCTTTGCCATCATCTTTTTTGCCAAGTGCGCACTCTTCTGCCTCAGAATAAAGAATGATCCGGAGACGGGCATGAGACTCTACCTGGGCTCGCTGCTGAGTGCGCTTTCCGTCATTCCGGTCGCTCTGACCGCCGCATCGTTCATATGAGAAAAAAGTGCCTCCCCGTCCGCTCGGTAAAGGGGAGGCAAGAGGGATAATACAAGTGATCCGCAATCACTTGATGGTCAGTGTGAATGTGCTTGTGAAGCTTCTGCCCTCACTGTCTGTCATCGTGACAGTGACCGGCAGCTGGCTTCCTGAGGGGCAGTCCTGAGAGACTACGAGCCTTGTTCCTGTGAGTGTGTAGTCCTGGCCGGCATACATGTGCCTCATGTAGGCCTCAGTATTCATCAGTCTGGCATATTCACTGTCGCTCGAGACTGTGATCGAGACTCCGGAAAGATCCTCGCTTCCACTGTTGGACAGAGTGAAGGTGAGGGGCAGCTGCACCCCTGTCGGGATTCTGTTCACGTCGTAGTGCCCGCACTCAAGCTCAGAAGCCTCGAGCTTGACGTAAAGTGCTTCGAACCTGGCGCCCATTCCCCTGACCGTGTATTCAGTCTCTCCGGGGGCGATATACTGTCCGGACAGTCTGTCATACCAGCCTTCGAAAATCGCACCCTCGAGATCCGGCGGGGTGGGGACTTCCACGACATCGCCGTCAGCGACATCCGTGAAGACCGTGTTGTCACCTGTCTCGTCATTGGTGAACACGACCTGACTGGAGTAGATCGCGAACAGAGTCTGGTCCGTGTATGGCATCGTTATGGTCTCACCCGGGGCGTAAGTGGCCTCATCGGGAGTTATTCCCCAGCCTGTGAGCACGCCGGCAGCCGACGGGTTCACGTCCATTGACGACGGAAGCGTGATCTCTGTTCCCGGTTGTGCCGAGAAGGACCTTCTGTATGACTGCCTGTAACCGGTGCCGGATACATCTGTCGTAAGAGTCAGAGTGGGATGGTAGTAGCGTGAATTGTCATACAGCCAGGCGGCCCACTGTGAGGCATCCCCGCTGTCACTGTTGACTATTGCCGTGAGCAGCGCGTCCGTATCCGCACTGGTCAGTGTGTATGCGTCCAGAGACCTCAGCTCAGAGACCGCATTCCGGTACAGCACCCTGTCATTCTTGTCAATGGCCTTGCTGATATCCTTCCCGATGCTGCTCCTCTCATCTTCCAGAGCCTCCTGCATCCTGTCGTAAGCCTCGATCGCACCAGCGACATCGCCTCCGTCAACCGCACTGGTGAAGTCCGTGTAAAGGTCCTGGACACTGGCGGCGAAGGCGATTGAGGCCGTAAGTGTCAATACTGCAATAAAGGAAACTGTCTTTCTTAGTTTCATCTCTTTACTCTCCTTTGACACTTACTGATATACTCAGAAAACTCCGCTTCATAAGTGGAGTTTCTGTGTAGTTGTCCGGCTGTTGTAATAACGCCATCAATTGGGCAGAATCGGAGGTATGAGACCTGCGTTTTAAAGTTTCGCGGAAAATCTAGTGCTAAACCGGGTCAGACCTCCTCGATGCGTTTTCTGAGTCTTGC
>CALXOO010000053.1 GCA_944390045.1 uncultured Spirochaetales bacterium | reverse complement strand
ATTCAACTATCTCATTCTGATGCTGTTGCTTTCATCCCATAGGCAAGCCAATGGGTTTTTCGCAACAATTCTATAACCTGTGCAGAGAAGCATACTGATGCTGCGCTGAGGGAAAAGGCGCAGCATTATTATTTTTCCCTCCGCATTCGCAAAAGCCGGCAGAAAGGATTCTGCTGCAGATTTCAGGCAAACTGCGGTACGGTTCCTCCTGCCAGTATTACATTTTCCCTCCGTTGCTGATAATGTTTTTCCATGAGCCTGACTGTCAGAAGGATTCTTGATCTGCCATCCATGCGTGGAGCAAAGCTTGTTGCAGGAGCCGCTGCCGCAGACCGCACTGTCTCTTCTGTATCAGTGCTGGAATACTCCATTCCCAATGAGACTCAGCATCAGCTGTTCAGTGCGATAAACTTTGAGGGAAACGAGCTTGTCATCACAGCCTTCGCGAATATCTGCAATGACACGGAAGCACAGAAAGCGGTGATAAGGCGACTTGCGGAGGCTGGGGAGATAGGAATACTGCTCTACTATGTGGGAACCTTTGTGCCATTTATCGCAAAGGATGTGGCAGCCTGTGCAGACAGCCTCAACTTCGCCCTGATTGAAATGCCGCACAGCAACTCGCTGCGCTACAGCGATGCCATAAGCGAGATCAGCGAGGCCATTTTCAGGGAAGAGGAAGGAGAGACTAATTTTGTTGCTGAAATCCTTGAGGATGTGAGTCTGCTGCCCACAGAGCTAAGAAGCGTCTCAACTGTGCTGAAGATGCTGCGCGACAGACTCAGAGCCAGCCTCATCCTCTCGGACCAGGACAAAAACATAATCAACATCGCAACTTTTCCTCATGGCAGGGAAAACGAACTGAAGGAGCGCTTTGAGTCCGGCTCGATGGATCCAGGCTGGGATGTCTGCACATCCTATATCAGCGGAAGGGGCATCAAGAACCTTAGGCTGACGACAGTGAGGGAAAACGGCAGCGCCCTGCTCAGCCACCAGATCGCCATGACTGTGGAAACGCTTCATCTTTTCCTTGTCATCTGGTCTCCAAACCACGGAGAGGCTGTCATTGCGGAGCTGGTCAGGGCCATTCTGCAGGACGAGAGCCTGAAGATGAGGCGGCTGGCAGCCCTGTTCAGCATAGACGTAAAAAGTCTTGACACCATGATCGTCATCAGATCCGGAAATGATGCAGAAAGGATGCTTGAGAGCGTGAAGGATAAGCTCTCACCCTTCATCTCCCGGCCAGTAGTGGATCTTTACCAGGACTGCATTGTCCTCTTTCTCGCCTCTGGTATGGGAGAGGATATCATAGAGTCTGTCTCTTTAGTCCTGGCAGATATGGACTGCATGATGATCAGGGCCTTCTGCCTCAGGGATACCGGAGATGTAAGGAAGGCTTTTCTCGAGATACAGCCTTCCTTAGAGCTTGCCTGCAGGATATACCGGAGAAAGGTTCTCAACCTTGTCGATGTGCAGCTGGTCAACTATTTCCTGTCCGTTCTCACAAAGGGAGAGGATGAGATAGCGAAAGTCCTTTCTCCAGTCAAGGTGCTGGAGGAGACAGAAGATGCAGGCCCGCTCCTTGAGACGCTGGAGGCATTCATCCTTGATGCTGATCTGAGCACGCTCAGGACATCCAGGATGATGAATGTGCACAACAACACGGTAAAGTACAGAATCAGGAGGATATCCTCTCTCCTGCATGCAGACATAACGAAGGCTCCGCAGAGCGTGATGCTCTACAGAGCCCTGATGATGAGAAGAATACTTAAGGAACAGGCATCAGGCTAGATCGCCTGCCACCTTTATCCTGATCCTTACCATATTGCCCGGATAGTACTGCAGAGGTACGTCCTCAAGCTCCACGACTTCCACACTGTCCGCCCTGGCGCCAGCCTTGAGTGCTTCCAGAATGGCCTCATTCGTTGCAAGCTTGATTGCCTGCTCGCGTTCTATCTCATCATATGATACAAGCTTCTCATAATACCCGCTGACCTTGCTTATCGCACTTCCGATGGCGTTTGCGCAGTCAGAATAAGGCGGCACGATGACTTCTTTCGCACCTTTGAGAGCCGGCGGGATTATCACAGAGCCGCCTCCTGCAAGCACAACGGTGACATCACTGCCTGAAAGCTTCATGCTGTCAATTGCCTCCTCGACCTTGTTCCTGATCTCGTCCATGGCTTTTAAGGCTGTCTTCTCATCCAGTGATGCGACCCTGGATCTGTCCCCGATATCAGCAAAACCGAGACGGACTGCCACATCAGTTGCAGTAAGAGTACTGCCGCCAAACACAAGAGCCTCGCTTGTTATCCTGTAGCCGACGCTGTCCGGACCGACCGTGACAGAACCGTCATCATGAATGCGGACAATGCTTCCTCCGCCCAGGCCGATCGAGACTACATCAGGCATTCTGAAGTTGGTCCTCACGCCCCCGATCGTGACAGCGACCCCGCTCTCTCTCGGGAAGCCGTTCTGCAGGGCGCCCACATCTGTCGTCGTACCTCCGACATCGACAATGATTGCGTTTGAGATATGCGACAGGTAGCTTGCACCTCTGATGCTGTTCGTCGGGCCGCATGCGATTGTGAGCACAGGATAGCGGCGGGCTTCCTCAATGCTCATCAGGGTACCGTCATTCTGAGACAGATACAGCGAGACATTCTCAAGGCCCTCTTCCTTCAGGCTCTTCTCAAAGCCTTCCGTGAATGTCCTTGCTACCTTGTTCAGTGCGGCATTCAGGATTGTGGCATTCTCCCGTTCAATAAGCCCCATGGATCCTATCTCAGAAGAAAGCGAGATATGGACATCGGCACCAAGCACCTGGCGTGCGATCTCGCCTGCCCTGACCTCCTGCTCATTTCTCAATGTGGAGAACACACCTGAAATGGCAACAGAGTCCACATGGCCCCTGATGTCTGAGAAGAATGCTCTCGCGGCCTCTTCATCAAGAGGATTCAGCTCCTTTCCGTCATACTCATAACCCCCGCGGATGATGGTGTTTCTGTAAACAACCTTTTTCAGATCCTCAGGCCAGTCTGTCATCGGCTGTATGCCCGCAGTGGCGGGAGCTCCGATTCTGAGCACACCGACAGGAACAAGGTTCTTTCTCTCAACAATCGCATTCGTGCACTGTGTTGTTCCCAGCATTGCCATCGTGATGTCTCTTTTATCTATGCTGCCTGAAGAGAGGACTGCACGCACCGCATTCATGATTCCAGTATAGACATCCGGAGTTGTCGGAACCTTGACCTGAGAAGCTACATTCAGGTTCTCATCAATAATGACAGCATCCGTGTTGGTGCCGCCCACATCTATTCCAAGTCTGTAATTCATGCATTTACCCTCTCTTCAATTGGAATATAGTCTGTCTCGATACCGAAGTAGCGAGGGCCGACAAGCGCAAGGCCGCCCTCCGAACGCCACTGCTCAAAGCATCTGAGCCCTATGACCAGTACTCTCTTGCCATACTTCAGCGCATCTGTCGGCACAGGAGTATAGGTGTTGCTGTCAACGAGGCAGATCAGATCAGGAACCGTTGCCACAATCCTGCCGTCAACAACTGCAGCAAGGTTCTCATTCTGGAATTCCACATAAGAGGAATGGTTCTTGTATTCGCCAATGCCCTCAAGGACCACCCTGCCGAAGTTGAAGGCGCCGCGTACCTCTCTCTTCACATCAACAATCTTTCCCTTGAAAAGCTTGAAGCCTTCCGTGATTTCCAGAAACCTTGCCTCCGTGTCATCCTGACCCGACTCCTTGATGACGCGCATTGCAGAGCCAAGACGTTCGCTTCTGGTGATGATGTCCCTCACAGCATACTTTTTCATCTCAGCGCCGGACATTGTGTACAGGCAGACAGAGACAGAGCCTCCGCAAGACATTGTCACGCTTCTGGCAAGCTCCTCTGTCCACTTGTTCGTGATAGTGTTGAAGATGCAGCTGTTGCCCTTCTCGTCCGTCAGGGCCATAGGGGTCGCATTCATTCCTCCCAGGGTGAATGTCACCATCTGAAGCTCAGGAAAAGCCCTGCCCATACCGTCACAGTCAACAAGAGGAAGGCCCAGCCTTGCCGCCGCGGCAAACGGAAGCATACTGTTTACTCCTCCGGCCTCAATCGGCATGAATGCATAGATCTTCCTGCCGAAGTATGACTCAACCATCTGGGCAAGAACCCTGTACTCTCCTCCGTTGATCGCCTTCTCGCACAGCACCGTCGGAGCTCCCATCATCGCAATTGGAACGATGAATGCGTCGTCAGGGACCTCATCCGGACTGAGAAGAGTGACCTCGCCGCATTCCTCAACCGCATTGAGGGCAATCAGACGTCCGATGTAAGGATCCCCGCCCCCGCCGGCACCAAGCAGGGCGGCGCCGGTCGCAATGTCATTGATCTCCTTTTTCCCGATCTTTCTCATATATTATTTTTCTCCTTTATTCTTTATTTTCTCAAAGATTATGAAACACAGCATTGATACGGCAATTCCGTTGACAGGTCCGATGAAGAAGACTGCGATATTGCCGGTGACATAAGCCACGACAGCTCCTGCGCCAAAGGCAAGGATGCCAGGAAGATACCAGCCTTCTTTCTGAACAAGGTTTTCCTTCCTGCCCTTTCCAATTATCCAGTAAGAGGCAATCATCACTCCTGCAATCGGAGGAATGAGCGCACTAAGGATATTCAGGAAAAACTCAAATCTGGAAAGCAGTCCTGCCGCCGCAAGCACAGTGCCTGTCACTCCGGCCGCGGCACAGGAGACCCTGAACCTGTCCTCTCCGAAGCCGAACAGGTTGGAAACGGCCAGGCCTCCGCTGTAGGCATTCGTGACATTAGTTGTCCAGGTGGCGAGAACCAGGGCCACAAGGCCAAGGGCAGGCACGCCGACAGCGGCAAGCACGAGCGAAATATCATACTGGCCGGTCACGATTGAGAGAACCGCACCGACAAGTATCATGACCATGCCGGAAGGGAAGACTCCCACAACAGTGCTCTTTATCACATCCTTCCTGCTTCTTGCGTAGCGCGAATAGTCCCCGCTTATGACACCGCCGAGGGCAAAGGATGCGACAACCATGCTCACAGCGGATATGAAAGGAAGCTCCGTCTGAGGGGAGAAGGCCCTGACAGCATCCAGTCCGCCCCCGGCAAAGGCGAGAATCATGCTGTAGACAAGAACGATCACAAGGGCCGGGACTGCTATGTAGTTGAGTATTTTCAGTCCGTTGTATCCATAGACAGCCGTCAGCAACATGACGACTCCCCAGAACACGCTTGACAGCCACACCGGTATCTCAAAGCCTGTAATACTGGCAATCATTGAAGAGAAAGACTCTCCACATACGGCACTCTGGATTCCGAACCAGCCGACGCAGGCAATTGCAAGCATGAGACTGATTATGAACTGTGCTCCTTTTCTTCCAAGCACAGAAGCGGCCATGGACACTGTCGGAAGCCCTGTGTCGCAGCTTTCCATGCCGATAAGACACATGTAGGCACAGACAATGCCATAGCCGGCAATGACTGCCAGCACAACGTCAGCCAGACTCAGCCCTGTCCCGATCACGCCCCCTATCATCAGGCAGGGAATGCAGATCATGCTGCCAGTCCACACAAACGCAAGAGAAAGCCAGCTCTGCCTTTCGCTTTCCCTGATTTCATATCTGTCTTCCATAATGAACCCCCTTCATTTGATTTGTCTTGAGTTTAGATTCATGATGGAAGTCTTTTCATTAGCATAAATTACAAATCGGCGTCCTCAATCTTTGTCCAAATGGACAAATATCAGGCAGCAGGTACAAGACAGTCATGACCTGCAAAACCCTTTTTGTTCAAACTGATCACAATACCATATGGAACACGCGGATCTTACCATAAAGAAAAAACATGCCAGTGTTCCAGATACAAAGGAAGAGCCGGCAGCCTTCTGGACTCTGGCTCCATCTCTCACACATGGACAGATCTCCTGTTGGCAGGTCCGTCCATACTTTGCTTACCTGAATTCCCTGTCCAGCAGATGCTCAAAAACTACGCATATATTTTTGGCCTGTGCCGGTAAAACATACATAAGGTGAGTTATGGACAGCATATCACTTTTTCGACAGCTCCTACTTTTTCACAAAGCTGTATATTCCGAGACAGGCCAGCCCGGTTCCGAGGAGTATGGCTGAAGATCTGTAGTCTGTGGAGCCGAGGACAGAAGAGACTGCCACGGCTATGCCCATGGCCATGCCTACAGCCTGCAGGGCCAGCGACACATATTTAACCGCTCCGCCTTCCTCCTGAGTGGGAGAAGACAGGCTGCCATCGCACTGAAGGAGTTCGTCAACACTGACTCCCAGAACTTCTGCCAGACGTGGCAGTGTGGTGATGTCCGGACAGGACAGATCCCTCTCCCATTTCGACACGGCCTTGTCCGTGACACCCATCAGCCCGGCAAGTTCCAGCTGGGTCATTCCCTTTTCCTTTCTGAGCTGCGCAATCTTGCGCCCCAATGTCATTTCACTGTTCATATGCGCAATTCTCCCTGAATGTCTTTCTCGACTCAACCGACTGCTGGTTTACTTCCTGTATTTCTGAGTTTAGAATGCTCTGTCATGGAGAAAGTGTTCCAGTACGGCTTCGGAAAAATATATTCCCTGCTTGTCGCCAAGGCCCTCAGGAAGGGCCGGTCCGCAGGAGAAGTCGAGGCAGTCACCAGCTGGCTGACCGGGTACAGTCCAGAGAAAATACGGGAGCTGGAGAAATCGGATATCACATATGCGGACTTCTTCCGGCAGGCCCCGGATGCGGCAGCCAACAGCGCGCTCGTCACAGGCAGCATATGCTCTGTAAGACTTGAGTCCATTGAGGATCCGCTGATGAGGCAGATCAGGAGCCTGGACAAGCTCGTGGATGAGCTTGCCCGCGGCAAGGCACTGGACAAGGTGATCAGGAAGGGCTGACAGGACCTCAGTGAATCAGGGCAAGACCACCCATGCTCGTCTCCCTGTAGAGGGAAGGCAGGGCCTGTCCGGTCTCCATCATCACCTCCACTGCCGCATCAAAGGACACCTTGTGGCGGCCATCACTCATCAGCGCATACAGCGCATGGTCCAGAGCTCTCATGCTGGCCAGGGCGTTGCGCTCTATGCAGGGAATCTGCACCAGACCCTTCATTGGATCGCAGGTCAGGCCGAGATGGTGCTCCAGGCCCATTTCCGCGGCGTATTCTATCTGATATATGCTGCCGCCCAGCAGCTGGGCTGCCGCTCCGCCGGCCATGGCACAGGCGACTCCGACTTCTCCCTGACAGCCTACCTCCGCCCCTGATATCGAACCGTTTGTCTTCACGATATTGCCTATCATTCCCGCAGTGAGCAGCGCACGGTACACCCTTGTCTCCGCCAGGTCATTCTGGGTCATCAGGTAATACAGCACTGACGGAAGGACCCCGCAGCTGCCGCAGGTGGGAGCCGTGACGATCTCCCCTCCTCCGGCATTCTCCTCGCTGACAGCCAGGGCATAGGCCAGAGGAAGAGCATTGCCGCCGATTGTCCCGTTGAAGTCGCGGGCCTTGGCATAATACTGTGCCGCCTTTCTCTGGAGCTTAAGTCCGCCTGGCAGCACGCCCTCATTGTTCAGGCCGCGCTGGATGGCGACCTTCATCGTCTGCCAGACCTCCATGATGTAGTCAAGGATCTCCTCTCCCTCCACTTCCAGCACGACTTCCCAGATCTGCAGCCCTTCCTCATTGCAGTACTGGAGCAGCCGGGCGAAGGTGCCGCATTTGTCAGCCGGATAGATATCAACCGGAGACAGGTCGTTATCATCCTCCGTGACAATCTTGCCTCCGCCGACTGAGTAATAGGTCTTGCTGGCCGTCTCGCTGCCTGATCCATCCAGCCCGCGGATGGTTATGGCATTGGGGTGAAAGGGCTTGAAAGTCTCGGGAAACCAGCGTATCTCGACCGGTTTGCCATACTTGTGCGCGACCTCCCTGATGGCCCTGTCCGTAAGGTGGCCCTTGCCAGTTGCGGCCAGAGATCCATACAGTTCGGCGACATATGAGACACATTCGCCGTGTCTTGAGCAGAAGCGGTCCATTGCCGCACGCGGTCCCATCGTATGGGAGCTGGACGGCCCGTAGCCGATCCTGAACAGTTCTTTCAACGATTCCATCGACAGAACTATAACACTACCAGCCCGACAATAGATAGTTGTATGTGCTGCTGCTTCCGTCAGGATATACCGCGACGACATGGACAAAGTCCTTTCCGCTGTTGTAGAAGCGGTGAATTCCTGCGCTGAGCTCAAATGTGAAAACAGCTCCGTGGGACATATCAAAACACGGTCCGTCATCATATTCGCTGACGTAACGGCCCTCCGGCAGGGATGAGAATGAGATGCTGAAGGTCTTCCGGGAAGCTGGTCTGGAATATCCCAGGCTGCCGTCCACGAAGTCTTCGTAAAGCGCATCCTCGTCAAAATCAGGCGGTACCAGCGCCAGAAGGCTGTCAGCATCCAGGGACCTGACCAGGTCAGGGTACTTCTCCGCGGTCTCCAGCACAAGATCTGCCAGCCGGCCATTGTCAAATGACAGATGGACCGGAGCACTGCTGCCCGGACTGTGAAAGCCGCCCATAGGGCGCAGGGAGTCAAGAGGATAAGCGGCAAACACACAGCACGCTCCCCTCTTGACAGACACCTCGACAAGTCTGGATGAGGAGCCGACGGTCCTCCTTCTGATACTGCTGCCGTCAAACCAGACCAGGGTATACCACATCGGCCTGTCCTCAAGATATTCCCAGTAGTGGGTCTCTCCAAGCGAGATTGTGACCGTATCCCTGCCGGAAAACGAACAGGAGGCGAGCAGAAGCAGTGCGATAATGTGAACAAGCAGCAGTCTCATGCCCATAATCGGGACAAAAACCGTGATGATGACTAAAAATTCATATGATGTGACCTTTGTCAAATACTAAATCAAACTTTCTTTTCAGACTCTCCCAAGACTCCTTTGAATGTTAAAAATCATGTGCTGCTAGGCTTCCAAGGCAGGCTGAAATCAGTTTTTCAGCTTTTGACCACTTTCATATTCATGGATTGGTTACCGTAGGCCAATGGTCCGCTTACTGCTCTTTCTGTTTGAGCTCAAGAATCAAACCGAATAATGGCTTGTCTTATAATTTTTACGAAGATAGCAAGATCTAGACTGTCGTCAGCCGGCCGGGAAAGACCAACAGCACATATGCCCGATAGATACCAATGCTGTACTACGTCATGCAGTCACAGCATCATTCTGATCGTAGTTGCCGGTCATCATTCCCCAGATGAAGCATGCGAGCTCTCGAGCACAGGCTGCCTTTGCGACATTGGAATGCTTGCCATTCTCCTTGAGAGCGTAATACTTCTTCTTTATCCTCGCCGTTCCCCTGTCCGCATAGGCGATGACATCCGGATCCTGGCCTGCCTGTCTTGAAAGG
>CALXOO010000052.1 GCA_944390045.1 uncultured Spirochaetales bacterium | reverse complement strand
TTCGGAAACTGCAAGGAGAAGCTTTGCCGTAATCGTCTGTTCCATACAGCTATTATTATACCATATAAACAATTGACTCGCAATATCACTTATCCGTAATTCCTCTGCTGCCTTAAAAGACAGCAGCTTCCTTGCCGGTTTTATGTGAAGATGTTTTCACCTGAGCCAGCGTCCGGTAATGCTTTCAGGACAATCCTTTATCGCCTCAGGAGGTCCCTGTGCGACGATCCTGCCTCCGAAGGTGCCTCCACCCGGCCCCATGTCAATCACATAATCGGCGTTTCGTATCACATCCTCATCATGCTCGATCACAAGCACTGTGGCGCCTCTGTCGATAAGTGACTGGAACACTGTCAGCAGACTGCGCACGTCCAGGGGGTGAAGTCCGATTGTGGGCTCATCGAAGACAAAGATGGAGTCTCCCTGGAAACGGCCCATCTCACTTGCGAGCTTCAGCCGCTGCGCCTCCCCTCCCGAAAGGCCCGGAGTCTCCTGGCCGAGCGTCAGATAGCCAAGTCCAAGCCGTGACAGAGTCTCAAGCCGTGAACGGATCACAGGTCTGTCGCTGAAGACTCCAATGGCCTCATCTATGCCCATGGCCATGATCTGGGGAAGGCTGAAGCCTTTGTAGAGCACTGTGCGGGCCCTTTTATCATACCGTGAGCCGCGGCATTCAGGACAGGGAATGTCGACATCAGGCAGGAACTGGACATCCAGGCTGATGGATCCGGTGCCGTCACACACAGGACAGCGGAGCGAGCCTGTGTTGTAGGAGAAGTCCCCGGCCCTGAGCCGGGCTGCCTTTGCCTCCGGAAGCCGGGCATAGAGCTTGCGCAGTTCATCATGCACGTCAGAGTATGTGGCCACAGTACTGCGTACATTTATTCCGATCGGACTTGCATCAATGAGCTTGACGCTTGACAGTCCGGGAGCGCTGACTGACCTGACGTGCTCTGGCAGGGGCCTGCCGCTGAACATCGCCTGAAGCGCGGGTACGAGACTTTCAAGCACCATCGTGGTCTTTCCGGAACCGGAGACTCCAGTGACGACAGTCAGCCTACCCTTAGGTACCGACACCTCCAGCGGTCCTACGGTATGGATCTGAGTGGTGGACATCCTTATTGAGCCTTCGCTGAAAATGCCCGCAGCACCAGTCCGCTCCCTGCAGCTGACAGCTGCCCTGCCGCTGATAAACGGCCCTATGAGGGATGCAGGATCATCTGCCACCTCCTCCAGAGTCCCCTGGCAGAGCACGCTGCCGCCCTGTGTTCCGGCTCCCGGCCCCATTTCTATCAGGTAGTCCGCCGCCTGCAGTATCCGTGTGTCATGGTCGACGAGCACAACCGAGTTGCCGTCAGCAACCAGTTCTCTCATGACATGCTTGAGTGCCTCGATGTTGGCCGGATGCATACCGATTGAGGGCTCATCCAACACATAGAGGACACCTGTAGTCCTGTTGCGCACACAACGTGCCAGCTGGACTCGCTGACGCTCTCCCGTACTGAGCGTCGAGGTGGCCCTGTCAAGTGAAAGATAGCCTAGTCCCAGGTCCATGAGCCGTACCGCATTGTCGAGGAAACTCTCCACAATACTCTCAGCCATCGGGCGCATCGCCTCCGGAAGACTTGCCGGCACACTGCGCACCCACCCGGTCAGCTCATCGAGGGGAAAGGTGCACACTTCATCCAGATGCCGTCCCATGAGAACCGGTGAGCGTGCCGCCGCTGAAAGCCGGCTGCCATGGCAGTCCGGGCAGACGTCCTCGCGGAGGAATTTCTCCACTCTCTTCATCCCTGTCTCATCCTTTACTTTGGCAAGTGCGTTCTCGACTGTATAGACAGCATTGTAATAAGTGAAGTCCAGCTCTCCGGCCTGATTCGAATTTTTGGATTTGTAGAGAATGTGCTTCTTCTCGGCAGGACCGTGGAAGACAATCCACCTCTCCTTCTCCGTCAGCTGGCAGAAGGGCACATCCGTCCTGACGCCCATTGCCCGGCAGACATCGACCATGAGCGACCACATGAGACTGTTCCAGGGAGCGACGGCCCCCTCCTCTATAGTAAGGCTCTCATCCGGAACAAGGGTGGACTCGTCAACTGTCCTGACCACTCCTGTCCCATTGCACCGCGGACAGGCACCGGTACTGTTGAAGGCCAGATCCTCTGCCCCCGGAGCGAAGAAGTGCACGCCGCAGACCGGACACACAAGCTCATTCTCGGCAGCGACATCGAGAGTCGGTTCATGATAGTGGCCGTTCGGACAGACATGGCTGGCCAGTCTGGAGAACATCAGGCGGAGAGAGTTCAGCAGCTCGCTTGCGGTTCCGAAGGTACTCCTGATTCCGGGTACGGCCGGCCTCTGGCGCAGTGCCAGGGCGGCAGGGATGTACAGGACCTCATCGACAAAGGCCTTCTGGGCCTGTGTCATCCTGCGCCTCGTGTAAGTGGAAAGGCTCTCAAGATAGCGCCTTGAGCCCTCCGCATAGAGCACGCCAAGGGCAAGCGAAGACTTGCCGGATCCGGAAAGGCCGGCAATGGCCACTATTCTGTTCAGTGGTATCTCGACATCTATGTTTCTGAGATTATGGACCTTCGCACCGTGTACTATGATCTTTTCCGCCATGATTCAGAAATATAATCCGCAGTGAGGATTTGTGCTATAATCCGGCCATTATGATTGACCTGCATTGTGACACCATTCTAAGGCTCCAGACAGAAAAGGACAGCGGGAACCTCAGGCACAACAGCCTCTCAGTCAGCCTTGAGGGACTGACTGAGATCAATGCACAGGCCCAGTGCTTCGCTCTCTTCACGCCTCAGGAGGCAGAAGACCGATGGGCCTTCTTGCAGTCCATGCACCTGCGCTTCGAGCGTGAGGTCAGGGACAACAGCGATCTGATCCACAAGGCAACAGCACCAGATGGAAGCCTGTGCGCCATCCTGACGATAGAGGACATGGGTCCTACAGAAGGGCTTGAGGAGAGAGAGGACGAGGTCCTCAGCTGGAAACCGCGCATCATCGGACTGGTCTGGAACAATGAAAACGTCTACGCCAGGCCCTGCAGTCCGGTTTCCAGCGAGATGGAAAAAGGCCTGACAGATGAAGGCAGGAGACTTGCCGGGCGCCTTGCGGCGGAACATGTCATCGTGGACGTCTCCCATCTTTCTGATGGGGGCTTCTGGGACCTGATGGGCATGAAGGATGTGATGATAATCGCAAGCCATTCCAACTGCAGGAGCCTGTGCGGACATCAGCGGAACCTGACAGACGAAATGATCAGGGCCATTGCCGACAGAGGCGGCGTCGTGGGTCTCAATTTCTGCCCCGTCTTCCTGCGCGAGCAGCCAGGCCGCACAATCGAAGAGACAGAAAGCAGAATAGAAGACATGGTTGCCCATGTCCGCCACATGATCGATGCAGGCGGAGAGGACGTGATCGCACTGGGAAGCGACAATGACGGCATAGGTGGACAGCTTGAGATCGCAAGGGTCAGTGACATGCCCCGTCTGCTTGACGCGCTCTCTGCCAGCGGCCTCAGTGACAGGGTGCTGGAGAAATTCTGGTATCTGAACGCACGTCGTGTGCTGACGGAGGGACTGTGACATGAAGGCGATTCTTTTCGGCACCGGCTGGAGGGCGATGTTCTATGTGAGAATAGCAGCTGCCCTGCCCGGACTTCTTTCGATAGGTGCAGTATATACACGCCATCAGGAACGTCTGGCCCTCATTTCCGCAATGGGACTGTGCGCGACTCATGACATGGATGAGGCCTTGTCGCATGAACATGACATCGTCATTGTCGCTTCCGGGAAAGAGGGTTTTCTCGAGACGGTCAGGCTGCTGAGATCACGCGGGGAGAACGTGCTTTGCGAAACAAGTTTCCTGCCCTTCAGCGACGAGGACAACATGAGTCTGCTTCCGATGGACGGCGCCGTTGCCGAGCAGTACGCATACACACCGCTCTTTTCTTCGGTCATTGCCGCCCTTGACCTTATCGGAGAGGCGGATCAGCTGTACCTCTCCGGCCTTCACAACCATCACGCGGCCTCAATCGCGCGCAGGATACTGCACCTTGGTGACTCCCTGCCTGACAAGATCCAGTCCTGCGACTTCGGCTCATCGGTCACGGCAACCGGGGGACGTGGCGGACTGACAAGAGAAGGAAAAGAGGAACAGTACGTGAGAAAGGTGCGCATTCTGGACTTCGGGGGAAAGCTTTTCATCAATGACTTCTCCTCAAACCAGTATCATTCCTATCTGTTCGGCAAGAGGATTGAAGTGCGCGGCAGGCACGGCATAATCACACAGGACGGCGTCAGCCTGGTCAATGGAACACAGTGGCCCTGCCATATCCCATTCGTCTTCCACCGTGACAGCGTGACCGGCAACGGGAGCCTTACCCTGAGCCATGTGACGCTGGGAGACAGGACTGTCTTCGAGAATCCCTTTTATCCTGCGAATCTGAACGATGACGAAATCGCGATTGCCCTCATCATAAAGGCAATCGGCTCCGGCGGAACATGTCCGTCTGTCAGGGACGGAGTGCTGGACGCAAGACTTGGACGACTGCTGTAGACAGAAAAGCTGTCCGGAATCACTCCCGGGCAGCCTTCTGCAGTCTGTCAGCCCTTACTTGTTGATCTTCACTTCGATCTTCCTGGGCTCCTCAGTCTCCTTCTTTGGAAGTGTGACTGTCAGCAGTCCATTCTTGAACTCTGCGCTGATCTCATCGGCCTTCACGGTCTCAGGAAGGGAGAAACTCCTCTCAAAGGACTCATGTCTGCGCTCCCTGACGATGTACTTCTTTCCGTCCTTGTCCTTCTCATCATCCTTTTCACTGATCTCGCCGCTGATCCTCAGGACATTGTCCTCGACCGTGATCTTCACATTGTCTTCGTTGAACCCGGGCAGCTCAGCCTTCACCAGGTAGTTGTCCTTGTTCTCCTCGACATCCACGGCAGGAAGTCTTGTGTTCCAGCTGTCGAACGAATTGAACATTGAATCAAAGAAATCATCGAACAGGCTCAAGCCTCTGTTGCTGTGATTGTATTTTGTAATATTGTTTGCCATCTTTTGGCCTCCTAACGTCTATTTTTTTGTGCCCCTCCAGGAGGGACACAAAGAATAAAGCATCAGCCATGCCAAAATCATAAGTATTTACAATATAACAAATTGTCTAAGCCGCACTATTCCCCTTCAGAGCCAAATGGAGCACATGTGACCCAGCAGTCTTCCAGAATGCAGAAAAGCGGGCAGAAATGACCCCCTGAAGGCAGGCACAAGGCCTGAAACGGGTCAATCTGACACGCTGCCTGTCCTGGCTGAAAGTCTGGCAACTTCCGGTGACCAGTGATGAAAAAACTTCGACTACCTCAAAGCTGCATTCACCGAGCAGCATCGGACATGTAGACCAACAGAGAACGGAGAATGCAAACGATACTGTTTGGATAACCCAACCGTTGGGAATGGAATGCCGACCGGGGCAGATGGATAATCAAACCGCTTGATTCTGGATATCGTGACCGCTACAAGATGGAGTCCCAAACCGCCCTTGGAAGCCTGACCGCGCAACTTTGGACATAAAGACCGCTGCAAATCGTATAGGCAAGCAGTTCGATGTTTTCAACTCCTATAATTGATTTTTGTACCTGCCTATGTGGAAGCAAATTCACAGGGCTGTGGCGGCAAGAGCTTGCACAGAATGCTACAGAACCTACTGGACAACATTCCCCGCCCTTCTTGAGGATCTGAGATCCAGAAAGATAAGGGATGCAGAGGATGGAAGCAAGAAGTACGGCAAGAGGATCAGATTCTATTCGAACATCTTTCTTTGCATCGATGAATTTCTCAATTGCGAGATGACAGAGTCGGATGTCTACATCCTGCAAGATCTGTTCAATACATTCGATGTGAAGCGGAGGTCTTTCCTCATCTGCACGCAGTGCGATCTCAGCAAGCTTCCCGAAATGGTTGGAAACAAGAGTCTCGGGGCGTCCATCATGGGACGGATCATGGGGAGAGCCAAGATCGTTACCATCACGGGCCCTGATATTAGGCTCATGGATCCTGCTCAAAAGCCCAAGGACTTGCTGTAAGATCCTCCATTTTGAGCGGTCAGCTTACCCACTGACCGCGGTTCACTATTCTTTTTGGAAGCGGTGAAAGCACAAAGCCGAAGTGAAATGCTATCCATGAGACAAAGGAGACACTACTGATGAAGAAAATACTCTTGATCTTTCTTATTATTGAGGCAGCACTGTGTTCATACCTTTTCGCACAGACTGCAGTTGTATACTTCTCCGCCACAGGGAACACGGAGCGGGTGGCGGAATACATCGCACAGTCAATTCCGCTCAAGCGCTTCGGAAGACCGGCGGAAGTGGCAGCAGTCGCTGCATTCCTTGCATCCGATGAGGCAAGCTACGTAACAGGATCAGTATATGCAGTGGATGGCGGTCATGGCGCCTGATCGCATGAAAGAGGAGGCGGAGACAAGAGGCCCCGTTTCCTTGTTTCCATTGTGAAGATGAAATTTATCAACCTTTCTTTTGAAAAGCACTTGCATTTGTTGTGGAGTTCTGGTAATTTCTCACCTGTTGCTACATGAGAAACTGCCGCTTTAGCTCAGTTGGTAGAGCAAAGGACTGAAAATCCTTGTGTCCCTGGTTCGATTCCTGGAGGCGGCAATCAGAACTCCTTGCCATGCAAGGAGTTTTTTATAGGCTGTTCAACTGCATGAAAAAAACAAACTCCCATACATCACAGGGAGTTTATTAAATAGTGGGCCCACCTGGATTTGAACCAGGGACCAACGGGTTATGAGTCCGCGGCTCTGACCGCTGAGCTATAGGCCCATAAATCAACATGCAGGATTCTAGTCCAGATCCAGAGAAAGACAAGCAGTAAGCTATAATAGAAAAAAAAGAAACTTGGCTTGAGACTGATATGCACCCTGACATTATTAAGTAGTCACTCCGGCTAAAGCGGTCAGCTCACTCCGTTTGAGCGAATTGACCGCCCTAACGGGAGCTAATACTGCCAGTCGGTATCCATTGCTGGAATGTAATCCTCAAACATCGGGCTGATACAGTCAGGCTTATTAACCTGAGCACCTTTCGGTTTAGGGACTATCGGCGAATAAAGCAGCGGGTCTTCTGTTTTTTCCATCCACATTCTCAAAGCTGTATCCAGCGATTCTCTGACACTCTGATATTCTTCTTTATATGCCAAATTCATCCGTTCCACAGGATCATATATCAGATCAAACAGCATCTCTGTTTCTTTTTTTCTGTCAAGCATTCCATTGTCAACAAAAAAAGACTTGCTTGGACTATCATCAATATTGGCAGGGACAGGTTCATTGCCGTAAAACAGTTTAATGTACTTGTACCTGCTTGTTCTGATGCAGCGCATTGGCTCATAGGATGCATGATAAGTAACTTCAGCAAAAACTTCTTCTCGCACTTCTTTCTTTTCGCCATTCAGAATTGGCAGGAAACTGACACCCTCTAACCAGGTAGGTTTCTCAATTTCCAGCAGATCACAGAGAGTCGGAAAAATGTCACATTGTGAAATTAAAGCATCGCACGCCCTGCCCTTCAGCCGGTTGCCTGGATAATCCATGATAAAGCTTACGCCAATTCCGGTATCGAACAGTGTACACTTCATATAGGGGAAAGCTATACCATGATCAGTGGTAAAAATAATAATCGAATCTTTTTCTCTTCCTCTTGCCTTTATCGCATTAAGAATTCTTCCAAAGCATGTATCGACATTGCTAACACTCTGATAGAAGTCTGCAAAATCTTTCCTTATTTCGTGGCAGTCAGGCAAGATTGCTGGAACCTGCAGAAAGTCAGGATTAATTTTCCCGCTGGATTCAGGATATTCCCTGTGAGTACCGAAAAACCCCACAGAAAGAAAGAATGGTCTTTCATGATCCTCACTTAAATAGGAAACAGCTCTTTCAGTATTCCGTATATCCCATTCAACTCGGTCCATTTCAACATGCTCGTCCAGACCTATGCTTCTAGTATAGCCCAGATTCCTCCAGTCCTTTCCCTCATGCTGAAGCCCGCACAACACGGTTTCATATCCATTTGCCCTGAGAAAAGAAGCAAGATGTCTGCTGTTGTCAAAAAGCTGCCAACCTCTGTTTACTAATCCCTGCATTCCTGTCTTGTGCGGACATATACCTGTAAGTGTTGCAGCACGGCTAGGAGAACACGTAGGGGCTGCAGAAAAACACTTCCTAAAAGTTATTCCGTTAAGAGCGAACTCCATCAAATGTGGCGTAGGTGCATCATAGCCATACGGGCTGATAAACCTACCTGTATCATGCGTATTAATTAAAATGATGTTGTATTTTGACATTACCTGCTACCCAATGTACTTCCTTCGTTATATTCAAATGGGATTGTTATGTTCAGCCTTGGCTCCTCAGAGCCATTTATCATAGAAAATAAAGCATTCGCCGCAGCCATTCCTTTTGCCTCTGGAGATTGGACAATTGTGGACAGATCATAGCGATAATATGATTCATCCAAGCCATCAAAGCTGACCAGTGAGAAATCTCCGGGAATCTTTATCCCCAAATCTTCTGCTCTTTTTAGTATTCCGATTGAAGTGATATCAGCCGTACTGACAATACAAGAAGCATTACGGTGCTCTGTAAAAATAATGTCAGCAGCATCCATACCCCCCTGAATTGTAGAGAAACTCGGCACGACAGAGCATTCATCAAGATCTATACCTGCTGCATCAAGAGCACTGCGATACCCTTTAATTCTCCTTGATATTCCAGAACTCTCGTAGTAGTCTCCTATGCCCGGGTTTTCCAATGTCACGAATACAAAAGCACGATGCCCTTTTTCTATAGCCTTCTGTACTATCAGTTTGCCTGCGGCTTCTTCATCTATGTTGATATTCGGATAGTCATTGCTGTTGTCACCTCCAATAGTAACAAGAGGAAGATCACGCGAGGCAAAAGAGTAACGTATGCCATCAGTAATAGTAAGTCCAACAGTAAGAAAACCATCAACCTCAGCATTACGGATGGCTTCATCAATGCTTGAACGAACCGGAGGAAGGATGCTCAGAGTGTAGTTGTTCTGCTCGCAAATCCTGACAACTCCCCTGATTATTCCCAGAATATGCGGATTAGACAATGTGTAGTCTGATTTATGAGGCAACAGAAAGCCTATTGCTCTGTGCTTTCCTGTAACAAAACTTCGTGCTCCCGGATCTGGAATGTACCCAAGATCCCCCGCCACCTTGAGTATATGAGCTCTGGTTTCTTCCCCTATACGCTCAGGTTTGTTGAAGGCAAAAGAAACAGAAGTCATGCTATAACCACTTGCTTTGGCTATGTCCTCTACCGTTACTTTTTTCTTTCTATCCAGATTCTTACGCCTTGACTGCACCAGCGGTCACCCCCTCAATAATATACTTCTGACAAACCAAGAAAAACACTATAACAGGTATCATTGCAAGCACAAGCATAGCCATCATTGCCCCCATATCAACAAATCCATAGCCCCCACGAAGATACTGTATGGCAACCTGAACGGTTCATATGATGTGACCTCTGTCAAGTACCAATTTCTACTTTTGTTGCTCCTTGTATGCCAAGCAATTATGTGCTTCCA
>CALXOO010000051.1 GCA_944390045.1 uncultured Spirochaetales bacterium | reverse complement strand
CATTGACCTGCAGGTAATCAATCCGCGTATATCAGAATGGCCAAGTGCCGATAGAAACTGAGCTCTTTCCCTTACCTGTACAGGCCTTGCCATCCTATAAACCGGCAGAAGGAGAAAATCGCATAAAAGAGTTCTTTACAACGGTCACATCATATCAGAGGATGGAGCTATCTTGCCGATTTTCTGGTAGAATCGCACATATGCGTTTTCTGGTCATCTTTTTTGCCTTACTCTCCCTTGTCTCTTGTGCTCCGGATTCCGGCAGCCGGGACGTGCTTGATGTCGCCGTCTCTCAGGAGCCGCCCACCTTTGATGTCCATGTCAATTCCTCCCAGATAGCCCGGTACGTCATGGCTGGAAATGTCTTTGAGCGTCTGGTCACGCTGAATGGTGAGGGAAGGGCCGTGCCGGAGCTCTGCAGTTCTTTCGAGCCAGTGAACGGAAGCCGGGGCTGGATCTTCCACCTGAGGGAAGGCGTGAGATTCCATAATGGCCGGATTATGACAAGTGAGGATGTCGTGCTGTCAATGAACCGCTGGATAGAGTACAATGCCGCAGTCGCTTCCATGCTGGATGGTGCCCGGTTCACTGCCGTCGACGGCAATACTGTCCGCATTGATGCCCAGGAACCCATTCTGTTTCTTCCGGAAATGATGGCAGGCAGCCCGCAGGCCGCAGTCGTCTATGCGCGCGAGATGTTTGACAGCCTGGACAGTGACGGTCTGGTGACAGAGTATATAGGAACAGGACCATACCGCTTCGTCAGCTGGGAGCGTGGCAGCAGCGTCAGGCTTGAGCGGTTTGAGGACTACTGCCCGTACGGCGGGCAGATGGATGGTCTTGCCGGCTTCAAGCATGCCTATATCCCTGTCATCATCTACCATTTCGTACCCGATTCCTTCGCCCGGACAACCGGCTGCGAGACCGGGCTGTATGACTTCATAAATGATGTTATGAATGACGACATACCGCGCCTTGAGGAGAATGATGACCTTGTGGTCTCCAGGGGAGAGGAGGCAGGAAGTGTTGTCATCCTCTTCAACAAGAGACAGGGACTGTGTGCCGATCAGTATGTCAGGACTGCAGTGAACATGGCAGTTGACCTGGATGTTCCTATGGCTGCCTGTTATGGTGGCGGCGGTTATGTCATGCACCCGGACTACATGGAAGGGAACCAGCGGCTGTGGGCTGTGACGGACAGTGAGCCACGCTACGATGCCGGAGACAAGGAAGGTGCGCGCAGAATGCTTTCCGAGAACGGCTATGACGGTACACCGGTCCGTATCCTGACAAGCAATCTGTCAAATCTGGACAGATTCGCAATAGCGCTTGCAAGCGAGCTGGAGGCAGCAGGCTTCAATACAGAGCTCATTGTCGTCGACTGGGCAGCCATGATGGCCTGGAGAGAGGATCCGTCCCGCTGGGACCTGTGCATCACCGCGATGACGCAGGTCGCGCTTCCATCCCTGAAGCTCTTCCTCTCCCCTGACTATGCCGGCTGGAGTGATGATGAGGTCCTGCAGGGGATGATGGAGGCCTTTTCCCGGAGCACTTCAATCAGCCAGGCGCAGGAGACCTGGAGAGAAATCCAGGACTACTGCTATGACTACCTGCCCGCGATTGTCTGCGGCCACTATCTGTCAGGCTATCTGTACAGGACGGACCTGTGTGATGTCAACGAGACGGGAGGTTTCTACTTCTTCAACAGCCGGCTCACCTGAAGCTGATCCTGCCGCGTATCGAGCGTGCCAGCGTGAGCCTGTCAGCATATTCCAGGTCTCCTCCTATCGGCAGGCCCGCGGCAAGACGCGTGATGCTGACATCACAGTCCTTGAGCAGCTGACGGATGTAAAGCGCCGTCGTGTCTCCCTCTTCGGTGGGGTTAGTCGCGATGATGATCTCCGTGAACGAACCTCCGGCAACCCGCTTCTTCAGAGAGGCGAAGGACAGCTGGTCCGGACCAACTCCGTCCATAGGGTTGATCGCTCCTCCGAGCACGTGGAACAGGCCGTTGTATATTCCGCTTGAGGCGATTGTGATCACGTCCTGCGGCTGTTCAACGATGCACAGCAGGTTTCTTTCCCTGTTGGGATTCGAGCAGTACTCACATTCTCCGCCTTCACTGTATGCACCGCAGACAGGGCAGAAATGGATTCTTGACTTTATCGAGGCGATGCTCTCTGCCAGCCGGCTGTTGTATCCCTCGTCAGAGGCGATCAGATGATAGGCTATCCTTGAGGCACTCTTGCCTCCGATGCCGGGCAGTCTGCTCAGCAGTTTCACGAGTGAGTCAATTGCTTCCATATAAATTGGGCATGAGCTTGCGGCCCATCTCCTGCTGGTATTCGCTTCTCTTCTCATTCATGGCGCTGTTGGCATCGTTTATTGCGGCGGCCACAAGGGTCTCCACAGCCTGTCTGCCGAGCGTCATCGCCTCATCAGAGAGCCTGACTTCAATACAGTTGTTGTTTCCATCCAGTGTCACGCTGGCCATGTCGCCGCCGGCGTATCCGGTGGCTTGCAGACGGCCCATGTCCTTCTGGATGTCCTCCAGCTGGTTCTTGAGCTTGAATATGTCGGAAAGATTTCCAAATGGGTTAGACATTGTTTTCTCCTGATTGACTCTTATTTCTGTCCATTCACTGCAAGACGCGACAGTCCTGGCAGGAAGATTCTGTTGAACAGTGATACGACCCTGCCGACACCGAGGAAGGCGATGATCGTGCCTATTCCGATGCTCACTACTGATCCTGTGAACACAAAGCCGAGCATCAGCGTGATGACCACGTTGCAGCCGTCAAAGATGTTCTTCACCAGTCCGGTTTCCTTTCCGGCAAGGTCTCCTATGGTCTGCACGATCCCGTCGCCCGGGTTTGGAACCAGTCTCATGTCCAGGGAGGCGGCCGCACCTATGCCCGTCAGTATGATCGCGGCAAGCAGGGCCAGGATTCTCCCGGCAAAGCCGGAGAAGAACATTCCTTCCGGCAGCATGTCCATCTGCGGGATTACCGCCTCGAAGATGTTAATCACCCTGGTGAAGACAAGTGACAGCGGCAGCTGCAGCGCATCCTTTGCCAGCAGGGAGGCGAGAGGCAGGCTCCTGTCCCTTCTGTACATCACAAGGTGCATTGCCATCTGTGCAAGGACAAAGACCGTGTAGAGCACAAAAGTCGTGTCACCGATCTGCACAGAGAGAATGACCGAGAAGACATGCGCCACGGAGATGATAGGGGAGACCCCGAGTCCTGTCTTGACATTGAGTGTTATGCCAAGCGCGAGCACGAGAAGGGCTGCGATGTACACAAGAATACGCAGGAACCACTTTCTCATCTGTTTTCTTCTCCCTCAATGACTATCTGCCCGCGGAAGGCCTTCGCGAGTTTGTCCAGCAGAGGGTTGTGATCCTCCTGTCTGGCTTCCCGTCTCAGCACGTTCACTCTGCCTGTGTAGCCGGTGACAGCGCTTACAATTCCGCTTGTGGCCTGTATGTTGTCATTCAGCACTTTGTGAGAGTAGGCCGATTCCGTATAAAGGCAGAGGACACCGTCCACAATGCGTGCCTCCTGCACCTCCTCCATGCAGTTGCCGAGTGCGAAGATCCCGCTGTCGTGTGATGCCCTCACCAGATCCGGGAGGAAGGCTGTGTAGTCTTCTCTGGCCTCAGGCTCTTGTGGAGCATCTGAAGTTTCCTCCTGTACGCACTCTTCTCCTTCCTCCGCAATGGCAGTCGGCTCAAAAGGGCCTGTCTTCTCCTGCATGTCCGCCGGCGAAGCAGCCGGAGGGGCAGCCGTGGATGGGGGCTGGAGTGTGGCCTGCCGGACATCCTTTACCACAGTCGCCTTCCCTTTTGCTATGTCGTCCTTCAGGGCCTCAAGCTTCGAGACAAGTTCCTCTGGCGTGGCGAGATGTGTCAGACTTGCCAGACGGGATATGAAGATCTCAACCTCAAAGCGGGGCGAGAGTGAATAGCGTATCTCACGGTAGCACTGCATCAGATAGCGCAGTGCGGCCTCGATCTGGTCTGTTGACAGGCTCTCCAGCAGTCCGCCGGGGATATCCTCCTTCCTGATATTGAGCAGCTCCTCGCTCTCTATGCCCTGCTTCACGAGCAGCAGGGTGCGGAAGAATTCCGAGAAGTCCCTCACGCACTGCTCGACAGACACTCCTTTCGCTATGATCGAGCTGAAAAGCTCGAGAGCGCCCTTCCTGTCTCCCTGGACGGCTGTGGATATCAGACTGGCCACCTGATCCGATCCCACCAGGCCCAGCTTGTCCCTGATGAGTGACAGCGTGATGTGATCACCGGAGAATGATGCCACCTGGTCGAAGAGTGTGTATGCATCCCTCATCGATCCGGCCGCTTCCTTTGCGATCCAGAAGAGTGCGTCCTCATCAGCCACGATTCCCATCTCCTGGCTGGCCTCTCTCAGACAGCCCTTGATGTCCTCCAGTCCGATGAGCTGGAAGTGGAACTGCTGGCAGCGGCTCCTTATTGTCGCGGGGACCTTCTGCAGCTCTGTTGTCGCGAAAATGAAGATGATGTACTCTGGCGGTTCCTCAATTGTCTTCAGCAGGGCGTTGAAGGCAGAGTTTGAGAGCATGTGCACCTCATCGATGATGTATATCTTGTAGCGTGAGGACTGTGGGGGGAAGAGCACCTCGTCTTTTATCACACGGATGTCGTTCACTGAGGTGTTCGACGCGCCGTCTATCTCGATGACGTCGACACTTGATCCGTTTGTTATCTCCCTGCAGGAGTCGCACACGCCGCATGGGTGGGCCGTGGGCCCGTGGACGCAGTTGAGCGCCTTGGCCAGGAGTCTGGCCGAAGAGGTCTTTCCGACACCCCTCGGGCCTGAGAAGAGATAGGCGTGGGCAATTCTTCCGCTGTCGATGGCGTTCTCAATTGTAGAGACGACAAATTCCTGTCCGACAAGCTTGTCGAAGGCCTGTGGCCTCTTTCGTGTTGCTGTGACTTCGTATGCCATTCGCTCTCCTTTGCCTTCTGGCAGTGTGTGAATGATAGCACAAAAGGGCAGTGGAGAAAAACGGGACAGGGGATCAGCTTGCGGCTTTGCAGAAAGCCTGTGCCCTGTGCCGGAGACAAAAACCGGCGGCAAATGGTCCGGGTCACATGAAAAATCCTCTGACCGTTGCTACATTCCTGTCCTGGCGGGGTTGGGAGGTATCCATTGCCCGGTATCTGCCACCGGAAAACGGAGAGGGGGGGATTCGAACCCCCGAAGGCTTTTGACCTTACACGACTTCCAATCGTGCACCTTCGACCACTCGGACACCTCTCCAGTTGATCAAAACACTATGCAAGACTAATGGAAATCCGGGACTTGTGCAAGAGGCAGAGGTACGCATTTCCTGACTTCACAGGATGCCTTTCCTTTCAACCCGGACAGGGAAAGGAGTATAATGTTTTTCACAACCCGTCCGGTTCTCCGGACGATGTTTTCACGAGGTTCCAGTTGCTTGCAGATGCCCATATCCATATTACCAGAGAAAACTGCCGCGCCATGCTTGATCATATGGACAGCCTTGGCATAGACAGGGCGCTCCTCATGGCTTTCGACGAGGAGTCCGCAGAGGTCAACTTTGATCTGGCCCGGGAACATCCACAGCGCTTCCTTGCAGACTGCAATGTCTCTTCCACCCCCTTCGGCAGGCTTGAGAGCCGGCTGTATTCTTACAAGGAGCGCGGTGCGGCAGGACTGGGAGAATTCATGGTCAACAGGAGGATCGATGATCCCTACATCCGGCGCGTCTTCGCCATCTGCCAGGAACTGGAGCTTCCCGTGACTTTCCACATGTCACCTGAGGCCGGATACTCATACGGAATCGTGGATGATGCCGGCCTGCCTCTGCTTGAGGATGCCCTCAGACGTTTTCCGCGCCTGATCCTGATCGGTCACAGTCAGTCGTTCTGGATCGAGTTCTCTGCTGACGTGCCGCATGAAAGGGAGGGAAGGAACAGCTGGGGGTGCGGACCTGTGGCCAGAGAGGGACGGGTCTTCCAGCTCATGGATGAATATGAGAATCTCTGGTGCGATCTTTCCGCAGGAAGCGGCTCATGCGCGATCATGAGGGATCATGACAGAGGGCTTGATTTCATACACCGCTTCAGTGACCGCCTCCTGTTCGCCACGGACATGACAGGACCTGACATGGTCTTTCCATTGCATGACTATCTTGCTGACTGCCTGGCGGAGGGAGAACTCTCACAGGCAGAAGCGGACAGAATCTTTCATGGAAACTTCGAGCGTCTCTTCGGAAAAATACAGAGGCCGGAGCAGTGACTCCGGCCCGTGACTGGTCTTGTCAGGACTTCTCAGTAGGCATATGAGATGCCGGCATATGGAGTCACGAAGATTCCCTTGACGTCCACATCCTGTGAGTACGAGACACCCATGGAAGAGCCATCCACCTTACCCATGACGGGACCTCCCGCAAAGGCGCCCAGGTCAATGCGCACGCAGCCGGCTATTGTCACATCAAGGGCGAGCCTGCCATAGATGCCGATTGTCAATGTTGACATTGAGGCATAATCATTGCTCTCGCTTGTGCGGTAGCCGTTTGCGCCGATGCCGAGCTTGAGTCCGAGCATGTCACCGAAGTGGAAGCGGTAGCCGAGGCCTGCGTTGAAGATGAACTGCTTCGGAGCGTCGTCAAGATCAACGCTGAAATCGCCTCTCCAGTCCGACATGGGTATTCCCATTCCCAGGCCATACTCAATGCCGAGACCGCCTTCAGACCCGAAATAGGTCGCACCGGCGACGTTCAGCGCCAGGCTGTTCGTTCCGCTGTCAAACGATGTGTCATTGGCAAACCATTCATATCCGGCGCTCACACCTATCTGTCCGTTGATTGCAAAAACTGGAGCGATGGCCGCCAGGGCCAGAATCATAACGATAAGTAATCTTTTCATTGTTCCCTCCGCGGACGGGCCGCAAACCATAATGTCCGGGCACAAGGCCCGGCATCTGGTATTGTAGCACGCCCCGGGCTTTTGTCGACCGGATCTTTCATCTGTGCCGCTGGACTCCGTTTTTCGGGCAGCATGCTTCCTGCGGGCAGAGGGAGCACAGCGGTGACACAGGAAGGCAGATGGTCTGCCCGTAGGTGACAAGCAGTTCGTTGAGTGGAATCCAGAAGCGCACCGGCATGATGGCCTCCAGTGCCTTCACGCTCTCCTCCGGGCTTTTCGTGCTTATCCAGCCCATGCGGTTCGCTATCTGGTGGACATGGCAGTCGACGCAGATCGCCGGAATGTTGAAGCCCAGGTTCAGCGTGAGGTTGGCTGTCTTTACGCCCACCCCCGGCAGCGAAAGGAGTTCTTCCTGTGTGCCAGGTACCCTTGAGCCGAACTTCTCCACGAGGGTCCTTGCGATGGCCTTCAGCTGGGAAGCCTTGCGTTTGTAAAAGCCTGCCGGGTATATCGCATTCCTGATTGTCTCCTCATCCAGACTGTCAAGCGTCCTTACATCCGGTGCGATGGCAAGCAGCCTTTCTGAGCTGGCCAGAGTCACTTCATCTTTTGTCCTCAGGGAAAGTATTGTGCTGACAAGCACCGCATAAGGATCATTGCCTGTCGTGGCGGCCATCATGCTTACGGATGGAAGCGGCCGGCCCCTTTCCGCCGCTGCTGCGGAGAATGATGTGAATATGTCGTCCCAGTATTTTTCGTCGTACATAGAGCCTCTTTCAATGAAAGTTTGTGTGATCCTCTGTCCCCGGCGGATGCCGGTGATGCAGATCTCATACAGGGTAATCCAGGGACGCAGGTCTTTTAAAGTCTCCCCGTCTCAGCTGATCATCTGTATCTTTTCCACATGAATTATGTTGAATAAATCGGGCGGGAAAAATAACATGTCGCCATGATTATCGTTCTCAAACAGGATATTACACCGAAACAGAAAGAAGACATAAAGGGCCTTCTGAAGGAAAACGGCCTCATCATAAAAGAAATCAAGGGCAAGGAGGACACTGTCCTCGGCGCTGTCGGCGTCAACCGTATGGACCCCAGACAGATTGAGCTCATGGATGGTGTCGCCTCAGTTGTTCCCATATCGAAGCCGTATAAGCTTGCAAGCCGGGAGCTTAAGAAAGAGGATACGATCGTCACTGTCGGCGGCGTCAAGATCGGCGGAAACCGGGTGGTGATGATGGCCGGTCCCTGTGCCGTGGAGAGTGAGAGGCAGATCATGGAGATCGCCCGCATCGTCCGTGATGCCGGTGCTGTCATTCTCAGAGGAGGGGCCTTCAAACCGCGTACGAGCCCCTATTCCTTCCAGGGACTTGGAGAAGAAGGCCTGAAGTATCTGAGAAAGGCTGGCGACGAATACGGAATGCCGGTAACCACTGAAGTGGTGTCCCCCCGCGATGTCGAGATGATGGCCGGCTACATCGACATGTTCCAGATCGGTGCCAGGAACATGCAGAATTTCGAGCTGCTCAAGGAGGTCGGAAAGACCGGAATGCCGGTCCTCCTCAAGCGCGGTCTTTCAGCCACGATAGAGGAGTGGCTGATGGCTGCCGAGTATCTCATGGCCAATGGCACTGATCAGGTCGTGCTCTGCGAGCGCGGAATAAGGACTTACGAGAGAGCCACACGCAATACACTTGACTGTTCGGCAATTCCTGTCGTGCAGAAGCTGACGCACCTGCCTGTCATCGGAGATCCCTCTCATGCGACAGGAATGAGGGATCTGGTCTCTCCAATGGGGCTTGCCCTGGTCGCCGCCGGCGCGAGCGGTCTGATAGTGGAAGTCCACAATCATCCGGAGAAAGCACTTTCTGACGGACCGCAGTCACTGCTTCCGGAGCAGTTCGAGAAGCTTGTTCGTGACGTTCAGGCCCTCTGTCCAGTCGTAGGCAAGTCCCTTGAGAGCGTGCCGAGGATCATGCCGAAGGGAATGAGTGCGGACAGCAGTGAGCAGGCGGCGGCAGAGGAGATGGTCGTGGCCTTCCAGGGTGAGAGGGGTGCCTACAGCGAGCTGGCCGTGAGAAATGTCTTCGACGATGTGAAGGTCCTGCCATGCAAGACATTCCATGACGCCTTCGAGGCCGTCAACCGCGGAAGCGCGAAGTACGGTGTCCTTCCGATCGAGAACACTCTCGGGGGTACCATCGGCGACAACATCGACCTGCTGACACGCTATCCCAACATAACAATCGTGGGAGAAGTCCAGGTGAGGATCATTCATAACCTGATCGTCAATCCGGGTACCAGGATGGAGGATGTCAGGACTGTCTATTCTCATCCGCAGGGACTGGCACAGTGCAAGGAGTTTCTGGAAAAGGAACTGCCTGATGCCAAGATCGTTCCATTCTTTGATACGGCAGGCTCTGTCGAGTACATCAGGCAGCTTGGTGACAAGTCGCTTGCCGCAATCGCCGGGACGCCTGCCGCGACTTACTATGGCATGGATATCCTGCGCGAGAGTATTGAGACCAATCCGCGCAACTATACCCGCTTCTTTGTCCTGACGCGCGAGGAGAACGCTCCGGTATTCCGCTCAGCCAACAAGCCTGACCGCGCTGCCATTTCGTTCTCTGTCGCAGACAGGGCAGGAAGTCTTTTCGACGCGCTTGAGATCCTCAGACAGTACGGACTCAACATGAAGAAGCTTGAGAGCCGCCCGATTGCAGGCAGGCCCTGGGAGTTCTTCTTCTTCGCCGAGCTTGACATCCCTGATATCCCCACATTCGAGGAGGCCTTCGCCCTGCTCAGAGAGAGGACAAGCGGTCTGAAGCTGCTGGGCTATTACAAGAGCGCGCACTGAGATCTGGACGGTATGGCTGCCTGCCATGCCGTTTTTTTATTTGTCCGAAGCTGTCAATAAAAAAGATTGGACAAGAGAAATAAAAACGTAAGTACATGAATAAGCTTTA
>CALXOO010000050.1 GCA_944390045.1 uncultured Spirochaetales bacterium | reverse complement strand
GGGGCCTGTGAAAGAAACCATGAGCTGATCCGCTATATCGTGCCGAAGGGAACGGAGTTGAAGATGACCCAGAAACAAGCGAGGCTGATGATGAGCCACATCAACAGCCTCCCTCGTAAAAGCCTTGGCGGCCTGTCCCCATACGACGTGTTCGCAGCACAGTACGGGGTGCAGATCCTGGAGAAGCTTGGCATCCGGAAGGTCCCCGCCGACCAGATCAACATCACTCCGGACCTGCTGAGAAGCTAGACTGACCAAACCTGCTGTGGATGGCGAATCCTGATTCTCGGAACAGGGGTTGCATCCAGTACGCCAAAAACGAAATCTGGACGCAAGCCTCGCTTCTTCACGCACTTTTCAGTCAGATCTTTTCTCTGCAACCTCAATTCTGATGCATCAACGGCATTCCGTCAAACTCGAACAACCCCTTTCATAGTCTCATTTTGTTGCATCAACTTTTCTGTTGCATTCACTTTTACAATTTACACACAGCCTGGAGGCTGGAATGACTGATAGCCAGAGGGCCTTACACTCTTTTGTGCCACAATGAATTGCCTTTCATTCCCTTCTTTTTTTCCAGCCTGCCGGCATAAAAGAGTGAAGGGGGGACTGATCCCCCCTTGCTGCCTGTCAGGTACAGCCTCTCAGGCCTTCTCTGAATAGTGGCTGAATTCCATGCTGAATGTTCCGCGGCCCTGTGTGCATGAGCGCAGCACAGTGGTGTATCCGAACATCCTGGCCAGTGCACACTCACAGGTGATGATGTCGCTTGAGGTCCTGCTCTCCATTGACTGGACAATGCCTCCGCGGCTGGTGATCGAGGAGATGACTTCTCCGATGTACTGGCTGGGGCTTGCCACCTTGACGCTCATGATGGGCTCCATCAATACGGGATCGGCCTTCTGGCAGACCTGGTCAAAGGCCATGGCGGCACAGCTCTGGGCGGCGACCTCGGTTGTCGTCAGCTCGTTGTAGCCGATGGCTGTGACATCAGCCTCCATGTCAGTGCACTCGTAGCCGTACTTGATTCCTCCCTGCATGGCGGCCTCAAGCCCGTTGTGTATGGCCTGGATGATCTCCTGAGGGATGTCATCAGCAGGAGCGCTTATGACGATCCTGTTCCCGCTCCTGGGCTCAAGCGGTTTCACTGAAAGTGTCAGCGAAGCCCAGTTCTCCTTGCCTGCTATGGTGCGCTCGAAGGTGTAGCTGTCGCTGGCGGCCTGCCTGATGCACTCTCTGTAGCTGACCTGAGGAGCACCGACGCGCGCATCGATCTTCATCTCATCCTTGATCCTCGTCGTGAGGACATCCAGATGAAGCTCTCCCATGCCGCTGATGACCAGCTGTCCGGTCTCGCTGTCGTCCTTCCAGGTGAAGGTCGGGTCCTCCTGGCTCAGTGTCTCAAGAGCCTTGCGGAGCCTGTCCTGATCACTGGTGCTTCCTGCCTCGATGGCGACAGAGATGACCGGGTTGGGGAAGTGCATTCTCTCCAGCAGATAGGGTGCAGCCTCACTGCCGATCGTGTCGCCGGTCTGGGCGAACTTGAAGCCGATTACGACTCCGATGTCGCCTGCGCGCAGCTCGGAGAGCTCCTCATAGCGGTCAGCATGCATCCTGAGAAGCCTGTTCGCCCGGTCCTTCTTGTTCTTGCTGATGTTGAAGATTGAGATCCCCTTCTTCATGACGCCCGAATAGATGCGCACGAAGCACATGGGACCGGCCTGCGGGTCAACCTGGATCTTGAAGATGAGACCGAGCAGGGGACCCTTCTCATCGTGGACAATGTCAATCTCTTTGTCCTTCTTCTCCCAGTAGGCCTTCACCGGCGGAACCTCGCTGGGGCTGGGCAGGAGGTCGACGACTCCGTCAAGCAGGGGCTGGACGCCGATGTTTCTCAGTGAGGATCCGACAAAGACCGGAAGCAGCTCCCGGTTTATTGTGCAGCGCCTCAGTGTCGAGATGAGCTGCTGCCTGCTTATCTCCTCTCCACCGAAGTAGAGCTCCATCAGCTCATCGTCATGGCTTGCGACTTCCTCGATGAGTCTGTCACGCCACTGCTGTGCCTGTGCTGCCATCTCCTCGGGAACAGGAGTGCGGGTGATCGTGCTGCCCTTGTCCTCCGCGCTGAAGGTGAGCATCTCCATGTCAAGCAGGGAGATTATCCCGCTGAAGCTTCCTTCGCTTCCGACCGGTATGAAGAGCGGGACGGGATTCTCTCCAAGCTTGGATTTCATCTGGTCAAGCACGGCGTAGAAATCGGCGCCCATCCTGTCCATCTTGTTGACGAATGCGATTCTCGGCACCTTGTATGTGTTCGCCTGATGCCATACGGTCTCAGTCTGAGGCTCCACGCCGCCCACGGCGCAGAAGACACCCACGGCCCCGTCAAGGACACGCAGACAGCGCTCAACCTCCGCGGTGAAGTCCACGTGGCCCGGAGTGTCGATGATGTTGATCTGATGCGACTTCCAGTAGCAGGTCGTTGCGGCTGACGTGATCGTGATGCCCCTGTCCTGTTCCTGCTTCATCCAGTCCATTGTGGCCTCGCCGTTGTCGACTTCGCCGATCTTGTGATTCTCGCCTGTATAGAAGAGGATTCTCTCTGTGGTCGTAGTCTTGCCGGCATCAATGTGGGCCATGATGCCTATGTTCCTGATTTCCTTTTCGCTCATGTGTGGGAAAATAACACAAAACGCTCCTTGATGGGAAGTTAGCAGCCCGTCAGGAGCGCCACTGACTCAGGACAGGAAGTCCTCGCGCTGTGGAGTGAAGATGTCGAGCATGACTCCTTCCTCAAGACAGACGGCGCCGTGTACGACATTGGGCTTCTTGTAAGTCGTGTCGCCGGGTCCGACGATGATCTTCTCTCCGTCGATCGTGAACTCGAATTTCCCGCTTATGACGTATGAGACCTGCTCATGCGGATGGCTGTGCGGCGCTCCGACCGCACCTTTGTCAAAGTGCATCTCACAGACCATGATGTTGTCGCTGTGTGCCAGTATCTTTCTGGTCACACCCTCGCCGGCAGCCTTTGCAGGGCAGTCGGTCGAACGGAATACGTTCCTGGCTTCCATGTGTTTTCCTCCGCCTTGGAATCATAATCCATCTGCTAGCGGTATGGAAGCTTCTGATGCGGGTAGATTCCGTTTCTCCCGCTGGCCACGAAGGCGAGGGCGCAGTTGAGAAAGAGAAGAGTCGGCTCGCTGTAGCCGTACAGCTCGAGTCCGAGTGCGAAGCAGACCAGGGGCAGATTTGTCCCTCCGGAGAGCATTCCAACGCTGCCAAGCACTGCGAAGGCTGACAGCGGGGCGTCCAGGAGATAGGACATTGACATCCCGAAGCCTGCGCCGACGATCATGAGGGGAACGACTTCGCCCCCGACAAAGCCTGAAGCGTAGGTGAGTGCCACCAGAATGAGCTTTATCAGGTCATCAAGATTGGTCGCATTGCCCAGGATGATATCGTAAAGTAGTCCTCCTCCAAGTCCGTTGTAGCGGAATGAGCCGAAGAGCGCATAAGTGACCAGCGACAATGCCAGAAGGATCAGTGAGGGGACTCCGACCAGGGCATACTGGTTTTTGATCCTCTTTCTGAAAAAGCCCCTCATGCTCCTCAGCGCCCAGCAGAACAGTCTGGCGTAGAGGCCGGTGAGCAGGGCGAACAGGGTGACCTTCCAAAGCGATGAGGCATCAGGTTCCAGGGCCGTGAACTGCGGAATCTCAAGGACATGGCAGCCGATTGTCTGGCTGACGATCACCGAGGTGAAGCTCGAGCAGATTGTAGGCAGGTAGGCATCCAGCCGTGTCGCCTTCGGGCTGGCCAGCATTGTGCCGAAGAGGACTCCTGCCATCGGCGCATTGAACAGACTTGCGAAGGCCGCAGCCGCTCCGCACATCAGATAATAGTCGCTCCTGTTGTCATGCTGGCGGCCCAGCTTCCTGTTTGCCCAGGCCTCCACATGTTCCACCACGGAAGAACAGGCCAGTCCTATCTGGACCCCGGCTCCCTCCTTGCCGCCGCTTGCACCTGTAATGTGGGTGATTGCGGCTCCGGCGAAGGCCAGAAGGCCAAGCCTCGGACTGATCTCGCTTGGAATCTGGCTCTCTGCCCAGTTCTTGTGACAGGTCTTGTGATTGTTTATGTCATCTATCGCGCTGACAGTGCTGTTGCGGTAGCGCTCGCCCAGGCGGGTGAAGAGGAACTGCGTGAGCACGGCTCCGGCAGGAATGAGGAGCACCAGGAAGGGGAGGGCCGCATTGAGATCCGTTGCAAAGGCGATCAGGGATGAATAGAGACTGATCGCACATCCTGCGACCAGTCCCGTGAATACTCCCCTGGATATCTGTCCAATCCAGTACTGGTGTCCTATCTGCCAAGCCATGTGTCAATTTCTACCACAAAGCTTCACATGGGTGAAGGGCAGATCAGGTTATGGAATCGTAGAAAGCGACAATCTCGCCGTATTTTTCCGTGTCGCTGGCCAGAGGTGCCGGTCTGGAGGCGTACACTGCCATCGCGTACTGGCAGATCATCGCGGCTTCCTGCGCATCTGACATCTGGCCGATTGACACTGTGGAGTAGAAGGGCTTGGTATCCGCACCCTCGCGGCCCTCATAGTACTTCATCTTCTCTGTGGGCACGCTCTCCCTGTTGTACTTTTTCTCCATCTTGTCAGCCTCCTTTGCCCTCTTTGAGGCGCTCCAGCCCCTGTCGTAGAGCTGCTGGGCAAGCTCGAGGTAGTTTGTCATGTTCATCCTGTTGACATTGTCCTGTGTGTCAACACAGCGCCTCATGTAGCTTATCGCGAAATCCTTGTCACCGAAGCTGATCACGCCGGGAAGCTGGTTGTAGAGCAGTCCGAGCACGTACCAGGCGTCAGACATGTCCGCATTGAAGTCATTCTGGACCTTCTCGACAAGCTCCCTCATCGGCTCTGCCTTCGACAGACTGTTGAGCGGGCCGTTGACCTGTCCGATGCGGCCAATGGCGCTGCTGAGCCAGTGGTAGCCGTCAGCAGTCTCAAGAGTGTCGACCGACTGCTGGGCCAGATCCTGGGCCCTTCCGTAACCCTCAAGCCTCTCTTCCTTGCTGTCCTGTGGAATGTCGTCGGTGATCGTGAGCACGTCGCGTGACATCCTCCAGAGTATCTCCGCCTCCTCCTGAGGGCTTGCGGCACTCTGCTGCTCAAGATATTCCAGATCCGCCGCGGCATCGCCGAGGTTGTAGAATGTGTAGTCGCTGTACTCCGGGCTGAAGGCCGCAGAGAGAGTGCATGCCGCAAAGAGCAGCAGCAGGGCAATAACTGTCTTCCTCATCACTTTCTTTCTCCTATTTCATCAGTAGACGCAACAGCCTGACCAGTCTGTTGTCGTAGGGCGCATAACGAACCGGCAGGTCGAGCCAGAGTCCTTTTGAGAGGATGCTCTTCTCGTGCGTGAAGGTGTTGAAGCCCTGTCTTGCATGATAGCTTCCCATTCCGCTTTCTCCAACTCCTCCGAACGGCATGGACGGATTGGAAAGATGGACGACAACATCATTGACGCAGCCTCCGCCGTAGGTCAGTCTCTCCTGGACTGTCCTGATGTGTTCCCTGTTCCGGCTGAAAATGTAGAGGGCAAGCGGCTTGGGCCTTTTCCTGATGAAGCTCACTGCCTCCTCGAAACTGTCATAGGCGATCATCGGAAGGACGGGTCCGAAGATCTCCTCCTTCATCACAGGGCTTTCCGGGTCGACATCCTCAAGCAGGGTGGGGGCGATCTTCAGCGCTTCAGCGTCGCCTTCTCCTCCGAAGACTGTCTTCTGTCCTTCAAGGAGGCCCATCAGTCTGTCAAAATGCTTGCGGTTGATTATCTTGCCCAGGTCCTTAGCCTGCAGCAGACCCGGATACATTCTCTCGGCAGCCTTCCTGAACTCAGTCTTGAATGACTGAACATATTTCCTGTCTATCAGCAGATAGTCAGGGGCGACACAGGTCTGCCCCGCATTCAGGAACTTTCCCCAGGCAAGCCTGGTGGCGGCCAGCTTCATGTCCACGCTTCCGTCAATGATGCATGGACTCTTTCCCCCCAGCTCCAGGGTGACAGGCGTGAGGTTCTTCGCAGCTGCCTCCATCACAATGCGGCCGACATTCGGACTGCCCGTGAAGAAGATATGGTCCCAGTGAAGCTGGAGAAGCTCCGTATTGGCCTGATGACCGCCCTCGACGACTGAGACCAGCCCCGGATCGAAGCCGCTGCTGAACATCTCTTTCAGAGTCCTGCTGACGTTCTCGCTGTAGCGTGAGGGCTTGAGCAGGACGCAGCAGCCGGCGGCCAGGGCGCAGGCAAGCGGAACCAGGGCCAGCTGAATCGGGTAATTCCAGGGACTCATCACCATAACGACTCCCTTTGGCTGCTTGAGAATGAGGCTGCGTGAGGGGAAGTGCGCAAGAGGGGTGGACACTCTTTCCGGCTTCGCCCATTTGCGCAGATGTCTGATCAGGTGGCTGATCTCGGCCTGTGTGAGTCCGATTTCTGTCTCGTAATTCTCAAAGCGGCTCTTGTTCAGATCCAGCCATATGGCCTCATTCAGTCTCTCTTCCCAGCTCCTGATGAGCTGCTTCAGCTCCCGGAGCGTCCTGAGACGGGCATCCACACTGAGTGTGGCCCCGCTTTCATAATACTCGCGCATCGAATCCTGTATGCGCTGATAGTCTTCATTCATGGCCCTTATATTTACGAAAACTGGTGAAAGTGTCAAGAAAACACTCCTGTCCGGCATACAGCCTGTCTCCTGGCTGTCTTGAGCATTGCGGCCGCTTCTGAATCGCACTTAATAACAGATGAAAAGTGAGAATGAATGCCCTCTGTTTCCTTGACAGATCTTTTTCCCTTCCCTTACAAAAAAGTAAACATGTGCTGACTGTGAAGAAATGTTGGCGGATTATGGGGATCTGCCGGAGCACTGTGGTCAGTGAAAGAGAGGGGAAAATGAGAATACGGAAACTCGTACTGCTGGTTTTGCTGTCCGCCCTTGCCGCGGTCCTGGTCTCGTGTACGAACATGAAGGGAGTGACCTTCGACAATGTGCTGGAAGAGGGTACTGAAGAATTTGTGAGCAGGGGCAGGGAATTCCAGACATATGACAGCGGAGACGGAGTCAGCTACACGCTCTATGCCCAGCCCACATACGACGGGAAGGATGTTCAGGTCACTGTGTCAATCGAGAATGAGACTGAAAATGACCTGTATTTCTCGGACAGTTCCATCAGCCTGGCGAAGGGAAACATGGAGACAGGGGAGTGGGACAGCTACGGTGAGTGGGACTCGCAGGAGTTCTACGACGATGTCTACAACAGTCTGAGAACGAATGAGTTCTTCGGAGGATTAGCCTCTGCCATGGCTATCATCAGCTCTGCCGGCAGTATGTTCAGCGCGGACAACGGACTGGAACTTGCCGCGGGCGCTGCCTGGACCGGTGTGACGGCCGCCCATGCCGCAGGACACATGGACCTGCTTACAACGTCAAATGAGCTGACGCTTGAGAACCTGCAGAGCAGCCTGCTCTTCCCGTCAGAGATCCCTGCCGGGTCATCCTATGCCGGTAACCTCTACATTCCGGGCGACACGGCGACCAATCCCGAGTACAGACTCTCAATGACCCTGCTCAATGGGGAGCAGAAGGACTTCACCTTCTCAAGGACAGACAGGGCGGCAGTCCTGAATCACTGGCTTGACCAGACCCGGAACAGGCATTCAGTCACCATCAGTTTCTCCCTGCCTCTTGACAGGATCCAGTACACATATTACTGGTCGAGAAAGAATGCCATAGGCTTCTACAGCGGTCTGTCGATGAGGTTCCTGGCGGGTGTCAGATACAGCGGACTGCCATATGTCTCAGAAGATTATGATGGAAACGGCTATTACTTCAACGATGATCCGGATTCTGACGACAGATACTATGATTCCGATTATACCATTGACAATGTCACTGATGCCGGCCGGACAGAGAGCATCGGAGTCGGCTTCCCCGTAGGAATGACATACAGGGTGCTGCCCAATACCTGGCTGGCAGCCGGTCTGGAAATCGGAATGCAGATGACGGCTTTCAGGAAGGTCACAGTTGAATACACTGATCCGGAAGGTGAAAGCCATGAGACTGCGGCACTGCTCAACGAAGATCCGGTGGCCTTCGTTTTCGCACCCCAGCTTGGATTGAATGTAATCACGAATTTCCTTGATTTCAGTGCCATGGTCACCTGGTATCCGATGTCGACGTTCTATTTCGACATAGGCTTCGGTCTGGCAATTTAGATAGAATAAGTCACAGGGCTTCAGACTGGGAAGATTGACACAGTCTGAAGTCTTCTGTTAGATTAACGCTCGTTGCCGGGCCGTTAGCTCAGCCGGTAGAGCAACGCCCTTTTAAGGCGTGGGTCACTGGTTCGAATCCAGTACGGCTCAGGTTTTCTGGTCTCCATCGTCTAGTGGTTAGGACACCGGGTTTTCATCCCGACAACAGGGGTTCAATTCCCCTTGGAGATGACCTGTCTCCGTCGTCTAGTGGTTAGGACACCGGGTTTTCATCCCGGCAACAGGGGTTCAATTCCCCTCGGAGATGTAAAAGCGGACTGTGTTTCCAGCAGGGACAGTCCGCTTTTTCTTTCCTGTTTCAGGCAAAGCTCTCCCTGCCGCGTCAGATTCTGGCCCGCCCGAGTTTCTTCCTGATTCCCCGCATCTGGACCAGATAGCAGAATGGAAGGATGAGCGCCGCGGCGACCCAGGCCACTGGACTTGCATAGCAGACTCCGAGATAGCCGAACCAGATTGGGAGTGTGAAGGCCGCCAGTGCACGTGCCACCAGCTCGGTGATTGAACTCACCATCGGGATCGCTCCGCTGCCCAGTCCCTGACAGCCTGTCCTGAAGAGGAAGATCATTCCAAGCGGTATGAAGAACTTTATCACGACATTCACATAGAGGATGGCATTGTCTATGACATCCTGACTTGATGTGCTGCTGTCGATGAAGAGGTAGGCAAGAGGCTCCGTTATGAAGAATGAGAGGATATAGGAGATTACGGACCAGATGACGATCAGGAAGAAACAGGCGGCAAAGCCCTTCTTTATCCTGTCATATTGTCCTGCCCCCAGGTTCTGTCCTGCGAAGGTGCTTATCGCCATACCCAGAGCGGAAAACATCTGGCTCATTATTGTCTCTATCTTGGTTCCGATTGAATAGGCTGCGACGATGTCTGAGCCGAAATCGTTGATGGCTATCTGCACGATGATGACTCCGAGGGCACAGACAGAGAACTGGATTGCACCCGGCAGTCCTATCTTCAGAAGAATCCTGATCAGATTGAAGTCCAGTCTGAAATCACCCTTCTGGAAACGGAAGAGGGGGAACTTCCGGACAATGTAGAAGTAGCTGATCACGGCGCTTATGGCCTGCGACAGCACCGTCGCTATCGCAACTCCTGCACAGGCCAGAGGAATGACCAGGACGAAAAACAGATCCAGCACCACATTCAGCACCGATGAGATCAGCAGGAAGAGCAGGGGGCTCCTGCTGTCTCCGACAGCTCTCAGGATCGAGGAGAAGAGATTGTAGAAAATACTTGCCAGCAGGCCTATGTATATAATTGAAATATAATCATTGGCCATGACGATGATGTTGGAGGGAGTGCGCACCAGCTCAAGCAGCGGCATCGAAAAGGCGAAGAAGAGCAGTGAGACCACTATGCCTACTGCTATGCTTGCCACGATGCTCATCGCGTAGGCGCGGCGCATCCTGTTCCAGTCTCCGGCTCCGTAGCACTGGCTCACGAGTACGGAAAAGCCGCAGCCCAGTCCCTGAGCGAAGCCGACGACCATGAATGAGAAGCCGCCTATGGCACCGAGCGCGGCCAGGGCATCCACACCTACAAAGTGGCCGACGACGATGGTGTCGACCATTGAGTATATCTGCTGGAAGAGGTTGCCGAGGAAGAGCGGAAGGGAGAATGTGAGTAGAAGGAGAAGGGGCGAGCCCTTTGTCATGTTTTTGTCCATATTACAGACTCCAACACAGTAGATGAAGAATGCAGGTGCATAGGCACGGTCAGCATTTTATTCAAGCCGGAATTGTTGTCAATACAAGCAGCAGGGGTTGTATACAAATTTTTTCGAAAAATTCAGAAAACCCTATTTACATTTTATTTTGAAGGGTGTATTGTCACGAATCGTTGGCCCGACGGGCTGACGGAAGCAGACAGGATAAGCCCGAAGCTGCGGGATGAAAAAAACGCAGAAAAGGAAGCCTGGGTGCTTGACGCGAAATAGCGAAGAGTGCTAGCTTAACAAAGCGCTCCGAGCGATGGAGCGGAAGTTTTTTTGAAACTGATGAGCGAAGGGAAAGAGAGAGAAAGAAGCTTGAGGCTTCTGTCAATAACTGAATACGAACTGATTTAGGTCAGGTTTGTAATGAGTGGACAGGTAAGAATTCAAAGTTGAAAGATAGTGTGCACTTCGGTGCACATGAATTGAATGACGGAGAG
>CALXOO010000049.1 GCA_944390045.1 uncultured Spirochaetales bacterium | reverse complement strand
TGAAACGCTTCTTCGCCGATGGTACTGCGGCTTGTCCGTGGGAGAGTAGGTCGTCGCCAGGCTTTTTTTTATCTTCTCACTCGCTTCCTTTTTCCTGGAATGTGAGCGGCATTTCTCTGGATGCTACAGTTTTCACCTGTATCTGCATGCGGAGACCAGTATAATTGAAGTCACATTGCCTGGATGGAGGGTAAAATGAGGATTGAGCACGCAGCTCTTTATGTTATAGACATTGAGAGGGCGAAAGCCTTCTTCGAGAAGTATTTTGATGCTGCGGCAGGCAAGCTGTACCACAATGAATCCACTGGCTTATCATCTTACTTCCTCTCTTTTTCAGATGGATCGCGGCTTGAGATCATGACAAGTCCTGCCTTGTGTGATGACGAGAAGAAGATGGCGCGAAGTGGGTTCATCCATATTGCATTTTCCCTTGGAAGCAGGAAAAAGGTGGACGAGCTGACTGAAAGGCTGAGGAATGACGGCTACACAGTTGCAGGCGGGCCCCGCACTACAGGAGATGGATATTGTCAACTACCCCGCCTTGAAGAAGGTGAGGCTTAAAAGAGCCTTGGTTGACTAGCCCAAGGTCTCAGAGACCTACGTTACGGAGGAAGATACAGGCACCGGTGGATGTTGTCCTAGTTCGCCGCTCTGCGGTCCGTGGTTAAACAGTTCTGATGGGTAGGAACAGTGCTGCGGATACACATAACCCTCCGATAACATCGGCGAAGGACAGTGAGGAGAGATGCCTCACGACAGGGAGTGATCCCTGCATTACCCGTTCTGTCGGGAAAGGAGTTTACATGGTCTATGTAATCGCACAGAACGGAAAGCCCCTGATGCCGACAGAACATTATGGCAAAGTCAGATGGCTTCTCAAAAGAAAAAGAGCGAAGGTTGTAAGACGCTCACCATTTACGATTCAGCTCCTGTATGGAACCGGATGCGAACGCGTCCAGCCCGTGACGCTCGGAGTCGATACCGGATACAAGACGGCAGGCTACTCGGCATCAACGGAAAACAAGGTTCTTTTTGAAGCTAAAGGAGAGATGCGCACGGACATCCCCTATCTCATAACTGAAAGAAGGGAGAAACGCAGTGCGAGAAGGAACAGGAAGACAAGATACAGACAGACACGCTTCGACAACAGAAGACGCACAGGAGGCTGGCTTCCGCCTTCTGTGGAGGTAAGACTTTCATCACACGAGAACATGATAGCCTTCATATCCTCTTTCCTTCCTGTGTCCAATATCGCAATCGAAACAGCCGCATTTGACATTCAGAAGATAAAGAATCCCGATATCGAAGGTAAAGGCTATCAAGAAGGAGAACAGTTAGGCTTCTGGAATACCCGAGAATACGTACTCTATAGAGATGGACGCAAATGCAGGGTATGCGGAAGGAAATCGAAGGGCAAGGTTCTTGAGGTCCATCATATCATCCGGCGCTCGGATGGCGGCACGGACCGAGCTGATAGGAGGCTTCGGGCTCTTCGACATCGTTCGATACGGTAAGAGCATCTGTTATATCCACGGCAGAAGAGCCTCTGGATATTTTGACATAAGAAAACCAGACGGAACAAAGATTCATTCTGGCATCCACTATCGCAACCTTACGCTCGTTGAGCGTGTAAATACAAGACTAATAGAAAGGAGAAAGCCGATTCCTCTCCAGCCTGCAGAGGCTGGAGTATCCTCGGCTAAGATTCGATGAAAGCTGTATTCTGGATGCGGAGGGGAACCAGATTGAGCTCACTGTCTGAAGCCTCCGGCACTATTGGGTAACTCAGTTACTTCAGAGAAACCTGATCCATCCCGGCTTCTCAGTCCGGATGAACTGTGCCTGGTCCATTTTCATTCTGAGCCCACTTTTCCTCTTTTGCCGGCTGGGTTACAATCCCACATATGGCAAAACAGTCAGACGGCAATGATCTATCCCTCTGTATCTACAACGATATCCAGAGGAGAATACTTTCTGTTGAGTTCGAACCTGGTTCTGTTATTCCGGACAACTGGTTCTCTGATAATTACAAGGCTTCGCGGACGCCTATCCGCACTGCCCTGTCGCGTCTTGAGCATGCAGGATACGTCTTCAGGCAGTCCGGCAAATGGCGGGTGAGTCTGATCAATGCCGATACTATCCTTCAGTACATGTACGCCAGAGTGGCAATTGAGACCAGCGTCATTGTCGACTTCATGAGAGAAGGGGATCTCTATCTTCTGGAGGACCTTGCTCATATTCTCAGAAAGCAGAGGATAATTGCCTCAATTGATCCTGTTGATGCACTGGCCTTTCACGAGCAGGATGTCGCATACCACGAGACCTGGTACAGCAGTGAGCATAAACTCGGCCTCTGGCGGCTGTTCCGGGATAATCTGGACTACGCAAGACTGAAGATACTGGATTACAAGCGCAAGCAGGAATACGAGACGATCATCAGCGAGCATGAGGAGATCCTCAGGTGCATCCAGTCTAGGGATGAGGAGAGGCTGAAGAACATACTGAAGACCCATATCTATGACCATATTGCGGGTCTTGTCAGTCAGGTCAGAAGCCAGAAGGAGTACTTTGTCTGATGGCCATAGATCTCACACGTGGCTCCATTGTCAAGCCGATGCTGCTCTTCACGCTTCCGCTGACTCTCGGGAATCTGCTCCAGCAGCTTTACAACATAACTGACACAGCTATCGTAGGCCGCTTTGTCGGCAGCGGCGCGCTGGCCGCGGTCGGAAGCGCATACAGCCTGATGACCTTTGTCACCAGCATCATCATAGGCCTCTGTCTGGGGTCCACCAGTCTCTTCTCACTGTATTACGGCCAGCGGGATATGGAGCGCTTCGGACGCACATTCAGTGCATCATTTGTCATCATAGCCGTGCTCAGCCTCTTTCTCATGGCCTTCTGCCTTATCTTCAATGACTGGATCGTGCGGATACTCAACACGCCTTCCGAGATAGAAGGAATGCTGACTGAGTACCTGATGATCATCTACATCGGCCTCCCCGCGACCTTTATCTCAAATTTCCTCTCGGCCGTGCTGCGGAGTACAGGCGAGTCCAGAGTTCCTCTGATCTATTTCGCCATCTCGGTCGTACTCAACATCTTTCTTGACCTGTTTTATGTCCTGGTCCTTCATGAGGGCGTGGCCGGAGCCGCAATTGCCACGGTGATCAGTCAGTATGTCTCAGCCATTCTCCTTCTGTTGCACACAGTTCTGAGAAACCGCAGCCTTTATCCGACACGGACACAGATGGTTCTCACAAGGTCCGACTGCGCCGATGTCATCCACTATTCCTTCATCACATGCCTCCAGCAGTCAGTGATGAATTTCGGAATCCTCATGGTGCAGGGCCTTGTGAACAGTTTCGGCGTTTCTGTCATGGCAGCCTTTGCCGCTGGCGTGAAGATTGACTCATTCGCCTATCTCCCTGTCCAGGATTTCGGAAACGCCTACTCCGTGTTCGTGTCCCAGAACAGGGGTGCCGGGAAAACTGACAGAATAAGGCGGGGAACACGGAGCGCTCTGATCGTAACGACGGTATTCGCCCTGGTGCTGAGCCTGCTGGCCAACATCTTCTCGCTCCCGCTGCTGTCCATATTCATGGATGCAGGAGAGACAGACATCGTCGCGATAGGCCGCGGCTACCTCCGTCTGGAAGGCAGTTTCTACGCCGGAATTGCGATACTCTTCCTGCTTTATGGCCACTTCCGCGCAGTCGGAAGGCCCTCTGTGTCGCTCTGGCTCACTGTAATATCGCTGGGAACCCGCGTCGCAGTCTCCTATGCACTTGCCCCTGTATTTGGCTACTGGGTGATCTGGCTCTCGGTCCCTGTCGGCTGGGTGCTGGCCGATGCTGCCGGTTTCCTGATCTATGAGTACAGCCGGAGTAAAGAGGCGGTGCCAGTGGAGGAAAAGCTGTGATAAGAATACTGTTCGTGTGCCACGGCAACATCTGCCGCTCTCCGATGGCCGAGTTCGTGATGCGTGATCTTGTCGCGAAGCGGGGCCTTGCCGGGCGCTTTGAAATCGCGTCGGCAGCTGTATCCGGTGAAGAAACCGGCAATCCTGTATATCCTCCTGCCCGCGCCGCACTTGCCTCCATCGGCATCTCATGTCCGTCCAGGAGAGCCAGGAGGATAACTGCGGATGATTATTCCTGCTGGGATTACATCATCGCGATGGACAGATCTAACCTCCGCTGGCTTGAGCGCATTCTTCCCTCCATGGACAAGACCCGTCTGCTGTTGTCATATGCCGGCCAGGACAGGGATGTCGTGGATCCCTGGTACACAGATGATTTCGACACATGCCTTGAGGACATAGTGCTGGGCTGCAGGGCACTGCTTGATCACATCATCAGGGAGGAAGGAAATGACTGACGACAGAATAAGGATCATCACTACCGGCGGAACCTTCGACAAGCTTTACGATGCGATAAAGGGGGAACTCACATTCCGCGAAAGCCAGCTGCCCCGCATTCTCCAGCAGGCACGTGTTACTCTTCCTGTCCACCTGGACAGTCTGCTGGCAGTTGACAGCCTGGTCATGACAGAAGAGCAGAGGGCCGGCATTGTCTGCGATGCGCTCAGCTGCACCGAGAAACGCGTCGTGATAGTGCACGGAACTGACACAATGGTCAACACGGCCAGACTGCTGGATTCCTCACGCGCCCAAGGGGACGGTCACGTCTTCGTCTTTACCGGGGCGATGATTCCTTACTCTCTTGAGAACTCTGACGCGGTCTTCAACCTGGGCTGCGCGATTGCCGCAGTCCAGCTGCTGGAGGCGGGAGTGTACATTGTCATGGGCGGCCGCATCTATCCGGCCGGCAGTGTACGCAAGAACAGGGAGAAGGGTGTTTTCGAAGAATTGTAACTTTCCCCATTTGCTGGTATAAGAAGATAGCATTTACAGGAAACACAAAAGGATGCATATAAAACTGAGAAACCTCAAGCGGGATTACGGAAGCCTGCACGCCGTGCAGGACGTCTCCCTTGATATCCCCTCTAACACTATCTATGGAATAATCGGCAGAAGCGGTGCGGGAAAAAGCACGCTCGTAAGACTTGTCAGCATGCTGGAAAAGCCGGATTCCGGTGAAGTGTACTATGATGATGAGCGTGTTGACACGCTTGAGGGCAAGGCCCTTATAGAGAAGAGACGTCATATCGGCATGATCTTCCAGACCTTCAACCTCTTTTCCTCCCGCAACGCCGTCGGCAACATAGCCTATCCGATGGAGATCTGCGGCATGGACAAGGCCTATATCAGGAACCGCGTCAGCCAGCTGCTGGCCCTGGTCGGACTTGAGGGCAGGGGAGATGCCCCGATCAGCACACTGTCAGGCGGACAGAAGCAGCGTGTCGCGATTGCTCGAGCTCTGGCCTGCCAGCCGGACATCCTTTTCTGCGATGAGGCCACCAGTGCGCTTGATCCGCAGACAACAAGATCCATACTCGCCCTGGTGAAGGAACTCCAGGCCAGGATGAACCTCACTGTCGTGATGATCACGCATCAGATGGAGGTCGTGCGCGATGCCTGTGAGCGTGTAGCCGTGCTGGACAATGGCCGGGTCGTAGAGGAGGGAATGGTCTCAGACATCTTCGCCAATCCGAAGAGCGAGGTCACGAAGGACTTCCTCAGCAACCTCACCAACGTCAAGGACTCGATAGTCCGCTGGTCCAGCCAGAGCGGAAGATTCACGCTCCGCTTCCGCGGAGGAACGACGGATGAGCCCATCATCAGTAATGTTTCCAACGAGACAGGTGCCAGCTTCAACATCAGGGCTGCCGGAGTCCAGCATGTCGGAAGTGAGGAGATGGGCGTAATGGTACTGGATATCGGTCCTGATGAGCAGCATGTCAGGGCGGCTGTCGAACTGCTCAAGAAGTACGGAGTGAGTGTGGAGGGGGATTTCTGATGGATATGCAAATGATAAACCAGGTGATGGAGGCGACCGGTGAGACACTGGTCATGGTCTTCTTCTCCACTATCTTCTCTCTCATGCTCGGACTTCCTGTCGGAGTCCTGCTGCACATCACGGGCAAGGAGGCGGACGGAGGCATTATCCCCTCCCCGGTGTTCAACAACGTGCTCTCCAGGATCGTGAACATCCTCCGCTCCTTTCCGTTCATCATCCTGCTGATCGTCCTCATCCCGCTTTCCCGCATCATCGTCGGGACAAGCATCGGGACCAAGGCTGCGATTGTGCCGCTGTCGATAGCCGCAGCGCCATTTGTCGCGAGGATCATTGAAAGTGCGCTGAAAGAGGTTGATCCCGGTGTCATCCAGGCTGCCAAGGCAATGGGATCCACAAACTGGCAGCTGGTCTGGAAGGTGCTCCTCCCGGAAGCCATGCCGGCCCTGATGAGCGGCCTCACGCTGACGATCATCAACCTGATCGGCTACTCGGCAATGGCCGGAACCATAGGCGGCGGCGGACTGGGAGACCTCGCAATCCGCTATGGATACCAGCGTTTCCGTCCGTCCTATCTCGTGGCTGCGGTCATCGTCATCCTGGTGATGGTTGAAATCATACAGATAGCAGGTGACAGAATTGTGAAGCGCATGATGGCGAGACGCTGATTCATCGTACGCTGTTGTCAATTTACTGTGATGGCCTTTGTCCTTGACGGGACAATCCTAATACTCTGAGTACACCCGCTTCGCATGAAGTGGAAAACCTTAATCCCCTCGGACCCGGCAGACAGCTGTATGCCGGGTCCACTGGTTGATTGGAGACCTGCACTTTCCTTGAAAAACCAGGCTTTAACTGCGATCATGGGTGTCAGGGGAAACTGATGAAGGCGTCAATATTCACACGTGACGGAAAGCTTGCCGGCATGCTTGTGTCAGTGCTGTGCAGCAGGGGCATCGAGACTGGCCCTCAGTATGTGCATTCCGGCTACAGCCTGGATGGCATTGACGGAAAAAGCGGAGGGGGGGGGACTCTCCTGTCATGATCTTCATCGACATTGAACTGGATGCACCGCATGCGGCAGGTTTTGCCAGAACACTCGCAACGAGCCTGAGAGAGTCACAGCTGATACTCATTGCTGACAGCCCGCGCTATGCGGTAGAGGCCTTCCGCCTGGATGCCGCCTCATATCTTGTCCGGCCGTTTGACAGGGGAATGCTTGAAAAGGCTGTCGACAGGGCCATTGTAAGGCTGCGCGCTGCAGGCCGCCCGGCAATCGCAGTGCAGGTGGAGAAGGGAAGAGTGGAAAGAGTCTATGTCGATGACATAACCTTCATCGAGAGTGTCGGCTACAGGCGGCTTGTCCATACGGGATCAGGCGTGTATGAGGAGATGAAGATGATACTGTCTGCTTTTATGGACAAGCTGGAGCGTCTCAGACCCGGGCAGTTCATCACTCCGTACCGCGGCTATATTGTCAATCTCAAGGCAGTCAGGGAGGTTGAAAATGACAGGATAGTGCTCAATGATGGCAGCTTCATCCTCATAAAGCGCAGTGACCATGCACGCATCGCAGGCCTTTTCTCCAGGTGGAAGTCACTCTCCTGAGCTGTTTATTTCGTTTTATTGTAAGTTAATATTCATCAGTTGTGAATAAAAATTGAAAAATTTGCATAAAACCTCTTGAAAAAGACGTGTCTGCTCCTGTATTCTCTAACCATCTTTCAGAAAGGAGGACATCGTGATGACAGCCGCTACAGCATCAGTTTTCACAATGATGATGTCTTCCATGCAGATGATGATGCCCGTAAGGGCATAGTTATTCATCATCACAGACAGTCTGATTATTCCAGACAGCAGAATCCAGAAATCAAAACCGACAGAAACTAAACCAAAAAAGGAAATCACATAAGACTATGAAGAAGATTGTTGTATCCGCGCTCATCGCGCTCATCTGTGTATCATCCGCTTTCGCATCCGGTGCCCAGGAAGCTGCAGACGGCACCACTGTCCTCAGGGTCGGAGCCTCTCCAGAGCCACATGGAACACTGCTTTCCCTGGTCGTTGACGACCTGGCTGCCCAGGGCATTGATCTCCAGATTGTGGAGTTCACGGACTATGTCATGCCGAATGAGGCTCTTGAGGCCGGAGAGATCGAGGCCAACTATTTCCAGCATCTGCCCTATCTTGAGTCATTCAACGCAGAGCGCGGTTTCGACCTCGTGAGCGCCGGCGGAATTCATATCGAGCCGATGGCCCTCTACTCGACCAGATACGACTCACTTGATGCCATTCCTGATGGTGCCACAATCGCGATCCCCAACGATCCGACAAACGAGGGAAGGGCCCTTCTGCTGCTCCAGTCCGCTGGACTGATCACCCTCTCGGATGATGCAGGCATTGAGGCTGTCCCCTCCGACATTGTCGACAACCCGCACTCCTTCGAGTTCAGCGAGATCGAGGCTGCCTCTCTGCCCAGAGTGCTTGACGATGCCGATGCCGCTGTAATCAACGGCAACTACGCTATCCCTGCCGGCCTGATCGCGACCCGCGACGGACTCTATGTCGAGGGCGGTGACAGTCCCTACGTGAACGTAATCGCCGTCAGGAACGGAGACCAGGACAATGAGGCGGTGCAGGCACTTGTCAGCGCGCTCAAGAGTGATGAGGTTGCCCAGTATGTCGCAGAGAACTATCCCAATGGTGAGGTCATCCTGGTTGACTGAATCCATATAAGCCAATATCTGAGAAGGCCCCGGTTTTCGGGGCCTCCTTTTTAGGCTACAATCAGCCCATGAGTATCGAGACTGTCCTTCTGTGTATCCTCTCTGTCCTTGCCCTCGTGTCGCTTGCCGTGCAGCTTGCCGCTGCCGCCGGCCGAAAGCGCAGGGAACGCAGCGACAGTTCTGCCAGGGATTCCATGGAGGCCCTGAGAGCTTCGATCGAGGGACGTTTTGACGCCATGGATGCCCGCAATGCCCAGTTCAGGGAGGGGCAGCTGGCCGCTCTTGACCGCATCAGGAGCGACAACCTCGCCCAGATGGACAGCATGCTCAAGCGCACGGACCGTCTGACCGAGACGCTGGAGCGCAACATGCAGGCGCTGCGGAATGAGAACACCGCCCAGCTGGACAGAATGAGGAAGACAGTCGATGAGCAGCTCAAGGACACGCTTGAGACCAGACTGACCCAGTCCTTCGAACAGGTGCAGAAGCAGCTTGAGAGCGTATACAAAGGGCTTGGTGAGATGCAGAACCTGGCAAAAAGCGTAGGTGACCTCTCTCGCATATTCTCCAACGTCAAGAGCCGCGGCGTCTGGGGTGAGGTCCAGGCCCAGAGCATTCTGGATGACATCCTGTCCAGTGATCAGTATGTGAAGAATTTCCATCCCAGGCCGAAGAGCCAGGAGGTCGTCGAGTTCGCCATCCGCCTGCCTGGCAAGAGCGAGGAGGACAATGTCTATCTTCCGATCGACTCGAAGTTCCCCAGGGAAGACTTTGACAACTATCAGAAGGCACAGGAAGAGGGAGACATCGAGAAGATCAAGTACTATCAGGCGGCGATGAAGAACAGGGTTCTCTCTGAGGCCCGCGACATTCATGACAAGTACATCGTTCCGCCACGCACCACGGACTTCGCCATTCTCTTTCTGCCGAGCGAGAGCATCTATGCTGAAGTGCTGTCGATCGCAGGCTTTGCCGAAGAGCTCCAGAGCCGCTACAGGGTGACGCTCGCCGGGCCTACAACGCTGGCTGCTCTGGTCAACAGCCTTCAGATGGGCTTCCGGACCCTTGCCGTCGAGAAGCGCAGTCATGAGGTGTGGAAGCTCTTCAGTCAGATGAAGAAGCAGTTCACGCTCTTCGCAAGCTCCCTGGATGCTGCAGGGCGCAGTCTGGGAAGCGCGGTCAACAAGATAGAGGATGTGTCAAACAGGAGCGCCCGCATCAGCCGCAAGCTGGATTCCATTGAGCTTCCTGTTCTGGATGAGAATGCGGAGAATATACAGAATATGCTTGAATAAATGTATTTATATTCGATATACTGACAGATATATCAATATTTATGCAAAAGTGAGGAGGATGACATGAATCTCAAAGGCAGAAGCTTTCTTACACTCAAGGATTATGACAAGGAGGAGATTCTCTACCTGCTCCGTCTTGCCAAGGAACTGAAGAACAAGAAGCAGCACAAGCCCTGCGATCCGGCAATGATGGGCCGCCTCCTCAGTGGAAAGAACATTGTGCTGATCTTCGACAAGACCAGTACCCGCACGCGCTGCTCCTTTGAGGTCGCCTGTTTTGATGAGGGTGCCGGCGTCACTTATCTGACCAACAGCCAGATGGGAAAGAAGGAGTCTCTTGAGGATACCGCGAAGGTTCTCGGAAGACTGTATGACGGCATTGAATACCGTGGCTTTGCACATTCACTCGTCGAGGATCTGGCCAGGTATTCCGGCGTTCCCGTATTCAACGGGCTGACTGACGATGATCATCCTACGCAGGTGCTGGCTGACTTCCTCACGGCACAGGAGCATCTGGACAAGCCGCTTGACGAGATGAAGCTCTGCTATGTCGGAGACGGCCGGAACAATGTGGCAAACGCACTCTTCATCGGAGCCACCAAGGTCGGCATGGACTTCGCTGTCGCTTCTCCGGAAAGCCTTTTTCCCGCTGAGAGCCTCACCGCGACCTGCAGGGCATTCGCCGAAAAGAGCGGAAGCAGCATTGTGATAACCGATGACATCAATGAAGCGGTCAAGGGGGCCGACATCATCTACACCGATATCTGGTGCTCAATGGGTGAGGAGGACAAGATGGAGGAGCGCATATCCCTGCTCAGACCGTATCAGGTGACGCGCCAGGTCATGGAGGCCACAGGCAACCCAAGGTGCCTGTTCGAACACTGCCTGCCTTCTTTCCATGATCTGAACACGAGCACGGCCAGGATGGTTTACGAGAAGTTCGGCCTCAAGGAGATGGAAGTTACTGATGAAGTCTTCAGAAGCCCGAACAGTGTCGTCTTCGATGAGGCTGAGAACAGAATGCACACAATCAAGGCCGTTCTGGTCGCGAGCCTTTCGGATTCTTTGAGATTCGAGGGCTGAGCCTGCCCGGAGGGGGAGGCGCCTGCCTCCCTTTTTTCATCCGTTTTCGGTCGATTGAAAAGGTAAAAGCAACCCTTACCGAGTAAATGCAACTTTGTAAAGGCAAATGCAACTGTCATGAGTCA
>CALXOO010000048.1 GCA_944390045.1 uncultured Spirochaetales bacterium | reverse complement strand
GACCTCCATCTTGCATGTGCTAAGGCTGCACATGCTGTTGTATTATTTCTTTCCTCAGTATGCAGCCGAATTCACGTTTCCTGCAAAACCAAGGAGGTCACTTCATATTGTCTAAGCATTAGCGAAGGATGGAGTAATTCACAACAAAAAGAGGGATGGAAGAACCATCCCTCTCCGAGTGCCAGTGTTTTCCAGACTTACTGAGGCTGCTTTCCGATATAGGCCAGGATACCGCCATCGACATAGAGGATATGTCCGTTGACGAAGTTGGAGGCATCAGAGGCAAGGAAGACAGCAGGTCCCTGAAGATCCTCGGCGTTGCCCCAGCGGGCGGCGGGAGTCTTGGAGACGATGAACTGGTCGAAGGGGTGGCGGCTGCCATCCGGCTGCTTCTCCCTGAGAGGAGCGGTCTGGGGTGTGGCGATATAGCCGGGCCCGATGCCGTTGCACTGGATGTTGTACTCGCCGTACTCAGAGGCGATGTTCCTTGTCAGCATCTTCAGTCCACCCTTGGCGGCGGCATAGGCGCTGACTGTCTCACGTCCGAGCTCGCTCATCATGGAGCAGATGTTGATGATCTTTCCATGACCCTTCTTGATCATGTAGGGGATGACTGCCTTGGATACGATGAACGGTGCGTTGAGGTCGACATCGATGACCTGGCGGAACTCGGATGCCTTCATCTCGAGCATAGGGATCCTCTTGATGATGCCGGCATTGTTGACCAGGATGTCAATGGAACCGAACTCCTTGACGATCTCCTCGGTTGTCGCATTGACAGCTTCCTCGTTCGTGACGTCACAGACATAACCCTTCACAGGGATTCCGGCTTCCTTGTAGTTGGCAAGACCCCTGTCGACAGCGGCCTGATTGATGTCGTTGAAAACGATCTTGGCGCCTGCGGTTGCAAATGCGCTTGCGATTGCAAAGCCGATTCCATAGGACGCACCCGTGACCCAGGCAACCTTTCCCTCAAGGGAAAAATCTTTCATTTCCATGAAGAACCTCCAAAAAATTTTTCTTGACTAAAACTATAAGACCGGACGGCCAAACACGCAAGAAGAAAAACTGGAACTTCGTTTCATTTTTTTCTTCAGAGCTTGTCTATCAGCATGCTGCACTTGCCGCTGGGAATCGGGAGCGTTTTCTTTTTGTGCTCATCCAGAATCTCGATCGTGAAGTAATACAGCTTCTCGCTTTCAAGCCTTATCTCCCATCCACGCAAATTCTTATTGGAAAGGATCGTGATGAAATTGCGCTTGAGGGAGAGGTTTTCGATTCCCATGGCCTCAAGAGAAGGCATCATCCAGTCAACGGTCTTTCTCGGAAGGGAGATGTCAAGTCCGATGATGTTCTCGATCATCAGCGTGATCGTGATCAGACCGAGCATTGGAAGATAACGCTTTCTATTTGTAAAAGACTGGTCTGTGCTGATCGAAGGACCCTCGCTGGCAGGCTTGTAGGCCTCCCATACCTCTCCGACCGTCTCCCCGTCCGGGTGCAGTGTGTCCAGGATGAAATACATGTGCCTGATCGCACACTCCCTCGCGAAGATGCTCGTAGTGTATTTCACAAGACCCTTTATGACCAGATAGGTGTAGAAAGGCACGACTCCGCCGCGGTATCCTTCTCCATTGGCACTGTAATTAGGATTGGAGACAGGCAGGCAGGGGAAGGGATTGTCTGTTCCGAACTCATTGGGATCCTTCAGCTGCTTGATCAGGTATTCCGCATATTCGAAATTGGGAATCTCGGCAAGCATGGTCCAGTAACAGCCGATGTGCTTGTTATGGACAATGCGCTGTCCGTTCTCGTCAAGATCGAAATAAAACTGTCTCTCAGTATCCCACATCATGCTGTTGATGCGGGTCTTGAGAGAGAAGTAGACCCTCTTATAGCGGAATGAGAGCTCCTTGTCGTTCAGTATGTCGCCGATATTCGACATGTACAGAGCGGCAAGGGCCATGGCCGCGTTGTAGTCAATTGTGTACTTCGCTCCATAGCGCTCGATGTTTCCAAGCCTGCATGCGGAATAAGGGACACTGAAAAGGCCATTCTCCGTCTGGTAATTCGCGCTTATCCAGTTGAGGTATTTCTCAAGGTATACAACGACCTCCTTGAGCCTCTTCTTGTTTCCGATCTTGTGGTAGAAACAGTATTCGACATAGGGAAGCAGCGGAAGCGTCAGTCCGAGGGGGTTTTCCTCATCTGTCACGGCAGTGCCGTCAACCACATTGTAGCGCTCGCTTATCCTGCCGTCAGCCTCCTGCATGGAGTAGAAATAATCGATCTGGGGACAGGGGTCGAATTTCTGGTTGCTGTAAACAAGGAAAAGGGACTCGAGCATGCAGTCAAAAAGGCTGATCTCGTTCTCATGTCCCGTATACAGGCAGCCCTGTGGGAAGGGTGAGTTCTTGACGTTCTCCTTCCAGTTCTCCTCAATCCACACCCATGTACGATCGTACATGTCGACAAAATCCTGGTCATAAAAGTGGACACAGGGCACAAAATCTTTTACCAAAACATCACTCCCCAAAAATCAGTAAAAAAGAGCTATTTTTCGCCTATGGACTCATCTTATACAATATACCAGAAAGGCATGGTTGTCAAACAAAATTTTATTCCGGTTTTTCTTTGAAAGGAAAGAAGTTATGAAAAGAATATGATTTCACGCAAAATTTCCGTGCGCCTATTGCCGGGTATGGAAAAGGCGCAAGGCGGAAGGCAGGATGCGGACAGTGACACAGTTCGCGTCAAGTGATACAAATTCACCGTCCGTATGGATGACAAGCTCCGGCCTGTCGCTGCGGATCAGGACCTCCCTCCCCCTTTTCTCCTCCATGAAGCGGCACTTCTCAAGCTGGGTGCCGCGCAGAAAGCTCAGCACCATCGGAATGACATCCCGCCTGCGGACAGGATACCTGGCATAGACTATGTCCAATAGTCCGTCATCTAGTCTCGCATGAGGAGCCAGTATGAAGGCGGATCCCATCCTGCGTCCGTTGCAGATGCTGATCTGCTGGCTTGAGAGGCGGACATCCTCCCCGTCAATGGTCATTGTGAGATCATAAGGCCTCGGCAGATGCAGCAGGCAGTGAAAGAAGGCGACAATATAGCTTGGCATACCGTTCAGCAGTCTGTACTCAGCAGCCTTGAAATTGATCGAAGGCTCGAAGCCGAAACCGGTTCCGTTGAGAAAATAGCGGCCGCCGGGGAAAATCCCGCCCTCAAGATAACCCACATCTATTCTGCCGGCCTCCCCTTCTGCCATGAGAGAGACCGCACTGTCAATGTCGCCCGGAATGCCTGCAGCCCAGGCGAAGTCATTGCCCCTTCCGATCGGGATTATGCCCATCGCGGCATCACGGCCGCTTTCCATGATTCCATTGACGACCTCGTTCACACAGCCGTCCCCTCCGGCCGCAACGACGACATCACAGCCGTCAAGACAGCACTGTCTGGCCAGCCTCAGCCCGTCTCCTGCAGCCTCCGTCATGAGGATCCGGCACTCAAGCCCCCTGCGGCTGAAGGCCTTTCTGATCCTGTCCACACTTTTTTCGCCCCTTCCCTTGGAAGCCTTCGGATTGACAATCACCCCTGCTCTGTTCATGTGCCAATTCTAACCGGAACCGCCCTGGGCGGCAAAGGTCTTCTTCCTTCACTTGCCGGGCAATCTGTAGTATTCTGTGTGCATGAGCATAAAATATGTTTTGATTAACGGAACAATTCTCTCCGGAGTCGCCAAAATCGACAACTGCGCACTGGCCATCGATGATGAAGGCAGAATCGATGACGTGTTCAGGATGAAGCGTCTGGCAGAGAAGGAATATCCGGATTCGGTCACACTAATCGATGTCAAAGGCTCATATATCACACCGGGCCTCATCGACACACATCTGCACGGAATCGGCGGCTACGGCACTGAGGACTGCAGTGTGGAATCCATACTGGGAATGAGCGAGCGGCTTGCCGACTTCGGCGTCACATCCTTCCTCCCCGCGGTCTATACAGACAGGCTGGACAAGATGATAGCGTCCATAAAGGCCATAGTCGGGGCCATGGGAAAGGAAAAGGGCGCCACCATCGAAGGCATAAACCTCGAAGGTCCCTTCATTTCACCCAAGCGCATCGGAGCCCAGTCTCCTGACGGACTCCAGGAGGTCAGTCTCGACACCTTCCACAAGCTGTATGAGGCAGGAGAAGGCAAGATAGTCTGCATGACTGTGGCCCCGGAGCTGAAGCACATGAGGACCCTGGCGCTGGAAGCTCAGAAAATGGGAATTGTACTTCTTGCCGGACACACTGACGCGGCATATGAGAATATCATAGAGGGCATGCAGTGCGGCATCCTGCACTCAACGCACTTCTTCAATGCGATGAGCAGACTCCACCACCGCAACCCCGGATGCGTCGGCGCGATCATGATCCAGCAGGACATGAAGGCCGAGATAATCTGTGACGGAGTCCATGTCCATCCGGAACTTGTCAAGCTGCTGCTGAGGGAGAAGCCGATCAGCAACATCGTCATGGTCACGGACTCGCTCAAGCCGACAATGCAGAAAGAGGGCGTGCTCACGGCAAACGGCATGCCGGCCATGCTGCACGACGGAGCGTTCGTCTCCGCAGAGGATCCGAACCTCTTCCTCGGATCATCCCTGACCCTTCTCAAGGGCATCAGCAATGTTGTCGAATGGGGAATACCGATCGACCAGGCGATCCAGATGGCCTGCTCGAACCCGGCAAGAATATACAACTTCGAAAAGAAAGGAGCACTTATCCCTGGTTATATCGCCAATGTCGCCATCATCAACAGGGACTTCTCCCTGGGCGGACTGTTCATCAACGGCGAGCTTGCCAGGGGCCTATTAAGCAAGGAGTTCATAAATGTGGTATGACAATCTGAACGAAAAGGCCATGTGGGGGATCTTTGAGGAGATATCCAGAATCCCGCGTGAGTCAGGGAACGAGGAAGGCATCAGGAAGCACCTGCTCAACAGGGCAGCGGAACACGGGCTGAGCGCCTGTACTGACAAAACAGGAAATGTCTTCATTTATGTGCCTGCATCAAAGGGACGCGAGAAGGATGATCCGATCTGTCTCCAGGGCCATATGGACATGGTCTGCGTGAAGACTGCAGAGAGCACACATGACTTCACCAGGGATCCGATCGAAATTGTCTGTGACGGCAAAACCGTCAGGGCAAAGGACACCTCCCTGGGCGGAGACAACGGCATAGCCATAGCCATCGCCCTTGCAATCGCTGAGGACGGGACACTTGAGCATCCGCCGCTAGAGCTTCTGTTCACGGTCAGCGAAGAGACAGGACTCACCGGAGCATTCAACCTGGACGGAAAGAAAATCTCGGCCAGAAGGCTCATCAACCTGGACAGTGAGGAAGAGGGCATCATTTACACCGGATGCGCCGGCGGAATCGAGATAGAGGCCAGGGCAAAGGCAAAGTACAAGGATGTGGACAGGAACAATGTCCGCCACTTCCGCCTTGAGGTATCAGGTCTGCTTGGCGGGCACAGCGGCGGAGAGATCCACAAAGGCCGCGCCAATGCGATCAAGGTCGCAGCCAGGATCATGCACCGCATGCCGGACTTCTCACTCACAGCTCTCAGCGGAGGAACCCGCAGGAATGTCATACCATCAGCCTGCACAATATCATTCCTGATCGACAAGGATGATGAGGACACCTGCATAAGCATCTTCGACCAGACGAAGCAGGAGCTTGAGAACGAGTACAGGAAAAAGGACCCGGGAATAACACTCACCCTGACGAAGCTTGACGAGGTGCCCCAGCAGGCTCTCAAGGGTAAGCTCTCGCTCTCGTTCATGGAGGCGCTGTACCTGACACCGCACGGACCTCAGGCCATGAGTGCTGACTTCGAGGGCATTGTCGAGACCTCAAACAATCTGGCCATTGTCTCTCTCGATGAAGACGGCCTAAGGATGATCTCCTCCACCAGGTCTCTGATCGAGTCAGCAAGGAACGAGTGTGCCTACACAGTTGCTGCGGTATACGAGGATTTCGGTTTCAACGTGCGCTACGACGGGGCCTATCCTTCCTGGGAGCCGGATATTTCATCCGCCCTGGTGAAGAAGACAGCAAGCCTGTACAAGGCATTCTTCAGGAAGAAGGCAGTTGTGACGACGATACATGCCGGACTGGAGTGTGGAATCATCAACTCAGTCATTCCAGGAATGGATTCTATATCCATCGGCCCCAACCTCTTCGATGTCCACTCGGTCAATGAGCATCTTGAAGTGGATTCTGTGGAAAGGACCCTGTCCTTCATGAAATATCTGCTTGCAAAGCTCTGAGAATAGTGAACTACTCCATCCTTCGCTAAAGCTTAGAGGATGGAGCTTCCGGGCTCTTTCCCTTTCCAGGGCGTCTCGCAGACTGCTTCCATATCTCATACGAGGTATGGAAGCCTGACGTCCGCTCCTCCGGAGGACCCGTGTGTTCCGCATGGGTGCAGGACAATTCATGCTCTCCTGCAAGAAGCAGTGTTTTCGCAGCCTTGACATCACGGTCCTCAGCGTATCCGCATCCGCATGTGAATATCCTGTCGGAGAGCGTGATGCCCTCATTGATGACTCCACAGCCCGGACACATCTTTGTCGAAGGGAAGAACCTGCCTATTACAAGGACATTTGGATTGGACACCAGTTTGCTCTTCAGCGTCCCGAGTGCGCTGTTCTGCACCTGTCTTCCAAACAGTCCCTTATGCCACCCTCTGATATTCTCATCCTGGATGACTATAAGCTTTCTTCCTTTCGTGATGTCATGGTATGCCTGATTGGCCTTTGCCCGCCGTCTGTTGGCAAGCTTCTCATATTCTCTCCTGATGAGCTGTTTCGTATCATACCAGCCCCTGGAGTCCTTCTTCTGGCGGGCAAGCTTCTTCTGCAGGCCCTTGAGGCGTTCCGGTTCTCGGACTGTTATGTCGAACTTCTCTCCTTCGGAGGTCGTTATTGTCGTCTTTATGCCGAAGTCGAGGCCGATGGCAGGCTTGTCCTCAAGCTTCACATCCCTCTCATGCTTTGGGATGTAGCAAGTGAGCATGAGATATATCCCTGACGGCCTCTTGATGAGTTTTGCATTGGCAAACTCCGCATCCTTCGGTATCTGCTCCATCCCGAACACTCTTATTGGCCGTTTGATTCCTGAGATGTGAACTGTATCCCTGTACTTTCCATTCCTGTTGCCATCATCGCCATAGCAGATCCAGTGGGTATTCCCATACTGATTGAGCTCAATAGAGCTGTATTCGCTTCTGAACTTCAGCTTGCCGTTCTTCTTTCCTGTCTTCTTACGTTTCGCTGCAAGGGAGGCCACATCCTGCTTGATGGAGGAATATACAGACTGGATGAACTTGGCAGGTATTGTAAGCTGACGATCAACAGGATTACCGTCCTTATCCAGGGATGTGATGTCTCTTGTTTTCGTATCGAAAGACTTGAATGCATCAGCGTCAAGGGAAATGAGGTAATTGCACAGCCAGCGGCACTGGGTGAAGTAATGCCAGAGCTTTTCCTGTTCTGTCTTGTTAAGGCATTTCAGGTCAAGCTTCATCTCCACTACAACAGGACGCATCGAAGCATGACGGATGCGGGTTTCCTTGCCGTGTTCCTTGATGACACTGTTCTTCTCGATGCGTGCCTGTTCATTCATAATTTATTGTATCATATTATGTTAGCGGCATCAACAACTTATACACACCAAGCAATTCATCTCCACCCTATAGAGGATGGAGTCTTCTTGCCGATTTTATGATAAAGGCCCTTTGCGGGAAAAACCGTCAAAGGGCCTTCTTTTCGCCTGCAGACAGGAATCAGAACAGATTGAACAGGACTGATGCGCTTACTGTGGTCTCCTCCCAGTTCGGAGAAGCATCGAAGTCGCTGAATGTTCCGTCAGTGGGAATCGTGGCAGCCAGTCCGACACCAAGGAAACCGAGGTTGAATGTCGCCGCCGCGCGGTATGTCATGTTCGCCTTTGCGAAGGCATCACCAAAATTGTCGATAGGAGTTCCGTTCACCAGCCAGGTATCGTTCTGATGGGCAAAGTCAAGCTTCGTTCCGACACCAATAGCCAGGTCAAAGAATCCGGCAACAGGAAGGTTGAGGTTGATGCTCGGCTGTGTACCGTAAGTCATCACATCACCGAAGCCGATTGTTGCCGGCACTGCGATGGATACCCAGTCAAAGAGATTGAGACGCACCTCTGCTCCAATTCCGAAATTGCTGAAATCAGTCAGCCCGTCAGTGAAATCCTCACTCGTGACCGTGTTGTTGTAGAAAGCGGTTCCTCCGACCTGGATCAGCGGAGTGGCCATCAGCGAGGCTGGAAGCAGCAGTGCCAGCAGAATGATCAGTATTTTCTTCATTTAAGTCTCCTCTTGCAGGGCAGTCCCTGCGTCAGGTTAATGCGTAAATAAAAACATACTGACGCCGACAGGTTACAATCAAGGCCTCCTGTGAAATCAGGAGGCCCTGTAAGTGGATTTTTGATGTATTTTCAGTCTGCAAGGACTTTTTCGATGACCTTTGCGAATGCATCTACGATGCGCTGTCTGTCTGCTTCGGTTCCCTTGCCCCTGAAGTCGAATGTGTCAACGACATCAAGCTGGAGCTTCTCGGCATAGGCCTTGAACTCCGCGCTGGCACCGCCGGACCAGAGTGATGAGCCGAAGTGCATCGCGATGCGGCCCTTCACGTCCTTTCTGACCAGCCAGTCCAGACAGTGTGCCATGGGGGGGAACATCTCCTTCTCATAGGTAGGGGCAGCAACGACAATGGCCCTGCTCCTCCAGGCCTTCTCGATTGCATATGAGCTGTTCGTGTCGGGAATGCGTATCGTGTGGGTCACTATACCGGCATCCTTCGCCATTCTCTCAAGAGCTGCAACATATGAAAGCGTATTGCCGTACATGCTGGAAACGAGGATGGTGATCTCCTTCTCCCTCGGTCCTGTGCTGTATGAGGCCATTCTGGCATACCAGTTGACCACATAGCCGGGATCCTTTCTCCATACCAGACCGTGGCTGGGGCAGATGGTCTTGATTGGCAGAGAGGAGAGGGTGTTGATTCCCCTGGTGACGAAACTCGAGAAGCTGGCGACAATATTGGCATAATAGCGCTCCGTCTCAGTCTTCAGCAGGGCCCATTCGCTGTCCGTGAGCTCGTCATCATAGACACTCTGGTAAGCGCCGAACGCGCCGAAGGCATCACATGAGAAGAGTATGTCCTCTTCTTTCAGATACGTCATCATCGTATCCGGCCAGTGAATGTTCGGAGTCGCATAGAAGACGAGCGTCATGCCGCCGATATCAAGCTCCTCGCCATTGGTGATCACGTGGACATTCTTGTAGCCATAAAGAGTCTCCGTCTCGGTCGCACCGAGTCTGGTTGCATAGACAAGGACATTGGGGTTGCGTGCGAACAGCGTCGCAAGCGCACCGGTGTGGTCTGGCTCCATATGGTTCAGGACGAGAATGTCGATATCCTCAAGCCTGAGTCCGAGACGGGCAAGATCATCGTCATAGGAGGCTCCAGCCTCGACGTAGTCGATGAGGACCTTCTTCTGAGAGCCGACAACGCAGTAAGAGTTTATGGACACTCCCCTGTTGATTGGCCAGCAGCCCTCGAAAAGATCATCGTGGTTCTTCTCGTAACGGAAAAGGTGTATGTTGTCTTTGATTGTACTAAGCATGACTTAATAATAGCCAATATACAGATTCCCTAACAAGATGCCAGCAGGCGATTGCCTTAACTTGTTCATGGTCGCACAACTACTCCGTCTTAGCTGGCGCTGGACAATGCTACAGCTTTTCCTCCGGAATTTAGGAGCAGTTGTCTCTGAATCCTGACCATCCTCAAGCAGCTATCTGCTTATGACATAACCTCTGGGCCAGGTCCTGGAGGTTTCTTTTTGGTTCTAAATCTTTTGGCGTGTAATAAGGAGGTCATATGGCCTCCTTACAGCCATCAGCATGGAGTAGGAAGACGGTCTGTTTCAGGCGTTTCCTGTTGTGTGGACACTTTCTCGAGTATGCCTTCCTGGGGCCTTTACCATGAGGCCTGCCATAGAGGACATCCTTATGCGTCTGCTCCCAGATCAGGAGTGCGAAATAGTCGAAGTCCTGGTAGCCGAAAGCACTCCGTCTGAGGGCCTTTATGAAACCGTTCACCCCCTCGATCCTGCCGCTGCTTATGTGGAAGGTGGAGCGTGAGACTATCCCCTCCATCCTGTTCGCAATGGTCTTCGTGAGCTTCGTCAGCTGGCTGATGCCCACATCCGAGTACACCTTCGACCATTCTTCCAGCCTTCTCCTCATGAGGTCGGAATCGCTCATGGAGAGAATGTCGGAGAGCTCCTCCCGGGCCTTCACAGCATTCTGCAGCCTCTCGTTGGAAGCCAGTATCATCTTCTTCGAGTCGGCATTGTCGGTGCGCCTGTGACCGACCTGGTCGGGATTCCTGCCGTATTTCAAAGCATTCTCCTTCGCCTCGGCATTGAGAGTCCTGTTCAGTTTGTCCTTCGCTTCAAGGGTCCTGTTGTTGGCAAGAAGGAGGAAGCGGGCTCCGAAGAGCAAGCGTCTTTCCTCCTCGACCATTGTGGCCTCGTCCTTCTTGCCCTCAGAGGCAAGCTTATCCGCCACTTTCTTCAGCCTCTTGCCTTCCTGCCTGCGGAGGCTGTCCACGACCTGGTCGTTGTACCACTTGATGATGTGGAACGTGTCGTAGACGATGGAGATTGAAGGATATCTCTCCTTCACCGCCTGGCTGTAGTTGGCGTTCATGTCCATGGCTATCGCCTTCACGTGCGACATGAAATCATCTCCGACCCACTGGAAGAAGTGCATCAGCTGCTCCTTCCTCTTCCCCTTCTCGAGATACAGCAGCTCTCCAGTGTCGGCGTCGATCACGATCGTGCAGTACCTGTGGCCATGCTCGATGAGGAACTCGTCGACCGCCAGATGGCTGCTGTAATGCCTCGGCCTCATGTCACCAGCGAGGGAGGACAGCCTGGCCTTGTCCACATCCTTCACGATCGCAGGTGTCGTATGGCATATCGATGCGCAGCGCGAGAGCGTCATCCCATAGCCTGACATGAAGAAGGCGATGTTCTGTCGGAAGTGGTTCGTATAGCCGTTCTG
>CALXOO010000047.1 GCA_944390045.1 uncultured Spirochaetales bacterium | reverse complement strand
AAAGGCCACTTGAACCAATTTCTTGTGGCCTAAGATTTTATATTGGATTATTGCGCGTTTCTGCTCCTAAAGTCAGGAAGAGGTTTACACGGAAAAACTGAAAAAAACTGGTCGCTGGTCGTTTAGCCGTTCAGAAAAGACAAACAGGGGAGACGTCCTCCCCTGTGCCCTCTGCTGTGAGCATTCTCAGTCGATTTCGACCAGAACCTCAATCTCACATGCAATGTTGCCCGGAAGCGCGTTTGTTCCTATGGCAGTCCTGGCTGGGAGTCCTCTCTCCTCGCCGAAAATGTCCCTGATCAGGGACGAGCCGCCGTTGACCACCTGAGGCTGTGAGGTGAAGCTGTCCGTACTGTTGACAAAGGCCAGCACCTTCACGAAGCGCTTGATCCTGTTCAGATCCCCGAGTTTGTCCTGAAGGTTTGCCAGCAGGTTGAGCACACAGTTGCGTGCGGCCTTCTGTCCGTCCTCAAGAGTGAGATCCGCACCCACCTTGCCGACTACCGTATTTCCGTCACCGAGGTCCGGGCCACAGCCAGAACAGTAGAGGAAGTGTCCGCCGAACTCCTGTACCGGCGTGTAGATGCCTCCCCTTGGCGGGGGCGGGGGAAGTGTGATTCCCAGCTGTCTGATTGTCTCATTGACGTCTTTCATTCCAGTTATATCCTCCTAAAGATTAATTCTCCTGTTTCTGGCAGTCACTGGCCAGCTGCCTGTAAGTCTGCCGTCCTCCACTACAAGCGCCTCGCTGTACAGCGCACTGGTCGGGCAGATGTGGCCCGGCACAACGAAGAGTGTGTCACCTGTCTCCAGCTCACCGTCTATCCTCCACACCCAGTGCTCCTCAGACTGAAAGAGGCTTCTGTTCGGAAAGGAGCACAGAAGCAGGCCGCGGTCAGCGGGATCGCTCGCAATACCCTTGTAACCCAGGTCAAGAGTGTAGACTCCTTCTTCTGGTCTGCTCACGATCCGCGTCAGTACGGCCGCCGCAGGAGGAAAGCCGAGATCAGGGAAGGCCTTCAGATAGCCGTAGTCATTGATGAAGAGCGTACCCGGTGAGAGAGACACATCCTCATGAACCGCATAGCAGGGAAAGGTGGGACTGCCGCCCATGATGAGGTATTCAGGCCTGTGTGTCAGCCGGCCGATCTGGGATGCCAGCCTGCTGTATGTCAGCTCAGTCTGTGCGAATCTTCCGTCAAAGTCCGGCTCATGTCGGTGTCCGTCATAACAGTGTATGCCCGTGACAGTGATGTTCTTCATCGATGATAGCGCACTGTGGAAGTCAGCCAGCCGCTCCGGGCTGATGCCTGTCCTGTTCATGCCTGCATTGACATCGATCATTATGTTGAAATGCTCTCCGGTGGAGCTGATCGCCTGCGCCTGCGCCAGATCGTCGCACAGGGCATGGAAACGGGTCCCGGGCCAGCACCGCTGCAGACAGGCAAAGCGCCGCTGCGCCGGCCCGACAAGGGGGTAGGCCAGCAGTGCCTCCTGGGCACCTGCCATGGCACACATCTCCAGTTCAGCGATTGTCGCACACTTGAATTTTGTGATCCCCATGCTGATCATGAGTCTTGCGACGTCAATCATTTTATGAGTCTTGACATGCGGCCAGAGGCGCTGCGCCGATCCGGCGACAGCTATGGCATGCCTGGTATTCTCGATGAGCTGTTTTCTGTTAACGACCAGCTGTGGAGTCGCTGTGTCTTCCTGTCCGGTGAAAGTGAAAATATTTTTCATAAATGCGTACCGTTTACTGAAATTATTATCCAGAACCTGTGACGGGTCAAGGGAAAACGCAACAGGAAAACTCAAAGCGTGATTTGAGGTCCGAATGACAAGTTCTTCTCATGTTTACCGGTATCCGGCGGACTGATGGTTCTGGCAACGGTTGTGAAAAAAAGTTTCAAAATTATCTTGCAATATTGAAAATCTGGTTTATCATGAAGCTAAAAGGAGATCACGCAAATGAAGAAATCAATTGCATTCCTGTTGGTGCTCTGTTGTATTCTTCCCTGCATTTTCGCACAGGGAGGAAGCGAGGCCAACGTCACGGAGGATGGTAGGCAGATAGTGACCTACTGGTATTATCACAAGGGCAATGAGGCCACATACCAGGAGAACGCGATCGCACGTTTCAACGCATCCCAGGACAAGTACTTTGTCGAGGGCTTCTCTGTGCCAGACAAGCAGAAATATCTGGTCGCCATGGCCAGCGATGAGTCTCCGGACGTCATCGCTCTGACAAACTCTGAAGTCATCAGCTACCAGCAGAGCGGCCTTCTTGAGGATATGAGCTCCATGGGTGAGGCGAATGGTTTTGACTTCTCGATCTACGATGCGCCGGCAGTGACGGCAAACAGCGTGGACGGATCAATGTATGCCTTCCCGCTCACAAGCGTCGTGATCCAGATGTTCTATAACAAGGACATCCTGGCCGCAATCGGTGAGAGCGAGCCCCCGACAACAATGGAAGAGCTCTACGACATGGCTCTCAGGGCCACGACTGTCGACGAGAGCGGCAACATTGATATCCTCGGCTATCCTCTCTTCCCGCTGGCCTCTGCGCGTCAGGAGCTGATCTATGCCTTCGGCGGCAGGTGGGCTGCTGAGGACGGCGTCACTCCCACAGCCAACTGCGAGGAGAACATAAGGAGCCTGGAGATGAACATGGCCTTCCGTGAGAAGTACGGCATTGACCAGGTCCAGCGCTTTGTCGCAACGGGCAACACCAACCGCTATACTCCGCAGGACATCTTCTTCGCCGGCAAGCAGCTCTTCCGCTTTGACGGACCCTGGTTCGCCAATCAGATCAGAGAGTACAACCCGGATGTCAACTTCGGCGTCGCCATGGTCCCCGGAACAGAGGATAATCCTGACTTGCTTGGCGTGAGCCGCTATGAGAACACTTCTCTTGCCATCCCGGTGGTCGCGGACAACAAGGACGGTGCCTATGCATTCATCGAGTGGTTTGTCACTGACGGGGCAAAGGACTTCCTGCTTGAGATCGGATCCCTTCCTGCCAACAACACGCTCTTCGATGATCCCGACCTGCTTGCCAGCAATGAGGCCTTCCCGAGCTTCATGGCCGCACTGAAGACAGGAAACGGAATCGAGGCGCCCAGGCTTTCCAGCGAGTACACCTCACTTACAGACGAGTATCTTGATTACGTCTACAACGGAACAATGAGCCCGAGAGACGCTATGAACGAACTTCAGGAACAGGCGCTTGCGCTTGTGGACTGACCGACTGGGGCAGGGGGCTGAGGCCCCCTCCCTTATGGTTGAGAATATGAAGAAACTGAAACTGACACGCGACGACCGTAACGGCTTTCTTTTCGCACTTCCCTGGATCATAGGTTTCCTGCTGCTGAGCCTCTATCCGCTGATCATGAGCTTCTACTACAGCTTCACGGAGTTCAACTTCATCAGCGATCCCGAGTGGGTGGGCCTGGACAATTACACGGACCTCTTCCAGGACAGGAGATTCTACAAGAGTCTCTCCAATACATGCTTCTATGCCTTTATCGCCACACCGATCCTGCTTCTGGTGGCCCTCCTGCTGGCACTTGTCGCAAACAGGAAATTCAAGCTCAAGGGCGTGGCACGTACAATATTCTTCCTGCCTTCCGTCATCCCGATGGTGGCTGCCACAATGGTCTGGATCTGGATGTTTGATCCGACTTATGGCTATATAAACAACTTCCTGGCACTTTTCGGAATTGAGGGGCCGGCCTGGCTGATCAATCCGAAGACTACAAAGTGGGCCCTCGTCCTTATGGGCTCATGGTGCACTGGAACCACGATGTTGGTATGTCTTGCAGCACTGCAGGACGTTCCGCAGAGTTACTATGAAAGCGCCGAGCTGGATGGAGCCAACGCCTTCCAGCAGTTCATACACATCACAATCCCATCTGTCGCCCACGTAATCGTGTACCAGGCGATACTCAACCTCATCAATGCCTTCCAGTATTTCACGCAGGTCTACGTCATCACGACGGCCAGCGGAGGAAACACTTCAACGGCAAGCGGAGGTCCGGAGAACTCCATCCTGATGTATCCTCTGTACCTCTTCCACAATGCCTTCGTCTACCAGAAGATGGGCAAGGCCAGCGCCATGGCCTGGATTCTGATGGTCATCGTAGGCATCCTGACCTTCGTCATGGTCAAGCTGTCCAAGAAGGCCACAAGCAACGCAGGAGGTGAGTGATGAACAAGTTCGTAGTGAAGAGAAGGGTGTCAAAAGTTGTGTTCTACATCATCACCCTGGCCCTCTTTGTCGTTTTCCTGTCACCGTTCATCGTAATGCTGACGACAAGCTTCAAGACCCTGGACGATGCATTCACTGTGCCCGTGAAGATCCTGCCGCGCGTGTGGACCTTCTCCAACTACGGTGCCGCAGTAGAGAGGATTCCATACTGGCAGTATATGGGTAACACTGCCTATATAACCTTCTTCAGTCTGCTCGGGGAACTGCTGGTCGTGCCGCTGATCGCCTATTCACTGTCCAGAATCAAATGGAAGGGGGCAGGCATCATCTCCGGTCTTCTCATGGCCACCATGATGATTCCGTATACCGTCACAATGATTCCGCTGTACAGGACCTGGCATGCTCTGGGGCTTACTGGAACCTATGTTCCGCTGATCGCGCCGCATTTCGTCGGACACGCTTACTATATAATCATCATGAGACAGTTCATGAAGGGTGTGCCGAACTCTCTTTTCGAGGCTGCCAAGATAGACGGCGCAAATGAGTTCCAGCGCTTTGTCACCATAGCGATCCCGATGTGCAAGCCCGCCATCACCACTGTCGCGATCTACACGTTCAACGCGGCCTGGTCTGATTATCTGGCTCCGCTGATCTATATCTCGAAGAAGGACAGGCTGACCCTTTCACTGGGACTCCAGCAGTTCCTCAACGAGTTCACTGTCGACTGGACGCTGCTCATGGCCGCTGCCGTGATCTTCGTCATACCGGTCCTCATCCTCTTCTTCATCTTCCAGCGGAATTTCGTTGAGGGTGTCGCGACAAGCGGTCTGAAGGCATAGAACATGGACCTCCTGATCAAGAACGCGAACATCATCACAGGCGATGGAAAGGAACCTGTGCACAAGGCCGATATCCTGGTGCAGGACGGAATCATCAGACGGATAGGCGTGAACCTGAGCGCCTCCTGCCGGATTGTTGATGTGGATTCCGCATATGTCTGTCCCGCATTCATTGACGCCCACCGGCACCTTGACTGGGCCGTGCTGCGGGATGCCGGATTCGGCCAGCTGGAACGGGGCCAGGGCATTGGCACAGCCTTCGGCGGGCTGTGCGGAATGTCCGGTGCATATACGTCCAGAGACTGGGCAGATTACATCTCTCCCTGTCTCGGACCCTGTCCACAGGAGCTGCTGGATCTAACTTTCAGTGACTATCTGGACCTGCTCGCGGGCAGAGAGCTGCCGCTGGATCTGGCCTTTTTCGTTGGAATGGGTTCTGTCACTTCCAGCATCAAGGGTATGGCCGGAGGACGCTGGAGCACGGATGAGCTCAGAAAGGCGCAGGATATACTCTCCGCATCCCTTGAGGCCGGAGCGATGGGCATTTCAGCCGGAATAATGTATGAGCCTGAGCGCTTCAACAGCACCGGCGAGTACGTCAGGATCCTCAGCGCGGCATCAGGCCGTCACAGGCCCTTTGTCGTGCACCTCAGGAGTGAGGGCGACAGCCTTGTGGAAGCAGTTGAGGAGGCCTGTGAGATCGCAGGGAAGGCTGATCTTCCTCTGGTGATCAGCCACTTCAAGGTCTTCGGCAGGAACAACTGGCAGAGAACACTGGAAAAGGCTGTCCAGGTCATTGAGAAGAGACGGGAAGAGGGACAGGATGTCTGTGCCGACTTCTATCCTTATTCCTGTGGCTCCACTACAATGCTGACCCTCATTCCGCCGGTCTGTCAGAAGAGCAGTCTTCATGATACTGTGGAGTTCCTTGACTCAGGCGAGGGCCGCCGGCTTTTCTGTAGCCAGATACTCAGGGAACAGGAGCACTGGGATAACATGGTCCAGTCCATAGGCTGGCACCGTGTCATCCTCTCATCGGCAGTCTCGGAGCTGGCCCGGCCATATGTGGGCCGTGATTTCCAGTCAATCGCTGACAGTCTTGGTGAAGATCCCGCAAATATCTTCATCGACATGCTCGTGGCGGAGAGGGGCCGTGCCGGTGTGATAGTCCACAGCATGAGCGACAGTGATGTGGATACTGTCGCAGCTCTTCCCTGGACGGCGCTGATCTCCGACTCGCTGTACAGCGTGACGGGGAATCCGCATCCCAGACTGTACGGCTCATTCGTGCACTTCCTGTGTGACTTCGTCTTCAGGCGCGGGGTGCTGACGCTTGAGGAGGCGGTCTGGAAGATGACAGGCCTTGTCGCAGACCGGTACGGTCTATCCGATAGAGGACTTGTCAGGGAAGGGCTCAGGGCGGATCTCCTGTCCTTCAGAAAGGAGGATCTCGAGGACAGGGCAACATACGATGATCCCTGCCAGGAACCGGCAGGCCTGAGGTGGGTGTCCACATCAGGAAAGGGAAAACTATTGTACCCGGGAGATAACAGATGAGAAAGGAAACAGAGAGCCGCAATCCGCATTCGGACAGGATCGACAGGCTGTCGACGATAGAGATGCTGGAGGTGATCAACAATGAGGACAAGAAGGTCGCCTATGCGGTCGAGAAGGAACTTGGAAATATTGCGAAGGCGGTTGACGCCGTCTATGAGCGTCTGTGTAAAGGCGGCCGGCTCTTCTATATCGGTGCCGGAACAAGCGGCAGGATAGGAATCCTTGACGCATCAGAATGCACACCGACTTTCAACACTCCTCCCAGTCTTGTGCAGGGTGTGATCGCCGGCGGCCAGAAGGCAGTGTTCATAGGTGTAGAAGGGGCAGAGGACAACGAGGAGGCAGCCAGACAGGACCTGCAGGAACGTGGATTCTCATCACTTGATGCCATTGTCGGAATAGCCGCAAGTGGAAGTACTCCATATGTAATGGCAGCACTTCAGTATGCCAGAGACCTTGGTGCCGCCACGATATCGCTGTCCTGCAATCCGGACTCAGAGGTGGCCCGCATTGCCTCAATAGCGATCTGCCCTGTCGTCGGTCCGGAGATCATAACGGGGAGCACCCGCATGAAGTCAGGCACGGCCGAGAAGATGGTCCTGAACATGATCTCGACTTCAGTCATGGTCAAGCTGGGTAAGGTTTACGGAAATCTGATGGTGGACATGCAGGTGAGCAACAAGAAACTTGCAGGGCGTGCCTGCCGGATCGTTTCCTTCTCGACAGGTTGCAGCGAGGATGACGCCAGAAGCATACTCAAGGAGTCTGACGGTGAGGTCAAGACCGCAATCGTCATGATAAAAAAGCAGACGAGCAAGGAGATTGCCCGCCAGCTTCTGGCACAGAATGACGGCGTCATAGCCAGAGCGCTTGGAGTCTGACATGGACTATCTGCTGTCGCTTGACGCAGGGGGGACGAAGATTTCTGTCTCCTCCTATTCTCCTGAAGGAACACTGCTTGATAACCGCAGGTGTACAGGACGGCCTTTCAGTACCGACTATGATGAGGCCGTCAGGCTTCTGATTGATGCAATTGACAGCTGCATTCATTCCTCATCCGGAAGGTGTCTCTTCATCGCTGTCGGGGCCAGCGGTATCCGTGCAAGCGGAGCTGCAGCAGGACTGGAGGCAGATCTTGCAGCGCGTTTTCATGTTCCCTGCCGTGTCGTCGATGACGGGGTCATGGCCCTTTACGCCAATTTCAATACTGCGGACGGCATTCTGGTCATCAGCGGTACAGGTAGCGTCTGCTATGGAAAGAAAGACGGAGTGTGCCGTTCTGCCGGCGGCTGGGGTCTGCCGCTTGATGACAGGGGCAGTGGGACCTGGATAGCGCTTGAGGCGGTGCGCTCACTGCTTGCACGCTTTGACAGGGGCTGTCCTCCGACCGCTCTGGACAGGGCTGTGATGGAGCATCTGTCCTGTGAGCGGATCTTCTCCATCCCATATGCCGTTGCCAGACTGCCAAAATCAGAGCTTGCCTCTCTGGCTCCTGTGGTCGAAACAGCCGCAACCGGAGGAGATACTGAGGCCCTGACAATACTCGAGAACGCGGGGCGTGCTCTGAGTGAGCTTGTCCTGACAGTCAGGACCGCACTGAGGCTGCACAATGCCCCGGTTGCGGTCAGTGGCAGCATACTGACCAGATGCCTTCCTGTGAGGCAGGCCATGATGAAGGCGCTGGATCAGGAAGATGTGAGGCTCTCCCTTCCTCCTGAGCTGGCTGTATTCCCCCTGTACAAGGAGGTTTGTGATGATTGAAGTCAGCAGACTCGAGAGTGCCGATCTTGATGATGCGCTCTCACTCTGGAACCGGAACTGCAGTCCCTACTGCCCTATGGACAGGCAGATATTCACAGATAAGTTCCTCTCCCGCGGCTGTCACACGCTCAAGGCCTTGGACAATGGGAGACTGGCCGGATTTGCAAGCGGTTTTGTCAAGTATGAATTCCTGCGCGGAGAGAATGATTCCAACACTCCGCTCTATTTGACCATGGTCATGGCTGACAGAGAGTGCAGACGCAGGGGTGTGGGTTCTGTCCTGGTCGAGGAACTTGTCGACCTGGCAGGCCGGCTTGGTAAGGACAGCGTTCTGGCCAGTTACCGCAATCCGAAGAATCTGTCATGGCTGGAGGCCGGACGGTATGAGCATAACAACTGTCCCGGGGTCGCAGTGGATGGCGCCGGATACATAATGCTGCAGTCCCTGGGCTTCAGGGCCGGCAGGGTGGAATGCGGACTCTACTATCCTCTTGAGGACTACAGCCTGCCAGAGAAGATTCTCTCGACAGAAGAGCGTCTCGCCGCAGACGGAATCCGTATAGCTTTCTTTGACAGTGCCCGGCACTATGGCTTTGATGAGCTGTTTGATGCGCTGCACGGTGAGGTGTGGAGAAAGACGATCAGCGACAATCTCGCACTGTCCCGTCCGCTTCCCGTACTGGTTGCACTGGACGGAGACCGGGTGGTCGGTTTTGCAGGACCAATTGACAGAGAGAAAAGCGGGCGCGGATATTTCAACGGCATCGCGGTTCATCCGGACTACCAGCGACGTGGGATCGCACGTGTATTATTCTCGCGTCTGCTGGAGGCTTTCCATGATATTGGTGCCTCCTACAGTACGATTTTCACTGATGAGGAGAATCCCGCACTGCGGCTCTACCTCGATATCGGATTTGCGATCGGCGGGCGTTTTGCCCTGATGGAGATGAAAGTATGAGTGTCCTGATGCTTGTCGGTGCCCATGTGGGAGATATGGAACTGACCTGCGGAGGTCTGGTCGCGAGTGAGGCCCTGCGCGGAAACAGATCAGTCATTGTGGCAATGACGGCTGGAGAGAAGGGCAACCCGCCCGACATGCCGGTTCAGGCCTACAGAGAACAGAAGGTCAGGGAGGCAGCCGCCTTTGCCGGTGCGTTCGGCGGCACCTCTGTCGTGCTGGACAGTGAGGATGGAATGCTGGAGGAGGATGACAGATCGCTGTGGCCGCTGGTGGATCTGATCCGCATCCACAGGCCTGATGCCATTGTCACACACTGGAAAAACAGCGTGCACAAGGATCACAGGGCCACATCCAGGATAGTGGAGCACGCCCGCTATTATGCCGGAAACGCCGGTTTCGAACGCCCTTATCCCGCACATGCCTGCCCCGATCTGTTCTATGCGGAGAATCTTGAGGACCTGGACGGATTCAGTCCTTTCCTGTATGTGGACATCACTGCGGGCTACGAGGACTGGATCAGAGAGCTGAAGAAGATAGAGTTCGTGACGAAGAGCACTGATCACCGCTATCTCGACTACTACGAGGCACTTGCGACAATCCGCGGTTGTGACTCCGGCTATCATAAGGCAGAGGCCTTCATGGTGCGGGATGTCAGGCATATGAGACTGGAAGACAGCATCTTCAGCTATGATGTGAGGTGACAATGGTCAGACTTGGAATCGACAGGATTGATGAATACGCCCAGCTCTTCACAGGTCGACGTGTCGGACTCATAACAAATCCTACCGGTCTTGCGTCATCCCGGCGCTCATCGATAGATATCCTGATGGAGAAGTGCAGGCTTACGGCCCTTTTCGCACCGGAACATGGAATAAGGGGAGAAAAGCAGGACGGCAGCGAGGTCGAGACATATGTTGATACACTGACCGGCCTGCCGGTTTACTCCCTGTACAAGGATGACAGAAAGCCCTCTCTTGAGGATCTGAGCGGACTTGATGTGCTGTGCTATGACATCCAGGATGTCGGCTCGCGCTACTATACATTCATCTACACGCTGGCCAACGCGATGAAAGTGGCATCACAGGCAGGTGTGGAAGTGGTCGTCCTGGACCGTCCGAATCCGGTCAGCTGCCTGTCTCCGTCAGGTTCACGGCTTCAGAAGGAATGTGCATCTTTCATCGGCATGTATGATATACCGCAGAACTACGCGCTCACCATCGGAGAACTTGCAGAGCTCTTCAATACAGAAGAAGACATTGGTGCCAGGCTGCACGTCATACCGATGGAGGGATATGAGAGACGCATGTTCTATGAGGACACAGGCCTGCTGTGGGTCTCGCCGTCTCCGAATCTTCCTTCAGTCGATGCAGCCGTGCTGTATAATGGAACATGTCTTTTTGAGGGAACGAACATAAGTGAGGGCAGGGGGACAACTCATCCTTTTGAGAATATAGGTGCCCCGTATATCGATTCCAGACGCTGGATTGAGGAAATCGGACGCTTCGGGATCGATGGTGTCTACCTCCGGCCGGTATCATTCATTCCGCAGGCATCGAAGTACAGGGACGAGCTGTGCAACGGCGTCTATGTTCACATCCTTGACCGCAGGGCCTTTGATCCGCTGAAGCTGGGTGTTGCCATGGTGCTCAGCGCGAGGAAGCTGTTTCCGGATGACTTCCGCTTCACGGCTCCCCGGCACGAAGTAGGAGAGTACACGGTTGACCTGATGTACGGCAGCCCGCTCATGAGAAAGGAGAATGTAAGTGTGGAGGAAGTATGGGCGGACATTGATGAAAATACAAAGCGGTTCCGCGACTCGGTCTGGAGAAGGTACCTGCTATACAACAACCCGTGAGATAGCTGCCACCCTTCAGGGTGGTCAGGTGAATCACGGCATCAATTGAGACGGACATT
>CALXOO010000046.1 GCA_944390045.1 uncultured Spirochaetales bacterium | reverse complement strand
ATCTGGGATGGAGGGATTCGAACCCCCAAAGGCAGAACCAGAATCTGCAGTGTTACCATTACACTACATCCCAATCTCTGTTTTCCAGTCCTCAAGTAACCTACCTGAAAACCGCATCAGATGTCAACAGGCTTTTCGAATATTTTTCAACTTTTTTTCGCATTTGAATTCTACTCTTTTCACTAGAAGAATTTATAGTGTTGAAAATAGTCAGAAAGAGCCTGTCATGGATAGCTGTGCTTGAAAGCGACGACACGGCTTGAGGCAGTAAGTCCCATGTCGTCGCAATAGCCATCCTGAAGATATCTGAAGGCCAATCCGGCGACCATGGCACCGTTGTCCGTGCAGAGCTTGAGAGAGGGGAAGGTGACTGTATATCCCCCCTTCTCAAGATCCTTCAGCTCGCTTCTCAGAAGGCTGTTTGCAGCGACTCCTCCACCTGCCGACACTCTGGTCAGTCCAGTATCCTTCAAGGCCGCCCTCACCCGCTTCATCAGAATCCCGACGGCGCAGCGCTGGAAGGATGCGGCTATGTTGACATCGCTTGCCTCTGCCTCCCCGTTGCGGAATTTGTCCAGCTGATTGATTACAGCCGTCTTCAGTCCGCTGTATGACATATCGTAGGGATGGTCTCCTCTGTCCAGGGTCGGACCTGGAAAGAGGAAGGCCATGGGATCTCCGCTGCGGGAGAGCTTGTCAATAACGACTCCTCCCGGATAACCCAGTTTGTAGAACTTTGCGACCTTGTCAAAGGCCTCGCCGATCGCATCATCTATAGTGGTTCCCAGTACCTTGATCTCATCATATCCGTCAACACGGCAGATCACCGTATGTCCGCCGGAGACAAGCACGCCGAGGTAAGGATACTCAAGCGGTGTCTCGATCTGTGAAGCATACAGATGAGCCCGGATGTGGTCTATGCCTATCACAGGGATATCCAGCGCATAGGCAAAGGCCTTGGCGAAACTTACGCCGACCAGAAGACTGCCGAGCAGGCCCGGCCTGTTTGATACCGCCACCGCATCGATGTCGGAATTGGACAGTCCGGCCTGAGCGACAGCCGCCTTCACCACCTGTGCAATCCACTCGGTGTGAAGCCTGCTGGCAAGCTCCGGAACGACACCCTGATAGGGCTTGTGCAGCTCTATCTGGGTGGCAATAACATTCGAAAGTATTTCATGCCCGTCGCGGACGACGGCCGCGGAGCATTCGTCACAACTGGTCTCAATTCCTAGTACGATCATGGAATGGATTAATACAACTCTTCCCCTTCCCCGTCAAGCAAGTCGCCGAAATCCATGACTGAACCTGACATGACCTTGTTGAGGTAGAAGTAGCTGTACAGATCATCCTGCATGATAGTGTGGTAGAAGTTTGCCACGCTGGACCCCATCGACTGTCCCAGGACGACGGAAGGCTCTCTGCGAGGCTTGCTGCCGACCGGTATCGTCATGACAAGTTCATTGATGATGCCTGTACCCTGAATCTCACTCATTGTCTGCCCTCCTTGATTCAATATTAACAGAGTTTTGCAATTCCTTGGATACAAAATACAGGAAAATGGGAAAAAGAAAATACCCTGGAGCAAAATTCCTGAAAATCTTTTCCTCCACAGGTAGTGGTCCGGTTTTCGGCCAGACCACCATATCTTGCTACAGGACAAGAAAAAAAAGGCCAGAATAAACTGTATGACAGTCATCTCTGGCCTTCAGTCAGCCGGGAAAGGGAATTGAACCCTTGACCTGCTCATTACGAGTGAGCCGCTCTACCCCTGAGCTATTCCGGCATCAACTTTGACGATAATACACGAAATCAGTGATGGATTCAACTAGCTGGTACAAGATTCTTTTTCCTCTGTCTGATCACTGCTTTCCGGCTATCGAGAGCATACTGACAAGCACTGAGGGAGAACCTGTCCTGAAGGGAGAGAGCGTGACCTGGAAGTCCAGATCATCAGCGACGGCGGACACATTCCTGAGCATATCGTAGAAGTTGCCGGCGACAGTGAAGCCGTCAGCCGGAGCACCAAGTCTGCCGTTTTCCACCAGAAAGCCGCTGCTCTCGATCGAGAAATCACCGCTGACACTGTTCGCTCCCGCATGAAACCCCTTCATTCCTGTCACGTAGATACCGCTGTTCATCATCCCAAGCAGTCCGTCTAGGCTAAGATCAGAGGGCTTTATGTAGAATGAGTATGGACATATTGAAGAACCCGAACTTGTGGTGATTCCGTTTCCGGTGCTCTCGCAGCCGGCCTTCATTGCCCACTGCCTGTTGTACAGCAGGGTACGCAGCACACCATCCTCAATGACAGCCTTTGTATATACAGGCATACAGTCTCCGTCAAAGACCGCCTGCGCCGGGTAGTCCGGATAAAGAGGATCATCTATCAGCGTAAGCACCTGTGAGGCTATCTGCTCTCCGGTCCTTCCGCCGTAGGGTGAAAGACTGAGCGCTGCGCTTTTCCCGCTGAATGCAGGCCAGAAGGCTGAAAGCACCTGTGTCATGCATTCCGGACTGAAGGCGACAGGGTAGCGGCCGCTTGCCGGTGTGCCCGCACCAAGGCGGGAAATGGCCCTGTCAACGGCCCGCAGCGTGTCCGAGTGAGCAATGTCTCCTTCAACTGCCACATAGCCGCTTCGGACTTCCCCGTCTGATTTCACCACGACGGATGAGTCAATATATGAGCTTTTCCAGCTCTGCGACAGGGACAGTCCCCTGGAGTTCTCGACAAAGGTCGAGCATTCGACGCATGCCGCATCACTGCCTGTTCCCTCGGCGACGCGATGATCACTTGCGAAAAGGGCCTTCTGGGTCCGCTCAAGGCATGCGATGATCTGGGAGACAGAGGCACTGTGCCCTTCTCTTCCCCTTTTCTCCGGATAAGTCTTTCCCGCTTCCATCACATAGGGAGGGCACTCTGGCTCAGAAGGCCTGACAACGCTGTTTTCAAGTGCGAGGCTGACAAGTCTCCTGACTGTCTGCTCATCCAGCCTCTCTCCTGTCGCCGAGCCCTCACGGCCGTCCATGATGACACGGACAGTCAGATCGCAGTCCCGGCTTGAGGAGAAGTCAACAAGCTCATCGTTCATCATTCCGGCAGAGACTGAAGCCGAGGCCGTGCAGGTGATCTCCCAGTCCGTGATTCCCAGTTCAGCGCTCATCTGCCTGACAAGTTCAGCTATTTCCTTCTGATCCATCACCTTCCTCCAACTGTCATGTTCACAACCCGGATCAGCGGCTGCCCCACATCCGTGGGGATGGACCCGGAAGAGGAGCCGCACATGCCCTGCCCCGTCCTCATGTCAGTGCCGACCATATCGATGTCCATCAGGATGCGGCTGCCTTTTCCGATGAGGCTTGCCCCTCTGACTGGTCTGCCTATGCGTCCATTCTCAACGAGATAGGCCTCTGAGACGGCAAAGTTGAACTCTCCGGTAACAGGATTGACTGATCCGCCGCCCATCTTCGCGCAGTACAGTCCCCGGTCAATGCTTGCGATTATGTCCTCATTTCTGTCGCTGCCTGCGGCGATGAAGGTATTTGTCATCCGGCTTGTCGGCGTGTAGGCATAGGACTGTCTGCGCGCGGAACCGGTTGACTGCATCCCCATCCTGCGTCCGTTGAAGCGGTCCACCATGTAGTTCCTGAGCACCCCCTTCTCGATAAGCACATTGCGGCGGGTCGCGGTCCCCTCATCATCGATGTTCAGGCTTCCCCAGGCATTCGGTATCGTGCCGTCATCAATGGCGGTGACCTTCTCACTGGCAATCCTCTCGCCCAGTCTGCCTGCGAACTCGCTGTTTCCATAGGCCACGCTGGTGGCCTCGAGGGAATGTCCGCAGGACTCATGGAAGATGACACCGCCAAAGCCGTTTTCGATCGCGACAGTATAGACACCGGAATCTATATAGCCTGCACCGAGATTGACCAGCGCCTGACGCGAGGCCTCGGCACCGATTTCCTCTGGAGACATCACTCTGTCAAAGAGTTCAAGGCCCATCCTGCGTCCGGGAGAGCAGCTTCCGGTCTGACTCTCTCCGTCCTTCTGTGCTACAGAGAAACATGCGGCCCTTGTCCTGATCTGCCTGTCCGACGTGAGAAGACCCTCGCTGTTGGCGACAAGTATCCTGCGGTCTACGTCAGCCAGGGAACAGTTTGCCTGGACTATAAAGCCTGATGCTGCATGTGCGGCCCTGTCCATTCTGTAAAGAAAGTCAACCTTCTCCTTTACCGGCACGGAAGAAGGAACTGTCTCAATTCTATGAATATTGGTATTCAGCCGCTCTCTCAGCATGACTCTCTCGGCAGTGCGCTTTCCATCTGTGATCGCACCGGCGACATTTGCTGCCGCTGCAAGTATGGAATCACTGTCGAAGGAGCTGGTACTTGCGGAAACACTCCTGAGACCAAGATAGGCCCTGATCCCGACACCGCAGATGATCACGGATGATACGCTGTCAACTCTGGAGTCGACCATTGATAGGCTGTTGTTAAGGCTCTCCTCGACAAAGACCTCGGCAAAGTCAGCTCCGCTGGAAAGGGCTGTATCCAGTGCCCGGACAATCAGTGACTGATCAATCAGCATCCCCTCTGAGTCCTCCATCCTCTAGTGGCCTTGCATGTCAGCTCATCGGCTTCGAGCCGGTACATGAGAATGGCCTTCATCGCCCGTTTGTCGTAAGCGAAGTCTCCCCTGCCATAGTGCTCCATCAGCACGTCCATGGCATGATCACGCTCCGCCTCTGTCTCAATCAGGCTGACCCTTCCCCTTCCGATGACAGAACAGTAATCCATATTGCACATCATCTTCTCCCAGTCCAGAAAGAGCCGTGTGTCTCCTTCGAGTTCGAAGGTGCAGACAGGACAGGACTCAAGCATGCGTGCAAGCCTGCCGTCCCGGTTCTTGTGAAAATAGAAAAATCTCCTGCCGTCAATCACCTCATGACCGAAGCAGAGGGGAATGACATAAGGGGATGTTTCATCATTCAGGGCGAGCCGGATCACCTGGCTTTCCTCTATGCACTTGCCGATCACAGCCTCATTTGTGCTGTTGTCCCTGTCAAGCCTTCTCAAGTTCGGCCTCCTTCTTAGAGACAAAGTAGATGATCACGAACCCCAGCGCGAACATGAGTATCGAGAGTGGGATCTCCCAGCCTGAGGGGTTGCCGGGATAGACAGTGAAGAGACTGCCGACCAGAAAGCCGATGATCATTGCGTATGTCATCTGGGGAAAGCGCTGCATGCAGATTTCAAGTATCCGCGTCAGGAGTATGACACCCAGCACGAATCCAAGGACAAATGGAACAAGTGCCATGATATTCAGGTTAGCTATGGCAAGCATCACATAATCATATGTTCCAAGCAGCAGCAGGAGATAGCTCGTGCTTATGCCGGGCAGTATGAAGCCCACTGCGACAACGATTCCGGTGAGGACCTGAAGGAAAAAGGTTCCTGCATTCATCTGGAGATCCGCAGCATCCCCTCCCATGGGCGGCAGGAAGGCCATGGAGACAACGACAGCGGCACCGATGACAAAGCTGAGTATGTGCTTCCAGCTGAGCCTGTCAATTCTTGCAGTCTTATAAAGCATCGGCAGGGAACCGAAGACGAGCCCGATGAAAAAGAACATCGACACAATGGGGAAATAGTCTATGAGCAGGGAAATCGGACCTGCGCACAGCACGATGCCGAGCAGCGCAGGAATGCCGAACTGCAGCAGGTAAAGCGCATTGCCCTTCCAGTCCTTGAAGAAAGAGCTGATCGAGCTGATCAGTCTGTCATAAATTCCAAGAACCATGGCCATTGAGCCGCCGGACACTCCGGGAACCATCATTGTCGAACCGACGACAAAACCCTTCAAAACAACTGATAATGAGAACATGTGTCAGAATATATCATCATGTGTGACTAAAGGCCACAGGCTGAAGGCTGACAGAACATACACTGGTTATAATTAAAAATGCCGCCGTCCATCGCGGACAGCGGCATTCAGGCAGGAGGTCAGTCCTACTCCCACAGCAGATTGAATCTGAGTGTGAGAGCATCGACATCCTTCTCACCAAGCACATTGCCGAACTCATTCCAGTAGTAGGATGCCTCGACATGGAAGATGAGAATGTTGAAGCCGACGCCGACTGATGTGTAACCGCCGTTGAGACCGGCCCTGAGCTCGATGAAGTTCAGAAGCTCGAGCTCAGCACCAAGCTTCAGCCTGGCCAGGAAGTTCGTCATACTGAAATCACCGAAAAGTCCGACAAGATCAACGACATCGACTGCCACTGTCGGCTTGGCCAGCCAGTCAAGGCTGTACTCAGGATGCCAGCCGAAGCCGATTGACCAGATGGCATCTGACTTGGCAGTGAAGACAGGATCGTTCTGAAGCGGCGAGAGGATGCTGTCCACCGGATCGTCGACAAAGTCGTTGTAGCTGTCCTGGACAACATAGTTGTAGCCGCCGTTGATCAGGTTGATGTTGCTCACGACGTTGGAAATCGTGAATCCGAACGGGAAGTTCACGTTGACGCCGACAGTAAGCGGAAGGGCCCAGCCGATTGCGATCGGCATGCTGTCAAATGCGCTCATGATGTCCCCTGACTCATTCATGGCGCTCATCACAGAGTCAAAGCCGACCGCGTTGAGGAAGGCCCTGATGTTGAGCTGTGCAGAAATACCGACATCGAAGTTGATCGCTTTGTCCCTCATGAACCTCAGACCGAGTCCGAGTGTGGCTGCAATGTCCACCTGCGGAACGATCTGAATGTCTGTCGTGCCGCTGCCGACCGGAAGATATGTGTTGAGGTTGACCTGGCTGTCAAGAGCGAAGGCGAAGCGGCCGAACTTGAATCCGACACCCGCATCAACTGTGGCAAGCTTATTGCGTCCGGCAGTGGAAAGCATTCCGATGACACCGTTGACGACATTGTTCATCAGGAAGTCCTGATCGGAGACCGCGGAAGGATCCTCGATGATCGTGTCAAGAATGCCTGAGTCAACATAGCCGTTCTTGATGTTGTACAGCGTCAGGGAGAAAGACGGTGTGTTGAACACCAGTCCCTTTCCGCCGAGAGAGGCCGGGTTGATGTAGAGCGAATCCTGGTTGGTGAAGATCGCAAGACCGGCGCCGCCCATAGCGTTCATCCTGGCGCTTGTCCTGGTGAACGGCGTGTTGAGCGATGTGTATGCTGGGTTCTCAAAGTCAAAATCTACGGCGAAGACCGAGGCTGACATGAGGGCCACAAGAAGAATCAGAACTGTTTTTTTGAAGTTTCTCATATCACCACCCCCTTAGTTCTCACTCGAGCCGTCTTCGGCAAAGAAGTCCTCGAGCCAGTCACTGACAGAGGTTACGTCGCTGCCCGCCTCTCCGGAAGAGCCTCCGGTGAATGCTCCCAGCACAGACTGGATGTCAAAGCCGCCTACTGCCATCATTCTGTCAAGAGTTGTTGACTTGTCAAGAAGCACCTCCTTCCTCTGCTTGAAGACAGCAGTAAAAGGATTGTCTTCCCCGTCAGACTCGGCTATGCCGAAGGCGTCAGCGAAATCCTTCGGGATGTAGTAGTACTCCCCTTCATTCATGCTGCCTCTTCCAATCCAGGGATTCAGCCTGACGAAGTCAGAGAGCACAGTATAGAGATCCAGACCTTTATCAGTCAGTATGCTTCCAAGCTGGCTTATGATGGTGGCCAGTGCGAAGTCAATCGCCTTGCTGGTTGAGGTATACTGTCCGAGAGAAGAATACTGTGAGCTGTTAGCGACAACATCCTCATACTCTCCCCTGACGACAGAGAAGATGACATCATATGAAGTTGACAGGTTCTCGAAGGCTGTCATCCTGGTGCTGTAGTCAGCAGGCCTTGAGAGCTCAGTTCCGCTGACACGCATTGCAAGCACTGTGTCAAGGAAGTTGCGGATGAACTGGATCATGTCCTGCTGGGACTTTATGTCATCCGGCGTCAGCTCGCTTGAATCATATGGTGTACCGGCCCTGTAGGCATCACGCTCAGGATCATAGACGAGGTTGCTGTCAGAATCCTCAGTTCCCTCATTGCCGCTTCTTGCTGATTTGCTTCCTTCATCAGAGGAGGAACCTCCCATGGCGGAGGAGAGCAGATCCGTAAGGCCGGGAACAGTGAGGATATCGACATCCCCGCTGAGTGCCTTGCTGGTGTTCGAGAGAATGCTCGCATCATCAAGCAGGTCTTTGACAGCAGGATTCTCGAGCACGGCCGCAGGATCAGACGAGTTCATTATCTCATCGTCACCGGCAACAGCCGCAACGCTTGTGACAAGGTTGGTGATCATCTGTACCTGGAGTACCTCGGCCTGTGACAGGTTCTCAGCCGACTCGCTCTTCTTGTTGAGCTGGCTCTGAAGATCCCTGATGGAATCAACGACACTGCTGACAGTCTCGTTCCCGATGTCGCCAATCTGGCCAACAACAGAGTCGATGATCGATGAAGTCAGTGCCATCGAGTTCTTGGCCGCAGTGCTTGTCTCGGCATCAGCCTCAGCTGTTAGACTGCTGACAAGAGCCTCTCTGGAAGCTGTTCCGGCAAGCGCCTGTGACAGAGAGTTGTTCAGTGCTGTCTTTTCTTCCTCACTCTGGGCCTGCAGCAGACCGCCTTCGGCAATCTTGGCGGCAAGGTTGCTGTCAACATTGAGGCTTGTGCCGATTCCAGCCTTCTCAAGGGCGCTTGAGACACTCTCGAATCCGGCAATCTTGCTCACATCGACACTTGTTCCACTCACTGCGCTGCTCGCGTCAGCCTTCTTCATCTCACTCACCATGCTGACAGCGGCATCAGATGCCGACGTGTCAACCTCAGCGATACCCCACTCGATATACTTGTTGCCTGCGAGGGCATCAAGTGCCTGATCAAGTGAACAGGCTGAGAATGAGAGCAACAGAAGAACGCAAAGAGCAAGCACGCTGAATACTTTTTTCTTCATACCTTCTCCATCACATCCCCGTCCTGGAGATGTCATAACCATATGAAGGAGTCATGTTTCCCATATTCTCTGACCCCCTCGTCCGATTTCACGCGAGATTATACCACAAAGCCATATGCAGATAAAGAGCAACACCTGCCCCTGAGTTGAAAGTGTCAGAAAAGCAGAGGAAAGGGATCCTGAGCAGACTGAAGAAAGCTGAGGAAAGCGTCAGTCCCTAAGCTGGTCAGGCATTATTATCTCCTTGTCCAGCGGGGAAAAATCGTACATATCCTCAAGCTTGTAATCGAGGACCCTCGAAAGCTTGTATGCAAGTGCAAGCGACGGAGAGAAGACACCCTTCTCTATCGCAATGATTGTCTGACGGCTGACCGAACAGCATTCAGCCAGCTCGCTCTGCGTTAGTTTCCTCTTGATCCTCAATGCCTTGACAAGGTTGTCCATAGCCAAATTGAACAACCGAATGAGGCTTTTGTCAATTTTAATTGACTCGGCAGAGCACATTTTGCATCTTTTTCTCAATCACGCAGAAGGGCCCGGATACTGTCCGGGCCCTTTCTGGTCTCACTTTGAGGATTCAGTCGCGATTGCGGCCTGTGCAGCGGCCAGGCGTGCGATAGGCACTCTGAACGGTGAACAGGAGACATAGTTGAGCGGAATCTCCTGGCAGAAGCGGATCGTCTTGGGATCGCCTCCGTGCTCGCCACAGATGCCAAGCTTGATGTCCGGTCTGACAGATCGTCCAAGCTGGGCTGCCATCCTGACAAGCTTTCCGACTCCGTCAGCATCGATTGTTGCGAAGGGATCGTACTCATAGAACTGCTTGTCAGGATCATTCACGTAATGAGTGAGGAAGCTGGCAGCATCATCACGGCTGAAGCCGCAGGTCATCTGCGTGAGATCGTTCGTACCGAAGCTGAAGAACTCGGCCTCACGGGCGATCTCGTCAGCTGTGATCGCGGCACGGGGCACCTCGATCATTGTGCCGATCTTGTACTCGACCTTGAGGCCCTGCTCGTCGAACACGCGCTCAATGACCTTCTCGGCCCTCTCCTTGCAGTAGACAAACTCCTTGTAGATGCCGACAAGCGGGATCATGATCTCCGGCTTGACTGGATAGCCCTCCCTCTTGACCTGAATTGCGGCCTCGATGATGGCCCTGACCTGCATCTCGAGAATCTCTGGATAAACGACGGCAAGGCGGCAGCCTCTGAAGCCGAGCATCGGGTTGAACTCATGATGCTTGGCGATCTTCTGGCTGAGCTCCTCCACGCTGATGCCCAGCTGGAGAGCGGTCTCGTGGCGGGTGGTGCTGTCATTCGGCAGGAACTCATGAAGCGGCGGATCCAGCAGCCTGATCGTCACAGGCAGTCCGTTGAGTGTCTTGAAGATCTCATAGAAGTCCTCACGCTGCATCGGAAGAAGCTCTGAGAGGGCCTGCTCCCTGGCTCCGAGAGTATCGGCAAGGATCATCTTCCTCATTGAAAGGATCCTGTTTCCGCCGAAGAACATGTGTTCAGTGCGGCACAGTCCGATTCCCTCCGCTCCCAGCAGAACGGCGTAATGGGCATCCTTCGGAGTGTCGGCATTGGTGCGGACACCCATTGTCTTGATCTCGTTCACATAGCCCATGAACTTCTTGTAGTTCTGGTAGAGCAGACTCTCGGACTCCCTCATCGTTCCATCAAGGACCTGCATGATCTCACTGGGCTTGACGGGAATCTTCTGGGTGTAGACGGCTCCCGTGAAGCCGTCGATGGCCATGTAGTCGCCTTCCTTGAGCCTGACTCCGTTGACCTCAAGCATCTTCTGGATCTCATTGACATGAATCTCTCCGCAGCCGGAAACACAGGGACAGCCCATTCCCCTGGCGACGACAGCGGCATGGCTTGTCATGCCTCCGCGGCAGGTGACAACGCCGCGGCTCACGGCCATTCCTCCGATATCCTCAGGGCTGGTCTCCTCGCGCACGAGGATGACATCCCTGCCCTCTGCAGAAGCCTCCTCAGCCGCCTTTGCGGTGAAGTAGATCTGGCCGCAGGCGCCTCCAGGTGAGGCAGCAAGGCCCTTTGCGGCCTCCTTGTAGCCAAGATCGCGGATTATCTTATTGTCCAGAATCGGTGCAAAGAGTTTGTTGAACTCCTGGGCTGGGACCCTGGAGACAGCCGTCTTCTTGTCAATCAGACCCTCCTCCACCATTTCGACCTGGCTGCGCAGCCAGCTGAATATGGTCCTCTTTCCGCTCCTGGTCTGGAGCATGAAGAGCCTGCCCTCCTGGATTGTGAACTCGATGTCCTGCATGTCATGGTAATGGCTCTCCAGCGTGCTTCTTATGTCGCACAGCTGGCTGTAGACCTCAGGATTGATCTGGGCAAGGGTC
>CALXOO010000045.1 GCA_944390045.1 uncultured Spirochaetales bacterium | reverse complement strand
GTTGTATAACTTGTTGATTCTGTAAAGTGCTTTTTAGCCTTAAAACTTTCTAGTGCTAAAACTCAAAATACGGGTGTGACTGTCCTGCCTTCCTCCACAGAGTATATCCTGGCAAGGTTCTCAAGTTCCTTCTTCCATTCTCCAGGAATGGCGATGTTTATCTGTACATTCTCTGATCTTGGTCGTGCCATCGGTTCTCCTTATGCATATATTGTATAATTGATATATGTTGACGTCAACTTTTTCATTGCTGTCTGCTCCCGCCAAGGCTTATAATTCGGATATAGAAGAAATGCATATCTGCCAGAGTTGCGGAAAGAACATCAATTCCCCAGAACAGTTCGGAACTCATGGCGACGGGCACAGGAACGAGGACTACTGCATACACTGCTATGAGAACGGTGTATTCACCTGCAATCAGAATGCCACGCAGCTGCGTTCAGACCTCAAGCGGTGGATGAAGGATGAGGACAAGGCTTCCTGGATCATTGACAGATGCGGCTATGTCACACTTTCGACTGTCGACGAACATGGATTTCCCCGTCCAGTTGCAATGGATGCCATCTCGCATGAGGGGATAAGCGAGATATGTATGACGACATACCGCAACTCGGCAAAAGCAAGGCATCTTCTGAGCAACCAGAAAGCTGGAATCTCCTTCGTCAGGGAAGCTGACAGTGCGAGTTTCACGGGGAAAGCTGAAATCAGGTTCTATCCCAGGCCCTCTACATTTCAGTGTCTTTGCTTGCTGTCATCCAGATCCCAACATTTTTGTGCAAGAGCCTGAAATCATTGCTGATAAGGACACACTCAGACAATTCTGGAAGGATTTCTTCATCTACTACTACACTGGTGGTCCATACGACGAGAACTACTGTCTCATCAGGTTCTCCACACAGAAAGCTAAACTATGGATTGATGGCAAGCATCCTGTCATCACATTCTGAATCTATTGCTTTCATCCCATCGGCAAGCCAATGGGTTTTTCGCAACAATTCTATAACAGATCTTACAAGATACTCTTTCCCGTCTATTTCTTTCAGAGATACATTTGTCAGTCTGTGGTACAGTCAATCACCCTGCGATGCGACGCCACCGGCAAGTCTGTAAGGAAACTGCCGGAATCAAAGGAAGGAGGCAATTAGCCACTGGTACTTCCGGGCAGTCGCAGGCCGTCACCCTTCAAGGTGGCGGTAGTTGACAGCAACATGAAAATCCACATCACACACAAGACAAGAACAGTCTCATGAAGTACACTCATGAGTCATGAGACGTGTGCTTTTGTCTGCCCTCATCCTCATCCTGCTGTGTTCCTGCGGTTTCACGGTGGGCGGCTTCTCCGGACTTGATGTCCCCATCCAGATGGCCGGCACCTGGACAGCTGACGGCGTCAGGGCTGAAATCACTTACGACAATATAGTGATAACATACGATGAAGGGCCGCTTGTAGTGGATCTGGGAGAGATGGTTTGGTACGATCAGGATGCCTACCGGATCACCTCAGACTCATACTCCTTCTCGATCACAGCCATTGACGGCTCCTATGAGCACAACTACTCATTCCAGCTCACTCAGGACGGTCTGAAAATGACAAGATACTCTTCCTACGGACAGGAAGATAGAATAACGCTGATTCCGGACTGAGGTCAGACGCTGTACAGCGGGCGGTACTCGAAACCGTGTCCGGTCCTGACGCTCTCGACCAGGCTGACGTTTCCAGCTCTTGCACAAAATGGAGTGACCTGAGGGACATCCGCTATGCATTGCACCCTGCGGGCAAGCGTGATATGTGGTCTGTATGGCCTGTCCTCAAGCCGTATTCCAGCATCAAGCAGCATTGAATGCAGCCGCTGCTGTAAAGACTCCAGCCTGTCAGAGTGATCTGTCCCGAGCCACCAGATGTCTCCGTCTTTCCTCCTGAAGCGGCCTATTGAGCTGATCCGTATGTCGAATGGAGAGAAATCAAGGTCATCCAGGACGGATGTGAGGCGCGCAAGCGAGGACTGCGGACACTCGCCGAGAAACTCCAGCGTCAGATGAAGCTTGTCCCTTTCCACAAATGATCCGCCGCGGCTGGCATCATGCAGCCTGTCACGCAGGGCCGCACATCTGTCCAGGACAGAACCGTCGAATAATACTGCAATGAACAATCTCATGCACATAATTCTACTCACAAAATCAGCAAAATGGCTCCATCTTCTAGCGCCAGCTAAGACGGAGTAGCTCACCATCTTCCACCTCTTCGGCACAAAAGCCCACACTGTCCCACGCTTTCATGACAGCACGGCCAAGTTGGCAGGTCTCAGCTACACATGAACCTCACTGAAAAGGATGAATGTGTCGCCATTCTTCACAAACTTCTGCCATTCGACACTCTACTACACCACTTTTCACCCCAGACGCCAGTTCTTCTACATTTCCACTTCCTATTCTTGGGGCATCAAAGTTGAACGGAGGACAGACAGAATGTTCAAGAAAACAGCAGTAATCATCACAATGCTTGCACTTGCATCTGCAGGCGTGTTCGCAGCCGACACCTACGAGAGCGGAACTCTCTATTACACAAACAGCTTCATCGATGACAGCGATGAGTATGTGGCGACTGTCAGGGAGGCGGAGCTTGAGCTCATGAACGGCAGCGGCGAGACAATCGACAGCCAGTCGGCAACAGCCTACTACACCCTCAAGAACTACGGAACGAGGATCGAGCGCGCGATTGCCGGAGACAGCCAAGTATTCGAAATTCTGGATCAGATCTATGACGGCTATGTGATGACGCCGTACAACGACGCGGTCATGTCCTATGATGACAGCCAGCTTGAGGATGCGCTTGTCGACGGCGTCGACTGCCTGGTCTACCAGTATGAGGTCGCAATCGACAAGTCAGCCTTCCAGGCAGGAAGCAGGCAGTCAGGCCTGATCGGCTGGGATGCGGATGAAGAGGATGAGAACGGTGACCTCGTCATGACTGTGGCCATCAGCAAGGAGGACGGATCAATCGTGAAGTCCGAGACAGTCTACAAGACAAGCTCGCTCACATACACGATGAGCGCGGACTTCACACTGGTCGAGGCTGACGGAGCACTCATCAATGTGCCTGCGACAGTCACGACAGAGGGAAGGATCAACAGTGCGGGAACAGGTGCGGTCTCCGACACTGTCAATTTCAGGACAGTCGAGACATTTTCAGGCTACCAGGAGGCAGACGGATACCACGACTGAGGAATCAGAGGAATCTTGCGCGGGGGCGGACGAAAAGCCGCCCCTTTCACTTTTTCCTGTCCAGAGGCTAGGATTGTGGCATGACTTACTTCGACACACACTTCCACCTTGAATCAATGAAGGAAAAATCCGTCCTGGACGGGCTTGCAGCAGCAGAAGGGATGGATATCGGCTGTGAACCCGGCGACATAGACCGGCGTCTTGAGCTCATGAAGCGCTTCAGCGGCCTTCACTTCTCGATCGCGGCAGGACCGTGGTGTCTCAGAAACGGCACTGAGGTACAGGATCTTGTCAGCCTCATCAGAGAAGACTGTGACAGACACAGACCAGACTTCATCGGAGAGACAGGAATCGACAGATACTGGAACTACGGCCGTGAGGGCGAGATGGAAGAGCTTTTCAGGCTGCATCTACGCCTTGCGGATGAACTGGACCTGCCTGTCGTCGTACACAGCAGGGACGCAGACAGTGAGACTGCCGGCATCCTGAGAGACCACTGCCCTAGGCGGAGGGGAATCATCCACTGCTTCTCGTCAGATACCGCTGCGGCAAGGACCTTCCTGGATCTGGGCTTCATGATATCATTCGCCGGCAACGTGACCTACAAGGCAAATGAAGAGCTGAGAAAGGCAGCCGCCTATGTTCCTCTGGACAGGATTCTCCTGGAAACGGACAGTCCATACCTGAGCCCTGTCCCGCTGAGGGGACGGCCCAATACACCGGCCAGCATTGTCCACACCTACACTCTTGTAGCAGGTCTCAGGGGACTTGCCCCGCAGCAGCTTGATGAGATCGTGAGAGACAACTATCTCTCGATTCTCCAGGGAACTGTCTGAAGCCCGCCTTCCCCGCCATTTGCCATTTTTCTGAAGTCTGGAGCGACGAAGACCGCATCCTGCCCTGACTCCATCGCATTGCGGTAGAGCGACGGTACTATGACTGTGCAGCCGCAGTCCCTGATCAGGCTCTGGACCTTCTCCGGCGAGTAGACCGCGATCATCTCCACCCCGTCACCGGCCAGTCTGTCCGCAAGCAGGGTCTCCGTGACACTGTTCAGCTCACCCTCGTAGGCGTATGAGGCCATGCCAGCGGGTATGAGGGAGGCCAGGGAGAGCTCACCGGCATCCGTGCTGTCATAGAGCACAGCAACGTCCGGGTAAGAATCGTAGACGAGATTCCACATGGCCGTCTCATCCACCACATAGACGGTGCCGAATGAGGAGGCTGCCTCCTCTCTCAGGCCGAAGCAGGCCAGACGCGAGACATCAAGGCCGTCCTGCATCGCATAAATCGCCGCGACAGGGGAATATATGTCGCCCTCATGAGGGTATTCCACGACATTCAGCGACAGACTTGATTGAAACAGAGGTGCCTCCCGGTCAGAGACAACCAGTGTCGGCCGGCAGAGCAGCACAATGAGGAAAGCAGCCGCAGCAAGGACAGCCAGCAGCAAAAGCAGGATCGGAATCAGGACTCTCTTCGCCATCGATTCTGGATGATACCCAATCAGCACGGCATCCACAAGCCTTGATTGACCGCAGCCGTAGAAAGGGCTAATATTGGCCAGAGAAACAAATTTCAGGAGGATTCATCCTATGATCAGCTACAAGGAACTTGGTCTTGTGAACACAAGAGATATGTTCGCAAAGGCCATCAAGGGCGGTTATGCCGTTCCGGCCTACAACTTCAACAACATGGAGCAGATGCAGGCAATTGTCCAGGCCTGTGTCGCCACGAAGAGCCCTGTCATTCTCCAGGTCAGCCGCGGCGCCAGGGACTATGCCAACATCAACCTGCTGCGCAATATGGCACGCGGTGTCGTCGAGTATGCTCATGAGCTCGGCTGCGACATTCCAATCGTCCTGCACCTTGATCATGGCGACTCATTCGAGACCTGCAAGGACTGCATCGACAACGGATTCTCATCCGTCATGATCGACGGCAGCAGCCTGCCCTATGAGAAGAACGTCGAGGTGACCAGGAAGGTCGTCGAGTACGCACACCAGTTCGATGTCACAGTCGAGGGCGAGCTCGGAGTCCTGGCCGGAATCGAGGACGAGGTCGCCAGCGAGGTCACGCACTACACCAAGCCCGAGGAAGTCGAGGACTTCGTCTCCAAGACCGGTGTCGACAGTCTGGCCATCTCAATCGGAACCAGCCACGGAGCCAACAAGTTCAAGCCCGAGCAGTGCACGAGAAACGCAGACGGCATCCTCATCCCGCCACCGCTCAGATTTGACATCCTCAAGGAAATCGAGGTCAAGCTTCCCGGCTTCCCGATCGTCCTGCACGGCTCATCCTCCGTACCTCAGGAGTACGTCAAGATGATCAACGAGCACGGCGGAAAGCTCAAGGACAGCGTCGGCATCCCCGAGGAGCAGCTCAGGGAGGCTGCCAAGAGCGCTGTCTGCAAGATCAACATCGACTCTGACGGACGCCTTGCCATGACCGGAACCATCAGGAGGATCTTCGACGAGAAGCCCGCCGAGTTCGATCCCAGAAAGTATCTCGGCCCGGCCCGCGACGCCCTCAAGGAGATGTACATGAGGAAGAACATCGAGGTGCTCGGCTCTGCCGGACATGCCCTCGACTGAGGCTGATTGCAGCCAGAATGGGAAGTGGACCTGTGAAAGCGGGTCCATTTCCTGTAATCTGGGCTGTTTTGTCTGGAAATATCAAGAAAAACACCCTTTTGACTTTTGACAGTTCTTCATGCACTGTGCTATATTCCATTGCTGTGGTTCTCCACTAAACTGGAAATTCGGAATGACCCTACGGGGTACGGGAGTTTAATTGGCTACTAAGGATTTACGTATCAACAGACAGATTCGTGCGCATGAGGTGCGCTTGATTGACGAGAATGGCGAGCAGAAAGGCGTGATGAAGACCTTCGATGCCATCCATCTGGCGGAGGAAGCGGGACTGGATCTCGTTGAAGTCTCTCCGAACGCGAATCCCCCGGTATGCAAGATACTCGATTTCGGAAAGTACCGTTACGAGATGGAGAAGAAGCAGAGGGACGCAAAGAAGAACCAGACCATCGTCAAGGTCAAGGAGATCAGGATGCAGCCCAAGATCGACAAGCACGATCTTGAGACCAAGAGCAAGTTCATCTCCGAGTTCCTCACCGAGGGCAACAAGGTGAAGGTGTCAATCCGCTTCCGCGGCCGCGAGCTGGCCCATCCGGAGCTCGGCAAGGAGGTCCTTGACCGCATACTTGCGATTCTCACGGAAAATGGTGTACAGTATAATCTTGACAAGGGTGCCTTCATGGAGGGCAAGATGATGAGCATGTTCGTCTCCCCTGTCAAAGGACAGAAGAAATAAGGACCGTACGGTCTTTAAATAAACAATGCAGCTTCAGGGGTTCTTGTTCCCTGCGGCGCACAAGGATGGTATTCATGCCAAAGATGAAAACAAGAAAGAGCGCTGCAAAGCGCTTCAGGGTCACCGGTTCTGGCAAGGTGGCGTACAAGAAGATGGGTCTGCGCCATATCCTCACCAAGAAGAATTCCAAGCGCAAGATGGATCTCAGACACAAGGGTATTCTGAGCGATGTGGAAGCCAAGAGAGCAAAATCAATGCTCCCCTATGCATAAGGAGTGAGGAAAGATGCCAAGAGCAGTTGACGGAACAAAGCACAAGGACAGAAGAAAGAAGATTCTCAACCAGGCCAAGGGCTATTGGGGACGCAGAAGCACCAACTACCGCGTTGCAAAGGACGCTGTAGCGAAGGCAGGACAGTACGCATACCGCGGCAGGAAGGAGAAGAAGAGAGACTTCAGGAAGCTCTGGATTGCACGTATCAGCGCAGCCGTCCAGGCCGAGGGTCTCAACTATTCCCAGTTCATGCATGGCCTCAAGCTGGCCAACATCGAGCTGAACAGGAAGGCCCTTTCCAACATGGCAATCGAGGACAAGGCCGCATTCAGCCAGCTCGTTGCCCAGGTCAAGACAGTTCTCGCATAAGATAAAGCCAACATTCGTTGAGGGAGGTGGTTTATGTCATTGATTGAAAGCAGCAGACTTCTTGAAGAAAGAGTCAAGAAGGCTATCGCCCTGATCAACAGACTCAGGGCTGACAACACTGAACTGGCCGAGCGCCTCAAGCTGGTCAACAACCACAATGAGGAGCTTCAGGAACTGCTGAACAAGACCAGTGCGGACACTGCCGTGATCGAGCAGGCCATCACCTCCGCTCTCGAATCCCTGGACAGTCTGGATCTGGACAACCTCGGAGATTTCGGAACACTCGATTCCTCAGAGCTTTCCGAGGCAGAGAGCTTCACTCTGGACGGTTCAGGAGAAGACCTGGATACCTTCGAGGACACAGACTTCTAATTCAATGCAGGCAGGAGCCCATCTCCTGCCTTTCTTTTTTCTCTCAAAGACTTTCCACCACCCGGCACGGATTGCCGAATGCGAGCACGCCGGATGGGATATCACGCGTAACGACGCTGCCTGCCCCTATGATCGTATCATCTCCGATGCTGACACCAGGACAGACTATCACACCACTTGCCAGGAAGCAGTTCGAGCCTATCCTGACCGGACGGTTGAACTGGAGCCCCTTCCTGCGCAGCCCGGCATCCTTCGGATGGCTTGCCGTGGCTATTGTCACGTTCGGACCTATCATCGTATTGTCGCCGATGGCAATAGGACCGTCGTCAACCAGCGTCAGGTTGAAGTTGGCATAGACATGGCGGCCGATGTCGCAGAACATGCCGGCCCAGTTCGCATGCAGTGGCTGTTCGATGTAAGACCCCTCGCCGAATGACCTGAACATCTGTGAAAGCAGCCTGGCCCTGCCCTCCATATCCGCAGGATCCAGATCATTGTATCTGCGCAGCAACACAAAGCGCTGCATCTGCATTGCCGCAAGAATTCCGTCACCGGGGTCATAGATCTGACCAGAAAGCATCGTTTCTACTATTTTATCCATCAGCTGAATCCTAGATTCATGCACCTGATGGTTGCAAGCTTCCCTCACATATGGTAAATAACAGGTGGGCAGATGCCTATGTCTCTTGGCTCAACTTCCAATTTACGGAGACCGGCAATAGAGGGACTGAATTGCTCCTACCTCCTGACAGTGTTTAAAGGAACAGAAAATCCTGCTTAACCAGGCCTCCCCCTTGAACATACCAGGTTCAAGAGTACGCCATCTGCCCAATTTTCTTTTTCCCCTTTTGTCTATATACTTCAGCCTGACATGAGCAAACTCGATTCAATTAGGTTCATCTCGCTTCCGCAGTCCATGGAAGACAAGATCACAGGTTTCAGGATAGACAGTTCAATACCGATCCCAGTGCAGCTGGCAGACGGCCAGAAACATCTGGATCCTGACAAGGTCACGCTTGAATCCATCGTGGCAGGAATGCTGGTTGTAATAGCATACCGCGACAACGACAAGAACATCCCCTACTACAGGGACTTCGTACTTGCGGCCCAGCCCAACGCCATCGAGGAGCTGAACACCGCCGCCATCGCAAAGGAAAAGCAGAAGGACTACCCCTTTGCCGAACAGCTCTTCCTGACCGTGTACCATATGACGCCGCAGGTTGCCAGCTGCATCAACCTGGCAAGTCTCTATTCCTCCTGGGCCGTCTATGAGGCCGGGCAGAAGGATGAGAAGGCAGAGGACTTCTACCTGACGAAATGCCTCAACACCCTGCGTGAGGGCCTTGAGAGGTTCGGCGAAAGCGAGGACATACTCTGCGAGCTGGGTGCCCTGCAGACCTATCTGGGCAATCTTGAGGATGCACAGGCATACCTGCAGCGCTACATGAAGGTGGCCTCAGAGGGAGAGAAGAAGCAGAAGATGAAGGCCATGCTCAAGGATGTGACCAAGCGTCTTGACAGCGATCTGGAGATCCGCCAGGCCTATGACTTCATGATGCTCGACGAGGAGGAGAAGGCCCTCTCCACTATTGAGAAGTTCATCGCGAAAAATCCAAAGGTCTGGCACGGGCACTTCATAAAGGGCTGGGCTCTGAGACGGCTGAAGCGCTACCAGGAGGCTGAAGAGGCCCTGCTCAAATGCTTCTCCTGCGGAGAAAGCAACGCCGACATCTACAATGAGCTTTCCATCTGCGCGCTGGAGAACGGCAGGCGTGAGCTTGCAAAGAACTATCTCAACGCAGCAGTCGACCTGGACAGTGACAACCTGACACTGGCAAGCAATCTGGCCTTCCTCCACCTGATGGATGATGAATTCGATGAGGCCAGGGAATGGATAGAGAAATGCCGGCGTCTGGCCCCTGAGGACAGCCAGGTCAAGTCCATGATGGAGGAATACACGGCCAAGACCGGCGAGAGCTTCGGCGACATCGTCAGCGAAGAATATGTCTCAGATCCGGAAGGAAAGGAAGAGCATCACCATGAAGATGACTGCCACTGCCATGACCATGACAGCGGGCACTCTCACCAGCACCACGGAGATGAAGGAGAAGACATGGACGGCTTCGAAGCGGAGCTGGAGGCCATGAAGGAAGACTAGAGGAGGTTTGCAGGTGCACTACAAGTCACATTCAGAGGCTGAGACACAGGCGCTTGGAGCCATGCTGGCGAAGGAGGCGAAGAAAGGATCCGTCATTTCCCTCAGGGGAAGTCTCGGGGCCGGAAAGACAGTCTTCGCAAAGGGCTTTGCCCGGGAGCTGGGCATTCAGGAGGCAATAGTCAGCCCGACATTCACCCTGGTCCAGGAGTATGACGGAAGGCTGAAAATGTACCACCTCGACCTTTACAGGCTTTCCGGAGAGGACGAGTTCGAGTCTATGGGCGGAGAGGACTTCCTGTACAGCGACGGTGTCGCACTGATCGAATGGAGCGAGAAGATAGAGCAGATGCTTCCGGATGACACGATCCGCGTGAACATCACGATCGCAGAGGATCTCACACGCGATATCGAGATAACAGGAGGAGGCAGATGAACAACATCCTTTCATGCGACACATCGACAGGCACGCTCCATCTTGCGCTGAGATCAGGCGGCCGGATGTATGAGAGAATGCTGGAGTCCTTCTCCCACTCCGAAGGACTTCTCAGCCAGATACTCAGCATACTCGAGGAAGCCGGGATCGGAATCGGCGACCTCGGACTGCTTGTCTGCACGCGTGGTCCGGGCTCATTCACCTCGCTGAGGATAGGAATGGCCACGCTGAAGGGCTTCTCTCTTGCAAGGAACATTCCTCTGGTCTCCGTGCCGACACTGGAGGCGATCGCCGCAGCCTGTCCCTGCCCCGGCTGTGCAGCGCTTGCCGTAATCGACGCGAAGAAACGGCGCTACTACCTGGGTCTGTACAGGGACGGACAAAGGCTCATGGACGATGTTGACGGCAATGCGGAGGATATAGCAGACCGCATTGCGGAAGAAAGAAACATCATTGTCACGGGACCTGATGCTCCTGCCTTCTACGAGAAGCTGAAGGAGTCAGCTGACATGTCCACAATCAGGCTTGACGAGACTCCGCTGCGCCCGCTCGGAGCAGTGCTCATCCGACTCGGAGAGAAGCGCTATGCGGAAAACGGCGCGGATGACATCGGACAGGGACCGGTATACATAAGACGGAGCGACGCAGAAGAGGCGCTGCTGGCGAAACAGGGGGAAATGAAGTGAAGGACAGTTATGACATCATCGTAATCGGTGCCGGTGCGGCCGGAATGAGCGCCGCATCATATGCCAGCAGGGCCGGACGGGACTGCCTTGTGCTTGAAATGGCCGCGCCCGGAGGACAGCTGATGTTCATCGACCAGATCGAGAACTATCCGGGATCCGCCGCGACCTCCGGCTTTGCGCTGGCCCAGGCGATGGAGGAACAGGCAGAGGGCTTCGGAGTCGAGTTCGCATACGCTGAGGCCAGCAGTCTGAGAAAGGAGAACGGGCGCTTCATCGTCACGGCGGACGGACGTGAGATCAGCGCGCTTGCCGTGATACTCGCGATGGGAGCACGCCACAGACATCTCGACGTCCCGGGAGAGGCTGAGTACGAAGGCCGCGGAGTGAGCTACTGCGCGACCTGTGACGGCCCCTTCTTCAAGGGTGGAAACGTCGCCGTCGTAGGGGGCGGAGACACCGCGCTCACCGACGCGGTCTATCTCTCACGCCTGTGCTCAAGCGTGACACTGATTCACCGCAGGAACGAGTTCAGGGCACAGAAGGCACTCCAGGACAAGGTCAGGCAGTGCGCCAACATCCGCATCATGACCCCGCACACGGTACAGGCCATCACGGGAGACGGAACCAGAGTCACGGGCCTCACGCTTGACGACGGCAGCACAGTCAGCTGTGACGGTGTTTTCATCTTCACCGGCATTCTTCCGAACAGCCAGCTGGCAGAAGGGCTTGCTTCCATGGATGAGGCACATTTCATCAGGACTGACAGCTCGATGAGGACGGATGTTGAGGGTCTGTATGCCGCGGGAGACATCCGCACCACACCATTCAGGCAGGTCGTGACAGCCTGCTCTGACGGCGCCGTCGCCGCACATATGGCTGACGAGTATATTTCCTCACTCAGGTGAGGCTTCCTTCCATCAGGCGGAAAACACTGGGTCCGTACCGCCTGATGGAGCGCATTTCCCACACTTCATCCACCACACCGCCCACTTGCATTCCAATCCTGACTTTGTATCCACTCAAATGACCCACTGAAGCCGGAAAAGCCCTTTTTTCCGCCCTTTTTCGCTTGACTTGCCCATTCATGTGGGTTGTAACCCTTTTTCCGAAGCACAAGGTATGCAATCCGCCTTGTAACTGACTGTTCCACAAAGAACTAGTCCGACTGTCCAGA
>CALXOO010000044.1 GCA_944390045.1 uncultured Spirochaetales bacterium | reverse complement strand
TCTGTGAGGAAACTGCCGGAATCAAAGGAAGGAGGCAATTAGCCACTGGCACTTCCGGGCAGTCGCAAGCCGTCACCTTTCAGGGTGGCGGTAGTTGACGTACGGAGACTACCCCGACGTGATCTTCGTGGACATGGGGCCGTCGACAATGCTGGAGGATGACATAGATACTGTGCTCGACATTGAGCTTGTCGACTGACTCAGATCTGCAAGCACAGCAGGATCAGACTGCCCGGAAAATGAAAAAGGGACCGGCTCTCTCAACCGGTCCCTTCTGACAGCCGGGCAGGCTTACTTGTTCATTGCCTCGGCGACAGCGACAGCCACAGCGACAGATGCGCCGACCATCGGGTTGTTGCCCATTCCGATCAGACCCATCATCTCGACGTGGGCGGGAACGGAGGATGAGCCGGCGAACTGGGCATCGGAGTGCATCCTTCCCATGGTGTCTGTCATGCCGTAGCTGGCAGGGCCGGCAGCCATGTTGTCCGGGTGCAGTGTCCTTCCTGTTCCACCGCCGGAAGCGACAGAGAAGTACTTCTTGCCAAGTTCCCAGCACTCCTTCTTGTATGTACCGGCAACAGGATGCTGGAAGCGGGTCGGGTTGGTGCTGTTTCCGGTGATGGAGACATCGACTCCCTCGAAGTGCATGACAGCCACGCCCTCTCTGACGTCATCGACGCCATAGCAGTTGACCGCAGCTCTCTCTCCCTTGGAGTAGGGTGTGCGGCTGAGGACCTTGAGCTTGCCAGTGAAGTAGTCGAACTCTGTCTCGACATAGGTGAAGCCGTTGATCCTGGAAATGATCTTAGCAGCGTCCTTTCCAAGTCCGTTCAGGATGACTCTCAGAGGCTCCTTCCTGGCCTTGTTGGCGTTCCTTGCGATTCCGATGGCGCCCTCGGCGGCAGCGAATGACTCGTGACCGGCAAGGAAGCAGAAGCACTTTGTCTCATCGCTGAGCAGCATGGCGGCCAGGTTTCCGTGTCCAAGACCGACCTTCCTGTCGTCTGCGACAGAGCCGGGGATACAGAAGCTCTGCAGACCCTCGCCAAGGTCCTTTGCAACCTCATATGCTGTCTTGTCGCCCTTCTTGATGGCGATTGCAGCACCTGTGATGTAGGCCCAGCAGGCATTCTCAAAGCAGATTGGCTGGACGCCCTTGACGATGGAGTAGACGTCGACGCCTGCCTTGTCGCAGATCTCCTTGGCTTCCTCGATGGAGGAGATGCCGTACTTCTTAAGAGTCTCGTTTATCTTGTCAATTCTTCTTTCGTAACCTTCAAAAAGTGCCATAATTGTCTCCTCCTGCTATTACTCGTGCCTGGGATCGATGTACTTCACCGCATCGGCGAAGCGGCCGTAGGTCTTCTTTGCCTTCTCGAGCGCCTCGTTGGCGTCGACACCCTTCTTCACGTTCTCCATGAAGACGCCCATGTTGACATACTCGTAGCCGATGATCTCGTTGTTCTCGTCCAGCGCCTGGCGGAGGATATAGCCCTCGGCGAGGTTGAGATAACGGGGTCCCTTGAGCTTTGTCGAATAGACTGTTCCAACCTGGCTGCAGGTTCCCTTTCCGAGATCCTCCAGGCCGGCACCGATGACCAGTCCGTCCTCGCTGAACGCGCTCTGGCTCCTTCCGTAGATGATCTGGAGGAAAAGCTCCCTCATGGCTGTGTTGATGGCATCACAGACAAGGTCCGTGTTGACTGCCTCGAGGACCGTGCGTCCGACAATGGCCTCGGCGGCCATGGCAGCGGAGTGTGTCATTCCGGAGCAGCCGAGAGTCTCGATCAGGGCCTCCTCGATGATTCCGTTCTTGACGTTCAGAGTGAGCTTGCAGGCACCCTGCTGGGGAGCACACCAGCCGACACCGTGCGTCAGACCTGAAATGTCCTTGATTTCCTTTGAGTAGACCCACTTTCCTTCTTCTGGAATGGGGGCGCAGCCGTGCTGTGCACCACACTTTACAGTGCACATGTTCTCAACTTCTTTTGAGTACTTCATCGCGATCTCCCAAAAAATAAAACGTAGTAGCCTGTGAATCAGACGCTACTACTATAAACCAATTCCCGATGGCTGAAAAGGGAGCGGCAGAGTCAGAAATCCAGCTTGTCAAGCTCTTTCACATCGCAGCTGATCGCTTCCGGAAGACTGATGCGGCCATTGAAGACGGCCATGTCCTTGAAGCCAGTTCCCGTGAGCAGCACAGTGACGCTCTCTCCGGCGGCGATGTTTTTCCTGTCTCTGAGCAGGGCAGCCCAGGCTGCTGCGCTGGCCGGCTCCACGAAGAGCCCTGCCTTCGCGGCAAGCTGACGCTGGGCTTCCAGGATCTCATCATCCTCGACCCTTACCGCATAGCCGCCGCTTTCCCTGAGCGCACGCACGGCCATGCGTCCGTTTGCGGGGGAGGAGACAGAGATGCTGTCCGCGAGCGTGCTGGCTGCAACATCCCTGAACTGACCGCTCTCAAAGGCGGAGGCTATCGCATCGCTTCTGGATGACTGGCAGCAGATTATCCGCGGAAGACGCTCAATCAGGCCGGCCTGAAGAAGATCATAAAATCCCTTGTATATTCCTCCGAGTATGCAGCCGTCACCGGTCGGAACATAAATCACGTCAGGAGCCCTGCGTCCCAGCTGCAGGAAAAGCTCGATGGAACAGGCCTTCTTTCCCTCTATCGTCATTGGGTTGTAGGCCGTGTTCCGGTTTATTCCTCCCTTTCTCTCAGTGTATGCGATTGAGAGGGCGAATGCATCGTCATAGCTTCCCCTGACCGGCACGACGTGCGCATTGTACAGGACTGACTGCATCAGCTTGTTCACCGGGGCGGAAGCCGGCACAAAGAGGACAATATCGAGCCCGTAGGCGGCTCCGATGGCGCTCATGGCAGCTCCGGCGTTTCCTGTGGATGCCAGCGCGATGCGGCTGGTGCCGTGATGGATGGCCTGGCTTGCGACCAGGATGCTGGCCCTGTCCTTGAAGGATCCTGACAGCAGCTGGCTGTCCATTTTGACCGTCAGGTCAAGTCCGAGTTCTCTGGAGAGCGCAAGCGGGCGCACCAGAGGAGTCGGTCCCGTGGGAAAGACTTGCGGAGTGACGATCGGGAAGGGGAGGAAGTCATCAATGCACAGGTCATCCTTCTGTGCGAGTCTTCTGAGTTCCTGCCTGTCGTATTCGACGCTGAGGACCCCCTTCCTGAATTCTCCCTTCGCCTCAGTACCGGAGCATTCCGGACAGAGATAGACGACCTCATCGCTTGTGAAAGTGCAGCCGCAGTCATGGCAGTGGTATTCGAAATGCAAATCTTCCTCCTTGCTCAGAAAGCAGACAGGGGCCATCCTGCCCCTGTCAATCATACCTGCAGGTCTCAGCCCCTGACTCTGGCGTTGAACTCATCGATCATCGCGTCGATCGCACCCGTCATCTCAGGAAGCTGCTTCCAGTAGTTCCTGTCGTACCACTGTCTGTTGAGTTCTTCGTAGGTCTTTCCCTGCTGCTCAACCCAGGTGTAGTACTTCAGGTTGTGGATTCTCAGTCTGTCGTAGTATCCGAGCTCCAGGGCATTGTCTATCGACTGATGCATGAGACTTGCAGCATGTACCTTCGCCGCCTCAGTCGCGTTGAACGGACCCTGCTGCTGCGTGAGCTCAGCCAGCCTGCTCGTGTACATGCTCGTGCTGTCGGTGAGGATGGTGAAGACGACATCGTCCTCATCCATTTCATAGTACTTGGCCATCTTGATCGCGCTGAGCATGTTGCCGATTCCGGATATGCCGAAGAGCGAGAGGTTTGCGATGTCCTCATCGGAAACTCCGATTCCGGACAGATAGTCCTTTCCGGCCTCTTCATTGAAGAGCCTGTAGATGTCCATGCAGTCCTGGTCATCGATGCTGAGCACCATGTCCGTGTTCCTGACGTTGTGGATCCAGGGCACATGCTTGTCTCCGATTCCCTCAATCCTGTGGGCTCCGAATCCGTTGCGCAGCAGGGTGGGACACTGCAGGGCCTCTCCGGCTCCTATCTTTATTCCCGGATATACGTTCTTGAGGTGGTCACCTGCCGCAAGCGTTCCGCCGCTGCCGGTGCTTGAGGCGTAGGCCCTGACGTTCTCTTCCCTGATGCCCAGCTGTCTGAGCACCTCGAGGATTGCATCTCCAGTCACCTCATAGTGCCACAGGTAGTTCTCGAACTGCTCGAACTGGTTGAATATGACAATGTGGTTGCCGCGGGTCTCGTTCAGCTCGTGGCATTTGTCGAAAATCTCCTTGACGTTGGACTCGCAGCCAGGTGTCGCGATGATCTCGCCCGCAACTGTCTTGAGCCAGTTGAAGCGCTCCTGCGACATATCCTCAGGAAGGATGGCTATGCTGTCGCAGCCGAGCAGGGCGCTGTTGTAGGCACCGCCGCGGCAGTAGTTTCCAGTACTGGGCCAGACTGCCTGCTGACTTGAGGCGTCGAAGTTTCCGCTCACCAGAGCCGGTGCCAGACAGGCATATGTCGCACCGACCTTGTGCACGCCGCATGGGAACCACTTGCCGGCCAGTGCCAGAATGCGGGCCCTGGTGCCTGTGATGCTCCTGGGAATCTCGATGAAGTTCACTCCTCCAAAGAGTCCGCCTCTCTCTTTCGGCTCATTGTGCCAGGTGATGCGGAAGAGGTTGACCGGGTCCACATCCCACAGTCCTGTCTTTGAAAGGCGCTTCTTGATATCGTCAGATACCAGAGCCGGGTTCTTCATCTCCCTGAAGGTCGGCAGGATGATTCCCTTTTCCCTGCATCTTCCGACATTCTTCTCAATTACATCTTCATGTCTTTCAAGATTAATAAGCATTGATGGTCCTCCGGTCAAAGAATAAGATGGGAATCGTGAACTTGTAAAGAAAAAATTGCCACAAACGCAACTGAATGTGGCAAAAAATGTGGAAAACCTAAATTGTCAGATGTAGTATGTGCTGGAATTGCTCCTGTGCACCTTCTCATGCTCCAGGGCATACCTGACTGTCTTGTCGAAGAGTATCTTCAGCTCGCTGCCGCACTTGCTGTAGCCCAGAGTACGCACGAAGAGGGGATAGAGCTGCCACTTGCGCAGCCGCTTTGAGGATTCCTGGATCACGAGCACCAGGGCATTGGCTGCCTCGCAGGGGGGAATCTGGTATGAGAAGCGGATGTCGCGGCTGTCAGTGCGCAGCACATTATCCCTCTCCTCCCTGGCGTGATAGACTTCCAGGCCTTCCTCTTCACTCATGCGGTCCGCAAAGCGGTCCAGTATGAGCTGGAAGTGCTTGTTCAGCCTCCAGCTGGCCTTGTAAATGTCAAGTGAGTTGATCACGCGCTTGATCAGCAGTTCGCGGGTGATCGGCCCCTCTGTCTGGATGACGGCGTCGAAGCGCCGGTACAGCTCGTCGTCGATCTGGCCGGTAAGCAGTGCATCCGGCTTGGTGGGCATAAACTCGAGATCTGTGGTCCTGTAAGGTGCTAATTCAATCATGGTATTGATTTAAGACTATCACCACTTCCGGGGCGGCGCAAGGAAAACAGGAAGGCCTGAACACGATTTTTCTTCCAAACCCGCCGCTTTTCCACTATTATTGGAGTCATGAGTTGTATTTTGATCCAGAACGGACTTCTTATAGACACAGAGTGGAAGCGCCGGGCCGACATCCTGGTGCGCGGCAGCAAGATCGTGAGGATTGCTCCCCATATCGATCCTTCCACAATTCCTGACAATGTCACACAGGTCCATGCCGACGGCATGCTGGTCCTGCCCGGCATCATCGATGCTCACACCCACTATCATCTCGTGAGCAGGGGAACTGTCACCGCAGACAGCTTCCGCGAGGGAAGCAGGGCGGCAAGTTACGGAGGCGTCACCACCGTGATCGACTTCGCGGACGACGACAGGAAATCACTTCCTGACAGTCTGCGTGCCAGGGTCGACGCGATGGGGGAGGAGATGAGCATAGACTTCTCGCTTCACCAGGGTGTCTATGCCTTCCGTCCGGGACTGGCTGATGAACTTGAGAGAATAAAGGCCATGGGCGTGAAGGCTGTCAAGCTCTTCACGACGTACAAGGATGTGGGCTACCTGATCGAGAACCGGGATGAGCTGCGGAGCATTTTCGCCATGTGTGCGAAGCTTGACATGATGATCTGTGTCCACTGTGAGGATGATGCCGTGATAGCCGCTGCTGCGGCATCCTACAAGGGAGACTACCAGCCTGCGGACCACCCTGTCCTCCGTCCGGCGCGCGCTGAGGCGCTGGCCATCGCCAGTGTCGGAGACCTGGCCCTTGAGACAGGTGCCAGACTCTACATCGTCCATCTGTCCAGCAGGGAGGGGCTTGAGACAGTCAGGAGGCTAAGGGAGAAGGGGCTTGATGTCATTGTCGAGACGACGCCCCACTATCTCTTCCTCAACCGCTCGAAGCTAGAGGGACCTGATGCCAGCCTCTATGTCATGACACCGCCGCTGAGGGATGAGGAGGACAACCTGGCGCTGCAGGAGGCCCTGTGCAACGGAGAAATCCAGGTCGTGGCAACGGATCACTGCTCATTCACGAGGGCCCAGAAGCTTGAGAGCCGGGATGTCAGGACGATCTATCCCGGAATCCCCGGCAGCGAGGAACTTCTCCCGCTGATCCACAACCTGGTCGCCAACGGTGCCCTGCTGACGCTCAACGAGATGGTCAACGTCCTTTCCACCGGTCCCGCAAAGTACTTCGGCCTCTATCCCCAGAAGGGAACGCTGAGGGAGGGAAGCGACGCGGACATCGTCATCTTCAATCCGGACCTGTCCTGGACGCTTTCAAACGACAACATCCACTCCGAGTGCGGCTACACGCCTTATGACGGAATGCCTGTCATAGGCCGAGTTGTCATGACCTATCTCAGGGGAAGGCTGATCATGGGTAGCGGTCTCTATCTCGGCATTCCCGGTGACGGAAGGTTCATCAAGGCCAGATGATAGACACTATTTTCTTTGACATGGATGGAGTGCTTGTTGACAGCGAGCCGGTCTCCATCCGCATCGGCATCGATTACTTCAGGCTCAAGGGACTCAGCCTGACAGCCCGGGATTTCGAGCCACATCTCGGCGCCGGGGAAAGGGCCTTCTTCCAGGGACCTGCCTCAGATCACGGGATTGTTCTTGACTATGAGGAGGCCTCTGCCTATTTCCGCAGCAATTACGGGAGGCTGCTGTCAGCCTCCGGCGGCGGCTTCGGGGAAATGCCGGCCAGGACGGTAAGGCATCTGGCCTCCATCGGTTTCACACTCGGGCTGTGCTCTTCTGCTCCCAGGTGGAAGGTCGCTGAGAACATCAGGGCCATAGGACTGGAGGAAGGTGACTTCGCCGTGGTGATCAGCGGAGAGGACGTGGTCCGCAACAAGCCTGACGGACAGATATACAGTCTTGCTGCCCGGCGTCTGGGGAAGGAGGAAGCATCCTGCCTGGTTGTCAAGGACAGCATCAACGGAGTCGCGGCCGGACGCAATGCCGGAATGAAGGTGCTGGCCGTCTCCACCGGCGTGCCTGCAGGCCGTCTTGCCGAGGCAGGCGCAGACTACATAGCCAGCGATGTCGGAGTACTGCTGGCAGGAGGAGACATGGAGGGAACAATCGGAAATCTCACGGGTGCGGGCGATGCAAGGAAGCTGTACGGAGCCAACTGGATAGAGCTGCGCTCACCGCATCTGGCCGACACACCGGTGGAACAGATGATAAAGCTTGCGGCCAGGACCAGGGAGAATGCCTATGCTCCCTATTCCGGCTTCAGGGTGGGAGCCTGCCTCAAGTCGGCAGCGACTGGGAAGGTCTATACAGGGTGCAATGTAGAGAACTCCTCCTTTGGTGCTGCCATCTGCGCCGAGCGCAATGCCGTCCTTCACGCCATAGCAAGCGAGGGCGTGATCGGGGTCGAGACCCTTGTCGTCGTCTCCGATGACAACCCTCCAGCTCCGCCATGCGCCGCCTGTCTCCAGGTCCTTGCGGAGTTTACATCACCTGACTCTCTGGTTATACTCTCTGACCTGAAGGGGAACCGCGTGCAGTATACCTTCGGTGAGCTCCTGCCGCATCCATTCATCTTCCCCTCGCAGAGGAAACAGCCTTGAGAAAAGTGATTTTGATGCTGGCCCTGGCGGTCAGTCTCCTTCTGCCCTCATGCTCAAGCACCAGGCCGTTTGCTGACACAGATTTCTTCGCGAGTCCGGATGTCCCGCTTGAGGAGAAACTGGTATCAGGCGGCGGGATCAGGACAGATGTCCCCATGCCGGAGATGTACTTCGATGCGGCAGGATACCTGGCCAGGCTGACCGGACTGGTAGCCGGAGCACAGGACTATGTGATCATTACGACCTTCCTGGGCAGCTCCTGCCCGGGGCTTGATGACTTCTACAACCTGCTGGCAGCAAAGGCTGAGGCCGGTGTTGATGTGTATCTCATCATCGACGGAGTCTCCAGCTATGACATGACCGCAAGTGCCGACAATATGTTTCCACTCTACTTCCTCAGGGACAGCGGGGTGAACCTGATCGAGTACAATCCCCTCAGCGGCATGAACCTCATCCAGCCCGGTACCCTCCTGGTCCGCGAGCACCGCAAGATGGTTGTCGTGGACGGCAGATGGTGCACCATAGGCGGCATGAACATGAACTACATCTCGCTCGGAGCCGACAACATCGATCTCCAGAGAGACAGCATGTATGTGTTCGATTCTCCCTCTCTTGCAAGGGCGCTTGTCAGCCAGTTCGTGATCATCTGGAACGAGAGCAGCGTGAACAAGATAGACGCTGACGACTTCGTGATCCAGGAGGAAAGGGAAGGCGGGATAGAGGCATATCTTTTCAACCAGGGACCCGGAAGCGAGGCCTCAATGGCCGCGATGTACGCCTCTCTTTTCTCCAGCGCCAGGGAGGAAATTGTCATGCTTCCCTATCTGGCCTTCTTCGATGAGCGTATGTACAGCTGCCTGGAGGATGCGCTCGCGAGGGGAGTGAAGGTCACCATCTATGTGCCTATCGACTCCAGGGAATACGTTCAGGGTGCGCTCTTCTATGACTATCACAGGCTTGTCGAGGCAGGCTTTGACGTCCAGATGGAATACACAGGTGCAGATACCGGACGTCCGCTGCTTCATCAGAAGCTGTGTGTCGTGGACGGGCGCTATACGGTCATTGGCTCAAGCAACATCAACTTCCGCTCGATGGGGCTGTCGCATGAGCTCGCGCTTGTCATGGACAGCCGCGAATTCGCTGAGGCAAGCCTGGAGCAGGTGGCCTCACTGGCGGAGGGCATGCAGCCCCTGACGCTAGAGGATGCGCTCTCCCTGAAGGAGGAGCTGGGCAATCTCTTCTCCTATCTGTTTTCATATTTCGGAGGCTGATCATGAGAAAGAGACTGACGCTTGTCGTGCTGCTTCTGGCACTTTCCACCTCGCTTTTCGCCTTCGGCTTCGGCTATGGCATGTCAATGGAGGGCTTCTCCGGCTACAACCAGAGTTCATCCGCCAGGCTCTCGCTCATACTTGATCCGACTCCGGACAGGTATCTCACGCTGGAGGCCGGAGCCGGAGTGGGGCTGAGAGGCTGGTCAATGGTCTTCTCCGGATTGAACATAGACCTGTCGCTCAGGACTTTCTCGCTGCATGACCATATCTTCTCCTTCATGTTCGCCAATTCCACCATCTGGTCGCCGAAACTGTCGGCAGGAGTGATGTGGGATGACGGCTGGAATCCGGGCTGGAGATTCTCTGTAAGCCCGTTCAGCTTCCTGGATGTCCATTACAGCTATGAGTTCCTCCGTCCCTTCTTCGTGTTCGACATGGACTTCGGCTTCAGCGGCTGGGGCATAGATCTTATCCGCGTGTCATACTGCTTCTAGGAGGTCCGGAATGAGAAAAATGACAATAATACTCATTGTCCTGCTGCTGCCAGCCGCAATCTGGGCCGGACCATATAATGATGTCTCGTTCACCTTCGGTCATCAGGCGGGGCTTGCCAACACCCAGGGACTGAACGTGGTGTACGGAATGAATATCGGACTGACCAGCCGGCTTGAGACCTCTGTCTGGGGCGAGAGCACGCTCACTCCGCACTTTTTCGGCGACAACTCACTGGGCATCTCGCTCAGCTGGGCCCTAATGGGGGCCAGGAGCACGGGCACCCGCGTTCCCGGCAGCGGCATCAACACTTATATCAACGCAGGCATCATCGCCAGCATGCACAGCGACTGGGGCTTCTTCGCCCCGACCACAGCCTATGTCAGCATCACGCCGCTCACACTCGGCAGTCCGGTCATAGGAAGGAGAGAAAGGCTTTTCGAGGTCGGTGTGAGCTACAACTGGGCTCAGAACCGCTTCGGTTTCTTCTTCAGCCTCTTCAAGTTCGACTACTATGTCCATGGCAGCTGGAGGGACTATGTCTGACGAGGCATTCAGGATCCTCAGCAGTATTTATCCGCAGGACATCAGCTTTCTGGAGGGTGATGATCCCTTCCGCTTTCTGGCGTCAGTCCTGCTTTCCGCACAGACCAGGGACGACTATGTCAACGCGGTGACTCCCGTCCTGTGGAAGGAATACCCGGATGCAGAATCACTTGCCGATGCCGACCTGACAAGGCTTGAGGAAATTGTCCATCCGCTCGGATTTTTCCGCACCAAGGCCCGCAACCTCAAGGCCCTGGCCGCACAGATCGCGAGACTCGGCTCTGTCCCGGATACCATTGAGGAGCTGGTCAGACTGCCCGGAGTCGGAAGAAAGACGGCAAACTGTTATGTGAATCATATTCTCAAGAAGCCGGCGGTCATCGTCGACACCCACTTCTCCCGCGTGGCGCACAGGCTCGGCTATGCCGACGGCGAGAGCCCTGAGGAAGTGGAGAGGGAAATCAGAGCCGCCTTTGAACCGCAGGACTGGTCCCGGCTGTCAATGGTGCTGAACCTCCACGGTCGGCTCGTGTGCCATGCCAGAAAGCCTGAGTGCCTGAGCTGTCCGGTGTCGGCCTACTGCAGGAGCTTCCAGAATCCGCACTCGTCCTGACACAGCGCTGCGAGGCGGAAGCGTGTGCAGTGAATTGCCTCACAGGCATGTTCATCCGGTCTGAGTCTTGAGAAGCAGAGTCCGGGAGGACCTCCTTCCGCCCTGAGGGAGGCTGCGGCACTCAGAAGTGAAGGATCTGTCAGCATCCAGCCCAGAGGACCTTCTGCAAGTCTTTGCGTCGAGAATGTCACATCAATGCGGACAGTGCCCCGCGGTACGCTGCCGGGGGAGGAGACGGCGCCCAGCAGGACAACAGGCGGCAGGGCGTAGACTGAGCTGTCGCCAGTTTTCTCATAGTGTCTTTTCTGTGCCTGTCTCAGCAGTCTCGCACATTCTCTGTCCGGCACAAGGGCGGCATAGCAACTGTCCATGGCTGGTGAACTACTCCATCCTTCGCTGATGCTTAGAGGATGGAGCTTCCGGGCTCTTTCCCTTCTCAGGGCGTCTCGCAAAATGCTTCCATATCTCATACGAGGTATCGAAGGCTGACTTCCGCTCCTCCGGAGTACACTTGCGTTCCGCAAGCGTGCAGGACATTATGTGCTCACCTGCAAGAAGCAGTGTCTTTGCAGCTTTGACATCACGGTCTTCACTGTATCCGCATCCGCATGTGAATATCCTGTCGGAGAGCGTGATACCTTCATTGATGGCCCCGCATTGTGGACACTTCTTTGTCGATGGGAAGAACCTGTCTATTACAAGGACATTTGGATTGGACACCAGTTTGCTCTTCAGCGTCCCGAGTGCGCTGTTCTGCACCTGTCTTCCAAACAGTCCCTTATGCCACCCTCTGATATTCTCATCCTGGATGACTATAAGCTTTCTTCCTTTCGTGATGTCATGGTATGCCTGATTGGCCTTTGCCCGCCGTCTGTTGGCAAGCTTCTCGTATTCTCTCCTGATGAGCTGTCTCGTGTCATACCAGCCCCTGGAGTCCTTCTTCTGGCGGGCAAGCTTCTTCTGCAAGCCCTTGAGGCGTTCCGGTTCTCGGACTGTTATGTCGAACTTCTCTCCTTCAGAGGTGGTTATCGTCGTCTTGATGCCAAAGTCGAGACCAATTGACGGTTTCTTCTCTGCCTCTGATTTCCCTTTGCTTTCCGGTATATAGCATGTCAGCATCAGGTATATGCCTGACGGCCTTTTCACCAGCTTCGCATTGGCGAATTCCGCATCCTTCGGTATCTGCTCCATCCCGAACACCCTTATGGGCCGCTTTATTCCTGCGATATGCACTGTATTGCGGTATTTCCCATTCTTATCGCCTTCATCTGTGTGACATATCCAGTGCGTATTCCCATACTGGTTGAGCTCTATTGCATTGTATCCACTTCTGAACTTCAGCTTGCCGTTCTTCTTGCCTGTCCTGCTCTTCTTTGCTGCAAGGGAGGCCATGTCCTGCTTGAGGGAGGAATACACAGACTGGATGAACTTGGCTGGCATGGTGAGCTGGCGCTCGACAGGGTTGCCGTCCTTGTCCAGGGATGTGATGTCCCTTGTCTTTGGGTTGAATGATTTGAAGGCATCAGCATCAAGGGATATGAGATAGTTGCACAGCCAGCGGCACTGTGTGAAGTAGTGCCACAGCTTTTCCTGTTCTGTCTTGTTCAGGCACTTCAGGTCGAGCTTCATTTCAATGACAACGGGGCGCATCGAGGCATGGCGGGCACGGGTTTCCTCGCCCCGTTCCTTTATTGCCCTGTTCTTCACAATGCGTGCCGATTCATCCATAATTCATCCTACCATATCATGTTAATATCATCAAGAAGTCATGCGCATCAGGCAATTCATCTCCACCCTGCAGAGGATGGAGTCTTCTTGCCAATTTCGGGATAAAATACAATGTATGGGGAAAATAGGCAAAGAGGCACTTTACAAAGATTTGTCTTTTTTGCTAAACCTGACTTTAGGAGCAGAAACGCGCAATAATCCAATATAAAATCTTAGGCCACAAGAAATTGGTTCAAGTGGCCTTT
>CALXOO010000043.1 GCA_944390045.1 uncultured Spirochaetales bacterium | reverse complement strand
TTCAACTATCTCATTCTGATGCTGTTGCTTTCATCCCATAGGCAAGCCAATGGGTTTTTCGCAACAATTCTATAACCAGCGGAGAGTTCTACGCTTTTGTGCTTTCACTGAAGGAGCGGGGCATTATCCGCCATATAGGCATGAGCACACACAACAGCGCTGTGGCTCAGGCGGCGGCAGATAGCGGAAAGGTGGAGATGCTGCTCTTCTCAGTCAACCCCGCATTCGACATGCTTCCCTCAAGCGAGGATCTCAACCGTTACTTCGACAGCACATCCTATGAGAAAGACATCGGAGGAATTGATCCCCAGCGGGCCAGGCTCTATAGTACATGCGAGCAGCGGGGAGTCGGCATCACGGTGATGAAGGCTTACGCGGGAGGGCGGCTCTTCGATGCGGCCACCTCCCCTTTCCAGGTGGCGCTCACTCCGGTCCAGTGCCTGCACTATGCGCTAACCAGACCAGCTGTGGCGAGCGTGCTGGCAGGATTCGACAGCATAGCTCAGGCAGATGCGGCACTCGCCTATGAGAATGCGGCTGAGGAAGAGAAGGATTATGCCGGTGTCCTGGCACATGCGCCGCGCCATGCCTACAGCGGACAGTGCACATACTGCGGGCACTGCGCCCCCTGTCCAGAAGGCATAGACATAGCCATGGTCAACAAGCTATACGATCTTGCAACCATACAGGAGGCGGTCCCGGATACAGTCAGGGCACACTATCTCTCGCTGTCGGCCAGCGGAGGGGACTGCATCAGCTGCCACGCATGTGAGCGGCGCTGTCCGTTCGGAGTGCCGGTCGCAGAGCGCATGGCACTTGCGCACGGACTGTTCACCAAACCTGGACGGGAAGGAAAGGCCCCTCCCTCCTGATGCACCTGTTCAGCCATTCAGACTCCAGGTACTCACTCCGTGATCAGACTCTTGTACTTCCTGTACAGTCCGCGGAACTGATCATAGGTCAGGCCCAGAAGCTCAGCCGCCGCCTTCTGGCTGCCATGAGCCTGAGAGAGGGCACGGGTCAGGAAGACTAGGTCAAGCTGCTGCTGCGCAAGGGCGAAATCCCTGAGTGGCATGTCCTCAAGCCGTTTTGACGGAGCCGGCTGCTGCGCTGCAGTGCTCTCCTGCACTGCCGTACTCTCCTGCACGGGCTTCCTGTACGGATTCCTGAACGGGTTGAAGTCCACCTCCGTTATCACAGGGCCCTCACTGCGGTACACAGCACGTTCGATGACATTCTTGAGTTCCCTGACGTTGCCGGGCCAGGAGTATTCCATGAGTTGCTCAACTACCGAGTCGCTGAAGGTGGGCAGCTGCGTCCACCTGCACTCAATGGCCATCTTCGACGCGAAATAGCTTGCCAGGAGGAGGATATCATCACCACGCTCCCTGAGCGGCGGCAGGAAAAGAACCTCAAATGACAGGCGGTCCAGCAGATCCTCCTTGAACTTTCCCTCCCGGCAGAGCTCCACCAGATCCGCATTTGTGGCACCGACTATCCGCACATCACACTCGTGGGTGACCGATGAGCCGACACGCTCATATGTGCCATACTCTACGACACGAAGTATCTTTTCCTGCACTTCCAGCGGGATCAGTCCGATTTCATCGAGAAACAGCGTTCCTCCCTCCGCCTCCTCGAACCGGCCCTTGCGCGTCTTGGTGGCTCCGGTGAAGGCTCCCTGCTCATAGCCGAAGAGCTCGGACTCGATCAGGGATGAGGGAAGTGCGGCGCAGTTGACCGCGACCAGATTCTTCTGCCAGCGTCCAGACAGATAGTGGATGCGCTGGACGGCAAGCTCCTTGCCGCTTCCGCGCTCTCCTATGATCAGGACAGACCTGTCAACCTTGGCCACACGTGACAATCTGTCCTGAAAGTCCAGGAAGACATCACTCTCCCCTATTCCCATTTTCAGGACCTCAGACGTACCGCTCATGTGGCGGATTCTACCACCAATGGCGGCAAATACCAAGATTCCGGGACAGTCTGCGGCCGTAATCGCAAGTCAAATTGTTCTGAATAAAGACTTTTCCTGATTTGGCACGCTTTCTGCTAACAGAATGATGACACAAACTATTGCACGAGGTGAGACATGGGAGTTTTCTCAAGGTTCAAGGATATAGTCAACGCGAATATCAACGCCCTCCTGGACAAGGCCGAAGATCCGGAAAAGATGCTCAAGCTCATGATGCAGGAGATGGAAGACACACTGATCGAGCTCAAGAGCAGCTGTGCGGCCAGGATGGCGAGCCGCATAAGACTTGAAAAGAAAATCGCCGAGCAGCAGGCCCTGGTGGGCCGCTGGCAGAGCCGGGCGCAGATGGCGATAGAGAAAAACAGGGACGATCTGGCCAGAGAGGCACTGGTCGAGAAGCGCAGGGAGATGGAGACACTCTCAAGCCTGCAGAACGATGTCAGGGGCTATGACGACATGATCACCGAATCCAGGAAAGAGATCGACCAGCTTGAGGCGAAACTCTCACAGGCACGCTCAAAGCTGAAAATGCTCCAGGAGAAGGAGCGGGCGGCAAGGCAGACAGGACAGATGAACAGCCACATGGGCAGCGACCCTTCAGTCCACTTCGAGCACTTCGAGGATAAGATAGACAGAATGTGCGCAGAAAATGAGCTCAACAGGCCGCAACAGTCAGCTGACGAGGTCTTCCGTTCGATGGAGGAGCAGGCCGAGATCGAGCGAGAGCTGGCCGAGCTGAAGAAGGGGATGGGAAAATGATCGAAATAATCTCAATGATGATAGTCTTCGGATCTGTTATCGCGATTGTCGCAATAGCCTGCTACTTCGGCTACCGCGAGGAGGAGCTCAAGACAAAACTCAGACTCAGGGAGCTGGAAGAGGGCTTCCCTCCCGGAACATACTCGAAGATCTCGAAAAAGGATCTCAAGCGCGCACGGAAGATGGACAAGATGCACCCCAACTGGCAGGAAGATGAAGAGGAAGTCTACCGCCGCCACAGCGAAGAGGCAGAGCGCGAGGAGCTGCTTAAGGGAATCGCGAATCTGAAGGCAAGAATTGACAACATTGACACGATCATGTCGAAGCAGAAGGAGGAGAGAAAATGACTGACAGATGGATGCGTTCCCCGCGCGGGAAAATACTCGGAGTGGCAACAGGTCTGGCCGAATGGAGGGATCTGCCCCCGGAGCCGGTGAGACTCATCGTGTTCTTTACCATTCTCTTCACCGGATTCTTTCCGGGAGCCATAATCTACCTGGCGCTGGCCCTCTTCCTTCCCTCCCAGCCGGAAGGCGCATACAGACCATCTTCTCGCTATGACCACATCTACCGGAATGCACAGGACGCGGACTGGAAGGAAGAAGGAAAGAGCACTGAGGATCTGAAGGCAGAATACGAGGAGCTGAAGAAAAAGGTCGAGCAGATGGAGAACGAGATGTTCGACAAGGAAAGGGAGTGGGACGACAAGTTCAACAGGTCTTGATATGATCAAATACTCAAAACCCAGGATAATCATCCTCATCGTGATTCTCCTGTTGCTGTGGGCGGCGGTACGCTGCAACGCGCACCTGCCATTCTCCAGGAGCGAGGAAATCAGGATGGTCATGGACAAGGGCCGTGTGACAGTATACTCCGGCGCTGACGGATCCACGCACATCAGCCCAAGCCAGGATGACAGCTTCCATCTGATCACTGCCTCCGGTGAGCATCAGAGCGCCTCTTCCGGCACCATCACGGTCAGGGATCCCGGAGATGTGACAATCGAAGTCCCCGCCGGACAGGCAAGCATCTCCTTCAACGGAATCGGAGATGTCCTCGTGGAGGACGTAGAAGCCGGAAGCATCGCAGTGTCAAGTGTCAGTGCCGACCTCATGGCCGAAGGCGTGAGGGCCGGGGAACTCAGGCTCACCACGATTGACGGAGACATAACAGTCACCTCTCCCGGAGTGCCGGATCTGAGGGCAGACACTGTAAACGGCGACATCCGCCTGACGCTGGAAACAGACGGTAGCATACGCGCGGATACGGTGAACGGCGACATAATCATCGATGTGCCTGATCCGCAGTCCTACAGCCAGTTCAGAGACGGAGAGATGACAGGGGCAGATGGCTCTGCGATCATGGCAGATACAGTCAACGGTTCCGTCACGCTGATCTGAGAATCAGCGGATCTGTTCCAGTTTCTGTGTTGACTTAAGACTCTCCTTGTACGAAATTAAGGTTCAAGGAGAATAAAATGTCTTACAGATTCAACCTCAACGAAACAAGCTACCACGGCAGCGGTGCGATAAAGGAAATCGCGACTGAGGCGAAGGGCCGTCATTTCAAGAAGGCCTTCGTCTGCTCTGATCCGGACCTCATCAAGTTCAATGTGACAAAGAAGGTTCTTGACGTGCTTGACGAAGCAGGTCTCGACTACGAGATCTACAGCGACATCAAGGCAAACCCGACCATCGAGAACGTGCAGCATGGTGTGGAGGCTTTCAAGAAGAGCGGGGCTGACTACATCATCGCAATCGGCGGCGGCTCCAGCATGGATACGGCCAAGGCCATCGGCATCATCATCGCCAACCCGGAGTTCGAGGACGTAAGGAGTCTTGAGGGCACCGCTGCGACACAGAATCCCTGTGTCCCTATAATCGCCGTGCCGACCACAGCGGGAACAGCTGCGGAGGTCACCATCAACTACGTCATCACCGACGTCCAGAAGAAGAGAAAGTTTGTCTGCGTCGACCCGCATGACATGCCGATTGTCGCAGTCGTCGACCCCGACATGATGAGCAGCATGCCCAGGGGACTTACTGCCGCGACCGGCATGGACGCCCTGACACACGCCATCGAGGGCTATACAACGAAGGGTGCCTGGGAGATGAGCGACATGTTCCATCTCAAGGCCATCGAAATCATCTCACGCAGTCTCAGGGCGGCTGTCGCCAACGAGAAGGAAGGACGTGAGGGCATGGCCCTGGGCCAGTACATAGCCGGAATGGGCTTCTCGAACGTCGGACTGGGCATCGCCCACTCAATGGCCCACACCCTGGGTGCAGTCTATGACACCCCCCACGGAGTCGCCTGCGCAATGATGCTGCCAATCGTCATGGAGTTCAACCAGGAGACCACCGGAGAGAAATACCGTGAGATCGCGAGGGCAATGGGAGTCAGAAACGTCGATTCCATGAGCCAGGAGGAATACAGGAAGGCGGCAATCGATGCCGTGCGCAAGCTCGGCCAGGACGTCGGCATTCCAGAGACAATCGAGGCAATCAAGGAAGATGACCTCCAGTTCCTCGCCGAGAGCGCAGCTGCAGATGCCTGTGCGCCCGGCAACCCCAGAGAGGCATCAATCGATGACTTCAAGGCAATGTTCCGCAGGATAATGAAGCACTGAGCGCAGCCTGAGAAATACATGGGGAGGCATGTGTGCAGCACACCTCCCCTTTTTTTCTGGCAACTGATGCAGCTTTGTTGCATTTTGGTGTATTTTCCCCTTCCGTGTTGAATGTGCTGTTGCATTTCTGGTAACATTCCACCAATTTGAGCTGAGGAAGGGACAAATGCGTCAAGGCTATCTAATTCTTTCTTCGGGAGAGGTCCTGAAAGGACGTCTCTTCGGTTGTGACGGCCAGCTTGCAGTGGGCGAGCTTGTCTTCAACACCTCGATGTCCGGCTACTGCGAGATCATGACTGATCCCTCCTACAACGGACAGCTGGTGCTTTTCACCTACCCTCTTATCGGCAATTACGGCTGGGACGACAGATGGGCGGAAAGCCGCGGCATCGTTGCCGGCGCGGCGGTCGTGCACAAGCTCTACACAGGTCCGCTTCCTCCCGGAAGGAAGAGTCTGGACGAGGCGCTGAGGGAACACGGCAGAGTCGGGATAGAGGGCATTGACACAAGGGCACTCACCCTCAAGCTGCGCGAGGACGGAGCACAGAACTGCATAATCTGCCCGGAAGAGCGGCTGGAGGAAGCCAGGGCAATCCTCTCTACCTTCCCTTCAATAACGGAGCGTGATCTTATAAGCCAGGTGGCTGTCAGGGAGGCAGTGCACAGGCCGGACCTCGGTGATGGCTTCAGCGCGGCTCCGGAAAACCCGTCACACCGCATCGCAGTTGTGGATTTCGGAATCAAATCATCAATCATAGACAACTTCTACCGTCTGGGCGTGGATGTGACGCTCCTGCCGCCCACTTTCAGCGCACAGGAGATTCTCGACGGAGACTACGAGATGCTCTTTCTGTCCAACGGCCCCGGAGACCCCGCACTCCTGGGCGCACAGGTTGAGCAGGTGAAGGCCTGTCTCGGGAAAATTCCGGTATGCGGAATCTGCCTGGGTCATCAGATAATCACATGGGCGCTTGGGGGACGGACAGTCAAGATGACCTATGGACATCACGGCGGCAACCAGCCAGTCAGGGACCTGGACAGCGGCCGCAGCTTCGTCACGGCCCAGAACCATAACTACATGAGCGATATGTCCAGCCTGCCGGAATCGGTCCACCTCTGGTTCGTGAATGCCAATGACGGGACAGTCGAGGGCCTCTACGACAGCACACTCCATGTAAGATCGGTACAGTTCCATCCCGAGGCCGCTCCCGGCCCCCAGGATGCGCTGTGGATCTTCAAGTCATTCCTGGAGGAAATCGGAAAATGAGCCGCAGAAACGATATCAGACACATACTCGTCATTGGATCAGGCCCGATTGTCATCGGACAGGCCTGTGAGTTCGACTATTCAGGCAACCAGGCGGTCAAGGCGCTCAAGGAGGAAGGCTATGAGGTCTCACTCATCAATCCTAACCCGGCCACGGTGATGACCACTCCGGGAATCGCAGACCACATCTTCCTCGAACCGCTGAAACCGGAGTACGTTGAGAAGATCTTCCAGCAGGTGGGACCGGATGCCATTCTCTCCACCATGGGAGGACAGACAGGACTGAACCTCACCATGGAACTGGAGAGACTCGGACTGCTGGCCAAGTACAACGTGAAGGTCATCGGCGCCAGCACGGAGAGCATTGAGAAGGCGGAAGACAGGGGCAAGTTCAAGGACATAATAACGTCACTCGGACTCGAGAGCGCGAAGAGCCGCATCGTGCACAGCCTCGCTGAGGCTGAGGAGGCAAGAAGCTATATTGACCTGCCTGTCATCATCCGTCCCTCCTTCACCCTTGGAGGAATGGGTGGAAGCATAGCAAATACCAGTGAGGAGTTCCTGCCGCTGGTCGAGAAGGCGCTTGAGATGAGCCCGACCCATGAGGCCCTGCTTGAGGAATCCCTCATCGGATGGAAGGAATTCGAGATGGAGGTCATGCGTGACAGGAATGACAATGCCATCATCGTCTGCTCTATAGAGAATGTAGACCCCATGGGAGTGCATACCGGAGACAGCATCACGGTGGCACCTATCCAGACTCTGTCAGACAGGCAGTACCAGAGGATGAGGAATGCCTCCATAGACATCCTCAGGGCAGTCGGCGTCGACTGCGGCGGATCCAACGTCCAGTTCGCGATGGCACCGGACAGTGACCGTATGGTCGTCATCGAGATGAACCCACGCGTCTCACGCTCCTCCGCGCTGGCGAGCAAGGCCACAGGCTTCCCGATAGCCAGGATCAGCGCGAAACTTGCCGTCGGCTATACGCTGGACGAGGTCATGAATGAGATCACAGGTCAGAGCGCATCATGTTTTGAACCCGCGCTTGATTATGTCGCGGTGAAGGTCCCGCGCTTTGAGCTTGAGAAGTTCCCGCTTCCCTCCTCCGCGCTCGGCACCCAGATGAGAAGCGTGGGAGAGGCCCTGGCGCTAGGCCGGACAATGGCAGAGGGCCTGAACAAGGCAATCAGGGCAAGCGAGAGGAAGCTCGAGGGGCTGGTCGAACTCGACAGGAAAGAGAATGACATTGACACACTGCTGCACAGTGCCCATCCGCTCAGGCTTCTCGCAGCCTACACGGTGATCAGGGAAGAGGGCAGCTCATGCCTCAGCCGGATATCTGAGATCACAGGCTTCGACCGCTTCTTCCTCAACGCGCTTTATGAGCAGAGCCTGCTGGACCACCGCCTCGAGACAGAGGACCTTGACCTCTCACTGCTGTGCGAGGCCAAGGAATACGGCATGAGCGACAGGAGAATAGCACAGCTTGCCGGGATGACAGCCGGCGAGGTCACGGCCCTCCGCGAAAAGCATGACGTCCACCCGGCAGTCCACTTCGTCGACACCTGTGCCGGAGAATTCAGGGCGCTAACACCATACTGTTACACCTGCTACGGTGAGGCTGACGAGGGAGAGGGACTTGGCGACAATGCTGTCATCATTGTCGCGAGCGGCCCGAACAGAATCGGACAGGGACTGGAATTCGACACCTGCTGCACACTTGCCTCGCTGGCGCTCAGGAGTCACGGCAGGAAGACTGTGATGATCAACTCCAATCCGGAGACAGTCTCAACCGACTTCAACACTTCTGACAGGCTCTATATCAGCCCGCTGACAGCCGAGGAAGTCATCGGCATCATGCGCAAGGAGAAGTGCCGCAATGTCGTCCTCCAGCTCGGCGGACAGACACCTCTCAACATGGCACGCCAGCTTGAGGACTGGGGCGCGAACATCATGGGCACAAGTCTGGAGGGCATCGACGAGACAGAGGACAGAGGCCTCTTCTCCGCTCTGGTCAGACGCCTCGGCCTGAGACAGCCTGAGAACCGCATGGCCTCGACAGAGGCGGAGGTTTTCGAGAAGGCCCGCGAGATCGGATTCCCCGTACTCCTGCGGCCCTCATTCGTGCTGGGCGGAAGGAGCATGTTCATCGCCTATGATGAAGACGGGCTGAGAGAGTTTCTGGAGAATGGCAACGTGACACTCTCAAAGGATTCCCCTGTCCTTGTGGACCAGTTCCTGGAGGATGCGTTCGAATACGACCTTGACGCGGTCTGTGACGGAGAAAGCGTATACATAGGAGGCATACTGCAGCACATTGAGGCGGCAGGCATCCACTCCGGAGACTCCGCGGCCGTATTCCCCCCTTACAAGAGCAAGCCGGAAATCCTTGACCAGATGAGACAGTGGACACTCAAGATAGCACGCGAGCTCAACGTGCGGGGCATGATGAACATCCAGTTCGCCGAGAAGGACGGCCGGCTGTACATAATCGAAGTCAATCCCCGTGCCTCCAGGACAGTGCCATTCATCAGCAAGGCAAGCGGCGTCAACCTCATCGACAAGGCGGTGCGAGTCTGGCTGGGAGAGAGCCTCATCCAGCAGGGACTCGTGAATCCGGAGACTCATATCGGGGAAGGACGCTGCCACACTGGCTGGGCCATCAAGGAGGCAGTGTTCTCCTTCGACCGCTTCGTCAACGTTGACCCGCAGCTGGGACCTGAGATGAGAAGTACCGGAGAGGTCGTCGGAATGGGCCGCACTTTCGGAGAAGCCTATGCCAAGAGCCAGGCGGCAAGCGGAAACATCCTGCCGACCAGAGGCCGTGTCATCATCAGCGTGAACAAAAAGGACAGAAAGACAATCGTTCCGATCGCCAGGGCACTGCAGGAACTGGGCTTCAGCATACTCGCCACACGGGGAACTGCCAGGGACCTCTTTGACGAGGGCATAATAAGCGATGTGGTGCTAAAGGTGCATGACGGACGTCCGAATATCGTCGACCTGATCAGGAACCACAGGGTTGACCTGATCATCAACACGCCGATGGGATTCCACGCGACGAAGAGCGATGATGACATCAGGACGGAAGCCGTGCGCAGCAAGATCCCCTACACCACCACGACCAGCGCCGCGGCTGCAGCCGTGGATGCGATCCGCTACCTCCAGCAGAAAGAGTACGTGGTCAGGGAAATATGATACTGAGACTTGCCTTCGCGCAGCTGAGACCGGAGACCGGCCTTGCCGGTGCTCTGGACGCCTGTGACAGGGCTGCCGCAATGGGAGCAGGAATCATCCTCTTTCCGGAGATGTGGAACAACGGCTACAGACTGGACAAGGAAGGACTGAGCCAGGCCGTCAGCGCAGACAGCGGATACGTCGGCGCATTCCGCGACAAGGCCAGAGAATGTTCACTTGCCATTGTCAGCACCATGCTGGAAAAGACAGCTGCGGGACTGAGGAATACGGCAGTACTCATCGACAGGCACGGTGAGGTCATCCAGACATATGCGAAGGTGCATACCTGTGACTTCGCGGAAGAGGCCGTGCTCACTCAGGGAGACGGCTTTCAAACCTGCCTCCTCGATACGGTGGCCGGCCCGGTGAAAACCGGCATCATGATATGCTTCGACCGTGAGTTTCCTGAAAGCGCCCGCATCCTGATGCTTCAGGGAGCTGAGGGCCAGGGCATTTGAGAACATGCTGGCCAATGCCACATGCAACTACCCCGATGGAGCCGGAGAGTGCAACGGACACTCAAGCCTGTTCGACGGAATAGCCTACTTCGACGACGGTTCCTCCAGGGACATGTGCACCTTCCTCGCTCCCGGAGACGAAGGATTGTACACTGCGGATCTTGACCTGGACCGGCTGAGAGACTACCGGAAGACGGAGATCCACGGAAACGCATACAGACACCCGGACAGATACGGACTGCTGCTTGATACACGGATTGAGAAACCTTTCATCAGACCGGATCACAGAGCATGACAGTCTGCATACTGCCCGCTCATTGTGTAACCAGCCCGGCCCGGCAGTGATTATTATAATCAGGTGAGAGATGAGAATCCTGGCTGTTTTTCTTGACAAGAGCGGACACACTGACTTCATGGGACGGCGTCAGTCGTCAGACCGTGCCGCGATTGACCGGCTCGTGAAATACGCATCAGGAAGGACAATCTTCATCAGGCCTTATTCAGAACCCCTGTTCAGTAATTGCCCAGATGCGCACACGCTGATCTGCAGCGACTTCCAGTCTGTGACAGACGGCATTTTCCTTGCAGAGGGCGGGCAGATCGTGGACCAGAAGTCATTTGACATCATTATCACCTTCAACTGGAACAGGGACTACCCTGGCAGACAGGTATTCCGGGTGGACGGAACACTTTTCAATGATACCGGCCATGAGGACTTCCGGGGCAGCTCCCACGAGAAAATCACAATGACAATCCATGAAAGGAGAGAAAATTGAAACGCTTTGTACTGCTGACTTTCATCATCCTGTCTGTACTGACCTCCTGCGACCTCATTCTGCCTGACAGTCCGGATCAGACCAATGATCCTGACTATGGAGGGGATGCACAGGAAATCTTTGAGGTAAGAAACGGTAATGAGCCCTATTTCACAGAGTCAGACTATGACCATGAACCAGGATGGGAGTACTACTCCCCGCTTGATTCCCTGGGGCGGGAAGGCTATGCAATGGCACTGACATCATACTCGAACATGAACTTCGATGAGCGCCCGTCCATCAGCCAGTACTACCCTTCTGGATGGAAACAGGAGCGCTACGACAGCAGTCTTGTGGACGGGGGATGGATCTACAACAGAAGCCACATCTTCGGCCGCCAGCTTGGAGGTGATGACATAAGGAACAACCTCATGACCGGAACCAGGATGTTCAACGCAGACGCATCCGGAGGCATGGTCGCTTTTGAGAACATGGTGGCAGATCACATGAAGGAATACCGGGATCACGAAGTTCTCTACAGGGTGACGCCAGACTTCGGCGGGGATAATCTGCTTGCCTACGGAGTACTGGTTGAATCTGACTGTCTGGACTGCGATGACAGCGCAGACTTCTGTGTATACATACACAACATCCAGCCGGGAATCGTGATCGACTACTCTACAGGAGACAGCTGGCTTTCTTCAGATTTGCCTCCTTCGCAGGATGAGGAAGTATCGCTCGAAGATGCAACATATATTCTCAATACGAATACGATGCGCTTTCACGAGCTGGACTGTTCAGAGGCTCCTTCTCCTGACTCCCAGAACTACAGACTGACAGACATGGCCTATGAGGAACTTGTGGATGCAGGCTTTACCCCATGCGGGACCTGCAGGCCGCAGGCCTCTGCCCAGTCTGCAGCCTGAATCTGGCACGCTTTCAGGACAGGGGATATACTTGATTCATGAGAAAGCTCCTGACAACGACCCTTCTTCTTGCCGCCGCACTCTGCCTGGCTGCGGCAAGCACCTATGACATCGGAGGCGGAAGACAACTCGTACTGGATGAGAATGGCACATACAGCATCATTCAGACTGAGTTTGACACATCACCGCTTGTCGGCAGACAGTTCGTGATTGACTACGATGCCCTCATGGACACAGCTGTCGATTTTGCCGTGGCAGAGGAACCATCCCTGCTGATACTGGGACGAGACACGATCTCAGCCCTGGTGGAGGAACTGGGTCTGATTGATGAGCTCAGGGCCCAGGTTCCCGACTTTTCTCTAATCTTCATATCAGAAGACAGGGTGGTGGCCACCATGGCAGGAGAAGAGCCGGCAGAGCTGGCATACACCGTAGACGGCTCCGGCATGATCAGCCTGGAAAACTCTGACGGAGAGACCGAGAAACTCGGCCTCCTGGAAGAAGACTGCACACGCATCAGGATGAATGCCGACGGTATTACGGTCTTCCTGATGGCAGTCCGGGGGACTGTCAAGAATTCTGTGTAAATGGAATTCTCAATCATAGTTGGAGGTAATCTCAGCTATTACAAACACCCATCAAAGACATCCGCCAGTCGGTCAATGGCAGAATACTCCAGAAAGCCAAGCTGCGACTGACCAATTTTATCGGATGAGCTGTCCGATTCACAGGACAGCTTGCTCGCTTTTTGTGGACAAGATACCCTTCATGGGTGGATGAAAACATGCCCCCACAATTGAGCGCAGGCTGAAGCAAATCACCATCAAACAGACGCTTTTCAGACGCAAGTCAGACGCTTTTATTCTTCTGCCGGTTTATAAGATGGCAAGGTCTGTACAGGCAAGGGAAAAATCTCAGTTCATATCGGCACTTGGCCATTCTGATATACGCGGATTGATTACCTGCAGGTCAATGGTTCGCCGAAAGCTCTTTCAGTCTGGAGTCAGGAATTTATCTCAGTTCCGCCACGAAGACAGAAAGAGGCCTGTCAGGCATCTCTCCCATGCACTGACAGGCCTCCGTATGGCTGTGTGGGCAACCATCCATCCTATGTATGTCTTTCAGGTCTATCTTACCTGGTTATTTTCACCTCAATTCTTCTGGGCTGCACTTCCGCCTTCTTGGGAATGTCGACCACCAGGACTCCATTCCTGTAGTCCGCGCTGATCGC
>CALXOO010000042.1 GCA_944390045.1 uncultured Spirochaetales bacterium | reverse complement strand
GAGTTGTATAACTTGTTGATTCTGTAAAGTGCTTTTTAGCCTTAAAACTTTCTAGTGCTAAAACTCAAAATACGGGGATCAGCATGTAGCTCCAGGAGAAGACAAAGGTCCTGAAGCTGACTAGGATGGCGCAGGGCAGTGTGATGTTCAGCACGACGCGTGCCAAGGCAACTCCGTCCTCCTTGGTGAGCACGCCAAGTTTCTTCACGCCATAGCCGAGGGCCACCATCAGGAGAAAAAAACTCGCCCGTATGAGAATATCTAGCATATGAGGTCCACCTTTTCCTGATACTATCAGCCTGCCGGGATGTGGACAATAATACCAGCAAAAAATAAAATCCATTTCATGATCGCCACAATCATCAATGCTGCTGCGGTATTGCTTGGAACCGCACTGGGACTGCTTCTGAAAAGACGCATCCCGGACTCGTTCAAGACAGTCGTCATGACCTCCTCCGGAGCCGTGACGCTGGTGCTGGGACTCCAGATGGCCTTTGAGACTCCCTCTGCCATCGCCTCTCTCTTCGCCCTGCTCGCAGGCGGATTCGCCGGCTATGCACTGCGCATCGAAGACAGGGTTGAGGCCCTTGGAGGGCGGCTTGGCGGAAGCGGAGGAGGCGGAGACTTCGCCAAGGGCTTTCTCAATGCCTCACTGCTCTTCTGCACCGGCAGCATGAGCATAGTCGGTTCAATTGAGGCCGGAACCAGCGGAGATTATGAGCTGATCCTGATCAAGAGCATCATGGATGGCTTCATGGCCATCGTCTTCGCTGCGAACTATGGCAGGGGAGTGGCCGCATCCATCCTCACAATTCTGGTTTATCAGGGTTTCTTCACGCTGCTGGGCGGCTGGATAGAACCGCTTCTGGGAGAGACTGGTATCAGCGCGATGAGCGCGGCAGGAGGCTTCCTCCTCGTCTTCCTTGCGCTGGGGCTGCTCGGCATCAGACAGATCCGGACAGGCAACTTCATACCCGCCCTCATCCTTGCACCGCTCACGCAGTATCTGTACTCACTCCTCCCCCTGTAAGTCCCTTGTAAGCCCTGCCCGCGGGTGTTAGTATCAGGTGCATGGCAGTACGGGACATGACAAGGGGAAACATCGTTAGACAGCTGGTCAGCTATACTATACCCCTTGTACTTGGAAACATATTCCAGCTCGCCTACAATGCGGTCGACTCCATGATAGCAGGCCGCTTCATCGGAGCAGAAGCCCTGGCTGCCACGGGCATGGCCGGTCCTGTGATGAACATTCTCATCCTTGGAATCTCCGGAATATGCATAGGAGCCGGGGTGCTCATGAGCTCCTTCTTCGGTTCCGGAAGTATCGAGAAACTCAAGAGGGAACTCGGAACCCTCCTCGTCTCCGGCACGGTTTTCTCCGTGGCCCTCACGGCCCTCGGGGTCATCTTCATCGAGCCTCTGCTGACTGTGCTGAACGTGCCTGAATCCATTCATGATATGACTGCGACTTATCTGCGCGTGGTTTTCATCGGCGTTCCATTCACATATTTCTACAATGCGCTCTCGCAGGCGCTCAAGAGTGTGGGAGACTCAAAGACGCCTCTGAAGTTCCTGATGGCGACAAGTATCCTGAATGCGGCCCTGGATCTGTTTTTCATCGGCTGCCTGGGCTTCGGGATCATGTGCTCGGCGCTGACCACCACCGTCTCTGAAGTTCTCTCGGCACTGCTGTGCTTCATCTACATCTACCGCCGTGTCCCCGTGCTCAGCCTGAGACCACGGGAGCTGAGGGTCGACCGCGGCATGCTTGGCGCAACCCTGTCCTATGGAGCGGTGACCGCACTTCAGCAGTCAGTGCAGCCGATTGGAAAGGTCATGATACAGGGGGCGGTGAACACGCTGGGAGTCGCCACGATCGCCGCCTACAACGCTGTGACCAAGATCGATGACTTCGCCTACACGCCGGAACAGAACATAAGCCATGCAATGACGACATTCATCGCCCAGAACCGCGGTGCGGGCAACAAGGAGAGGGCATACAAGGGCTTTGTCCGCGGCCTTGTGATCGAGACTGTCTATTTCGTGCTGCTGGCCGCAGTGGTCCTGGCCCTCAACCGTGTCATCATGCACCTGTTCATCAGCGGAGAGGGGGCTGATGCCGTTGTCGCACAAGGAGAACGCTATCTGTTTGTCATGGCCTTCTTATATGTCTTTCCTGCATTCACTAACGGCATACAGGGATTCTTCCGCGGTGTCGGGAAGATGAAGACAACTCTGGTCGGAACCTGCATACAGGCCTCACTCAGAGTGATCTTCACCTTCATTCTGGTGCCTTATATGGGAATAGTCGGCATCTGTCTCGCCTGTGCCATTGGCTGGATCTGCATGCTTGCCTTCCAGATTCCTGCCTACTACCACTTCAAGCACAGGGATCTGGCGCTCAGATCCAGGGAACAGGCTGGTACTGCGGAAGTGTGAAGGATACTCCTGTTATCCTTTCTCCCAGCACCGCGGAGCGCTCTGCAGCGCTGTCGTATGTAATCCAGCGGAAGGTGTTCTCATAATCTTTCTGCTTTGTCTCTACAGCCTGTCTCATGATCCAGTCGTTCAGCCTCAGGCATCTTCCGTTCCAGTCAGGAAACAGCTTCTCGACTGTTGACGCAGACTCCAGCGCAAGATAGCGCAGGACCGCGACTGCATTGCAGAGTCTGTCCTTCTCATATAAGGAGGCAAGTCTCCTGTAAGCCGCATGCACCTCATCCCAGCTGTCTATCCTTCCTGATTCAATGTCTCCGATCAGGTCCTCCAGCCTTTCCTGCGGCACAAGCTGACCTCCGAGGTTGGCAAAGGGCCGGATCTGTGCATCCGGGCACAGGTCGAGAGTGTCGCGGAATGACAGCCGGTGTTCCTGTGCATAGAGTGCTGTGGTGCGCATTCCGTAGAAGAGGAGCATGTCATGGTAGGCCCTGTAGCTTTTGACAGGCTTAAGTATCCTCACCGGAAACGGGCTCCTCTCAATGTTGTCAGCCAGGACCTCAAAGTCGGGCTTCTGTCCTTGGCTGAGAATCCTGCGCCCTTCTGCGATGCAGGCATCTCTGTCTCCCGTGAAGCCCGGGCGGCTCTTTCCACACCACAGTTCCATCAGCGTTATGGCACGTACTATCTCATAGACTGTATCCGGAGCCAGAAAGTCTGTCTCTATGGCCACAGGTCTGTCAGCGCGCCTGTCCCTTACGGAGAATTTCCAGGCGTTTCTCGCCAGGGCGTACATATTGTACATCCACCAGTAGGCCGGCATCACTTCCCTCCGTCCTCTTGCGGTGTTGTCCGTGACCATGGCGAAGGGGAGGGGCACATTGAGCTCACTGGGGTAGTTGCCCTTTGTGAGAAGGACATATGAGGCGAAGCGGCTGTCGTGCTTGACGCTGGTTGAGAGCGCCGGCCAGAATCCCCTGCCGGCCACGATCTCACCGTCATTTCCCCTGCTGTTGTGGTTGCTTCCTATAGTGGCGCCTGCCGCCATGTTGCTCTGTCCCTGGACCAGGGCCGCGATGAGGAATGAGTTGTTATGGTGTTCCTCATGGAAGGGGAAGATCAGGTTGTTCAGCACCTCACAGCAGCTGACTGTGCTGTTGTCTCCGAGGTAAGAGTGGATGAGCCTGGCTCCGTACTTCAGGTTGCAGTGGGTTCCTGTGACGAAGCGGATAGCCTTGCATCCATAGAAAATCCTGCTTCCGCGTCCTACGATGCCGTTTACGAGCTCAATTCCCTCTCCCAGCTGTGTGCTCTCCTCTGCGCTTGAGTCAACAGTCAGGTTCTTCAGCTTGTTGCAGCCTTTCACGTAGCAGCACTCGCCGAAGTTCACATCCTTTATGATCTGGCAGTTCTTGATCACGCAGCCCCTGTCTACAGTGCCGTATACTCCGCGCCGCGCTGTGGCTGTCTTCTCCGTGAAGGCCTTCAGTCTTTCCATGAGAACTTTCCTGTCACGCCGCTTGGCCCAGAGCCAGGCGTCAGCGCTGTTCATGCCTCTAAAGGGCAGGATCTCTCTTCCTCCTGCTTCGTTCATGACGCTTATGCTGACCCTGACGTCTTCGTCTTCTCCCTCTTTGACAATGCCGACGCCGAATTTGGAGTGGTTTGTTGTCTGCAGTTCCCCGACTCTGTAGATGATGCAGTTCTCCCGGATGATATAGTGGCTTATGTATCCGCAGCCGTGTACAGCCGAGTCCGCGAGGATGTCGCTGCTGATCACCCTGCTGTCAGTCACGCCGCATTCAATGAAGAAGTCATGGTAACCGGCCATCTTCTTCTCAAAGGGGCCGAGCCTGACAAGGCCGTAGAATGTGTTGTTTCTCACACAGTCCGTATCGAAGGGATCGCGGACAAGCACGTCATGCCAGTCGGGGCAGCGGTTGCCGTTCTCCTCCAGCCGTCTGATCTCATCCTCATCCAGATGGCGGAATCCATCACAGGGCACTGCATCGAAGCGGAAGTGGTATTCGTCCTCTCCCTCTCTCAGATAGCAGTCATCCACAAAACCGTAGCCGAAGCCCTCCTGCGGGGCCAGTGTCACCCTCGTCGCATTTTCCATGGGTAAATGATGTGTCCACACCAGCGCCTTGGGCAATGTCCGCAGCCGGTCTGAAAGATGAAAAACACTGATTTCCTCATGGAAATTAAGAATTCCAGGGACAGGGACTGGCAGAAATTGTAGATATCATGCTGATATGCACAATCAGCCTTTCTTCCGCGCTGATGGCACTGATCTTGCCCAACTTGATGCTGCCCTGCATGAACTGGCAGAGCATACACGGTTTCTCCATCCATATGCTCAGGATTTACCCTGTGATGTTCATGGCTGTATTGACCCTTCCTCTTAGCACCGCCATACTCTGGATTGTCATGTGTCCTGTACCGAAGAAGTTGAGATGGCTGCAGCAGTAATACTCCTGGCTTTTGCCGTAATTCTGGTTTATTTGGTCTGCAGGAGGAGAAAGTATCCTCTGGCAGAGGGCCTTGGCCTGCTTGCACCGCTGCGCTTTCCTGCCTTTCTGGTCCACCGTCCCGTACTGCGTCTTGCCAACGCCTTCCTCCGGCTGCCCGGATTCCCCGCGGCAGGTGAGGGCCTTGAATCATCAACTGGTACATTCCCCTCCAGGGACGGAACTCAGGTGGACTATGTGATCTACAGGAAGAAGGGAGGCGGTGACCTGCCATGTCTCCTTTACTTTCACGGAGGCGGCTTCTTCTTCGAGGCCGCCGGGTACCTCTACAGGAAGGCCATGGATTATGCAAGGGGAGCCGGCTGTGCCGTGATGGTCATCCGTTACAGAACAAGCGACCGCTTCCCATTTCCCGCAGCGGAGGAGGACTGTGCTGCTGCGCTGGACTATCTTGTGAGCAATACCCGGACTCTGTCGGTTGATCCCGGGAGGATAGCGCTGGGCGGAGACAGCGCCGGAGGAGCACTGGCTGCAAGGCTTGTCCAGACGACTGCTCACAGCATCTCCTTTCTGATGCTGGTCTATCCTGTTGCGGACAACAGCCTTAAGAGCGCGTCCATGACAAGGTACACAGACAGCCCTGTGTGGAACTCTGGGCTTTCGAGGAGAATGTGGGAAATCTATCTTCGCGGCAGGCAGGACTACCAGTCGCCTCTATCACTCAGAACCGCATCTCCGCTTCCTCCTGCATATATCGAACTCGCACAGTATGACTGCCTCCATGATGAAGGCCTTGAGCTCGCGGAGAAACTCCGCTCTCTCGGTGCCGTGCTGGAACTTCATGAAGTCCCCGGTACATGCCACGGCTATGATGTCATGCGCCGTGCTCCCGTCGTCCGGAAGATGCAGGAATGCAGGATCAGCGCGCTGAGAAGGGCCTTGAATTCAGATGCTGTCCCTGACGATAATCAGCATGATTGAATGAGGACTCCATAATGCTCTGTATTGCTGAAGCTCCCTGCGAGGCCTGACGCGGACGGCCGCAAGGAGCATCTTACAACTGTCCGCCAGGCTTTGCCCCAGATCAGATCAAGAAGCAAAGCAATGAAAGACAAAAAAAGCTTTAACAGTTTCATTATTCTCTGGGCGACCCAGACTCTGTCCCGTCTTGGTTCGTCGCTCACACCTTTTGCCCTGGTCCTGTGGGCCTATGGGCAGACCGGTTCAGCCCTGGATACTGCACTGCTGACCGTGTCGTCTTATTTGCCGTACATTCTGTTGTCCCTGCCAGTGGGGGCTCTTACTGACAGACTGGACAAGAAGAGGCTGATCCTTGCAGCTGACAGCCTGTGTGCCCTGTGCACGTTCATGCTCTTCCTGTCCTGGCACTCCGGCAGTCTCGCGCTCTGGCAGCTGTATCTTGCCAATGCCTTCTCAGGGCTGTGCCAGACATTCCAGCAGCCGGCAAGCGAAGTCGCCGTCAACCTTGTCACGCCGGCAGACAAGTACCAGAAGGCCGGCAGCATGAATGCGCTGTCGAGCAGCATGATCAGCTTGGCCTCTCCAGTCATCGCCACTGCCCTCTATTCAGCTGGCGGACTTGGCCTGGTCATTGCCGCGGATCTTTCCTCTTTCGTCCTGGCCTTTGTCAGCCTGATCCTGTTTGTGAGGATTCCGGCCAGTGAGGTGAGGATGGATGAGGTCAGCATCTCTGAAGGGCTGAGGGAGGCGTTCTGCTATAGGCGTCCTCGGCCTGTCCGTCTGCGTTGTCTTTTCCCGGTTCAGGGCTATGAGGCACCTGGAAGACTGACAGTTTTTCTGGCCTGTGTGAGAAACATGGGCCAGAACATTACACTTGTGTAAGGCTGAATTGCCCGTATGCATTCTGCAAGAGGGGAGACTCGGCCCCGCTTGCCGCAGCCCGGGGCGCTGTGAGGGTGGTGATGCCCGATGCGAACCGAAAGGATCTGGAAGTGCTTCCTGGAAATCTGCTGCCTGAGAAAAAGACGGTACCGGAGGAATGCCTCCGGCACCGGATACACATCACGTACCCTGCACTCCGGTGTATCCTGTCAGATATTCAATTGTGCAGGCGCATCCTGCCAGAGTGATCTGATGCTGGATCTTCTCTATCCGTGCCTGGTTGAGCTCGAGTCTCTTTTCCAGCACTGTACTCCGGCTTGAGGCTCCAAGCTCCAGCCTGGCCTCCTCAAGGTCCAGCTCACTCTCCAGCAGTGCGATGCTGGCATCCTGGTATTCGATTCCGGCCAGGGCCACATCCATGTCTGCAAAGTTCTGGGCAAGTGTCGTCCTGATCGTTCCGGCTGCCTCTTCACGGGCAATCCTGGCACTGTTAGTGGCGCTCTCGGCCCGCTCCTGGTCGTTCAGCTTCTTTCCTCCATCCCAGATGCTGCCCTGGAGTGCGACTGCCACCGTGACGCCCCAGGAACTGCCGTCGACGAAGCTGGCGTTCAGCGGAGCAGAGTAGTTTGCCCCGACGGAAAGCGCGATGTCAGGAACTGCATACATAGAACCTTTCGCCGCATCAAGCCCGTAACTTGCCGCGTTGGCCATATGCGTCAGCATCTGCATCGTGGCCTGGCTGTTGCTCGTCGCCTGAAGCTCGAGCATCGTCCTGTCTGCTTCTGCCAGTTCCCTGTAATAGGCTTCATCCGGCGTGTAGTCGATCATGTCTGCAGTCAGACCGCTTATGCCGGTGAGGACCTCTATGCTGGAGACGATTATGTCTGCCTGGCTCTCAAGCTGAGTACGTGTCAGTCCGATCTGCTTTGCAGAGACGCGTGCGGAGGCCACATCTGTCTCCAGCAGGACGCCGGTACTGCTGCTTCCTTGCGCAAGTTCCAGCAGTTCGTCCGCATCAGCCTGCATCTCCTCCAGCACTGTCAGCATCTGCCTGATGTAGTAAAGCGATGCGAGGCTGGCCTTGAGCTGTGTGTCCATCTGGTCTTCTGTATCCGTTATCTGAAGGGCACGCGCGCTTGCAATCTCCTCGTTCATCCTCACGCTGTTTGTCAGCTTTCCCCAGGTGTAGACAGGCTGGACCAGCGATATCTCGGCATTGAGATACGGGGCATTTATATCAATCGGCATGTCTACAGAGGAGGGAAACATGCTGCTGGCCAGCGGATTCGTCAGAAGGTCTGACAGAGGCATATGACTGTCGTTTCCCAGGGCAGAAAATGCAGGATTGTAAATATACAGCATGTTTGTCGGCAGGCTGTCCAGTACCGACCCGGTGTCTATTGTCATCGTCTGATGGTTCAGCACATAGCTTGCCGCCAGAGTATAGTCGATCTGCGGATGGAAATTGGCCTTCGCATCCTTAACGTCCAGAAGGGCTGTCTTATAGTTCTCAACTGCGGCCAGGACGCTTGTGTTGTTGAGGCTCAGCGATTCGCTCAGATCCTGGTAGGTGTAGGGGGCCGCATCATCTGCCGTCACAGGCAATGCGAGCAGGAGTGACACCATGAGCGACAGCAGTATTTTCTTCATCAATTTGCCACCTCCAGTGATTTGACGGTCTTTCTGTTTTTGCCATAGGTCTTCCGGATCTTCCTGCGCTCCAGTGTGTAGTAAATGACCGGAAGCACGAAGAGGGAGATGACTGTCGTGGCGAACAGGCCTCCGGCGATCGCCTGCCCGAGGGAGGCGTAGATCTCGCTTCCCTCACCGGTGGCTATTGCCATCGGGACGACGCCGAGCATGGTCGTGAGCGTTGTCATGAGAATGGATTTCAGTCTGTTCATGGCACTGTCGACAATCGAGGAAGAGAGGATGGTCCGCTCTGTCTCATAGTCCAGTCTGCCGAGGACCGGATCATCCTCACCGGGCTCTTTGCCCTCCTTTTCCGCAATGGCCTCCATCCGTCTTCTCCTGACTGTCATGTTCGTGTAGTCAAACAGAATGATGCCGTTGTTCACGGCGGTTCCGCCCAGCGTGATGACGCCCAGCATGGACATCAGGTTCATTGTGCTTCCGAATGCGATCAGACCCAGTGCGACGCCGATGAAACAGAACGGTATTGTCAGCATGACGACGACTGGCTGGTCGAAACGCTCGAACTGGAAGACCATGACGGCGAAGACCAGGAAGAATCCGATGAGCATGGCGCCCACAATCGGCCACATTATGTCCTCAACCAGTGATGATATTCCGCTTGTCTGGGTCGTCACTCCGTCAGCAAGCGGGTACTGATCCAGATAGCTGCCCAGCCTCTGCTGGATCCTTGAGGAATCCTCTGTCGTGATGGCCGCACTGATGCTTATCGAGTTGGAGCGGTCAGTATGGTTGATCTGACTGACTGTGTTCTCCACTACGAGATCCGCGATTGATGCGAAGCTGACACGGCTGCCTGTCTGGGTCGTGACGAAGAGGTTGTTGAGCACATCCTGACTCATTCCCTGCTGTCCGACATCGCTTTCCAGTCTGATGTCATAGCGTTCTCCGGTCACGGGATCAGTGTATATGCCGCTGTCCATGCCGTTGAATAGTATGGCAGTTGTCGTTCCTGCCTCGTAGCTTGTCAGCCCGAGTGAGGACAGAAGCTCGTTGCTCGCGTCAATGATGGCAGAGTAAGAGTCATAAGAGGAGTCCATTGTGACGGACAGCACCTCCGGATCAGAGAGCAGGAAGCTGCTGATCCTCTCTGCCTCCCTGTACAGGGTCTCCTGATCATCTCCGACCAGAGTGAGGCCGTAGCCGCCTCCTCCGGTGACATAGCTGACCAGATTGTCGAAGCCACCGTTCAGCACTTCAACGTCACAGTCTGTGAGGTTCTCGTCCAGTGCCGCCTTCACTTCCATCATGATCGTGTGTACATCCCTGTCGCTGTCGCGCTCGGCAACCGGCGGGAGTATGACGCGGATGCTTCCGTTGGATGTGGATGTGCTGAAACTCAGCCCGCTGGTCTGACCCACTGTTGTGACAACTGCCTTGGCCTCCGGGACCGTCTGCCTGACCAGGGCCTCTGCCTCATCCAGCTTGGCCTCACTTTCTTCCATTGTATTGCTGTACGGCATGTAGAGATTGACGTAGAACTCACTGTTGTCAGTGCTGGGAATGAACGTGATGCCCAGCTGCATCACGGCCCAGACAGTCACCGCCAGCACTACCAGGGAGATCGCGATGACGAACTTCCGGTTCCGCAGAACCCAGGCCACTGACTTCCCGTATGCCGCTGTCAGCCTGTCGACTGTCCTGGTGATCACGTTGTCAGTGATCTTCCGGTCATCCTCCCTGAGCAGCTTCTTCAGCAGGTAGGGGATGATGACAATGGCGACAATGCATGATGCGGCCAGGGCGAACATGAAGGTGAGCGCCACGTCATGCAGGATCTGGCCTCCGAGACCGCTGATGAAGAGGGTAGGGACGAATACGATGATTGTCGTGATGGCCGAGCCGAGTATCGAGACGCCTACCTCATCAGCGCCCTTGAATATGCTCTGGTTCACAGTGTACAGGTTCCGTCCGTTTTTCTGTGTCTGCCAGTGTTTGTAGATCTGCTCCAGCATGACTATGGAACCGTCGACAATGGCTCCCAGGGCAACGACCATGCCTGATATGCTCATCAGACTGATCGAGATTCCGCTGACGCCCATGGCGATGAAGGTGAAGAAAATCGACAGCGGCATTGAGATGGCGATCGTGAGTGTCGCCTGGATGTTTCCCAGAATGAGGAAGATGACCAGGACCGCGACAATGACTCCCATGATGCCTGAGTTGATGACTGTGGCCAGTGATGCCGTGATGGTCCTTGAGTCGTCTGAGATCACATTGAACGTGACGGCGCCGTGGAGGGCCTCCTCTTCAGAGGCGAGGATGTTTCTGATCGCATCCGTTATCTCAAGCGTGTTGCCGTCAGCTCTCTTCGTGACGTCTACCTGGATGATATTGCGGCCATTGCTCTTGACAATGGTGTCCGGCTCTCCGGCCGTCAGTTCGACAGTGGCCACGTCTGCGAGTCTGACCGGAGTGCCGTCTTCTCCTGCGCCTACGGTCAGATTCCTTATGTCATCAAGCTCCTTGTACTCTCCGTCAAACCTGAGTGACGAGTTTCTTCCTTCGTAGGTCGTCGTGTCGAGCGGAAGGTTCGTGTTGCTGTAGCCCAGTACCTGATATACCACCAGAGGTGATATCCCCTTGCTCGCAAGCTGTGCCGTGTCAAGCGTGACTCTGACTTCCACTTCGCTTCCGCCTGTCACGCTGACTCCGCTGACTCCGCTTATCCTGGTGATCTGCGGAACCAGAGTGTCGTTGACATAGCTCGTGATGGCTGCCAGATCCTCGCCTCCCTCTACACTGAAGGAGAACATGGGCAGCATTTCCGTGCCGCCGACCAGTGCGGTCGGTTTGCCCTGAAGACCGGCCGGAAGCTGGTCCTCCATCTCGTCTATCCTGTTTCTGACTTCGTCCAGCTGGTCATATACATCCACACCGTCGGCGAAGCTTATCTGGACCACACCGACATTGGAGTAGGCGTTGCTTGTCATTGACGAGAAGTTCGGAAGGGTTGCGAAACTGCTTTCCATCACGTCGATGACATCATTCTCAACCTGTTCAGCACTGGCTCCAGGGTAGATCGTGAAGACTATGACCTGCGGCATGTTGACGCCGCTGATGAACTCAACGTTCATGCTTGACAGCGCGATCAGACCGAAGAGCACGAGCGCGATCAGGATCATGGTGATGTAGACGGGATGCCTTACTGCAAAACGTGCGCTTTTCACCTCAGTTCTCCTTTACCCTCACGCTCTCTCCATCCAGGATGCTGTTCTGCCCGTCATATACGAAGAGTTTGTCCTCATAGCCTGAGGGCACGATGAAGCGGCCGTCAGCGTGGAGACTGTCTGAGCAGTCAAGATAGTGAGCCACCCCGTCTTCCACGTAGTAAACGCTTCCGTCAGCAAGCATGACGCTCTCTTCCAGGACTGCCGCATTCTCATGTGTCGCATAGTCCACAGTCACCTGCACGTACATTCCTATCGTGAACGCAGAAGGATCATCTATGCGGGCTCTCAGCTTGAAAGTCTTCGTGGTGGGATCGATATATGGCGCGATGGAGATGATCTGTGCGCTGCCTGAGGCTCCAGACGTGCTGCTGTGCACTGTGACGGACAGACTGTCACGGCCAGCCGTGAAGGTGGAGTAGTAGCGCTCCGGAACGCTCACGCTGACGATGAGATCGCCGGTATCCGCGATGACTGCCACCGGAGTCTGAGTGTTGCCGATGTCTCCAACCGCCTGATCTGCCATTATGACTGTGCCTGATATCGGGGCTGTGACACTGGTATATGAGAGCTGGAGCGCAGCCAGATCCCTCTGGGCAGCCGCGGCCTCCATCTGGGCCTGCACTGTGTCGAGATCCTGGTCTGTGGCTGCTCCCAGCCCTACAAGCTGTACAAGTCTGTCGTATGAAGACTGGTAGGCGCCAAGAGCCGCCTCTGCCTGCGCCAGCTGCAGCTCATATGCGCTCCGGTCTATTGTCGCAAGCACCTGATCCTTTTCCACAAAGTCTCCGGCCTGCACCTCATAGGTCTCTATCGTGCCATTGACAAATGGTATGACCGGTACCATCGCCTCGGACTCGACGTAGGCCGTGAATGTGGCGCTCTCGATGAGATCCATGCGCTGTGCGCTGGTCACAGACACCTGCCTCAGAGGTGAGGTGTATGTCTGTACAGTGCGCGAATCGAAGAAGAATTTCAGGGCCAGAATGGCCGCTGCTACGATGATGACGAAGAAGATATACTTCAACGCCCTTCTGAATGCCGGTTTTCCTTTTTCACTCATGGTATTGAAAGTATAATTTCCGCGGTACCCGGTCGGGTATATGCAAGATAAACAAACAACTGTACAAAATTGTACATCATTATGGAATAATGTCTGGATTTTGATAATGACCACGTGTCCGGAAAAATGTTCGATTAGTTGATTTGTCAAAGGTATATGATTACAAGTGAAAGATTTATGATGTTTTTGTGAGATTTTCCATGCCGCAGGACCAATTCACAACATGCCCATCTTCTGATAGATTATTACAACCAAGACATATTCTGTTGCAATTTGTTGCTTTGCAAGCAATAGGGAGGTTCCTGATGGAAGACGCCAGTTCCTGGTTCGGCTGCATGGTTTTCAATGATGAGGCAATGAGACTCCGCCTGCCCAAAGACGTGTACAGACTGCTCAAGAAGACAGTTGCTGAAGGCAAGGACCTGGACATAAACATCGCCAACAGCGTAGCCCACGCGATGAAGACCTGGGCTCTTGAGAACGGAGCCACCCATTATACGCACTGGTTCCAGCCGATGACCGGCATCACCGCGGAGAAGCATGAGGCCTTCATCAACCCGGTCGGCGGGGGCAGGGTGATCATGGAGTTCAGCGGAAAGGAGCTGATAAAGGGGGAGCCTGATGCCTCCAGCTTCCCATCCGGCGGCATAAGGGCGACTTTCGAAGCCCGCGGCTATACGGCCTGGGACCCGACAAGCTATGCCTTCATAAAGGATGAGACACTGTGCATCCCCACGGCTTTCTGTTCATTCTCCGGGGAGGTCCTGGACAAGAAGACTCCATTGCTTAGAAGCATGGAGGTGATCAGCGAGGAGGCCGTCAAGATTCTTCATCTTTTCGGCAAGACCGATGTCAGGCGTGTCATCACCACTGTCGGAGCCGAGCAGGAGTACTTTCTGATAGACAAGAAGGACTATGAGAGGCGCAAGGACCTGATCTATACCGGACGCACGCTCATCGGAGCCCGCAGCCCCAAGGGACAGGAGCTTGAGGACCATTATTTCGGCGCACTGAGGACCAGGGTATCTGCTTATATGAAGGATCTGGACAGAGAGCTGTGGAAACTTGGAATCTACGCCAAGACTAGCCACAATGAGGTTGCTCCCTGCCAGCATGAGCTCGCACCGGTCTTCACCACCACAAATGTGGCCGTTGACCAGAACCAGCTGACAATGGAGCTCATGAAGAAGATAGCCGAGAGGCACGGCTTTGCCTGTCTGCTGCACGAGAAGCCGTTTGCCGGCTTCAACGGAAGCGGCAAGCACAATAACTGGTCGCTGAAGAGCGATACCGGGATCAATCTGCTTGAACCGGGTGAGAGCCCGCAGGACAATGCTCAGTTCCTTCTTTTCCTCGTGGCTGTCGTCAAGGCCGTGGATGAGTACCAGGACCTGCTCAGAATTTCAGTCTCCTCTGCCGGAAACGATCACAGACTGGGCGGCTACGAGGCTCCTCCCGCCATCATCTCAATGTTCCTGGGCGATGAGCTCACGGAAATACTGGAGGCTGTCTCCCGCGGTACGACACCGACCGGCAGGGGCAAGAACCAGATGAAGCTCGGAGTTCACGTCCTGCCTCCAATTCCGCAGGACAGCACGGACCGCAACAGGACCAGCCCCTTTGCGTTCACCGGAAACAAGTTCGAGTTCCGCATGCTGGGCTCCTCATTCTCTGTCGCCGATCCCAATACCACGCTCAATACAATAGTTGCCGCCTCGCTCAGGCAGTTCTACGAGGAACTCAGAGATGCGGATGATTTCAACACCGCCGTGCAGAATCTTGTCGGCAGGACCTGGAAGGAGCACAGGAGGATCGTCTTCAACGGCAACAATTATGCCCCGGAGTGGATCCAGGAGGCGGAGAAGCGCGGACTGCTGAACCTGAAAAGCTCGCCTGATGCCTACGACACTTTCCTCCTGCAGAAGAACATTGACCTCTTCTCCAGCTTCCATGTCTTCAATTCCGTTGAGGTTCATTCCCGCTACGAGATTCTCCACGAGGAGTACAGCAAGACCGTCCACATCGAGGCCGTCACGCTGATAGATATGGTCAACCGCCAGATACTCCCCTCCGTCGGAGCCTGGTCAGGTGCTCTTGCACAGGGCATTGCCGCCAAGAAAGCCGTGCTGCCGTCTCTGGACTGCAGCGGGGAGACTGGCCGCCTTGAGAAGGTTACAATGCTCATGAACGAGCTGGATGCCAGGTGCCGCCGGCTTGACGGACTTGTCACTGAGGCTTCCGCCTATCAGGGAAGCGATCTGTCTCATTTCTACCAGAAGAACGTGCTCGGCCAGATGCAGGGCGTGCGGCAGATCTGTGATGAGCTTGAGCTCATTGTCGACCAGAAGGCCTGGCCTTACCCGACTTATGGCGAGATGCTCTTCTATATCTGACGCTCAGGACGGAACTGCCTGCCATCTGCCGCGATGAGAGCGGAAAGTGGGACAAAAGAAAAGGGCTCTTCACGTTTTCTTAGGGGAATTGTATTTCACTGACGGGATGGAGATGTACTGAATCAGAGTGAAGAAGTAGTCTTCATCCCGGTATCCGTACCCAATCCTCTTGGCAACCTTAATCCTGTTGTTGAAGCCTTCCAGCTTGCCTGTAGATATGGGATGAGATGCATGGGCCACAAGCCCATCAATCCTCTTCTCTTTCAACTCTGCGAATCTTACTAGGGCAGGTATTCCACTTGCTTTGGCCCCTTCAAACCAGGCCTCCCATCCAGTTCTGGCTTCCACCGCATCTCTCAG
>CALXOO010000041.1 GCA_944390045.1 uncultured Spirochaetales bacterium | reverse complement strand
TCGTTGTGGTTATTGAAATTATAACAGAAAGGGCTTGCTTTTTCTATACCTGAACACCTTAATCGCTGAATTAATTCATTTTATTGGAAGAAATTAATCTATTACTCTCAGATAGCAGAAGGCCGCCGCATTTTTGCGACGGCCCCTTTTCAAAAGCCGGTTCTTTGTGGAAAATGGGAAACAGTACAGAAATGCAACTGCAACAAAAGGGGAGAAGAATTGTTGCTGATGAAGAGAATAGCATGCATCCTGGCAATGGCCCTCGTTTTTCTGACCTCTGCCTGCTGTGCGGGTTCCCAGAAGCTCTACACGATGAGGGACGGGGTCTACAGGCGAGTCGAGTCGCTGACCCGCAGGGCAGGACTGATAGGTCCTTCCTCTTTTGCACCGGCAAGCGCCCGTGTGCTTGAGATCGCACTGGAGCGTATCGACCCGGCCTCACTGTCCGGCTCTGACAGGAGTGAATGGGCGGCGCTGATGGATGAGGTGAGTTCGGCGGATGTCATCTTCTCCTATGGAGAAATGGGAGCCGATCTTTCGCTGGAAGGCAGTCTCCAGGTAAATGCGGCACCGTACTCACTCTTTGACTACACCAATCCGGACGGTCCCGGGACTGACATGAGGAATGAGGCCCTGATCCCGTACAGATATGAGGCCCCCTTTGCCCGGCTGGGTGCGGACATATACTTCACAAAGTACCTGATGCTGACAGGGGAGGTCTTCGCGGGAAACAACGATCATCATATGTATGAGAGTTCACTGGGCTGGCTCGTGACTTCCTATGACGGGTCGTTCAGATCTGTCTTCTCCCAGTCGGAGGAGGGCAGCGACCTGGCCTTCACCACAGTGTCAATGGAGATACCGAGGAAGGCTGGCATCAGCGCGGGTAACGACTTTCTCAGCGTGGTGGCCGGACGTTTCCCGCACTCGATCGGCAGCGGCCTGACCGGAAACCTTGTGGTGGGCGACAACTACAAGTACCAGGAGATCGCGACCGTCTCCTTTCTGAACAACTATTTCACATACAACATCTCTGTCACGCACTTTGACGGTGAACAGAACGCAGGGCCACAGGCCTTCCGCTTCTCACGCAGCAAGTTCAACGGCGACCAGCAGTACCGGGTGGTGCACAGATTCGATCTGAACTTCTTCAACCGGCTGAGGCTTGCAGTGGACCTCTCGACGCTCTTCCGTTCATCAGGTTCATTCGACCTGCGCTTCTTCTTCCCGATGATGTTCAATCACAACCTGTCCAACTTCGACAATGAACTGACGCTGAAGGATTACGATGAGGCGAACAACATGATGGCCCTGACTGTCGAGGCCGCTCTTGTCAGGGGACTTTCTGCCAGCTTCCAGTTCGTGCTGGACCAGGCGCAGACGCCTCTGGAGGAGATCGGCTCCGTGCCTGCAGCCTGGGGCCTTCTGGCGAATCTCAAATGGTCGCCTCAAGCCGCTGACGGTGCGCTGGACTTCGGCCTGGAGTTTGTCTACACGAACCCGAATCTCTATCTGAACGGCAAGAGGGATCCGGATACAGGTTTCGTCAATTTCAACCTGGACTATGTCAACGGCTATTACAGCCGGTACATGCCTGACTATGGATATTCCGGCTATATCAGCGGCCCGGACACGATGGCCCTGGCCCTGACTGGCTCATACCGCTCCGGCAGCGGTATGTGGGAGCTTGGAGGCATTGCCATGTACCGCATTCACGGTTCCAGAGTGATCAGGCATACCGCAAGCTCGATTGATGATACAGTCATCGACATGTCTGACAGTGTCATCTCTCCCTCAGACGGGGAAGGCTTCATTTCCGGCGCTCTGGAAAACGCCTGGCACAGGATCAGCCTGATGCTCTATTCCTCAGTGAGGCCGGTACCCTGGATAGAAGTCGGCATAGCCGTGCAGGGGGCCCAGTACTTCAATCATCCGTCACATGGAGACATATTCATCCCCCAGCTTGTGCTGGCCATGAAAGTAAGCGCTCCATTCCCGCGTTCAGAATTCTGAAGTAATATGATATCATAATAATATAAAAACAATATGACAATTATATCTGAGCAATCGCGTTTTACCATGCCTCGCCCTGATGTTGTTTTTACTGCATCAATATGATATCATAATGATATCAAACTGAATAAGGAGAAGTGAATGATGCAGGATATTCAGGAAAAGATAATGAAGCCGGTCAGCGGCTATCTCATGCTTGCCGTTCTCGTACTGCTCATACTCGCCTCAACGGGCGGCATCATAGCCATTAGCATTCTGTATGGCGGCACGATGATCGGTCAGACTGTCTTCGGACTGCTGCTTGCGCTGTGCTGTCTGATAATCGTTGTCTCGTGCATATGTCTTGCCGGACTCAAGGTGGTAAATCCGAACGAGGCGCTCGTGCTCTCGCTCTTCGGAAAATATGTCGGCACAATATATGAGGCGGGCTTTCATTACACGAATCCCTTCCTGAGCGCGGTCTACCCGAAGAAATCAGATGAGGAGGCGATGAAGAGCCTCTTTGAGGAGACGCTCACGAAGAAGGGTGGCCGGATAAGCCTTCCCAGACGCAAGGTCTCGACGAAGATCAGCACCTTCGTCAATGGAAACCAGAAGGTGAATGATGCTCTGGGCAACCCGGTGGATGTCAGCGCGATTGTCATCTGGAGAGTCATCAACGCGACCAGGGCGGTGATCAACATTGACAACTACATGGAATACCTTTCGAACCAGACTGACAGCACGATAAGGAACATAGCGAGACTTTATCCTTATGATGATGTAGATGACAGCTCCTGTGCTGAGGATGCAGAGATGACGCTCAGGGGATCAGCGAACAAGATAGCCGAAGAGATGCAGGAGGAACTCCAGAAGAGGGTCGCAGATGCCGGAATCGAGATCATTGATGTCAGGCTGAATCAGATTGCATATGCACCCGAGATCGCAGCCGCCATGCTGCAGCGCCAGCAGGCAACCGCGATCATAGCTGCCAGACGCAAGATAGTAGAAGGAGCTGTCTCCATGGTGGAAATGGCGCTTGACAGGCTGAAGACGGACGGGGTCGTGGACCTCGATGATGAGCGCAGGGCCCAGATGGTGGGCAACCTCATGGTAGTGCTCTGTTCCAACAGGGAGGCGAACCCAGTTGTCAACGCGGGATCAATCTACTAAGGGAAGGCGGCAGATTCCGCTGAGGATCAGCGGTGAGCTGTACGATGAGCTGATGAAATGGGCTGAGGATGAGTTCAGAAGCCTCAACGGGCAGATAGAATACATCCTCACCCGTGCTGTCCGGAAGAGACGGGGAGGGCAGGACCCGGATTAAGTGCTTGCCTGTCAACCAATTGCCAGAAAAGTAGAAAAGTTCCATGCAAATGTGTTGATCAAACGCGGCAAAAAGGGTAGTATCTTCCCTGTTTTCGGGCTATAGCGCAGGGGTTTAGCGTACAAGTCTGGGGGACTTGGGGTCGCCGGTTCAAATCCGGCTAGCCCGACTGATACGGAAACATGACTCATGGGAAAGGCCCCGGGCAGGTGCTCCGGGGTTTTTTCATGTTCTCCTGCAGCCCAGGAACCGCATGACATGCTTTTCATGGCATTCTCTTGGCGATTGCCCACAGCGGGAAGCTCCGGGCCGGGGTGCTGACGTGCACCGTATTTCCTTTTCCCTGAAAAGAAAAGGCATGCAGGGCTCTCACTGCGCTATGCATGTGTGCCTGCATGATGACGGTTTTTGCTTCTTGCGGTGACTTGCCTTCTCAGGCGTGTGCGCAATATAATGACTATCAGCAAAAAAAGAGAGGTAGCAATGAGACACAAGCCGCTTGTCGCATTTTTCATAGTGCTTATTCTTGCATGCACATCGCTTTTCGCCTTTCAGTTCGAACCCCTTGTGCAGACTTTCGACGTTTCCGGTGCAAATGCAACCAAGACCTTCACGATCACGAATGACAGTGATGACATCATCGCCGTGGTCGTCAGCGCGCTGGTGCGTACTCAGGATGCAGATGGAAACGAGGTCAATTCTGATGCCTCACGCTATTTCAACATCCAGCCGGCCCGTATCCTGATCCAGCCCCAGAGCTCGCAGATAGTGAGGGGCCAGTACCGCGGACCCAGAACCGTGACCCGTGAACTGAGTTTCCGCATCGTCGCGGAACAGATTCCTTACTCACAGGGCAGAATCGCCTCATCCGGCAGCATGTTCAACTTCCTCTACGTCTTCCGCGCTTCCGCCTATGTGCTTCCCAGCCAGATCTCTCAGGGTGTCTCAATCGCGGCCGTGACTGACAACGGTGACGGCACTCTCGCAGTCACACTGAGAAATGACGGCAACGTCCATCAGATCCTCTATGACTGTGTTCTCACACTTCAGGATGCAAGTGGAAATATCGTGACGCTCTCCGGTTCAGATGCGCTGCCCGGCATTTCCGGATCAAACATCCTGGCCGGTGCTGCCTGGACCAAGTCAATTCCCCTTCCGGAGGGACTTGATGCCGGCTCGGCATACCGCGCCTCGATAAGCTACAACTTCGACATCCAGAACCAGTAAAAAAATTGTTGAAAAGGTGTGTTGACTGCTGATGGAGAAGAAGAAAAAGGGTTTCGCAGCCATATTCCTGACAACTCTGCTGCTTTCGCTTTTCCTCTGCCTGCTGTCCTATGTCATGTGGTACCTCTTCCTGAACAGGACCGCAATGCCGCAGCAGGCAGCAGAGACTGTGCCTGTCGTCCGTGAGGAAACTGTAACAGTTCCATCAGATGACGGGCAGGAGAGTGAGGATGCGCATGTTCCGGATGCCGGCGTGCAGCTTCCGCCTTCTTCTCCCGAACAGGAGGAGCTTCCTCCTTCCAGTCAGATGCAGGCCGTTGATGAAGGGCCTGAGAGCGCGGCAGTGCCTGAGGCAGAGGCGGAGAGTGAGCCTTCTTCCGTTGATATTCCTGATGCCACAGATGGCACGTCCACATCCGCACCTGAGGCCGCAGTTGCGCTTCCTCCGGCCCCGGTCCTCTTCTCTCCGGCCGTCACACAGGAGCCTCTGGTCATCACGGGCAGCGACGCGCCTGTCTACGATGACGCATTCTTCGCATCCTTCTTCGTCCAGGGACAGGATACCCTCCAGTACGATGACGGTCTGTACTATTTCTCTTATTCAATAGACGGCGATGTCATGGGCAACCTAGAGGTCATGTTCAGCGGATCCGAGCGGCTGATGAACGTCAGCGAGCTTCAGATGTTCCTCTCCGGACTCCTGACTGACGAGGCCTACAACACTCTTCTGGGACCCCAGGTCGGTGACTATGTCTCCATAGAGCACTTCAGGAACAACGGAGTCACCGTAAACTACAGTGAAGACGACTTCACGATCGACATGTCATTCAGCGTCTCCGACATGCCGGAGCGTGTCATCTCACTTGCCGGATCCTCCTATCTCAGCCGCACCTTCGCGCTGTCCGGAGCGACCAGGCTTGAGCCTGATTTCTTCAGCTGGCGCACCAGCTACAACCTCTATACGAACCTGGACTGGAACCTTGATTACAGGACATTCAATTATTCCCTCTCTCTGAGTCTGTCGAATTACCTGAACTTTGGTCCTGTAAACTTCGACTTCTTCTACAACTTCGGAGTCAGAAACGGCAATTTCTTCATCAACTGGAACAACTACCGCTTCTACTACGATTTCATCGACGAGGGCATAAGGCTGTCCTGGGGCAACGTCTACGGCTTCGGACTCTCTCCTGCCGGAACGCCGCTGGGAATCCAGTTCGAGAAGAGCTACAGCTACGGGGTGCTAGAGAGCCCTTACAACAGTCACAGGGAATACATCACGATAACGCAGGAAAGCTACCTGCTGATCATCCGCAATTCCCGCGTCATCTACCAGCGCCTGCTGCAGCCCGGAAACTACAGGATACAGGATTTCACCTTTGACTCGGGTTACAACGAGGTCGAGGTGGTTGTCATCCCGAGTCTCTATGTGGAGGAGGGCATGGACCTGTCAGATCCTCTGGTCAGGGCCCAGCTTGACCCTGTAAGCTACCACCAGTTCTTCGACATGGCATATGACAGCCAGCTGCTGGCCCGCGGCGAGACGCTCTTCGGAGGCTCTCTCTCCTTCGGCCGCACACAGGTGGATCTCGGCGACGAGGACAGCGCGACAGGACTGCTGCTGCGTGTCTCTCCCGACTATTACTATGACTACCATCTGGATGACTTCGTCCTGTCCTGGTACCAGGATATTGGCGTGACTGACGAGCTTACGCTGATGAGCGACTTCTCACTGCGGGTAACGCCTGAGCGGAAGGTCGCTGACATGTCGCTTGCCATGCGCACTGCCTGGATACTTGGTACGACGACTTTCACCCTTGATTCCCGGTTCGATACACTTGATACAGCCGAAGTGCCGGGCTCGATGCCTTACTTCTATGCCAGGCTTGACCACAGCTTCCTTGTTGACTACAGCCTGCTGCGCGGCCTGAGCTTCTCTCTGAGTTACGGAAACAGCACTTACAACGGCTTCAATGGAGACGAGCTGAACCTGCGCCTGTCATTCTCCGGTGCCCTCGGCATCCTCCGTTACAGTGCGACCACGACCTTCCAGGTGGAGGACTATGACTTCAGCGATCTCCAGTGGCGCGTGAGTGCCAGTGCCGGCATCAGCCCGATGAGGAACATGAGCATATCGGCTGGAATCACGGCGACTCACGGAATGGGGCTTACTGACGGCGTGCGCGTCTCCGGCTATCTCACCGCCTCTTTCAGCTTCGGAGGAAGAGGCTCTGCCAGCTATTCCACGAATCTCACAGGAAGCCACAGCCTTTCTGGAAATGTCACAGTGGGCAACCGCGACAGCCTGTCAATGAACCTCTCAGGCTTCGAGTTCTCAGATCCCGCAAACCACATGCTGTCCGGAAGCTGGTACCACAGCGGAGACCTCTACGGCCTGTCCGTGCGCGCCAGTGCCTACAACCGCTACCAGAGACTAAGCCTGACCGCGAGCCTCAACACAGCCACTCTCTTCTCAGGCGGGCTCTTCGGCTTCTCACGCTCCGCCAGAGACAACTTCGTCCTCATCCGGCCCAGCGGCTCACTCACGGGCTCGACTGTCCAGGTGGCCAGAAGCAACCAGGGCAGCGCCATGGATGTGGATACTGTCCTCGGAACAGCCTCATACACCTCGCTGTCAAGTTACAGGAGGAATAATATCGTCGTATACGCGACGCCGGACGATGAGTTCGCTGAAACCCAGACCTTTGCCTACGAGCTCAACCCCGACAACAGGCAGGGATACTCCATACGCATCAGCGTACCACAGGAATACACTGTCACCGGAATCCTAAGTTTTGACGGGGTGATCCAGAACACTTTCTCATCACCTGTCTACAGGGTGGTGAGTGCAGAAGACGGCAGCGTCTCGCTTGTGGATGACATCAGTCTCTATCTTTTCGCGGATCAGGACGGAAGGTTCATCATCTCAGGCGTCGAACCCGGAGATTACATCTTTGATGTGAGCTATGCTGGACAGTGGTACGCGGTCCTCTTCACTGTCGACGAGCTGTCTGACGACACGATAAGGGTCGTGGACTTCGGCACGATTGACTTCAATACTGTCACGGCAGGGGAGGCGGCCTTCGCCAGAGATATCGGAGGCACACTGCTGGAGCCTGTCCCACAGCACCTGGAAGGCTATTACGGCCTGATGGAGATACAGCCGGCCCGTCTCACTGACAGTGCGACATTCTGGAACGAGCTCTTCCCGCCGCTCACAGCCGAGGAGATAATCAGCGACTTCGCAAACTAGACTTTGTGTGCTTTTTTCTCTTCTCACTTGACACGGGAGGCCCAACTTTGGATTATGCTGGACATGGTGGTTACAATGAGAAGCGAAATAATCGACAAAATCCTCACAGTGGAGGATCAGGCTCAGGCCATCAGGGACAAGGCGGAGGAAGACGCCCGCAAAATTGTCCTGGACAGTCAGGAGGAAGCCGCCAGAATCGTGAAATCTGCCCTTGAGGAGGAGCGGAAGCGGGGAGATGAGGTCGTCTCCCAGGCCACGCTCGTGCTTGACAGCAAGCTCAGGGATATCGAGGAGAAGAGCAGCGCCCTCGCCAAAACCCAGGTACAGGTGGACGCGCAGGCCGTCGAGACGGCACGCGACAGGATCGTGCGCCTCATCTGTGATGTGCCCCTTCTCGGAGAAGGCAGCTGATGGACAGGGTCTCCCGCTACTCATATATCAACGCGAAGCTTAGGGCCAGGATCGGACTCATGGCCGGCTCCAGCCTGCTTGAGGACATGATCAAGGCTCCTAATCTCAGCGAGGCCATAGCGGTCCTGTCTGGAACGAAATACGACAGTCTTTTTGAGACCTATTCCAGGACAGCTGACCTTCAGCAGGTCGAGCTCGAGCTCTTCATCAGGGAAATCAGACTGCATGAGGAGATCATCAAGGCCCTGGATGACAGGACTGCGCGCTTCGTGAAGACGCTGCTTGAGAAGACCGAGATTGAGAACATCAAGAATGCCGTGAGACTCTGGTATTCCGCCTCTGTCCTCCATCACAGCATCAGCTACCGCTCTGCCTATATCTACAAGGACAGGATTGTCCATGATATTGACTGGAGCCGGATAATCAACGCGCTGGGCTGGGATGATGTCCGCACTGCCTTCAGGAACACACCTTATCTGACTGTCTTCGACCGCTATGATGCACAGGACATAACAAGACTCGGGCTTTTCGAGTTCGAGATAGACCTGGATCACCTGTGGTTTGACCGTCTCTACGGCGCCATGGACCTGCTGGACGGAGCGGACAGGGAGGTCGCGCTGAAGGTCTATGGACTGGATGTTGACCTCAAGAACATAATCAACCTCATCCGTTACGGCTTCTATCACAGCTGTGACTCATCGCGCCTGGCACATGTCTTCATTCATTACGGCTCACTCTACGGAGTACTGGAGAAGAGACTTGCCAGCGGGAACTTCTCCATCGAGGAGGCCAGGGACCTCATCAGGCGGCGCTATGCCAGAGTGGGTGAGCTTCTGGGACAGATGGAGGTGCGCGGACAGCTGTCGACCGGCCACAGCGAGCTGGCCTACGGAACACTGGCAATAGAGAACTACCTTGCCCAGCAGAGGAGAAAGGAGTTCACCGGCATACTCTGTGCTGATCCCTTCACAATAGGGACAATACTCAGCTATATCTACCTGTGCCGCAGCGAGGACAATACAATAAAGGGGATACTCGCGGCCAAGTACTACAACTGGAGTGAGGAGCAGATCAGGAGGGAACTGAATTGAGCCTGTTTACGCAGAAGATGAAGATGCTGACCGCCATCGTGCTTGATGGCTACAGCGACAAGGTCGTCAAGGCCCTGCTTGAAGAGGGCGTGATGGACTTTGTCCATATCAGCCAGCTTGACGGAGAGCAGGCGGGAAGGCTTTCCAGCCATAAGTCGGCAATCCCGCAGGGAACGATCAGCGATCTGCGCACCCGCTGTGAGAACCTGATGAAGCTCGGTGGACTGAACATTCCCGCGATCTCCAAGAGCGACCTTGAGAACCTGGGGGGCCTGGATGAGCAGTCGGTGCGCAAGGCGCTTGATTCGCTCTCGCTCTCGCTCACGAGCCCGAGGGAAGAGCAGAAGAACCTCAGCCAGCGGATTCTGGCTTATGACGAACTGCTGGGCTATATCAGGGACAAGAAGGAAGAATATCTCGACCTCAGGACCGGTTCCATCTCTCCTGACAGAAAGCTTTCTGACCTGACGGCAAGGCTTTCCGACACCTGTTCCGTAATTGCACAGGACGGAAAGGGCGGCCTTGTATTCCTCGCACTCAAGCGCGACGCGTCCAGGGTCAATGAGGCACTGGACAAGTTTGGCTGGACGGAGAATCCCGCACCGGTCAAGAACGCGATGGAAATCGCCGGTGCGAGTGCGGATGAGAAGAGACAGGAGCTGCAGAAGCGGCTTGATGATGTGGTCGCAGGAATCAGGCAGACGATAGGCGCGAGCGCGGATGAGCTGTCGAGAATGTGGATGACGCTGCGTGTCGGAGAACTCAGCGAGCACGTGGAGAGCTACTTCTCATACACGAAGAACACGACTCTCTTCTCAGGATGGGTTCCGTCTTCCAAGGCTGCTGAGGTGGAGAGTGTCATCTACGAGGCGGCCCGCGGCAAGTGCATAATCGAATGGACGGAGGACACTGAGCTGGACCGCAGCCAGATTCCAACCTCGGTCCACTCCGCCAAGGTTCTCGCACCCTTTGAGCGCATGGTCACCAACTATGGAACGCCGGAGTACGGCTCCATCAATCCGACACCCTTTGTCACAGTGGCCTACATCATCATGTTCGCCCTGATGTTTGCCGACGTGGGCCAGGGCCTTGTCCTGCTGCTGATCGGTCTTACGGGCAGCTGGTATTACAAGAAGCATCCGCTTGCAAAGGACGGACTGATCTCACGCTATCTGTGTTCCCTCCTGAAGTTCCTGGGACCTGCGAGCATTGTCGGCGGCGCGCTTTTCGGCTCATACTTCGGTTTCTCCTGGCTTCCCGCAATCTGGTTCAACTATCATGCGGTTGTCAACGGAAATGCGGAAGGCGGTCTTGTCAGCAGCGTCTATGACATCCTCGGAATCACGATAAAGTTCGGTATCGCAGTCATTTACACCGGACTTGTGCTCAACTGGATAAACCTGGTGCGCAAGAGACGCTACCTGGAGCTGGTCTTCGACAAGAACGGACTTGTCGGCGGACTGCTCTACGCTCTGGGCATCTACGCCTGCTATTACTTCGTTGACAGCGGCTACCGGGCCTTCCCCTCAAGCCCGCTTCTCTATGCGGGAATCGGCTTCTGCCTGCTCCTGCTGATAGTGAAGGGGCCTGTCTATGCCGCTCACAAGGCAAAGCTTTCAGGGCACAGGGAGTCTGTTGGAACCATAATCGCTGACACAGTGATGGACTTCTTCGTCCAGGTGCTGGAAATCTTCTCCAGCTTCCTGTCCAACACGCTCTCCTTCATGCGTGTGGCCGGACTCGGAATCGCACATGTGTCACTCATGACGGCATTCGAGGACATGGCAGAGATGACGGGAAACATCTTTGCCTTCATTCTGATAATGATCCTTGGCAATGTGCTAGTCATTGCAATCGAGGGACTGAGCGCCGGAATCCAGTCGCTCAGGCTCAATTACTATGAATTCTTTACAAAGTACTTCACAGGTCGCGGTATCGCCTATGAGCCGGTTGGTCTCAAGAGCCGTATCGTTATAGACTGAAGAAGATAATGGAGATGTCAATTATGACCAGCTATTCATTCAAAAGAAAGATGAACCTTTCGCTCTTCGTAACATTCCTGCTGCTCGTGGGATGCGCCTTTGTCTTCACGCCGGCCCTCTATGCCGCCGATACGACGTCGGCCGGACCGTCATCCGGTGCCTATACGACAGCCTGGGTATGCATCGCCGCGGCAATCGCATTCGGACTGGGTGCCCTTGGTGCCGGCATGGCCATCTCAAAGGTCGGTTCTGCTGCAATGGGTGCCATCAGCGAGAGGCCTGAGATCGCCTCCAACGCCCTTATCTTCATCGCTCTCGCCGAAGGCCTGGTCGTCTTCGGATTCATCACCGCGCTGATGATTCTCGCAAAGGTCTGATGAAGTATTACGTAATCGGAGATGAGGATACTGTCCTGGGCTTCGCGCTTGTAGGGCTCGGCGGACAGGCTGTCCACAGCCCCCAGGAGGCGAAGAACGCCTGGGACAAGGCCCTGGAGGACAGGGAGAATGCAGTCATCGTCATCACGGAGTCAGCTGCAAACATGATCCGTGAGACAGTTGACCGCTATCTCTTCAGTGAGAGTTTTCCTCTCGTTGTCGAGATCCCTGATCCGGGCAAGACCTCGTCACGCGATTTGAGAAGCCTTGTCAATGAGGCCATTGGAGTGTCGATATGAGTGAGAGTCCGATCTATGAGGGTATTCTTGAGCAGGCCCGCAAGGACGCGGAGGTCATACTGGCCAATGCCAGGCGGGAAGCAGATGAGGTAATCCAGGCTGCCCGCACCAGGGCCGAGGCCACGGCCGCCGAGGAGAGGAAGAACACTTCAACCCGGCTCGAGGGCCTGAGACTGCGCGAGGAGAGTGCGGTGCGCTCGCTCGAGAGGCAGGAGGAGCTGAAGAACAACGATGCCGCCTGGAATGCGGTCAGCGAAAGCGTCTCTGCCTATTTTGAGGACTATTTCAGATCAGCCGGCTCCCGCCGGACTCTGGTCCTCTGGATCGCTGAGGCGGCCTACGGCCTCGGACTTGCTGAGGCAAAGGTCTCCTGGAGACAGGGAGAGCAGGTCGATGAGGGCATGCTTGAGGAGGCCTCGCGCCTGCTGAAGGAGAAGACCGGCTTTTCAGTCAGGCTGACTCCTGACGCACAGCATCACATCCCCGACTGGGGAGTGCTTCTGTCCAGCCCGGATGACAAGGTCTATTTCAACAATCAGCTTGGAGTGCGCATGAGGCGCATGACCAAGGACATAAAGAAGATTATACAGGAAAGTACATGCAAGGCAGAATAATTGGTCAGGTCAAAAGGGTGAACGGCCCCGTCCTGCAGGTGAAGGGCATAACCGACGCCGCAATGATGGAGCTTGTCCATGTCGGTGAGGGCCAGATTGTCGGCGAGATAGTCAAGCTCTCCGGCACCACTGCCACCGTGCAGGTCTACGAGGATGCCACGGGCATCGCTCCGGGCGACAATGTCTACGGATCAGGCATGTCGCTGTCATGTACGCTGGCACCCGGCTTGATCGGAAACATCTATGATGGAATCCAGCGCCCGCTTGAGGACCTCAGACGCCTCAGCGGCGATTTCATCGGAAAGGGAATCTCTGCAAGCGCTGTGGACGAGAAGCGCAGGTGGCACTTTGTCCCCGTCTGCAGGCCGGGTGATTCCCTCAAGGCCGGAATGGTCCTCGGCACAGTCCAGGAGACCAGCCGCGTTGAGCACAGGATTATGGTTCCCTCCGCCCTCAGCGGGGAATGGGTCGTCACAGACATCTCTCAGGAGGGCGACTACCGGGTCCACGACAGGATAGCCACGATAGAGCAGAACGGAAAGAGCCGTGATCTGGACATGGTCCAGTATCATCCGATCCGTGCTCCCAGACCGATCCGCGAGAGGCTGAACCTTGATGTTCCCCTCGTGACGGGACTGAGAGTCATTGATTCCCTCTTTCCACTTGCAAAGGGCGGCACGGTCGCCATTCCCGGAGGCTTCGGAACCGGCAAGACGATGACACAGCATTCCATCGCCCAGTGGTGTGATGCCGACATCATCGTGTACATCGGCTGCGGAGAGCGCGGCAATGAGATGACAGACGTACTGAGGGAGTTCCCGCATCTGGTTGATCCCAGGACCGGAAAGAGCCTGATGGAGAGGACCATCCTCATCGCGAACACCTCCAACATGCCGGTATCAGCCCGTGAGGCCAGCATATATACCGGCATCACAATGGCGGAGTACTACCGCGACATGGGCTACAACGTTGCCATCATGGCTGACTCGACCTCCCGCTGGGCCGAGGCTCTTAGAGAGCTGAGCGGACGAATGGAGGAAATGCCGGCCGAGGAGGGCTTCCCCGCATATCTGGCGACCAGGATCGCCCAGTTCTACGAGAGGGCCGGACATGTCAGGACACTGAGCGGAGAAGAGGGATCTGTCTCCATCATCGGAGCCGTCAGCCCTCCGGGAGGTGACTTCTCTGAGCCCGTCACCCAGCATACCAGGCGCTTTGTCCGCTGCTTCTGGGGCCTTGACAGGTCGCTCGCATCTGCCCGTCACTATCCTGCGATCAGCTGGCTGGACTCGTATTCGGAGTATGCCGATGAGCTCAAGGGCTGGTGGGATGATCAGAGCCAGGGCAAGTGGTCTGCAAACAGGGCCAGGATCATGGATCTGCTCCAGAAGGAGACAAGGCTGCAGCAGATAGTCAAGCTTGTCGGCGCTGATGCCCTGCCGGACAGCCAGAACTTCATTCTTGAGGTGTGCACGCTCTTCAAGAACGCCTTCCTTCAGCAGAACGCTTTTGACGAGATAGACCGTTACTGTTCTCCTGCCAAGCAGATCGCTATGATGGACCTGATCCTCCAGTATTACGATGCCGGAAGCGAGGCCATATCAAAGGGTGTTCCAATGGTCAAGATACGGCGTCTGTCCGTTGTCCAGGACATCGCCAGGATGCGCTTCAATGTCTCCAACGACCATGTCGAGGACATTGACAGGCTTTCCGTGAGGCTGACCCGTTCCATCACCCAGCTGGGAGGACTCTATGAAGACTGAGAACATGATTGACAGAAGCCTGCTGAAGGGCAGGGAATACAGGGGAGCGAGCAGGATCGACGGTCCGCTTGTGTATATGAGGGGAACCCATCCGGTCGGATACAACGAGCTTGTCGAGATCTCGACCACAGACGGCAGACGACTGTCCGGACAGGTTCTGGACACAAGTGATGACGTGGTCTGCGTGCAGGTCTTCGAGGGTACTGACGGACTGGATCTTCCTGACACCAGGATGCACTTCCTGGGTGAGCCCCTGAGTCTTTCCGTCACAGAGGAAATGCTCGGACGCGTCATGAACGGGCTGGGCCATGCCCGTGACGGCGGTGCGGATCCCCGCGGAGTGGATGAGAGGGATGTGAACGGCAGCCCGGTCAACCCGACGAGCCGCGAGTACCCGAGAGACTTCATCCAGACCGGAATCTCGGTCATAGACGGCATGACGACCCTGATCCAGGGCCAGAAACTGCCCATCTTCTCCGGAAACGGACTGAGCCACAACCAGCTTGCCGCCCAGATCGTGCGCCAGGCCAAGGTCCGCGGAGGAAAGAGCGATTTCGCCATCGTCTTCGCGGCAATGGGCGTCAAGTACGATGTCGCAAAGTATTTCATCGACTCATTTGAGGAGACCGGCGTTCTGGACAATGTCGCACTCTTCCTGTCGCTTGCTGACGATCCCTCGATCGAGAAGACAATCACGCCGAGGACAGCGCTGACGCTTGCCGAGCACCTTGCCTTCGACAAGGGCAAGCAGGTGCTGGTCATCATGACCGACATGACGAACTACTGTGAGAGCCTCAGGGAGATCAGCACCCTTCGCGGGGAGATTCCCTCCAGGAAGGGCTATCCAGGCTATCTCTACTCGAACCTCGCCGAGATATATGAGAGGAGCGGAAAGATCGCCGGCAGGAGCGGAAGCATCACCCAGCTTCCGATTCTCACCATGCCCAACGATGACATCTCACACCCGATTCCTGACCTTACCGGATATATCACCGAGGGGCAGATCGTGTTCGACAGGGAACTGGGGGGCAGGGGAATCTATCCCCCGATAAACTGTCTCAGCTCGCTGTCGCGTCTGATGAAGGACGGCATCGGAGAAGGCATGACCAGGGCGGATCATCCGCATCTGTCAAACCAGCTCTTCGCCTCCTACAGCCATGTCAAGGAAGTGCGCAACCTGGCAAGTGTCATCGGTGAGGAGGAACTCAGCGAGACAGACAATCTCTACATGAAGTTCGGTGAGTTCTTCGAGCAGAAGTTCCTCAACCAGCGCTTCGATGAGGACCGTTCGATTGACCAGACGCTTGATCTGGCCTGGCAGGGACTGTCCATCCTGCCTTCGGAAGGATCTATACGATTGCGATCTATCTTGCCATAGGCCCATGTCTGGCAATTCCCAGG
>CALXOO010000040.1 GCA_944390045.1 uncultured Spirochaetales bacterium | reverse complement strand
AAAGGAAGGAGGCAATTAGCCACTGGCACTTCCGGGCAGTCGCAAGCCGTCACCCTTCAGGGTGGCGGTAGTTGACATTCCGCAAGAACTGATTACAGATTCTCACTTCTGTGTACTTTTGTTGTATTTCTGTGTTGATGGGTGACAACTGTTTGTCGAAGTTTGTTTTTTGTCCTGCAGGTCGTTGTGGAAATGCCACGATTGCACTTTATTTGCACCTATGAACAACATTCTCATCGTATGCAACTCAACAAAGGACGGCACAGCTCTGTCCCTTTCGTCATATTTGGGACTGTCGGACATGAAGACAGTCCTCACTGACAATCTCAAGGAGGCTGTCACAGTCGTACAGCAGAAGGCGACCGATCTCGTGCTGCTCTGCCTGGCTGACAGCATCGTGAAGGGCTTCACCGTCCTCAAGGCCCTGAGGGAGAAGAGCTCCATTCCAATAATCGTCCTGTCCAACACCGGCGATGAGAGTGACAGGATAATGGCCTTTGAGCTTGGCTGCGATGACTTTATCATCTCGCCGTTCAGCTATAAGGAGATCAGTCTGAGGGTCCAGGCCCGCATCAAGCGCTATACTGCGATGGACGGGGATGATTCGAGGGTCGTGTTCGTGAACGGCACGCAGGAGCTGTCGATGGACAAGCAGAGTCATAAAGTCACGATAGACGGACGGGATGTGTCATTCACTGTCTCAGAGTGGAAGATCCTGCTGCTTCTGGTCGAGAACAACAACTCTGTCCTCTCCCGCGTCCAGATCATCGAGAGCTGTTTCGGCTACCTGTCTGAGAGCTACGACAGGGTGGTGGACACACATATTAAGAACATCAGGAGCAAGCTTGGCAGCAATGGCAAGGTCTGGATAGAGACAGTACGCGGTTACGGCTACTGCTTCACAGGAAAACTCCTTCGCCCCTGAATCCCGCTTGCGGAAACATATCTAAACCCACAACCTGACACCAGGGTTACAGCCGCATGCAAAAGTGTGGAAATTGTGAACCCGGTGTCTTTTTCTTAATAAGAACGACACATACTTCATGTTTCTTGACCCAACAAACACAACTATTGTGTTGTCATTCCATACATGTCACACAAGGCCGGCGGACAATATGGACAAATTCTATCAAAAAATGGAGATTGAATCATGAAGAGAATTCTTTCTGTACTGTTGATCGCGCTTCTGGCCACAACAGCAGTTTTCGCCGACTGGGCCTTCAGCGGCAACTTCGATGTAGGCTATACCTTCGGCTTCGACGGCACGACTGCAGTCACGACAGTTGATGGCGACAACACAGCCCCTGAGGCCGGCTTCCTCTACCTGAAGGGCGGTAATGAGTACCTGAGCCTGGATGTCCGCACTGATACGGCAATCAGCACCAACAACGGAATCATCCGCGACAGCGGTGTCGGCATGACCGGAACTCTGAACCTCTCCAGCCTGCTGAATCTGGCCTTTGAGCTTGAGATGCCTGTTGATGTCAACTTCTATCTCGGCAACCAGTCTCCTGAGACAGATGCCGATTACGCATATGCCGATCCTTCCGGAATCGACGATGAGATCAGCCTCGGTGCCTCAAGGGCCCAGTATCCCTTCGGTGTCAGCGTAGGCTACCGCTCACTTGTCACAGTCTATGCCTATGGCGCATTTGACACTGGTGCCGGCGGCAACGCTGGAGCCCTCCTTGAGGTCAGGACTCAGCCCATCGAGGGAATCAGGGCCAATGTCGGCTATGTGATCTCCGCTCTTGATGGTGCCAAGGACTTCCAGATCAGCGCTCTTGCCGATCTCGGAACCCTGCTTGGGATGGACTTCTCCCTCGACGTGAGCGCCAGCTACCTCGCCAACATCGACAACGCTGCTGACAACAGCCGCTTCATGGCTGCAGTCACTGGAGGTTTCGGAGGTTTCGGAGCTTATGCCGAGTACGAGTACTACAACGATACTGAGAGCGCAACAGCAGTTGTTAACCAGAACAACCTTGACTTCGGCGTTTCTTATGACATCACCGGAATCGCAGTTCCTCTCTCACTCGGTGCTGATCTCGCGATCAATGACCTGTCCAACGATGTATCCTTCGGAGCTGATGTGAACATCACCGCCTCTATCCTGGATCTCAGCCTCTATGCTGAGCTCGGTGTCGAGGACTTCTCCGACTTCGATACAGGATATGTCACAGTCGGCACATATCTCTACTTCTGATTCCCCTACAGGAATTGGAATGTGACTACGGGAGGCTGTCCATGGCGGCAGCCTCTCCTGTTTTTGTCTGCTTGGACCGGGTGAACCGGGAGGCGGCGGAGACTAGGTCAGGTTTCTGCCGTCATTTTATATTTATACAAAAATTTTAGAAAAAGTATGCAAAAACAGTGGTAATTTACCTGAATTCATGTATAATATTGCAGTATTCGGGTAAGAAGATGATAAAAGCAGCAATTCTTGGTGCGACCGGCTATGCCGGAAGCGAACTTGTCAGAATCCTATCAGCGCATAAAGAAGCTGAGCTCGTCTGGCTGGCGAGCCACTCACATGCAGGCGAGTCTTTCAGCACAGTCCATCCGGCGTTCCGCGGCATCTGCGATCAGGTTCTGGAAGATGATGATATCGTGAAGGCTGCTGAGGCGGCTGACGTCGTTTTCCTGGCCCTGCCTCACGGGATCGCATCCGGCCTGGTCAGTGCCGACATACTCTCCAGGACAGTGATAATTGATCTCGGGGCTGATTTCAGGCTCCATGATGCTGACGTATATGAGTCATGGTACAAAGTCACACACAATTCGAAGGAACTGCTGCCCCGGGCAGTCTACGGTCTGTGTGAACTGCACCGCAGCGAGGTCGCCTCTGCCCGCCTGATCGCCAATCCCGGCTGCTATACAACATGCTCCATCCTGACTCTTTATCCGCTTGTCAGGGCCGGACTCGTGGAGGAGTGCGGAATAATCATTGACGCAAAGAGCGGAACCAGCGGAGCCGGACGCTCAGCGAAGATGGGTTCCATGTACTGTGAGGTGAACGAGTCGGTCAAGGCGTACAGCATAACGTCTCACAGGCATACTCCTGAAATCGAGCAGGAACTCTCACTCGCTGCCGGGGAAACAGTCAGGGTCCAGTTCACACCTCACCTGATTCCCATGGACCGTGGAATTCTGGTCACGTGCTATGCCAGGATGAGGCCGGGAGCGGGACAGGAGGATGTCTCCAGGGCATATCATGAGGCCTATGACGGAGAACGGTTCATACGGCTATGCGATGCCCCGCCGGAGACCCGCCATGTAGCCGGAAGCAACTATGTCGACATCTCGTGGAAACTTGACGGACGTACCGGCAACATCATTGCCATGGGGGCACTCGACAATCTGGTGAAGGGCGCGGCAGGTCAGGCCGTGCAGAACATGAACATTGCCTTCGGCCTGGATGAGGCCGAGGGACTCGGTCTCGTGCCGGGAGCAGTGGTATAGGAGAGGAGAGAAATGGAAGGATGCTTCCTCAATCCGGCAGGCTACAGGTTCGCCGGAATTCATGCAGGCCTCAAGAAGAGGAAAAAGGATATGGCCCTGATAGTCAGCGACTGCATGGCCGAGACGGCTGCTGTCTTCACGACAAATGCAGTGAAGGCCGCTCCTGTGATATATGACATGGGTGTGCTCAAGGGAGGAAAGGCCCAGGCAGTGCTGGTCAACAGCGGCAATGCGAATGCTTGCACAGGCCCCGGGGGGCTGGAAGATGCCTCCCGCTCCGCTTCCATTGCAGCCCGCTGCCTCGGCATTCCCGAAAGCGGGGTATATGTTTCCTCGACGGGCGTCATCGGTGTACCGCTCGACATGGAGAAAATGGAGAAGGGCATAGAACTCCTCACCCGGAGCCTGGGAGAGGATGCCCTGCCTGCTGCTGAGGCAATTCTCACAACGGACACTGTTATGAAGCTCTCGTCCGTCCGCCTGGATATTGACGGCATCACTGTCACTGTATCCGGCATGGCAAAGGGTTCCGGAATGATACATCCGGACATGGCTACAATGCTCTGCTTCATCGTGACTGATGCGAAGATCGGGCACGGAGTTCTCCAGAAGCTCCTGGGCAGGGGGATATCAGACACGTTCAACATGATTTCAGTTGACGGCGACACCTCGACCAATGACTCTGTCATCGTCCTTGCTAACGGCGCGTCAGGCTGTGCTGAGATCAAAGAGGGCTCTGCAGCCTGTGAGGCCTTCTCAAGTGCTTTCAACCAGGTCCTGGGCGAGCTCGCGCGCCAGATCGTCAAGGACGGCGAAGGGGCCAGCCGTTTCATCGAAATGAAAGTCTCCGGTGCAGCGACCAGGGCTGATGCGGCGCTCATGGCCAGGTCCGTGATCTCATCTTCACTCGTAAAAGCCGCATTCTTCGGCGCTGATGCGAACTGGGGGCGCATTCTTTGTGCCATGGGCTACAGCGGAGCCGCCTTTGATCCCTCACTCGTTGATCTTGCCTTCACATCTGCAAAGGGCACACTGAAGGTCCTGGAGGGAGGTGTACCGCTTGAATTCGATGAGGATACTGCGAAGACCATACTGCTGGAAAAGGAAGTCGGAGTGCTGGCTGACTGCCACCAGGGGGACGGAGAGGCCACAGCCTGGGGCTGTGACCTGACATATGACTATGTGAAGATAAACGGGGACTACAGGAGCTAGAATGTACGAAAGGGAAATGGACAAGGCGGCCACACTCATTGAGGCCATTCCTTATATCAGGAAATTCTCCGGTACGACTGTCGTGGTGAAGTATGGCGGATCTGCAATGGTTGACGAGAAGCTGAAGAAGTCTGTGATCAAGGACATCGCTCTCCTTAAATACATTGGGCTCAGACCAGTCATAGTGCACGGAGGCGGCAAGGAGATCACTGCGCTGCTGGACAGGCTTGGAAAGAAAAGCGAGTTCATCGACGGGCTGCGCGTCACGGACAGGGAGACTGCCGATGTGGCAGAGATGGTGCTTTCCGGTTCGATAGGCAAGAGCCTGGTCGAGAACCTTGAGGCGGTGGGCATCAGTGCCTGCGGCATCAATGGAAAAGACGGTCATACCCTCCTTGTCCGCAAGAAGCTCTTCGGCAGCGGGCGTGATATCGGTTTTGTCGGAGAGATCGACAAAGTGGATATACACCTTGTCATGACACTGCTGGACAGCGGTTATGTTCCTGTGATCAGCCCTGTCGGCGTTGACAGTTTCAGCCAGACTTACAACATAAACGCGGACTATGCCGCGACAGCGGTTGCAGGCGCGCTCGGAGCACAAAAGCTGGTCTTCCTGACTGATGTTGAGGGCATTCTAAGGGATAAAGATGACCCTTCCAGCATCATAAGGCGGATGAATGCGGCCGAGGCCCGCTCGCTCATCGCTGACGGAACGATCAGGGGTGGGATGATTCCGAAGACAGAATGCTGCATAGATGCCCTGGACAGGGGAGTGAAGACAGTCCATGTGCTGGACGGCAGGCTGCCTCACTCACTTCTGCTCGAGATATTCACGGCAAGCGGAATCGGCACTATGGTCGTGCCGGAAGGAGGTGCTCAGTGACAAATGCCGAAGTATGTGCCCTTGGCCGGGCCAACTATACGGAAAACTATTCGCAGTTCCCTCTCGCCATCAGGAGCGGTAGGGGCATAGTCCTCACCGATGAGGACGGAAAGGAATACCTGGACTTTGTCTCGGGAATCGCCGTGAACGCCCTTGGCTATGGCGATGAGGAGGAGCGCAGGGCCCTGCTTGAGGTGCTGGATGATGGAGTGCTCCACACCTCCAATCTATTCTACAACCGGAGGGCTGTTGAGGCCGCAGCGATGCTCAACAGACTGGCCGGCTCAAACCGTGTCTTCTTCTGCAACAGCGGAACCGAGGCGAATGAGGCGGCACTGAAGATGGCCAGAAAGTTCGGTTCTCCGCTCGGAAAGACGACAGTCATAAGCTTTCATCACTCTTTCCATGGACGTACCTACGGATCGATGACGCTGACTGGACAGGAGAAGTACCACAAGGGCTTCTCTCCGCTGGTTCCCGGTGTGAAATATGCAGAGTACAACGATATTGAGAGCGTGCGGGCTGTCATGGATGAGACTGTCTGTGCCATTATTGCCGAACCGCTTCAGGGGGAGGGTGGAATAATACCGGCGGATCCGGATTTCCTCTCCGGCCTCAGAGAGCTGTGTGACCGGTACGGCGCCCTTCTGATCTTTGATGAAGTCCAGTGCGGAATGGGAAGGACCGGGCGTCCGTTCTGCTTCCAGCACTACAGCGTGACACCGGACATCCTGACCCTGGCAAAAGCCCTTGGCGGCGGCCTGCCGATGGGCTCGGCGCTGGCATTCGGAAAGGCGGCGGACATCTTCTCTCCCGGAGATCATGCTGCGACTTTCGGAGGCAATGTGGCCGCTGCGGCGCTTGCCACAGTCGTGCTTTCCCGTCTGGAGGAACTCTCGGCAGAAGTCGCGCGCAAGGGTGAGTATCTGGCAGAAGGACTCAGAGCCATTGCAGCAAGACATCCTGACAAGGTAAGTGCCGTGAGGGGACTCGGCTTCATGCAGGGGCTTGACCTGACGGTACCTGTCAGGGCTGTCGTCTCATCCTGCATGGAGGAGGGGCTGTTGGTATGTTCTGCCGGATATACTGTGCTGCGTCTCGTACCGCCGCTGATCACCACCTGTGCCGAAATCGACCGGGCACTTGCGATCATCGACCGCTCTCTTGCCCGTGTCAGCCTGTAATATCTGAATATTCTTCCTATTTTTATGCAATATCGTGCATAAAACCTTTGACCTGTATCCTCCTTTGGGTGACAATATCCTAAAGGAGATATAATCAATGGCCGAAATAAAATTCTACTGCACGGATCCTGTACCGCTTGAGCTTCATAAGGTGAGGATCGTGCAGAAACTTGACCTCGTGCCGGTCGAAAGGCGGGTCCGTGCCATGGCAGAGGCCGGTTTCAACACCTTCCTGCTGCAGAACAGGGACATCTACCTGGATATGCTGACTGACAGCGGGGTGAATGCCATGAGCGACAGACAGCTGGCCGCGATGATGGTGGCGGATGATAGCTATGCCGGGAGTGCTACCTTCACTCGCCTTACAGACAAGCTCAGGGAGATTTTCGGGACAGAATACTTCCTGCCCGCCCATCAGGGGAGGGCTGCGGAGAACATACTGGCCATGAGCTTTGTCCAGCCTGGCTCAATCATTCCTATGAACTATCATTTCACGACTACCAAGGCCCACATCACAAGGCTTGGCGGTCAGGTGGAGGAACTCATTTCCCCGCAGGGCGTGGAGCTGACAAGCAGCTGCCCGTTCAAGGGGAACTTCGATCTGGACAGGCTTGAGCGGCTGATGGCAGACAAGGGGCGCCGGATCCCCTTCGTGAGGATAGAGGCCGGAACAAACCTCATCGGAGGCCAGCCTCTGAGTCTCGGGAACATCCTTGCAGTCGCTGACATCGTTCACCGCTACGGCAGTCTTGTCGTGCTTGACGCCAGCCTGCTGCAGGACAATCTCTATTTCATAAAAACGCGTGAGGAGGCTGCCCGGGATTTGTCTGTGCGGCAGATAACCAGGAAGATAGCCGATGCGATGGACATCATCTATTTCTCGGCCCGCAAGCTGGGCTTTGCCCGGGGAGGCGGTATCGCACTCCATGACAGGGCACTGTATGAGCGCATGAGGGAGCTTGTCCCTATGTTCGAGGGCTTCCTCACCTATGGCGGAATGAGTGTACGGGAGATGGAGGCGATGACCGTGGGACTGGAAGAGACGATGGACATGGATGTCATCAGCCAGGGACCCCTCTTCATCAGATATATGACGGAGGAGCTTGAGAAGCTCGGCGTTCCCGTCGTCACTCCGGCCGGAGGTCTGGGCTGCCATCTGGATGCCTCGCGCTTTCTGCCGCATGTGAGGCAGGAGGAGTATCCTGCCGGCGCCCTTGCCGCTGCGGCGTATATCGCAGGCGGAATCCGCGGCATGGAGAGAGGAACAGTCTCCGAACAGAGGGAGGCCGACGGCAGCGAGCATCTTGCCTCCGTCGAGCTTCTGAGACTGGCACTGCCCAGACGTGTGTTCACGCTCAGTCAGGTCAGGTATGCCGTTGACAGGATCAAGTGGCTGTATGACAACAGGGATCTGGTCGGAGGACTGCGCTTTGTCCAGGAGCCTTCATCACTGCGCTTCTTCTTCGGCCGGATGGAGGCCGTATCAGACTGGCCGGACAGACTTGCACAAGCATTCAGAAGGGACTTCGGTGACAGTCTCTAACTCTCAGTGCCTGAAAGCGACAGCAGGTTTTCTATCATGGACTGGAGGAAGTGTGCCACAGGTCTGTCTTTCGAGCTGTAGTACACCTGCCTCCCGTCCCGCCGCGCTGAGATCAGGTCTGCCTGTCTCAGTACTTTCAGATGATGACTCACGGCCGGAGGACTCATCTTCATGAGCCCGGCCAGTTCCAGAACACCCAGTTCCTCATGGCAGAGGATCCAGAAGATCCTGACCCTCACCTCATCACTCAGCTGTTTCATGATCTGGGCGACTGCGCTGAAATCACCTGCCCAGGCTTCTTTTTCATTCATGTTCAGGACAATACCGTCAACGCCCTTTTAGGACAAGTCTGATGTGTGTTCAAACATTATTCTGGAACAGGAAGCTGATGCTTATATCTGCAGGGAATGTGGCCAGATATTTTCGATCTGCAAAGTGAAATGACTGCTGCCACCTTCATCCTGCAGGACCAGCCTGTCATGTTTTCCTGCGGCAACATTCATAAGAATCAGTTCTGGTGTTGACATGTGGAATATATCAGTATATGATTGAATTATCAATTAAACATATTTTTAATTAACTGGAGGTGAACATGACAAAGACTTACAGGATCGAGGTTGACTGCGCTGCCTGCGCACTGAAGATGGAGAATGCCGCGAGAAAGACCGATGGAGTTGCCGGAGCCAATGTGAACTTCATGACCCAGAAAATGAGTGTTGATTTCGCCGAAGGCTGTGACCACCGGCACGTGATGGAGTCTGTCAGACGCAACTGCAAGAGGGCAGAGAGCGATTGTGAGGTATACCTTTCATGAGCCGTAAACAGAAAAGGATGCTCGTGCGCATCATCTCGTCTGCGATCTTCATGGTCATTCTGGCCTTAGTCCCTGTGACCGGGCTGGTCCGGCTTGCACTCTATCTTGCCGTTTATCTCCTGATCGGAGGCGACATATTGCTGAAAGCCGCCCGCAACATCGTCCATGGTCAGGTATTTGATGAGTGCTTCCTCATGGCCATCGCCACGGTCGGTGCCATGGCGATCGCGATCTGGGACAGAAGCGGCGACTACACTGAGGCAGTCGCGGTAATGCTCTTCTATCAGACCGGAGAGCTTTTCCAGGCTATCGCGGTGGGACGTAGCCGCAAGAATATCAGCGCCCTGATGGACATCAGGCCGGACTGGGCCAACATAGAAAAGGACGGCCAGATCGTGCAGGTCTCTCCTGAAGAGGTTGCCGTCGGCAGCGAGATCATTGTAAGGGCAGGGGAGAAAGTTCCTATTGACGGTGTTGTCACTGAGGGCAGCACCACACTCGACACCAGTGCGCTTACCGGAGAGAGTCTGCCGCGTGAAGTGACTGTCGGAGATGACATCATTTCCGGCTGCATCAACATGACGGGACTTGTCCGCATAAGGACTACCAGGGACTTCGGACAGTCTACTGTATCCAGGATTCTGGACCTGGTCGAGAACGCAAGCTCGAGAAAGTCACGAAGCGAGGATTTCATCGCACGCTTCGCGCGTGTATATACGCCGGCAGTCTGCCTGGGAGCACTTGCCCTTGCCGTGCTGCCTCCTCTTGCAAGGATGATCATGGGCCTGAATCCGGTATGGCATGACTGGATCTACCGCGCCCTCACCTTTCTGGTAATCAGCTGTCCCTGTGCCCTAGTGATCAGTATTCCTCTTGGCTTCTTTGCCGGAATCGGAGGTGCCAGCAAGGCCGGCATTCTGGTAAAGGGCTCGAATTATCTTGAAGGTCTTTCCAAAGTGGACACTGTTGTCTTTGACAAGACCGGAACACTCACCCGTGGAGTCTTTGAGGTCCAGGGAATTCATCACTCCAGCATGCCGGAAGAAAGGCTGCTCGAACTTGCCGCTCTGGCAGAGAGTGCCTCGAATCACCCGATAAGCAAGTCACTCAGGAAGGCTTACGGTCACAGTGTCGATATCGACCGCGTCCGCGACATCGAGGAGATCGGAGGAAACGGAGTGACGGCTGTGGTGGACGGACATGCGGTGGCATGCGGCAATGAAAGACTCATGAAGCGTCTGGGAATCAGCTGTATCGGCTGCCGCAGCGTCGGGACCATTATCCATGTGGCAGTAGACGGGGAGTATGCAGGCCACATTGTCATCAGCGATGTCGTGAAGGACAACAGCCGCAAGGCGGTCGATGAGCTCAAGAATGCAGGAGTCTCTGACATTGTCATGCTGACCGGAGATTCCGGACCCGTGGCCAGGGATGTCGCCTCCCGTCTTGGAATAACGAGCGTGCACAGCGGACTGCTCCCTGCTGACAAGGTTGACAGGGTGGAGGCACTGCTGCATGAGCGGAAGAAAGGAAAGTTGCTCGCATTTGTCGGTGATGGAATCAACGATGCACCGGTGCTCTCCAGATCAGATATCGGCATTGCCATGGGTGCAATGGGAAGCGATGCGGCAATCGAGGCAGCGGATGTGGTCATAATGGATGATGACCCTCTGAGGATCCCGCTCGCAATGCGGATTTCCAGAAAGTGCATGTCGATCGTATATCAGAATATTGTGTTTGCAATTGGCGTGAAGCTGATCTGTCTTCTGCTTGGTGCTCTTGGAGTGGCAAACATGTGGCTTGCGATCTTCGCAGACGTGGGCGTCATGGTGCTGGCGGTCATGAACGCGACCCGCGCACTCTTTGTGAACAGACTCTGATGACAGTGGCCGCCGTGCCCGTGCCGGCGGCCAGATTTCATTTTCTCTTTTTTCTGCGGCCTTAATCTTTCCTTAATATATTTGTAGGATAATCCTTGCAGAGGAGACTTTGGCAATGAGGATTCTGCTGGCAGAGGACGATGTTGAGATCAACCGCCTGGTGAGGCGGAAACTTGAGGAAGAGGGCTATTCCGTTGATCCCGTATACAACGGGAAGGCAGCCCTGGATTATCTGGATGGAGGGAACTATGATCTCGCCATTCTGGACATCATGATGCCTCAGATGGACGGTCTGACTGTCCTCAGGCGCTACAGACAGTCCGGCGGAGGCCTTCCTGTCCTGATGCTGACGGCACGTGACAGCGTGAACGACAAGGTCACAGGTCTGGACAGCGGTGCTGATGACTACCTTGTGAAGCCTTTTTCCTTCATGGAGCTCCTGGCACGCATCCGGGTCCTGCTCCGCCGCCGCGAAGGACGCACTTCGAATGTGCTCACAGTAGGAGACCTTGAGCTGGATGTGGGCAGTCATACTGTACGCCGTGCCGGTAAGATCATCGATCTTCCTGCCCGTGAGTTCGCCATTCTGGAGTACATGATGATGAATGAGGGTGTCGTCCTGTCGCGTGAGAACATTTATGAGCACACGTCTGACTGGAACTATGAGGGAAACACTGCCGTCATCACTGTCTATGTCAGTCTCATAAGGCGCAAGATTGACGATGGCTTCGACAGAAAGCTGATACACACTGTCCATGGCGTCGGCTACATGATCAGGGATGGCCTATGACGATAAAGAAGCGCATTGTCATCTGGTATACGCTCTGGATGTCGGCTCTTGCCGTCCTGATGGTGGTGCTGATCATCTCCGGCAGCGGCTACCTGATGAGCCGGCAGGCCATAGCGGATTTGGAGGAGGAAGTGAATGACAGTGCTGCTGAGCTCTTCCGCCGCAGCGGCAGAATTGACACGGATGAGCTTGATGAGTTCGATGACGGTGTCTATATCCAGGTCTATGATGGAGACGGCAGGCTGGTCTTCGGGCTGGACATGGAAGATTTTCCACCATTCTCCGCCCAGCAGGTGCAGCGCGGTCGTTCCGGACAATGGTATGTCTATTGTGCACAGCGGGGTGATTACACCATCAGAGGGCTGATCAGTGCGGCTTCCACGTACACTTATCTTGGCTCTCTGGAACTGATGAGCCTCGTTCTCCTGCCGGTCCTGATCGTTCTTGCGGCACTTGGGGGCTATCTCATTGTCAGACGTTCATTCCGCCCTGCGGACCAGGCCATCAGAAAGGCGAATGACATAGCCGGAGCCAGTGATCCATCGCTGCGCATAGATCTGGGCAGCGGCAAAGATGAAATACATGAGATGGCCTCAGCCTTCGACAGGCTCCTTGACCGGCTGGAGGATTCATTCAGACGTCAGCAGCAGTTCACAAGCGATGCCTCGCATGAGCTGCGCACACCGCTTTCGATCATCCTCGCAGAGTGCGAGTACGCGCTCGGGCACCGGGATGACAACAGCCTTCTCACAGAGGCGCTTGAGAGTGTGCAGCGGCAGGGCGGGAGGATGAACCGTCTTGTGGGGCAGCTGCTCACGCTTGCCCGCAGCGACGGGGGCCGGCTTGCTGTCAGCATATCCTCATTCGATCTGGGACAGCTGACAGAGCTCATCGTGGAAAGTCTTGAGGACGGAGCCCGGCAGAAGGAAATTGAGATCACCTCTGATTCCGATGCAGAACTCATTGTTGAGTCAGATCAGGATCTTGTCACCCGCATTATCGTCAACTATATCACGAATGCGATTCAGTATACCGGCGAGGGCGGCCACATCAGGGTTGAAGCCAGGCGGAACGGGGAGCAGGCCACTGTCAGTGTCGCAGATGACGGTATCGGGATCGCAAGGGAGGACTTAGACCGCATCTGGGACCGTTTCTTCCAGGTGGATGGCGCGCGCAACAGGTCCTCTGATTCATCTTCCGGTCTCGGTCTGGCAATGGTGAGGGCCATGGCCGGAGCCCTGGGCGGCAGCTGTGCGGTGACAAGTGAGCCGGGGGCTGGCAGTGTCTTCTCCTTCTCAATTCCGGTCAGGGCACGGGACTGATGCGCTCTGCCCCACGGCAGCTGCCTGAATAGTGCCGCAGCCTTTGCAGGGCAAAACCGGAAGCAAGGCTTAAGATTGTCAAGAATGTGATATCAACAGCAAAAGATTGCAATGTGCACTGATGTGTGAAACTCTCTTTTCTGGTATAATATCTTCTTGGAAAACAAATATTTAGATCAGAGAATCAGAGGACGGCTCCTTTTAATCATTCCTAAATGTGGGCCCCTTATATTTCTGGCTGTAGAAAGAAAAAAATGACAAGGAGATAAATAAGAAATGAGAAAGGTTCTGATTGTTACAATCGCACTTCTGCTTTCGGCTTCCCTCCTCTTCGCGGACGGGAACATAGACAGGAACAGGGCACAGGAAATTGCCATAGCCGATGCCGGCGTGGATCCTTCGACAGTGCGCTCTGTCAGATCATCCCTGGACAGGGAGGATGGAATCCGCGTTTATGATGTGGAGTTCCGTGTGGATTACGTTGAATACAGTTACGAGATAGAGGCTTCGACTGGAAATATCCTTTCCGCTGACAGGGATATGAATATCTGGCCCAGCGGCAGGACTGACGTGACGATTACGGAGGATGAGGCCATTGCTGCTGCTTACACTGATGCCGGTGTTTCCTCAAGCGACACTATCCGCGTCCGTCTGGGCTGGGATGACGGAGCCCAAGAGTATGATATCGAGTTCACATCCGGTGACTGGAAGTATGATTACAAGCTCGATGCGGCTGATGGAACCATCCTGGAGGCGGGAAGGGACAGGATCATGAAGGCTGCACAGCCGACATCCGGGCTTTCAATTGATGAGGCTGCCGCCCTGGTGCTGGAGAGGATCGACGGTGCGGCAAGAGACAATATGAGAATCCGCCAGAGCCGTGATGACGGACGAATTGTCTATGAGGGACAGGTCAGGTACAACGGCTATGAGTACGAGTTCGAAATCGATGCCGCAACCGGACGCTTCACTGACTGGGAGCGTGAGAGGGACGACTGGGACTAACCGAAAGGTCTGTCAGATCAGGGGCCGGAGACTCAACCGGTCCCTGATTGCATCATGCGATATTCTCGCCGCCTCTCATGAGATAGACAGAGTCCTCAAGCACGTCCTCAGGCACTGTGATTCCGAGTGCATCGGCAACATCAAGGTCAACATAATACTCAAGATCTGTCAGGTGTTCAGTTCCGATTGTTCCCGGATCCTCTCCGTCAATGATCCTTTTCACGATCTGCCCTGTCTGAAGGCCTGACTCGTAGTAGTTGAAGCCGCATGCGATGAAGACATTCGTTCCGAATGATGAGGTCGTGTCCGCACTGAACAGAGGAACCCCGTTTTCCATGCAGACGTCTGCAAGTGAGGAAACCGCTGATATGACGGCATTGTCATTGGCCACATAGACAGCATCGACACGGCTGATGATTGACTGTGCCGCCTGACGCACCTCGGATGAGTTTGAGACCGATGATGAGACAAAGCTGACTCCGTTGGCCTCGCATATTGCCTTCATCCGCTCCATTGAGGCAAGTCCGTTTGCCTCTCCGGCCGTGTAGACCATACCTATGCTCTTCGCTGCAGTTACATGCTCAATCAGGTTGAAATGCTCCTCAAACGGCACTGCATCGCTTGTACCGCAGACATTTTCAAGTCCGTCAAGCCCGGCAGCCTCCACATCAGTGACTGTTGCGAAGACCACGGGCCTGTCCTCAAAGACATTCGCCAGGGCCTGTGCCGTCGGTGTGGCTATTCCTATCACTATGTCGCAACCCTCAGCCTGGAAAAGCTGCGCGATCGAAGCAGCAGTCGAGACATCACCATTGGCATTCTGTACGTCGAATTCGGCTTCCACGCCGGCTTCTTCCAGGTAGTCCCGGATGCCCTGGGCAATGTTGTCCAGGGCAGGATGGGCCATCAGCTGGGATATCCCTATGGTGAGCTGACCTCCGGCAGAGGTCTCTGATACTGCCTGGGCGGAAAGGGGAAGGGAGGAAAGCAGAAGGATCAGAACTGGAATTATCTTTTTCATATGTTTCTCCTGATAGTAACGTTGATGGTGTTACTGTAAACAGAAACTTGATTACTGTCAATAGAAACATTGCTTTTTCCGCCCTTTTTCCCGCCACTTTCTAATCAGGCGCTGTGCTGGTACAATACGGCGATGGAATTCAGGGATCTGAAATACTTTCTCACCATAGCCCAGGAGGAGAACATGACCAGGAGGGCTGCGGCAATTCTCCATCTCACACAGCCTACGCTGTCAAGGCAGATCATGATGCTTGAGGACGAACTCGGCGCTCAGCTCTTCGTCCGGGGACGCTACAACATGACGCTCACGCCTGAAGGTGTGTTCCTGAAAAAGCGGGCGGAGGAGATCATAGCACTCAGTGAGAGCACTCAGAGGGATATAATGAAAGGGGAGGCGACTCTTGGAGGAACTATCTCCATCTCCATAGGCTGCGGAGACAAGCAGCATGTTCTTCCTCTCCGGGATGAAGACTACTTCTTCACTTTGATTCAGTACATCTCCATCCCGTCAGTGAAATACAATTCCCCTAAGAAAACGTGAAGAGCCCAAAATTTTACTGGTCTTTCGTTCAGCTTGCCGTGCTTCCCTCATCTGCCAATAGCTCGGAGAAGGTAAAGCATCTCC
>CALXOO010000039.1 GCA_944390045.1 uncultured Spirochaetales bacterium | reverse complement strand
CTGTGGCTTGCCTCAGCCTCTTCTGGCCGTCACCAAAAGATTAGCATCGCTTTACCTCTCAGCTGAGGACATCTTAATTTTTACTTACTGACGGGAGCAGATTCCGGCAGGTTATCAGGGTACGGGAGACTGTCTTCCGGCTGTGTCAATCAGCCTTGACCTAAAGTGCATAGTGAAAGTATTATATTTTCCACCAAACTGTAGGAGGAGAATATGACAGCGTTGTATATCTTCCTTAGTTGTTTTGCAGGCATCGCCATCGGCTATCTGGGCCGCTGGATGTGGGCCAAGTTCAAGCTTTCCTCTGTCGAGCAGAAAGCTGTGAGACTGGACAGGGAAGCTGTGGCTGAGGCTGAGTCGCACGCACGTGAGATAGAGCTGGAAGCCCGTGACAGGATTCTGAGGGAAAAAGAGCAGAACGAGCGTGAAGCCCGGGAGAGAAGGTCGGAACTGCAGAAGTCGGAGCGCCGCCTTTTGCAGAAAGAAGAGAATCTGGAACACAAGCAGAACGAGCTTGATGCGATAAAAAAGCAACTAGGAGAAAGAAGCGAGGCCATCGGGGCCAAGGAGAAGGAACTGGTCGAGAAGGAGGCCGGCCTGATCACTGAACTGGAGAAGATTGCCGGAATGAGCCAGGAAGAGGCCAAGTCCGTGATCATCCAGGAAATGCAGCAGAAGGCCCGTCATGACGGTCAGGTCTATATCAACAAGATAGAAGCCGAGACAAAGCTCAGTGCGGACAAGGTTGCCCGCGACATTATCGTCGAGTCAATCCAGAGACTTGCAACCGAGGTAAGCGGTGAGGTCACGACTGCTTCCGTCACCCTCCCTTCAGATGAGATGAAGGGACGCATCATAGGACGCGAGGGAAGGAATATCCGGACACTTGAGACGCTGACAGGCGTCGACATCATCATCGACGACACGCCTGAGGCCGTCGTCATCAGCTGTTTCGATCCTGTGCGCAAGGAGATAGCGCGTGTCGCGCTTGAGCGCCTTGTCCAGGATGGACGCATCCATCCTGCGCGCATTGAGGAGATGGTCAACAAGGTCAGCCGCGAGGTAGGCCGCATCATCGTCGATGAAGGAGAGAAAGTGGCCTTTGATCTCGGCATACACAACATGCCGAGTGAGCTCATCAGGGCCCTGGGCCGCCTGTACTTCAGGACGAGCTACGGACAGAATGTCCTCTACCACTCAAAGGAAGTCGCAATCCTTGCCGGCATGATCGCAAGCGAGGTCGGAGCGAACAGCGAGATCGCGATGCGCGGCGGACTGCTGCATGATATCGGAAAGGGTGCCGAGACGGAGAGTGAGGCCAACCATGCGGAGATGGGCGCTGACCTGGTCAAGAGACTGGGTGAGGATCCGAGGGTCGTGAACGCAGTTCACGCTCACCACGGGGATGTAGAGCCCAGCTGTCTTGAGTCCATCATCGTCCAGATCGCGGACGCAATCTCGGCTGCGAGGCCCGGAGCCAGAAGGGAGAGTCTTGACAACTATATCAAGCGTCTTGAGAACCTTGAGGGGATCGCCAAGAGCTTTGACGGTGTCGACAATGCCTTCGCCATTCAGGCAGGACGCGAGCTCAGGATCATGGTCAACAACACGAAGGTGTCCGATGAGGATGCCAAGCAGATCGCCAAGGGCATTGCGGAGCGCATAGAGGCTGAGCTGAGATATCCTGGCAAGATCAAGGTCACGATCATTCGTGAGACCCGCGTCGTGGAGTACGCAAAGTAAGTGCGGAGTGTGAATGTCCTGATGGTCGGAGACATCAGCGGAGAGGCCGGGATGGGAGCACTGTTCCTGTCCCTTTCCTCGCTGGTGAAGAAGACTGGTGCCGATTTTGTCGTTGTCAATGGAGAGAACGCATCCGGAGGCTTCGGACTCACTGTTGATGACTATATGAAGATCCGCTCCTACGGGGCGGATGTCGTCACATCCGGCAATCACATCTGGCAGAAGTCCGAGATTCTTCCCCAGCTGGAGGGCGACAGCGTCCTGCTCAGGCCGCTGAACTATCCCAGAGGGGTTCCCGGACATGGCGTGTGCACTGTCACGAAGAACGGTGTCAGATACGCCGTGATCAATGCCCAGGGCAGGACTGACCTCGTCATAGCCGATGACCCGTTCACGGCATGCCGCGGCGAGGCAGAGAAACTCAGGAAGCAGGGTTATATTGTCCTCGTCGACTTCCACGCCGAGAACGCCCAGGAAAAGGAGGCGCTTGGCTTCTACCTGGACGGAATCGCTTCTCTGGTGGCCGGCACACACACTCATGTGCAGACGATGGACGAAAAGATACTTCCCGGAGGAACCGGATACATCACTGATCTGGGAATGACCGGCGTCCAGCACCAGGTGATAGGCAGCAGGAGCGATGTGGCCATCAGGCGGCAGCTTACCCAGGTCCCATACAAGAGCGAGGTCGCAGAGGGCCGGGGCGAGATCAGAGGTGTGCTGGCGTCAATTGATGCTGCAAGCGGGAAGACTTTGTCGATATCGAGGATTTAGGCGTCTGCAGCCTCTCCTTCGACAAGGAAAGACACTGTCTCCACATCTGAGAAAAGCAGCAGGCTGTCCCTGATCTGGTCAAAGGCTGTGTAGCTGCCCAGTTCAGGGGCACTGAGTATCTCCTGCGACATATCCACATAACATATTCCATCCCTGACGGTGAGGCCCAGCAGCTCACACTCACGCGGCACAAGAGAGAGCGCACCGTGAGAGAGCGCATCATACGGATAGGATGAGATCAGGGCCTCCACTGTGTCATGTTTTGCATCGGAGCCGAGGCGGGGGGCATCAACCGTGATGGTGATTGTGTCTCCGTCTGCATATGGATAGACGAGACTCACACTGCGTGTCGCCGGAGCAGCTTCTTCCTGCTCCTGAATGGCCGAAAGCAACGGCAGGACTCCGCTCTCTTCCAGCGCGCTTTCCATGCTGCCGCGGAAGACCAGGAAGCATACCGTGGTCCACAGTGTCCAGAGTATGAACACCACAAGGCAGATAAGCAGTCTTCTGGTTCCGGCAGGTCTGTCAGCGTCATCCTGGACGTCCAGTCCCTCCTGCTGGACAAAGCTGTCGTCGTCTTCAATCATCACAGGGATGGTAGCACAAAAAACGCTTTACCAGAAGGCTCTTCCAATATTAGAATTCTGTCATGGAAAGTTTACAAGGGAAGAGTATTTTCAGTGGTTATGTCTGTATGAGGGCCTTTGTTGTAAAGCATGTCAAGCCCGCCTTTTCCCTTGAGAAGACTGTCGGTGACGATGAGGTCGTCATCGAGAAGGACCGCTTCAGGCAGGCCCTCAGACGTGTTGATGAGTCTATTGCACTGCTGATGGAGAAAACGGATGGACGGGCCGAGGAGAGGGGAATCCTGGAAGCCCAGCGCTACATGCTCAATGATCCGGACTTCATCAGTCAGGTTGAGGACCTGATTGTCAGCCACCATTACAACGCGCCCTATGCCCTCGAGGAGGCGACCGGACGCGTAGTCCAGCATCTGAACCAGCTGGGAGACTATCCCAAGGAGAACATCGCAGACATCCAGGACATCGCAGGCCGCGTCATGTCCGCAATGACGGAAACGAGGCTGACCAATCTCCGCAAGCTTGATGAGAGATCCATCATTGTCGCGGACACGATTCTTCCCAGTGAGCTCATGGGACTTGATCCATCCCTGATCGGGGCGATCTGCCTGGACGGAGGCGGTTCCACCTCTCATGTCGCGATCCTGGCGCGTGCCATGAATATTCCCTGTGTGTTCGCGCTCAAGGACGCGAGCAGCCGGGTTGTGACAGGTTCGGTTGTGGCGCTGGATGCCTTCAACGGCATTCTCTACATAGACCCTGACGTGAGGACAGTGGCCGCGATCAGGAGGGAAAAGCGCCTGCTTGATGAGGAGGAGAGGCTTCTGAAAGAGGATGCCGTGCTTCCCGCCATCACAAAGGACGGAGTGAGAATCCGTCTGGAGTGCAACATCGAGGGGCCGGATCACATCGATCTGTGTCTGAAGAACGGCGCTGAAGGAGTAGGACTTTTCAGGACGGAATTCCTGCTGATGGGCGGTGACAAGACATACAGCGAGGATGAACAGGCCGCGATTTACTCTGATATGGCGCGCCGCTTCAACCGCCGGGGCAGCGTCACAATAAGAACCTACGATGTCGGGGGCGACAAGATAATCAAGGACCTCGCGCATGATGAGGACAACCCGGTGCTCGGCTGGCGGGCAGTGCGCTTCTGTATGGATGAGAAGGACATCTTCCGTACCCAGCTCAGGGCAATCCTGCGTGCAAGCACGGCGGGGCGCATCCGGATCATGTTCCCGATGATATCGGGAGCTGACGAACTGGATGATGTCCTCTCGTTCTTTGAAGAGGTGAAACAGGAGTGCCGTGCTGAGGGGACAGCCTTCGATGAGGAAATGGAGGTCGGCACCATGATAGAGGTACCCTCGGCCGCCATCGCGAGCGACATTCTGTCGACCCGGGTGAACTTCTTCTCAGTAGGCACGAACGACCTGACCCAGTATACGATAGCCGTCGACAGGGGCAACGAGAAGATCAGCTATCTGTACAAGGAGTACCATCCTGCCATCCTGCGTCTGCTCAAGCTGACCAGCGAGAACGCGCACCGCAACGGAATCGGACTGTCTATGTGCGGTGAGATGGCCGGCAACCTGTCACTCATCCCGCTGGTGATCGGACTTGGCTACAGACAGCTGAGCATGTCGCCTGCCTGCCTCCTGGGTGCGAGAAAGCTCATCAGAAGTATGAATTACTCTGACTGCAAGGTCCTTGCCAAGAAGGCCCTGGATATGACAAGCTGTCGTGCGATGGAGTCCCTCTTGGAGAAATTCAATGCAGAGATTAGAGATAACCAATAAGGCAGATATAGACACGAGCCTGCCGCTGATAAGCATCATAGGCAGACCGAACGTCGGAAAGAGCACGCTCTTCAACCGGCTGATCAGGAAGAGGCGAGCAATAACGGACCCGACACCAGGCGTCACGCGTGATCCCATCCCGGAGCGCTGGCTGCTGGGCAACAACCCTGTCACGCTTGTGGACAGCGGCGGAATCAAGATAGAGAAGGACCGGATGGACGACCTCGTGGCCCAGAAGAGCATGTCGCTTCTTGAGCAGAGCGACCTGATCATCTTCATGATGGACTGCACAGAGGTCAACGGTGAGGACCAGATGCTCCTGGAGGAGCTCAGGCCATACAGCGACAAGGTCGTGCTTGCGGTGAACAAGATCGATGATCCCGGACGCGAGAACCTGATCTGGAACTATTACAACTACGGCTATCAGAGGATAGTCGGAATCTCTGCCGAGCACGGACTCGGAATAGAGGAGCTTGAGGATACCCTGCTGGGAATGCTGGACCTTGAGCGGGTTGAGGAGGCACCGGAGGAGGCGGAGAGCATCCGTCTGGCTATCCTGGGCAAGCCAAATACCGGCAAGAGCACTCTGACAAACCTGCTTACAGGACGTGATGTCTCGATTGTCAGCGACATCGCGGGCACGACAAGAGATGTCATGAGGGCCACATTCACATACAAGGGTACTGACTACACAGTCCTGGACACCGCAGGCATCAGAAGGAAGAGCAAGGTGGAGGAGGATGTCGAGTATTACTCCGTCAACCGTGCGATCAAGACAATTGACGAATCTGATGTCGTCTTCCTCATGGTCGACATCAAGGAAGGACTCAGCGAGCAGGACAAAAAGATCGCATCCCTCATCGTCCGCCGCGGCAAGGGTGTGATCATCGTGCTGAACAAGCTTGACCTGCTCAGGGGAGTCGGCAATGAGCTTCAGGCCATAAAGGACCGCGTGCGTTTCCTCTTCCCGATCCTCTCTTTCGCACCGATAGTGCCGATCAGCGCGCTCAACGGTGATGAGGTGGGCCTCCTGCTCGATACCGCCTGGGCTGTCTGGAAACAGCTCAACAAGCGCGTCGACACCTCTGTCCTGAACGAAAGACTGCGCGCCTGGTGCGAGACCTATGAGCCGCCGCGCGGGGCACAGGGACATTACAAGGTCCTCTATGCGACTCAGGTCTCGGTGACTCCGGTGCGCTTCCTCCTCTTCGTGAACCGCATCAAGGACTTCCCTGAAACCTACATCAACTACCTGAAGAACTGCATGAGGAAGGAACTCGGGCTCTCAAGCATCCCGATAGAGATATCGCTGAGGGAAAGGCGGCGCAATCCCTCGCTGAATGAGAGAGGTCCTTCCGGCAGACAGGCTGAAGTCGACCGCATAGCCAGGCAGACGGCATCAGGAGGCCAGAAGGCCAGGGGCATAAGCCGCAAGCCCGGAGGAAAGGCCAGGACCGGCAAGCAGCGTGAGAAGGCCGAGCGCATTGTCCAGAACGCGAAGCAGAAGAGGGTGAAGTGATGGGCTGGGCCCGGGACAACGGAATCAAGGCACTCTGCTTCGACATAGACGGCACTTTCTACCCAAAGTGGCAGACCAATGTCTATCTGCTCGAAAGCGCTCTGACACATCCTGTCTTCAGCATGAAGTACAACATGATGAGACAGCGGATGAGGAGGCTTGACGGCTATGAGGCGGGACCTCTGATGGACCTTGAGGCCTTCCGTGCCAGGGAATGCGAGCTGATGGGCTGGTCCGGAACTGCCGCGTCATACATTGAGAAGTATGAGCGGGTTCTCTCGTCATCCTGGGACAGGACAATGCGCGCACATCTGCGCCTCTTTCCCGGGGTCAGAGAGGCTCTCTCTCTGGCCAGGCGCCAGGGCTACAGGCTTGCGGCCCTCTCTGACTTTCCCATCTCACACAAACTTGAGGTGCTGGGGCTGGACAGGAGTCTCTTCGATTTTGTCGCATCGACAGAGGACTACGGGCATCTCAAACCTAATGCCCGGCCTTTCCTTGAAATGCTGGAAAAGCTTTCGCTTTCACCGGCTGAGGCGCTTTATGTGGGAGACAGCTACAAAAAAGACATTGTCGGAGGCTCAAAAGTGGGAATGCGCACCCTGTTGATAGGCAAGAGTGGAACTGCCTCCGATTATCCCGGTGCGGATATGGTATTAACCAGCTGGAAATCATTTGCTAGAATCATACTCGATCAGAACATGGAGCAATGCCAATGTTGACTTATATTCTTCCCGTAGCCCTCTTTGTTGTCACACTCGTCATCATTCTCGCCCTCAGGGCAGAGGATAAGAAGAGCCGTAGCCTCCAGACGGTAAAGGAGAAGATCTCGATGTTCCGCTCTGAGAGCCAGCAGACCATGGCCAGGATCAACGAGACCGCCAAGGACGCCACTGAAAGGGTCGATGCCAAGAAGAGGGAGGCCCTGGATATGATAGGCTCCCTGGACGCCAGCCTGCAGAACCTGTCAAACCACAGGAATGACCTGTCCGGTCTTGAAGCGGTCTGCAGGGGCTATGAGCTGGCGCTGGACAAGCTCCGCGTACAGACAGAGCATGCCGAGGACAGGATAAGACTCGTTCAGGACGAGGTGGAGAAGGCCGGCCAGGTTGAGACACTGATCCAGCACTTCCACCAGGAAGTCGAGGGACTTGAGCAGGAACTGAACATGCTGACCCAGCGCTGCCATGATCTGGTCGCGTCGACCTCTGATGAGCTTGCCCGGGTGGCGGAGGAACACAGAAAGAAGGCGGACGACATGCTTCTGTCTTTCTCAGACGCGCTTTCCCAGAACCGCGAGCAGTTCGGTGTCTTCATTGATGATGTCAAGGAGGACCTCGACAGACGGCACGAGGACTTCAAGAGCTATCTGGGGCAGGCCTTCTCGGATCTGGACGGAAAGAGGACGGAAGTGGAGACTGCCTGCACGGCATCGATGGAGGAGTTCAGCCGCTCAAGAGAGGAGCTCAGGACTGCCTCTGAGGAATCTGCAAAGAACCTGGGCGAGCTCAGAACCTCTCTCGAGGACTTCGGCGGGGAACTCAAAGAGACGCTTGCCGCTGACAGAACGGCCCTGGATGAGGCCTTCAGCAGCGCGCTTGCGGAGGCAGGGGAGCGCTTTGACAGCATGAACCAGTCTCTCGGCAAGGCGGCAGAGGCCATCCGTACCAGCGTTGACAGCGCAAGGGCCGGTCTTGAGGACAGGGCCGGTGCCATAAAGGCCGAACTGGACAGTTACAAGGAATCGCTTGATGCCTCACTTGAGGACGAGAAGGGCCGGATAGAGGCCGGCTGCGGTGCGGCTGTCAGGGAGGCGGATGAACACTTTGAGTCTCTCAGGAGCGCTCTGACCGGTACCGGTGAGGAGATCACCAGACAGACAGACCAGTGCAGAAGCGAGATGGACGAGACTCTTGCCTCCATTTCCCGGACTCTTGACGAGAGCCGGCAGAAGCTTGATGAAATGGCGGCCTCCCACGGACAGAGCGTGGAAGAGATCAGGAGACAGTCGCTTGAGGCTGCCGGGAAGGAGTTCTCATCGCTTGCCGATCAGCTTGGCTCAACGGCGTCACAGCTCGGTGTCAGGATCCAGGATGAGAGAAGTGCGCTTGATGCCGCGCTCAAGGCCAGACGCGGTGAGATGGATGACTACCTCAGGACCCTTGATGAGAGGATAGAGCTACTTGAGGGCAGGCGCAATGAGATCGCGGCCCAGGCAGAGAGCCTGAAGTCTGCCAGTGACGAGACCTATGATGCATTCCGTGAGCGTATTGGGGAGCTATCATCTGCCAGCCAGACCAGCTTTGCGAGCACACTGCGTACGGGAGAGGACAACCTCACGAAGCTTGCTGATGAGCTGAGGAACCGTTTTGAGAGCGACAGCGGCGCCGTTTTCGCCAGACTCGAGGGTGCAAGTGATGACTTCTCCAGACTTCACCAGACCCAGAAGGAGAGGATAGAGGCAGAAGAGGAGGAGTATATCGCCAAGTGCCGCAGCGAGCTTGCCGGTGCGCTTGATGCTGAGGTGGCCAGAGTATCGAAGGTCTTCGATGACATGATGAGCTCCTCGACACAGCAGCTTGGAAACTTCGCCCGTAAGCTCACAGAGATAAAGGAGGCGGTCTCAATGCTCAATCAGGGTGTGAACGAGTCGCTTGCCAGAACGGGTGAGAAACTGGGACAGATCCAGAACCGCATGGCGGCGAGCGAGGCCACACTGGCAGAGACACAGAACAAGGTCACCGTTGCGAAGGAGGAGCTTTTCAATCTCCAGAAGGAGCACAAGAGCATCCAGGATGAGGTGGGCAAGGCCCAGAAGGAACTTGAGTGGCTCCAGGGCAAGGCCCAGAATGCCAAGCGTGAGAGGCAGAATGAGGAGGCCCGTCTCGTGAAGCTCCAGATGGAGCGGAAGTCCAGGGCTGACCAGGACAAGGCTCCTGCTGATGACTTTGTAGGCGAGGAAGAGGAAATACCCATAGACGAGGAGTGAGCCGGACTGCCGCCCGGCTCTCCACTTGACCATTGCCGGCGGCCTTATTATTTTTCCTACACGGAAAGAGAAAACTCCTGATGCGGAGTTTTTTTATGGGATTGAACACACAACAAAATAATTGGGAACGTAATATGGAAGAGAACAAGGACAAAGAGAAAGACAAAGAAGAGATAACAGAGGAAGTCGTGGCTGAGACTCTGGATGAGGATGAAGCAGGTCAGGAGACCCCTGATGCCTGTGCGGACAGTGATCAGGACATGATCGCCTCTCTCCAGGAGGAGAAGAAGAAGCTTGAGGAGGAGGTCGCCAGCCTCAAGGACAGGATGCTGCGCAATGCGGCCGAGACCGAGAACTACAAGAAGCGGCTCCAGAGGGACAAGGAGGAGGCGGTCAAGTACGCCAACACGGCCCTGGTCAAGGACCTCATCGGACCGATCGATGATTTCTCCCGCGCCCTGGATGCTGCCGAGAAGAGCGACAACTTCGATGCCCTGAAGGAAGGTGTCAGGATGATAGAGGACAGACTCTACACCATACTGAAGACCAACTGGGGACTTGAGGTGATCGATCAGGACAATGTCCCATTCAACCCTGATGAGCACGAGGCCTGCCTCATGGAGGAGGTTGACGGACTCAAGGAGGATACGGTCACGATGATGCTTCAGAAGGGCTACAAGCTCAACGGAAGAGTCATCAGGCCGGCCAAGGTAAAGGTTGGAAAGGGTAGGAGTTGACGATTCGCGGGGCTTTTATTAACTTAGCTTCTCGAACTGGAAAACAGCTAAATTGAAATATACAGAGAGGATGAAATAATATGGGAAAAATCATTGGAATTGACCTTGGCACGACCAACAGCTGTGTAGCTGTCATGGAAGGCAACGAGCCAAAGGTCATAACAAATGCAGAAGGAGACAGGACGACACCGTCCGTTGTCGGATACAAGAGCGAGAGCGAGCGTGTGGTGGGACGCCCCGCGAAGAACCAGATGATCACGAACCCGGAGAACACAGTCTTCTCCATCAAGCGCTTCATGGGCCGCAAGTACCATGAGGTGACAGAGGAGATCAAGCTGACTCCGTACAAGGTCGTCGCCGGTGCCGGAGATGAGATCAAGGTCGACATCCGCGGCAAGCTGCTCAGCCCGCAGGAGATCTCCGCTGAGATCCTGATGAAGATGAAGAAGACAGCTGAGGACTATCTTGGAGAGCCTGTCACAGAGGCTGTCATCACAGTGCCTGCCTACTTCAACGACGCTCAGCGCCAGGCCACGAAAGACGCCGGAAGGATTGCAGGACTCGAGGTCAAGAGAATCGTCAACGAGCCGACTGCCGCTGCACTGGCATATGGCTTCGGCAAGGACACGAGCAAGGATGAGACGATTGCCGTCTACGACCTCGGCGGAGGCACCTTCGATATCTCGATCTTGGAGCTGGGTGACGGAGTGTTCGAAGTCAAGTCAACCAACGGTGACACCCACCTGGGAGGAGACAACATCGACCAGCTGCTGATCAACTGGATGGCAGACTCCTTCAGAAGCGAGACCGGCATTGACCTGACAAAGGACAAGATGGCCCTCCAGAGGCTCAAGGAAGCTGCCGAGAACGCGAAGATCGCACTCTCTTCAAGCCAGAACACAGATATCAACCTGCCCTTCATCGCAGCGGACTCCACAGGACCCAAGAACCTGCAGATGTCACTGTCAAGGGCCAAGTTCGAGCAGATGATCGCTCCGATCATCGAGAAGACGAAGACTCCGTGCATCAACGCCATGAGAGATGCCGGCATCACTGCCAGCGACATTGACGAGGTCATCCTTGTCGGCGGATCCACCAGAATCCCGGCTGTCCAGGAGCTGGTCAAGGATCTGTTCAAGAAGGATCCCCACAAAGGCGTCAACCCTGATGAGGTCGTCGCTGTCGGTGCCGCAATTCAGGGCGGAATCCTCAAGGGAGATGTCAAGGACGTCCTCCTTCTGGATGTCACTCCGCTTTCCCTGGGCATCGAGACTCTGGGCGGCGTGAACACGAAGCTCATCGAGAGGAACACGACAATTCCGACAAAGAAGAGTCAGATCTTCTCCACTGCGGCTGACGGTCAGACGGCTGTGTCGATCCACGTCCTGCAGGGTGAGAGGGAGCTTGCCAGCCAGAACAGGACACTCGGCAAGTTCGACCTGGTCGGAATCCCGGCCGCCCCGCGCGGAGTACCTCAGATCGAGGTCACATTCGACATTGATGCCAACGGCATTGTCCATGTGAGCGCCAAGGATCTGGGAACCGGCAAGGAGCAGAAGATCAGGATCGAGACCAGCAGCGGTCTGTCCGAATCCGAGATCGAGAAGATGGTCAAGGACGCCGAGGCCCATCAGGCCGAGGATAAGAAGCTCAGGGAGCAGATCGAGGCCAAGAACAATGCGGAGAGCGTTGTCTATGCCACAGAGAAGGCCCTGAAGGACTATGGCGACAAGGTCTCCGACAGTGAGAAGTCGAAGATCGAGGCTGCCCTCAAGGAGCTCAAGGACACACTGGCCAACAGCAATGCGACGGCTGAGGAGCTCAAGGCTAAGACTGATGCCGTACAGCAGGCTTCCATGGAGCTCGGACAGAAGGTCTACGAGGCCGCTCAGGCCCAGCAGCAGGCTGCCGGTTCCGCAGCTTCCGGTGACGGTGCGTCCCAGAGTGCGGGAAGCTCATCCAGCTCGAATGACGACGCTGTTGACGCGGACTTTGAGGAAGTCAAATAACTTCCAGAATTCGGGAGTCAGAACATGCCGGCCTCATAACGCCGGCATGTTTTGCAAGGGGTGAGAGAAAATGGCGAAAAGGGATTATTACGAAGTCCTCGGCGTCTCGAAGAACGCCACTGATGAGGAGATAAAGAAGGCTTACAGAAAGATAGCCATGGCAAACCATCCGGACACCCATCCGGATGACAAGGATGCGGAGGAGAGGTTCAAGGAGGCGAGCGAGGCCTACGAGGTGCTGTCAGACAAGACCAAGAGGCAGAACTATGACCAGTTCGGCTTTGCGGGCGTGGAAGGAGCCGCAGGCAACTATTCCAATGTCTACCGTGACTTCTCTGACATTTTCGGCGGAAGCTTCGGCGGTTTCGGCGATATCTTCGATTCCTTCTTCGGCGGCGGACGCCGCCAGGGCAGCCAGGGGCAGTCCAGCGCAGTCCGCGGTGCCTCTCTGCAGTACACAGTGACAATCCCCTTCAAGGACGCGATCTTCGGAACAAAGGTGGACGTCTCGTACAGCCATGATGATGTATGTGATGACTGCCATGGAAGCGGCGGAAGCGGAACGAGAACCTGTCCCACCTGTCATGGAAGCGGTCAGGTCACCCGCGGCAACGGCTTTTTCCAGATGGCATCAACCTGTCCGTCCTGTCATGGACGGGGACAGGTCATCGACAATCCATGCCCGTCCTGCCATGGAAGCGGTTTGAGGAAGAAGAGCGAGAAGCTCTCCGTGACAATTCCATGCGGCACGGATGACGGTACCAAGCTTGTGCTGCGCGGCAAGGGCAACGCCGGACCGAACGGCGGCCCTGCCGGTGATCTTATCGTCTTCGTCCGTGTCCAGGACGACAAGTACTTTGTCAGAGAGGGCAGGAACGTCTTCCTCCAGGTCCCGATTTCCTTCACGCAGGCGGCCCTCGGTGCGGACATCGAGGTTCCTGTCGTGGACGGAGGCAAGGTCAGGGTGTCTGTTCCTTCCGGCATACAGTCAGGAAAGAGCCTGCGCCTGAAGGGACGCGGGGTTCCCTCATTCAAGGGCTCACTGGATGACAGGGGAGACATGTATCTCACGCTGATCGTCGAGACTCCCAAGCGTCTGGGCCTCAGGGCCAAGGGGCTTATGAAGGAGCTTGCCGGCGTTCTGGGTGAGGACTCAAGTCCGACACCTGTTCCGTTTGAAAGATGATGTAAGCGGACTCTGCCAGCCATGGCGGAGTCTTTGTGTCAAAAGGGAGATTTGAAAAAATGATTATTGCGGTTACTTACGACAGCGACGGCTCGGTCTTTCAGCACTTCGGCCACAGTGAGGCCTTCAAGGTCTACAGGTGTGAGGACGGAAAGGTCGTTTCAAGTGAGATTGTCTCTTCAGACGGTCAGGGACACGGAGCCCTCGCAGGCCTTCTGTCAGGACATAGTGTCGATGCGCTGATCTGCGGAGGCATCGGCATGGGTGCGAAGATGGCACTCGAGAGTTACGGCATCAGACTGTATGCCGGAGTGACGGGCAGTGCCGACGAGGCTGTTGCCGGGCTGCTCGCGGGCACGCTGGCCTACAGTGAGGATGCAAACTGCAGTCATCACTCAGAAGGTCATGAGTGTCATCACGGCAGCGGCGGACATGAGTGCGGACACGGCCATGATGCCGGCCACGAGTGCCACTGCCATCACGACTGAAATTTACGGGGCCGCTCTACCACAGGGCGGCTTTGTGCTACTATTGGGAACGTGAGAAAACTCCTGCTGGTGCCAGTCTTGCTGATTCTGCTTGCGGGCTGTTCGATGGACAGCTTTGACTTCCTCTATTCTCTCACTTCCCGCCTGAAGGAGAATGTCGCGATAGAATCGGGGCTGGTCGATGTCGATACCGGACAGGTCACAGGCCGTCTGGAGGAGCATTTCGCCTCCCTCAGCCCGCTTGTGAGAGGATCTCAGGGCTTCCCCTTCGGCTCTCATGTCTTCGACTGCGGCTCATACAGTGATGAGAATGTCATCCTTCCTCCGGCACCGGAGGCTCTCCTGGAGGCCCTCTCGCAGGACAGTGAGAATGAGGCGAGGCGTGCCGCTGTCCAGGAATACCTCTCGGCTCCGGCGCCTGAATGGCTTGCCGATACCGCAGGGAACACAGTCCGGCTGATCAGTGACATGGTCGCTGCCGTCGATGAGACGGAGCCCATACATGACGTGCTGGAGGCCTTCATTCCTTCCGGGGAAGACGGGACACTCAATGAAGTCCTCTCTCTCCAGGTCGTGCTCAGTGTCTTCTCGAGGGCCCTGGGGCACTTTGAGCAGTACGCGGTCGATGTGGATGACATAATACAGGCGCTTGATGCCGGAATTGACGGCGTGCAGCTTGAGTACATCGACTCAATGGCACTGGCGCTGGGGCAGGGCAAGAGCGTGGCCCGGCTGACCGGCTCCGTCTGGCTCTATGATGCGCTCAACAGTGTGCTTGTCTTCGTGAGGGGCTCATTATGAGGCGGTGTGCGGCCATTCTGTCTCTTCTCATCTTCCTCGTCCCCATCTGGGCATCACCGGGCAGCGTGCTTGATGCCTACCTCCCGTTTTATCAGCGCAACATGTCGATGGGCGGGACGGGAACCGCATCCAGCCGCTACGGTGAGATTCTCTATTCCAATCCTGCACTGATCGGGAGCGACAACCAGTATTTCTCAGTCCCTTCCTTTTCGCTGACGCTGTACAACATCAACAAGCTCATCCAGCCGGGAGGAGCACTGGACATCTTCCTGACACAGAACAACGGGGAGGAGGACCTCAACAGGGCCTTCAACCAGCTGATCAACTCCATAGGAAGCGGGAGCGGCGACGTGCTGTCGGCCGAGCTCTCCTTCGGCTTTATATCCGGAATAATGGGGCTGAGCCTTGACGGCAGCCTGGATTTCCACAGCATGGGTTCCGGCGGAGAGTCCAGCACCATCATCATGGAAGGCAATATCGCCTTCTCTCTAGGGCTTTCCCTGCCTCTGACAGTCGGAGAGAATCATACATTCAGCTTCGGTGCCGCGGTCCATCTCGTGCTCAGGGGCTTCACCGTGGATGATATCACGGGAGACATTCAGCCGGGAGGCATAACCGCAAGCTCGCTTATCGACTTCTACAGCCGGGATGATGTCTGGGCCGGACTGCTGAACCAGCTTCCTGTCGCCTTCGGCTTTGCAATTCCTGTGGACCTGGGCTTCACATATGACTACCGTGACATTTTCACCTTCGGTCTGGCACTGAAGAACCTCAACGGCACTTACAGGATGCAGAGCTACAGTGCCGTCAACCAGCTGTATTACATGCTCACCGGCGGCTATATCGGGGACACGGTGCCCGGCAATCCCCGGCAGGGGGACAGCTTCCAGTTCCACAGCGGGATGAGTCTGGACGCGGGGATCGCGCTCAGGACTCCTTCCGGCGGGATCTGGGACTGGGCCGGCCTGACACTTGCCGCCGACCTTACCGATCTGCTGGGATTTTTCTCAGAACCTGTCACCAGCAGTACTCTTGTCACGCACCTGCGCCTGGGTGCCCAGCTGTCGCTGGTGAACACCTTCCACATCCGGGCCGGCATCAACAGCGGTTACCTGTCGCTGGGGTTCACCTTTGACTTCCAGATATTCACCGTGGATCTGACTTATGCGACGCTGGAATACGGACAGGAGCCCGGAGACAAGCCTCTTGACCTCTTCTCGGTCTGCATCAGATTGGGGCTCGAGAACTGAGATTGCTGTGATACAATTCAACTCAGGAGGCAGTATGCAGAGTGTCAGGATCAGTGGTTGCATAAAGTCATATGCCTGGGGATCAAGGGACATCCTTCCCGCGCTTTTCCACTATGCCTCGGACGGCAGTCCGCAGGCGGAGGCCTGGTTCGGCGTCCATCCGGATGGCCCCTCAAGGCTTGAGGACGGGCGCACGCTGTCGCAGTACATCACGGACAGCGGAGACGGAAAGGCTGACGCTTTTCCTCTGATGATGAAGGTTCTCGCCATCAACAGCCCGCTCAGCCTCCATGTCCATCCTGACAGCATTCAGGCCGGAATCGGCTGGCAGAATGATGAGCTGATGAGGCGCTCCGGTGCTGATCCTGACATGCTTGACTTCAAGGATGCCAACGGAAAGAATGAGCTGTTTCTTGCGATGACGCCGACGACACTGATGGCAGGTTTCAGGCCATATGAAGATGCGGTCTTTCACCTGAGGCGCCTTATGCCATCATCTTTCGAGGCCCATTTCTCGAGAAGCCGGACAGTCAGGGGACTGGTAAAGACCCTCTTCACTCTGGAAGACGGAGAGCTGATGAAAGTGACAGATGAGTTTCTGGCGGGACTTGAGAGCGCCGGTGAGGAGCTGAGCCGCGGCGGAGTCTATCTGACGGAGCGGGGAATCGCACAGAAGATCTTCTCCATTTTCGGCTATGATCCCGGTGTGGCTGCAGTCTACCTGATGAATGTGATTCACCTGAGAATAGGTGAGGCCGCCTACATCAGGAGCGGACTTGTCCACACTTATGTCCATGGCAGCGGCATTGAGCTTGAGGATTCCAGCGACAATGAGAAGAGACTTGGCATGAGCCGGAAGCACATCGATGTGGCCGGAGCGCTGAATCTCATTGATTTCGAGGCCGGCTTCTCCGGCAAGACAGAGCTTGTCGCCGATTCCTTCCTCAGACAGCGTGCCTATGGCAACGGCTGGTCGCTGGGGGTTCTCAGGTCCGGTTCCTACGATATCAGGGACAGGGTTCCCAGCCTGGTCCTCTGCACCGAGGGCAAGGTCAGGGTCGGAACCGCGGATGGACACCTTGATCTCTGTGAGGGAGAGTGCGCATTCATCAGCGGTCATGACTGCGAATACCACATCAGGGTAGGAGGAAGAGCCTATCAGGCGGTTTTCCCGGAAGACAATGAGCTCTGATCCCATTCTCTCCATCCTGCCGGAAGGAATGGGGCAAATGTTGAAAGACACCGCTTTCCCTGATTAAATAGCAGCTGTGAATTACGTTGCGATAGATTTCGAGACCGCCAACCAGAATGCGGACAGCGCCTGTGCCATTGGTCTGTCCCGTTTTGATCAGGACGGCAGACAGACTGAATCATACTACAGGCTGATCAGACCGCCTGTGATGTACTTCGATCCCGTGTGCATGGCGGTCCACCACCTTACTCCGGCCGACTGCAGGTGGCAGCCCACCTTTGATGAGCTGGCCGGTGAGATAACTGACTTTATCGGATCTGACCCGCTGGTGGCCCACAATGCCCCCTTCGACATGAGGGTGCTGCGCGCTTCGGCCGGGACATACGGCATCCGTCTGCCGCAGTGGAGCTATTACTGTTCTCTGGGCATCAGCCGGAGGCTGCTTGCCGGCTACAGAAGTCATTCACTGGGCCATCTGGTCAGCGAATACCTGAACATGGAATATGACGCGCACATGGCCCAGAGTGATGCCTATGCCTGCGGGGTCCTCTTCGGCAGGATGCTTCACGATTACCTGTACGACAAGGCGGCCCTGGACCACTACCTGGCGCTCAAGGGGATCAGGTATCCGAAGACTCTCTTTCAAGAAGACCGGTCCTGACGCCGAGCAGCGGGAAGAGCCCTGTGGTCCACAGCCCGATGAGCAGATAGCGCAGTGCGGAGCCTGGGTAGTAGAGTGACTGCGGGATTATGGCCTTCGAGAGCATGATCAGGATGACCACGCCCATTGCGGTTACGAGCGAGGCCAGTGCCTTCACCGCCCTACGCTGCACCCTGAAGCAGGCGTATCTTGTCTCGATGACACAGCCGGCATAGGCCCCGCTGGACAGGGCGAGCAGCTTCATGAGGTCGCTGAAGGCCACCTTGTCGGCAAGGCCGGCGCTGAGGAGGACAGTGAGGATCAGGGCCGGGAAAAATGACAGCAGGCAGGCCGCCGAGCAGAAGCGCAGCCTGAGGAGCCTGTCCTGATAGATCCTGTCCAGGATTCTTCCTGCCGCCAGGGAGAAAACAAGCCCTATGAAGAGTCCGACAACCACATCCACTGGCCAGTGCACCCGCAGGATGTTCCGGCTCAGTCCGATGAGAACGGCGAGAAGTATTGCCAGGACGAGCGCTGACAATCTTCCGCTCTCCCTGGCAAGTGCCGGATAGAAGGCCGCGGCTCCTGTCGTGTGCCCTGAGGGGAATGAATAGCCTGTCGCGGTCTCAAGCCGGCTGCTTCCAAGCTCAGGATAGAGCGTGAAGGGGCGGGGAAAGCGTACAATGGCCTTGATGACGTTTGTCACCAGCTGTGCGCAGATGAGACTGGAGAAGACAGAGAAGCCGGCCTTCTTGTCCCAGATATAGTAGACCACCAGGAGGATGGCTATCATGAAGGCCTCCTCACCCAGCATTGAGAGCATGTTGGCGATCCACATCAGCCCGTCGGACTCGATTTTCTGGAAGAATGATAGAATCTGGTACTGCATTTTTCTTTTTTCCTGACTATATCCCTTTTTCCGAAGCACAAGGTATGCAATCCGCCTTGTAACTGACTGTTCCACAAAGAACTAGTCCGACTGT
>CALXOO010000038.1 GCA_944390045.1 uncultured Spirochaetales bacterium | reverse complement strand
TTCTGAATTGCCCAAGGGAGATTCTGTCCCATAGGGCCCAAATTCTGCATTCATTCACTTGCTTTAATGCACAAAGCAGGACCGAAGTCCTGCTCTGTGGTTGTTTGATGGATGCTGCCGATTCTCAAATTGATTTATGCGACGGCTCCAAATATTCAACGATTATTCTGGACTTGATTAACAGGCGCGCTCGATGTAGGCCCTGACCGCGGCGATTCCGCTGGAAACCTCAGCCTCCTCGCCGTCGATCGCGACCAGCGTGGGGGCCTGCATGACACGGTACTTTCTTGCCAGCTCGGCATTCTCCTCCGCGTCAACAACCTCGTAGCCGATTCCGGCCTTGTCGAGACTTGCCTTGGCAATGCGGCAGTTCGGGCAGGTCTTTGTCGTGAAGAGCACGAGGCGCTTTGCCCTGACCGGGGCCGGAGCCTCCTTCACATGGACATGCGAGCCATGGAAATGGCTGGTCTCAAGCACGTACTCCTTCCTCTCCTTGAACTCCTCGCTCTTGCCGGCATTCCAGTTCTGGACAGGGCGGTAGTAGCCAGTGATCCTGGAGTAGACCTCTGTGGTCGCACCGCACTTGGGGCACTTGTAGACCTCGCCTGTGATATATCCATGCTCGGGGCAGACCGAATAGGTCGGACTGAGCGTGTAGTACGGCATCTCGTAGTTCTCGGCGATCTTCCTGACGATCTCGGCGGCAGACTGCCAGGTGGGCAGCTTCTCTCCGAGGAAGACATGGAAGACGGTTCCGGAGGTGTACTTCGTCTGGAGTCTGTCCTGAATGTCCAGAGCGGTGAAGATGTCATCAGTATAGCCGACAGGAAGGTGGCTGCTGTTCGTATAGTACGGAGCCGCTGCATTGTCGCTTGCTGTTATGATCTGGGGGAAGTCCTCCACATCGTGCTTCGCGAAACGGTAGGCCGTACTCTCGGCAGGTGTGGCCTCCAGGTTGTACAGGTCGCCGTACTTCTCCTGGTAATCGGAAAGGCGCTCTCTCATGTGGTCCAGGACCTCAACTGCGAAGTCCTGCGCCTCAGCGTGCGTCAGATCCATCCTCAGCCAGTTGGCATTCAGGCAGGCCTCGTTCATTCCGACCAGTCCAATTGTCGAGAAATGGTTGTTGAAGGTGCCCAGATAGTGCTTCGTATAGGGATAGAGACCCTCTTCCAGGAGCTTGGTTATGACATCACGCTTGATCTTCAGTGAACGGGCAGAGAGATCCATCATGTGATCGAGCCTCTTGAAGAAGTCCTCCCTGTCCCTGCTCTGGTAGGCCATGCGCGGAAGGTTGATCGTGACGACTCCGATGCTTCCGGTGCTCTCTCCGGAACCGAAGTAGCCGCCGGACTTCTTCCTCAGCTCCCTCAGATCCAGCCTCAGGCGGCAGCACATCGAGCGCACGTCGCTGGGCTCCATGTCGGAGTTGATGTAATTGGAGAAATACGGAGTTCCGTACTTTGCCGTCATCTCGAAAAGCAGTCTGTTGTTGAGCGTGTCGGACCAGTCAAAGTCCCTGGTGATTGAGTAGGTCGGGATCGGATACTGGAAGCCGCGGCCGTTGGCGTCGCCCTCGATCATGACCTCGATGAAGGCACGGTTGACCATGTCCATCTCTTCCTTGCAGTCACCATAGGTGAAGTCCATCTCCTTTCCGCCGACAATCGCCTTCTGGTCACGAAGATCGGCTGGAACAGTCCAGTCAAGGGTGATGTTCGTGAAGGGAGCCTGGGTTCCCCAGCGGGAAGGAGTGTTGACGCCGTACACGAAGCTCTGGATACACTGCTTGACTTCCTTATAGCTCAGCCCGTCGACCTTGACGAAGGGTGCGAGATAGGTGTCGAAGCTGCTGAAAGCCTGTGCGCCGGCCCACTCGTTCTGCATGATGCCGAGGAAGTTGACCATCTGGTTGCACAGGGTGGACAGATGCCTGGCAGGGCTGGAGGTGATCTTTCCGGTGACTCCTCCGAGTCCCTCCTGGATCAGCTGCTTGATGGACCAGCCGGCACAGTAGCCTGAAAGCATTGACAGATCATGCAGATGGATGTCGCAGCGGCGGTGGGCGTTAGCAATCTCCTGGTCATAGACCTCGCTGAGCCAGTAGTTCGCGGTGATGGCTCCGCTGTTGGAGAGGATAAGTCCGCCGATCGAGTAGTTGACTGTACTGTTCTCCTTGACGCGCCAGTCTGAAGCGTTGAGGTACTTGTCGACAGTCTCCTTGTAATCGAGGACAGTACTCCTCATCGCCCTCATCTTCTCCCGCTGCTTGCGGTACAGGATGTATGTCTTGGCGACGTCGGCATAGCCCGCGTTGGACAGCACGCTCTCGACGCTGTCCTGAATATCCTCGACCTGGATTCTGTCATCCTTTATCTTCTTCTCATAGTCGCTAGTGACCTTGAGTGCGATGAAGTCAATGATATCGGCATTGTACTGCTTGCCCGTGGCCTCGAAGGCCTTTGTGATCGCGGCAGCGATCTTCCTGATGTCGAAGGAGACGACCTTTCCGTCCCTCTTTACAACTTCGTACATGTTATCACCTCGTATTGAACAAGAACCAATCTAGCATAGAAAACCGGCGAGGGCAAGCACGAATTACACAACAGAAAGTGGCATCCGGGCGCGATCACACCATATCTGGTGGACAAGCTCAATCCCGGCTGTCTCTGACCTGTACAGTTCCGATATAAGTTCTTATCAATTCGACATAACTTTGCATCTCGTCATGGTCAGGGGCCTGCCAGCCTTCCGTGATCGTATCCTGTGACGGGACAAAGGTTTGCAGGAAATATCTCCTGCACGGTGCGATCAGGGCGCAGATTTTCTCAAAATTTTCCCTGTAGTGGAGGCCTCGCACGACAGTCGTCCGGAATTCGTAGTCAACGCCTGAAGTACGTATGAGATCGATGCTCCTGCGGATGCGTTCCATATCGACATAGGGCAGCCCTGCTGTTCTGGCATAGGCATCAGGGCTGTTCTTTATATCCATGGCGACATAGTCCGCAAGACCTTCCTCCAGGACAGATTCCAGCACGTCAGGTCTGTAGCCGTTCGTGTCCAGCTTCACCAGCAGACCCAGCTGCCTGACAGCGCGCATGAAGGGAATGAGACCACCTTCCAGCGTGGGCTCACCTCCGGTGATCACGAGTCCGTCCAGCATATTCCTCCTCTTTTCCAGATAGGAGAGGACTTCCTGCTCAGGCACAAGAGGCTGGCTGTCCGGATCAAGGACAAGCGATGAGTTGTGGCAGAAGGGGCAGCGGAAGTTGCAGCCCCCTGTGAATACGATGGCCGCCATTTTGCCCGGGTAGTCCACGAGCGAGAGTCTGTTCAGTCCGTGAATTCTCATACTTTATACGATTTTCACCTTTTTTTCCCGCTGGAATCAAGATAGAATTAACCCAAAACAAATGACCAGGAGCGACAGACTGTGGCAGCAATGGAACTATCACTTGAGAACATGGAAGCCGTCAACAGACAGCGTGAAGTGTACAACATCCTATTCGACAATCTCGGCCCCGCGCATCCGGGCACGATCAAGGCAAAGTACGAACTTGCCAGGTGTCTGATGGACATCAACCCGGCGGATGAGGAGGCCTTCGAGATTCTGAAGGAGACAGTGCAGTGCAAGATGCGCGATGTCAGGCTTGGCCTCGACAGCACCTATGACGACCTGGTGCTGAGATTCGTGCGATCATGCTATTACAACGGAACTGAGGAGGACGACGAGAGCATCATCGACCTGCTTGACAGCCTGCTCTCGGATCCGGGCTGGGCCTCCCTGGTCACCATGCCCAACAGACACATCAGCGAGTACGAGGAGATGACTGACATCCTTGTCAGCCTGCTCTCTGACAGGGGCGAATACGACAGGGCCTATTTCTTCCAGGAAATGTATACGGAAAACCTGGTGAAGGCCCTCCCCTACAGCTCAATGCTCGTAGTTGATGCGGTCGCCGCGATGGGAGACATCTATCTCCAGTCAGGAGAGAAGGAGCTTAGCGGAGAGTACGGCAGCTTCGTGGATAATCTGACGGACAACCTGCTTGACCGCTATGAGATGCACAAAAGCCGCGTCAGCGCGATAAAGGAAGAGGACAGCCTGGACTATGTCGACCTCTACGAGACACTCACGCTGGCCTACCGCGCCATCCGCTCGGTGCTTTTCTACCTGATGGACCTCATCTCTCTCGACCCCTTCTACAATACGCCTGAGCGCAGGAACAAGCTTGTATCTGCCATAGACGAGCTCATCAGCTACTTCAGCGGTCTGGATGATCTGAAGACCGTGTTCACGGATCTCGGAGACGAGGAAGATGAGGAGGAAGACGAAGCTGAGGAAGGCACAGATGACCCGCTGCTTGAGTTCGAGCAGGAGATAATGGACGACAGCCTCGAGGAAGAAGAGGAGGACATCTACGACATAATGCAGGATTTCAGGGCCTTCAGCGGTGAGCTTGAGAAGGTCAGGTCCATAGTGGCGGACAACGGCGACATGACCGTAGCCTCCGAGATGCTGAACAGCATTTTCAGCGAGGAAGTCGACGGGGAATAGCAGAGTTCCCGGTCTGAACGGATGAGGCGGGGGCTGGATGGCCCCCGTCATTGTTTTAACTCACTGCAGGGCCTTCACGAGCTCCTCGTCAATGCGCAGAGGGCGCTTGGTCCTTATGTCGATGCTGGCGACTTTGACCAGAAGTGTCGCCACTGTCTCTTCACCACGCCTGATGATCTGCTCAAAGGTCATCGAAACGCGGCCCAGATCCCTGACTGTCGTATAGACGGTGAGAAGATCATCAAGCACAGCAGGCTTCTCATAACTGATGTTTATGCTCCTGACCACCAGGGCCCTGTCGCCGTCAAGGCCGCTGGTGCCGAGCTCGCGGGCAAGCTCCGTACGGGCATGCTCCGCGAAGTCGAGATAGGCTGCATGATAGACTATGCCCTGGGCATCGGTGTCGGAGAAATAGACACGCTGGGTGTATGTGAAGGTCCTCATCTCATTTCCTCCTCTTTCTGCCCTCATCCCGTTTCTGGCGCTCCTGGCTGAGACGCAGGAAGTCGGCGAAGGTTCCACCTGACATATCATCATCGCTGCTGCGTGCGCTGCCGTGGCGCTCACGGCTGTCAAACCTGCGCTCATCCCTGCTGCGCCTGTATGCGAGCTTGCTCTCGTGTACAACCTCAGTCGTCGTCTCATAGACTGCCTTGGGAACCTTCACTGCAGACTTCTTGATGACAATCCTCATCTTGCCGTCAGATCCGACAACGGGCCTGGTCTGGGCAGAGGCTCCGGAGGCAACCTTCTTCCTGACCTCCTTTTCCTCGTAGCCACAGCTGAGGCGCTGGCAGATATGGTGCACACAGCCCTGTGCGTCGACGGCCTTCATCATCGGGCCGTGACAGTACGGACATTCCTTCGGATTGACGAAGTGCGGCGCATACACGAGGCTGGAGCGCTTCACCTCCTCCACCAGGTCTGCGGCCATCTTCTTTATGTCACGTATGAAGAGCAGCGAATCCTCGGCGCCACGGCTTATGGCATCCAGTCTGCCTTCCCACTTTCCGGTCAGCTCAGGAGAAGAGAGAACGGCCGGAGAGAGGCGCACGACCTCCCTGCCCTTGGCGGTGGGCACGAGATACTTGCCATCCCTCTCCACGTAGTTGTTCTGTATCAGTTTCTCGATGATGTCTGCACGGGTCGCCGGTGTGCCGAGACCGTTAGTGAGATGCCCCTTCAGGTCCCTGTCCTCGACAAAGCGGCCCGCATGCTCCATGGCTGACAGAAGGCTGGCCTCCGTATAGCGCTCCGGGGCAGAGGTGCTGTTCTCCCTGACCCTGATCTTCTCAATCTTCACCTTGTCTCCGGCCTTCATGCGCAGCAGCGCGAAGGAATCATCCCCCTCATCAACGGACGGCGCCGCAGAGCGGATGTCCAGTGCGATCGAGACAGAGCGGTAGCCCTGGCTGACCGGAACGGAGAGACGGGTCTTGAACAGACGCCCGTCAACATCGATGACAGCTGTGGTTGTCCTGTAGCGGTACGAAGGAGAGAGCACCTCAAGAAAGCGCATCGCGATGAGGTTGAACAGCTTTGACTCATCCGCGGAAAGGTCCTCGGGCCTGACTGTCTGTTCTGTCGGGATGATTGCATGGTGATCGCTCACCAGCTCGTCCTGGACAAAGCGGTCCTGATCATAGTTGAGTCCATTTTTCAGATACTCGCCGCTGACTATGGAGAACTGCGTGTTGCGCAGGGCCTCAAGCCTGTTTGCAAGAGTCGGGACTATGTCGTGTGAGATATATCGGGAGTCGGTACGCGGGTACGTGACGATCTTGTGCACTTCGTACAGCCTCTGCAGGGTGTCCAGTGTCTCCTTCGCGGAGAAACCGAGCATTATGTTGGCATCCCTCTGCAGCTCAGTGAGGTCGTAGGCCTGCGGAGCCTTCTCCTCCTTCTCCTCCGACTCCAGGGAGATGACAGTGCCCTCCTTGCCGGCAAAGGACGTCTCGAACTCCTCCTTCAATGCCTTGTCCGTGAAGCGGATGCTGTTCTCCTCAGGATAATAGCTGGCGCTGAAAAGACCGAAATCAGCCCTGGCAGTGTAGTAATAGGAACCCAGGAAGGCGTCTATCTCATCCTCCCGGCGGGTCATCAGCGCCAGGGTCGGAGTCTGGACGCGTCCGGCGCTGAGCTTCGCATCATAATGGCAGGTGAGAGCGCGGGTGACATTCATTCCGACATACCAGTCGGCTGCGGCACGGCATTCGGCCGCCCTGTAGAGATTATCGTACTCAGATGCGTCATGCAGGTTCGCGAAACCTTCCCGGATGGCAAGTTCCGTCTGGCTGCTGATCCACAGTCTCTGGGTCCTGCCGGTCCATCCGCAAAGCTTGAGTATCCATCGGGCGACAAGCTCTCCCTCGCGTCCGGCGTCCGTTGCGATGATGACAGTGCCGATATCCGGTCTGGACAGCAGACCGGCGATATGGTCGAACTGGTCGTGAGTGTCGGGAATGACCATCTGGTCCAGTGTCTCGGGAATCATGGGAAGGTCCTTGATCGACCATCTCTTGTAGCGCTCACTGTAATGTGCCGGCTCACAGAGCTCGACCAGGTGGCCCAGCGCCCAGGTCACCACATACTCGTCTCCTTCCAGATAGCCGTCGGCGCGGACTCTGGATCCAAGTGTCCTGGCCAGCTCCCTGGCAACGGAGGGTTTTTCGGCGATAACCAGTTTTTTCATGAGGCTGATGATAGCAAAAAGGACTGCAAAAGGAAAAGGAGCAGAACACAATGACGGCAGAAAGAAGACGGCATATGACCGGGTTTTCCCTGAGCAGGGCCTCAAAAACGGGTTCAGGGCTGTCAGAACTCCTTGACCCGGAGCACAGCTCGTCTTATACTTCAGGCCATCTAACTGATTAAGGAGATCTGGATATGGCATACAGAATCACAGACACATGCGTTGCTTGTGGAACATGCGCCGGCGAGTGCCCGGTCGGAGCTATCAGCGAAGGCGACATCTACTCAATCGACGCCGAGAAGTGCATTGAGTGCGGAACCTGCGCGAGCGTCTGCCCCACAGGAGCGATCGAAGAGGCCTGAGGCCGCTTTTCATCAGAACAAAGCTGTCCGTCCGGGCAGCTTTTTCTTATCTGTGCGATGCTCTCATTTCTTCTGGCAAGCCTGCCTCTTCTCTACCCGCTGTTCTTCTCCCGCACACTGGTGAGGTCCTCAGCCTTTGTCATCATCCATGCCGCACTGACGGGCATACTGACCCTGTTCTTCCACTCCCCTCTGATCCCGCCGGTCATGGCAGCAGTCATCATGCTCCTCACTGCTCTTGCCGCTCCTGCAAGACGCGCAATCATCCATCTCACCCCTGCCCTTCCGCTTATCCTGTCAGCCTCATTCATTCCACATGGGTCCGTCATCACACTTTTCTCCGCCATGGCCGGTCTGGCAGCTCTTTTCGCAAGGAAGGCCGGCAGACCTGTCCTGGTGCTGATGTGCGCGCTTGGCTTCTCGCTGGACCTTTCAGTGATGTACAGGCTGCCGGCAGTCATCACTGTACTCTCAATGCTGATCTTTTCCGTCCTCGCATTGCTCTTGTCCCCAGTTTCCAACCGCCGGCCTTCCTGATAGAATGCTTGACTGTGAATGACAACGAACTGCTGGACAAGCCATTGCAGGTCAGCGAGATCAACTCACTGATCAAGACCTTCGTCAGGGAAAGGTTCTACAACCTCTGCATCGTCGGCGAGGTGTCTACCTTCCGTCCCTCCGCGAACGGACACTGGTACTTTAAATTGAAGGACAGCACCAGCCAGATCGATGCGGTCATGTTCCGCTCGGCGAACGCGCTGTGCGGCTTTGTCCCTTCTGACGGAGACAAGGTCGAGGTCAGGGGCTCCATCGATGTCTACGAGGCGCGCGGCACATACCAGATCATAGTGCAGGACATGAGGAAGGAGGGTCTGGGAGACATCCTGGCCCAGCTGCAGAAGAGAAAGGAATACTACCAGTCACTTGGCTGGTTCGAGAGTGAGGGCAAACCTGCGCTTCCTCTCTACCCCAGGAACATCGGTGTCATCACTGCGGCCACCGGAGCCGCGATAAAGGATATTCTGGACACGACCGGAAGACGGGCTGGAAATGTCGATGTGACTGTCTTCCCAGTGCTTGTGCAGGGACCACAGGCGGCCCCGATGATTGCAGCGGCCATCAGACAGGCAAATGATCTGGCACTGTGCGATGTGCTCATCGTGGGACGCGGGGGAGGCAGCGTTGAGGACCTGCTGCCCTTCAGCGAGGACGAGGTCATCAGGGCCATACATGAAAGCGGGATCCCCGTGATTTCCGCTGTCGGACATGAGATAGACAATGCGCTGAGTGACTATGTCGCCAGCGCCAGGGCCATCACCCCGACTGACGGGGCCTGCATCGCGACTGAGGGCTGGTACAGAATCAGGCAGAAGCTTGAGGAGCTTCCCCGCCGGCTTGCCGGGCTGCTCTCCGCCAAGGCCTACCGCGTCTCTTCCCTCGTTCCTGCACCGGAGCACCTCAGAAGCATCATGCTGGAAAAGGTCTCCAGGCTTGAACCTGCCGATATCGGCTATCTGGACAGACTGATGGACCAGAGGGTGAACTCTCTCGGCATGAGACTGTATTTCGCAGCTGACTCACTGGCAGGAGCGGTTTCAGGAAAGACAGATGCCGCGCTCAGGCAGACAGAGGAGCTGTCAGGCGCATGTGAGGCCGCGCTTGTCTCCAGACTTGACAGACTGGAGCACAGACTCGCCATGGCGGCCGCACAGCATCCGGGTGAGCTGCTGTCATCCAGGGCTGAGGCGCTGAAAGCCAGACTCAGCGGAGCCTGCGGGCTGTGCACGATGCTGATGGGCAGCCGCATTGCCAGGACTGTGGACAGGCTGGAAGGACTGACCAGCCAGCTGGCCGCACTTGACCCGGTCTCCGTGCTGAGACGTGGCTATGCGATAGTAAGAGATGAAAGCGGTGCAGTCGTCACCGGGGCAGGAAGGCTTGCCGGAGGGCAGCTTGTTGACATTACAGTGGCACATGGCTCGTTCAGGGCCAGGGTGCAGGAGGAAAAGGAATGAGTTTTGAAAGCGACTTGAAGAGGCTTGAGGACATCACCGCAAAGCTCAAGAGCGAAGAGACCGGACTTGAGGAGAGCCTGAAGCTCTACGAAGAGGCAAACGCGCTGTCGAAGAAACTGACGAAGACGCTGGAGGATGTCCGGCGCAGGATCGAGATGGTCTCGGCCGACGGAAGCGTGGAGGAAGTCAGCACTCCGTTCTAGAGCGTCACGGTGACATTCGTCCCGTTAGCGGGGTCACAGAAGCTCAGGCCTATCGCCTCGAGGCCGAATCGGTCAGAGCCGGTTCCGCCGTACCTGACATCCCCTTCCAGTGGATAGCCGGCCCAGGCCATGTGGCAGCGTATCTGATGCCTGAAGCCCCGGCTTATGGTGCAGATCACGCTGTGCGGCGACTCCACCTCGCACTGTGTCGAGTACAGAGTACCGCTGCAGCGCTTGGCCCCTGCGCTGAGCGCCGGACGGACGCTGGCGCCGCGGGGACCATAGCTTCTGAAATAGCTTGTGATCACTCCGCACTCATGGGCAGGATCAAAGCCCTCATAGGGAGGAAAGCCCTCTGGAAGAGCGTCTGTCCTGCCGGTGAAGGTTGCACGGTACTGCTTGATTATCCTGTCGTGCTTCTGCTGGGCGATCAGGTCGTCATAGGCCTCCTGGGTCAGGGCAAAGAGCACCAGACCCCGTGTCGGAGTGTCCAGACGGTGTATCAGACCACCTTCCCTGATCAGCCTGCCCACCGGGACCATGATCCGCGGCTCGAAGCGTCTGACCAGACTGACCAGACACAGTTCATCCCCATTGTCTCCAAGGGGAGAGGTGGGGATGAACGGCGGTTTGTTGACGACTATCACGTCGTCACTTCTGTATACGGTCTCAATCTCTGTCTGCTGCAGCATAGATCCTAAGCAGGTAGAGGAAGATGTTCAGGAAGTCCAGATAGAGGTTCAGAGCTCCCATGATGCCAAGTTTTGTGTGCTCTTCCCTGGTCATCTCGGCTCCGTATTCGCGGTTCATCTCGACCACCCTCTTCGTGTCCCAGATCGTAAGTCCGGTGAACACCACGATGCCGACAAGCGAAATGATCATGTCAAGCATAGTGCTCCTGAAAAGGAAATTCAGCAGGCTGGCTATGATCAGTCCCCAAAGTCCCATCATCAGATAACGGGACCAGGAGGCGATGTTCCTCTTGCTGACAGAGGCGTAGACCGTCATGCCGACGAACATCAGCGCTGTCGTGAGGAAGGCCTTCCAGATCGTGATCTGGGCGTATGCGATGAAGATTGCGGAAAGGCTTATGCCGGTCAGCGCACTGTAGCCGAAAAAGCACAGTGTCGCGGCTGAGGTTGACAGCCTCTCGATTCTCGCAGACAGGAAGAAGACCACCGCAAGCTGTGCGACCACAAGCACGATGGATCCTACCGGATTGAGGAGGAAGAAGCGGACCACAGTCATGCTGTTGCTGGCCAGATAGGCCACGGCCGCGGTCAGCAGCAGTCCAAGCGACATGAAAAGGTATACATTTCTTATGAGGGAATTCTCCCTCTGCTGTGTATTGGCGTAGACCACCAGTTTGTTGTTCTGACTCATTTGATCTCCTAGTAAAGACAAATTTAGCAGATCTTCGCCAAAGGTCAAGCATAATGCGGGCAGTGTGGCGGTTTTGCAAAGTGTGGACAAGACGATTTCCGGATCCTATTATTGATCACATGAAGAAAGTCCTCATTGCGGCACTTGTGCTTCTGGTCATGACAGCCTGCCAGTCAGGCCGGGACCAGAGTCAGGCGATAGACGAGTCGCGGGCCCTTCTCATCCTCATACAGAGTGAGAGGAATGCCCTCATCGCCACGGAGAACAGCGCGTTCTCTGATCTGACAGACCTCAGTCTGCCGCAGAGCTATTACAGCTATCTTGACACACTTCCGCAGTTCTCAAGCCTGCTGGGGGACTATCTCGAATCAATAGCCCAGGTGCTGACCGCCGCGACCGCAGAGGCTGTCGACTGGCTCTTCAGCTATATCGACACGATGCAGGTCGACAATGTCACTTCCTACTACGAGCGCGGCTATGCAAGCCTCACGGAGGAGCTGATGCAACAGTGCAGCAGCGATGTCATGGACATATATCTGTCACATCTTGAGGACAATGCACAGCAGATCAGCCGCAGCTATGCGCTTCTGGAGAGGGAGGCACGCATCTGGAGGGAGAACCTTGCCGCGCTTGATCTGGTCGGACAGGGCGTGGACATCCCGCCTGTTGAGAGCTTCACCGCACAGCAGATAGCCACATGGGCAACTGACAGATTCTTCAACACTCTCTCCGAGAACGAAATCGTCCAGCGCGGACGTCTGATGGGAACACTCTGATGGACTACGACGAAGAAGACCTTTTCTCAAGCTCGCCGAACACGGCCTCGGCCGAGCCGCTTGCGGCCCGGATGCGCCCGCGCACCATAGAGGAGTACATCGGTCAGGAACACATAATCGGCAAGGGCCGCCTTCTCAGGAGGGCGATACAGGCAGACCTGCTGACCAGCGTCATCTTCTATGGTCCTCCGGGGACAGGAAAGACCACACTTGCCCGTGTGATCGCAAACACGACACGCAGCCACTTCTCAACGCTGAACGCCGTGCTTTCCGGAGTGAAGGAGCTCAGATACGAGATAGACAATGCCAGGGACAGGCTCAAGATGTTCGGCCAGAAGACAATACTCTTCGTCGATGAGGTCCACCGCTGGAACAAGAGCCAGCAGGACGCACTCCTGCCCTGGGTGGAGAACGGCACGATAATTCTCATCGGTGCCACAACTGAGAACCCCTACTTCGAAGTCAATGCCGCACTTGTCTCTCGCTCGAGAATCTTCCAGCTCACCAGACTGAACCATGACGAGATGCTGCGCGTCGCCTTCCAGGCCCTCTCGGACAGGGAGCGGGGCTACGGCAGATACAAGGTCCACTTCGAGGAGGGAGCACTGGAACACATTGTGGATGTCGCCGCCGGAGATGCCAGAAGCCTCCTCAATGCTCTCCAGCTGGCAGTCGAGACCACTCCTGACACCTTTCCTCCTCCCGAGGGAGAGACAATCGAGATCACGATGAGGGTGGCAGAGGAGTCGATCCAGAAGAAGGCTGTCCTCTATGACAAGGAAGGCGATTACCACTTCGATGTGATCAGTGCCTTCATAAAGTCTCTCAGAGGCAGCGATCCGGATGCCGCTCTTTACTGGCTGGCCCGCATGGTCGCAGCCGGAGAGGACCCCCGCTTCATCTTCCGCCGCATGCTGATCCTGGCCTGCGAGGACGTGGGCATGGCTGATCCGGAGGCGATCGCCATTGTCGAGTCCTGTGCCAGGGCCTATGACAGAATAGGACTGCCTGAAGGGCGCTTCCTGCTGACACAGAGCGCGCTGTATCTGTCAACCTGTCCCAAGAGCAATTCCTCACTGGGCTTTTTCGATGCCCTGTCGGATGTTGAGAAAGAGCAGTCCGGCGAGGTCCCGAATCATCTCAAGGATCCCTCGAGGGACGGAAACGACCTGGGGCACGGAAAGGGTTACCTCTACCCGCACTCCTACAGGGAACACTTCGTCACCCAGCAGTACCTGCCTGACGGGCTGCAGGGCAAGATATACTATCACCCGTCCAGCATGGGCTATGAGGACAAGATAAAGGAGGAGGTCGAACGCAAGAGGGAAGCCCAGCTTGAGAGCATAAGCCAGTCACCCTATGTTGAGAACCTGACATTCTCGCCTGCTGACAAGGCCGAGGAGAGATGGCTGAGACGGGCAAGCGACAGCGGAAGCCGCATGCTGCTTGAGATCAGGGACCGCCTCTTTGCCGGTCTGGTCATACGCCGGAGCGACAACATCCTCGTCCTCAATGCCAGTCACGGCCTGCTCATGTGGCAGGCGATGAAGTACAATCCAGAGGGACTTACTCTCGCACAGGTCAGGGCAAAAGAGGACAAGGAGTACATTGACCACTACAAGGCGACACTTGACATCCTCCGCCAGCCGGAGATCAGGCTCGGAGGGGAGCTGAATGTCATAAGCGGCCTGGATGAGGACCTGAAGTTCGAATTCGTCTTCTCGCGCAATGTCTTCACCCGCCTGTCTGAAAGTGAGCCGCTGCTTAACGCCGTCAGCCGCATCCTGAGACTTGACGGGATTCTCAGCACCTGCGAGTCGGTTCCGAGCATGGGCTCGACACTCTCTGAATTCATCAGCGATCCTTCCCTCAGGGCAACTCTCCAGAATGCAGAGCGGCTGATCTACCACGGAGGCACGAACTCAATGAGCAACTGGAACGGAGACGATCTTGAACCATTCTTCACCAGACGGTTCAGGAATGTCGACGTGAGACTCACCGAGACGAGGGAAGACAGGATCCTTGACAAGGCGACGCTGACCGGATGGATACAGAAGACATATATTCCGGCGATCAGCAGCCTGGGGCTCCCGGATGACGAGCTGCTGCTTGATCGTGTGCTGGGAGAACTTGCGGGAAAGAGCGTGAAATGGCGCCACCACCTGGCCTTCATCAGGGCCTCAAACGGTGAGCTGCCGGCGGCAGCAGGAGAAAAGAACTCCGGCAGGGACTGGAAGGAGGTCCTGAATAAGACAAAATGAACGGCAATCAGAACATATTCGATGACCCTGACTTCTTTGAGGGCTATCTGGACCTGAGGAGCGGCAGGAACTTCAACGACCTGCTGGAACAGCCGGCCATTCTTTCCCTGCTACCTGACATCACAGGGAAAAATGTGCTTGACATCGGCTGCGGCTACGGGATCAACTGCCTCCAGTTCGCGCAAAAGGCAGAAAAGGTCGTCGGCATCGACATCTCCCGGCGCATGCTCAACGTGGCGATGAAGGAGAACAGCGACCACAACATAAGCTACCTCCAGCTGGCGATGGAGGACCTGGACCGGCTGACAGGACCATTCGACCTGATCTTCTCATCCCTCGCCTTTCACTATGCGCTGGACTTCGGGAAACTGATAGAGGACTGCGCACGGCTGCTTGCCCCCGGAGGCATCCTCCTTTTCAGCCAGGAGCACCCGATGACCACTGCCGCGATGAACACTGACCACCGCTATGTGAAGGATGAGAACGGAAACTGCTTTTTCAAGGTCGCCGATTACCAGAGTGAGGGAGAACGCCACGTCAGGTGGTTTGTGGATGACGTGATCCACCAGCACAGGAAAATCTCGACAATAGTCAGCACTCTCTGCCATAATGGTTTTGTGATAACAGACTGCGTCGAGCCGAAGCCTGACAGGAAGGCGATCAAGCAGCTGCCTGCTCTGGCCCGCGATCTGATCAAGCCCTCATTCATCATATTCAGGGCCAGGAAAGGAGATAATCATGCTGATAACACTTGAGAACGGAAACACGAGAATGACCATCAGCAGTCTGGGTGCGGAACCCCAGTCGCTGATCAGGGACGGGATCGAATACATCTGGCAGGGAGACAAAGAATACTGGCCTCGCCGCGCTCCCCTGCTCTTCCCGCTCAGCGGCCCCACTAAGGACAACAAGATCATGGCCGGAGGCGTGATGTACGACATGCCGAACAACGGCTTTGCCAGAGACAATGAGTTCATCGCGGAGAAGCTGACAGACAACATAGCCCAGTTCACACTCGAGGACAACGAGGAGTTCAGGAAGAAGTACTATCCCTACGGGTTCGTCCTCACCGTGACCTACACGCTCCATGAGGACGGCTATACGGCACGCGCCGAGGTCACGGCAAAGGACGATCTGTACTACACCTTCGCCTGGCACCCCGCATTCAGTCTGGACATCAACGGCAGGGGCTGCAGTCTGGAAAGCTATTCACTCTCCTTTGAGAAGAACGAGCATCTGGACAGGTTGTACCAGAGCGGAGAGAGTTATGTGCGCGAGAAAGATTTCCTCGTCGGCGACACGATAGAGCTCAGGCGCACAGAGACGGACAAGGGACCGATTGTCCTGCGCGGTGTTGAGTCCAGGGAGATCACGCTCACCTCCACGGAGGGAGAACATGGAGTCACCGCCGAACTGGGCAATATGACCACCTTCGTCGCCTGGACCCAGCAGGGCCGTCATGGCCAGTTCCTCTGCCTGGAGCCCATGGTCTCCTTCGGTTTTGCGGACCGTCCGCTTGAGATCGAGAAGATGGAGGAGACGCGTCATCTGGAAAAGGACCACAGTGAAGTGTGGGAAAACACCTTCAGGATATTCTGATGGAAGATTTCCAGAAGATGGTTGTCCTGATCGATGCGGACAACACACAGCTGAGCAAACTTGACGAGATCATGCACGAGATCTCGACCTACGGCAGGATCATCGTCAAGAAGGCATACGGAAACTTCACGAAGGTGCAGCTGCACAAATGGGAAAACAAGATCAAGACACTGGCCATCAAGGCAGAACAGCAGTTTGACTACGTGGCAGGCAAGAACACCACAGACATTGCCATGGTCATAGACGCCATGGACATGCTTCATACAGGAATGTATGACGCGGCAGTACTTGTCTCCAGCGACAGTGACTTCACCCCGCTGGCAGTCAGGCTGAAGGAAAGCGGGATGTATGTCATCGGAGTGGGAGAGAAGAAAACTCCCGAGGCCTTCTGCAATGCCTGTGATGACTTCATCTATCTTGAGTACCTGACCAGCACCAAGGAGGAGAGCGCACCCGCGAAAAAGAGTGCAGAGCGCAAGAAGACAGCCCCGGGAAAGGAGACGACCCAGGAGAGCACGGCAGCAGGCCAGCAGAAGGAGGCAGAAGCATCCTATGCGAAAGAGGCTGACATCAACGAGGTTCATGCCCTGCTGCGCATCGCCTACGAGCGTTTTGTCGAAGATGATGATGACTATGTGAACATCTCATCCGCAGGAGTGTACATAAAGCGCGTCAAGCCGGAGTTCAACCCCATGGCCTACGGCTACAGGAAACTCAGCGAGCTCATCAAGGACTACCCTGCCCTCTACGAGATCAAGAGGGACGGCAGCAAGCGCACCAGCGGGTATTCCTACCGCTGCAAGAGGCAGCACTAGAAAAGAAAGCCCAGTGCCAGAAGGATGTTCGAGAGGATGTATGTCGCCATTACGGCGACATCCCTCTTCCTTCCTGCCCCTGTTATGGCATATACGATCATACAGTCAGAAACGGCGAAGAGCAGGCTTCCTGCTATTGCGAAGGGCGAGGCGGATGAGGCAAGAAGCGCACAGAAGACATAGTGCACAAGCCCATAGAAGACGTAGCCGGCCCTTCCCTCTCCGGCCCACCGCCGCACGGCAGCAAGATACCGGATCAGCGGAAAGAGATAGACGGCAAGCGCGATGAACAGCAGCAAGGGAGAAAAATACCTGGACACATAGCCGGCCGACACTGCCGCATGACCGAGCACGAATGAGAGCGCACCAAGTTCAAAGGCAGTCTTCCAGCGCTGGGTGAGCAGTATGTCCCCCAAAGTGTAGAAAAAACATGCAGACAGGGCCCAGATGGCGCCGTGCACATCAAGTCCTGAGGCCTCTGAGCCCAGGAAAAGGGTCAGATAAAGGCTTGGCACGATCACGATCTTGGTCAGGACTATCGGCCAGTGATCAATGCCGTCAGCCTTCCTGTGTGCCTGCAGGATGAGATGCAGGACGGAATCAGAGACAAATATGGCGAAGGAGATCAGGAATGCCGGCATGGCACCATTCTAGCACAGCCGCGCCTCTCCCGTGCTGCCATTTCTCACCACTTCCACTTTGCGGTCGCACAGCCTGGTGCTGAAAGCCGCATCATGGCTCACGAGGATGAGGGTCAGACCGCTTGACGAGAGCATCTGCTCAAGTGCCATCACGCTTGTTATGTCGAGGTGATTCGTCGGCTCATCCATGACAAGCAGCGCAGGAGCCGACCTGACTGACAGAAGATAGTCGAGTTTTCTCAGCTCACCGGGCGAGATCCCGTTTCCTGAGAGAAAGGATGCCGGATCAGATCCGAGCCGGTAGAGGTCTGAGACCACACAGCCCCTGCCGGCATCATCCAGCTCATAATAGCGCGAGCAGATCAGCGCCTCATCATCAGGGCTGTATTCCTGCCTGATATATGCGACGGCAGCATCTCCCCATCTTTCTCTCGCTGCCGAGACAAGATGCTTCACCAGAAGCGTCTTTCCGGCACCGTTATCCCCATCAATTCTGGTGCGGCTTGCCGGAGGGAAGTCCATCATGGCGACATGAAGTGTGTATGAGCCCGCAGCGATGTCTGTAGGCGGAATGTGAAGTGCCGAGTGCAGGCTGGAGAAGGAAGGCGCAGACAGCCCGCTCTTTCTCAGACGTACCTCACCCAGACTGTCAAGGCGCTTCCTGACATCATCCATACGGCTTTCCAGGGCCTTCTTCCTGTCGCCGTCCCTCCTGTCCTTTCCTGTGAGGCGGGCAGCATCTATTTTGCCCTTGGCGTCATGGTCCCTGACATCGATTCCGCGCTTTGACATGCGCGACGAGCTTGCCCTGATTCTCTCCTCCAGCCCAGACTCTGCCCTGCCAAGTGATGCCAGATTTCCTGCAAGGGCCGCCCTCCGGCTGAGAATTGAGGCCCTCCTCTCCTCCCGCTCACTGAAGGCAGCACTCGCCGGAAGCGGGATGTCATCAAGCTGTACAGGGCGGTCTGCTCCCTCGCATGAGAAGATGATGGTCCTTCTGGCAAGTGAGTCCATGAAGGCCCTGTCATGGCTTATCAGTATGCCTACACCGTCATAGCCGTACAGCGCAGAGAGAATGATGTTCTTGCTACGGGCATCGAGATGATTGGTGGGTTCGTCCAGGATCAGGACAGATGGGCTGCGTGAGAGCGCAAGATATAGCTGCAGCCTCTTTCTCTCACCTCCAGACAGTGTTCCTGCTCGTTCAAACATTTCCTCATCAAGCGCGAGCAGACGCCTCAGTCTGACGCTGTCAGAAGAGTAATCGTACAGATACTGGTAGTCATCCACCTCAATTCCGCCGAAGACCTGAGTGCACAGACAGACCTGCCCGGAATGCCGGATCGTGCCGCTGTCCGCAGCAAGTACACCGGCAATGAGATCTGCAAGCGTGCTCTTTCCGCTTCCGTTGGCCCCGGCAAAGGCTGTCCAGCCTGGATGCAGAGTGAGGTTCACGGATTCAAAAAGCCGTCCGCCCCGCCCGGGATAATTGAATGAAAGGTTTGAGATTATTACTGGATTAGACATCGGCAAGGCTCCTGAAAGAGAAATATTGTGATTCAGTATGCCTGTGAAATCATGCGTCACCTCTGTACTTGATTATGTTCAGATCATGACAAAGCCATACAAAACTTGCAAGGGGGCTCTAGACAAGACCCCCATGCTTATGGCATAAGAAAGCACACATGCGAAAGTAGCTCAGGGGTAGAGCTCCACCTTGCCAAGGTGGATGTCGCGGGTTCAAGTCCCGTCTTTCGCTTTGAGACCTAAATAATTCTGG
>CALXOO010000037.1 GCA_944390045.1 uncultured Spirochaetales bacterium | reverse complement strand
GGATGTGTGTTTTGGATCTACATAGATGACGGCGCATCCTGCAATCCTTGCCTTGTACTCCAGCTTCTGCTGCAGGCGTGTGCCCCCTTTCCCTCAACGCAATGCAAATATAGCAAACGGATATGTACGGATTATGAACTGCCTCCGCTGTTTGTCGCATTTTGATCATTGTTCATGAGAAAAGCCCCCCGGAGGGCCGTCCGGGAGGCAGGAGGTGAAAAGACAAGCCGTTCAGGACGTCTTTATTCTCATGATTGCCAGCTGGCCGCCTGTGCCGGTGACGATCATGTATTCTCCGTTTGGTGATATCGTCGCGCTCTTCGGTGTGAAGCCGAGGTCTGTTGATCCTACGTATGTGAGCGTGCCGCCTGCGCCGATGGAGTAGGTCGAGACTGTTCCGTTTCCGGCGTTGAGCGCGTAAAGGAAGGCCTCATCAGCGCTGAGCAGGAAGGCCACAGTGTTCAGCCCGCTTCCTTCCTGCCTTGTCATCGGGCTGCCGGTTTCAGTGAAGGCCGAGGCAAGAGCACCGTTCTTGTCTCCCTCGAAGAAGCGGAGCCTGTCCCCGTCGGCTACCACAAAGCGCATTGTGCTTACATTGCCTGCGGGAAGGCTGATCGCCGCAGTGGGATCCGTATATGACAGTTTCTCATAGAAGACCCTGGTCCTTTCTCCTTCGAGAATGACCTCGAATACGGTCAGTCCTGTCTCGGGATTGATGATGACGGCGTCAGATCCTGATTCCAGCGTGCTGAAGATCTTGTCCTGTCCTGCTGTCGATGTCATGTCGATGCCGACATAGCCGTTGTAGAGTGCTCCGCTGTCAGTGGCGCTGTGGAAAGTCGACACATCCATCACATCATCCGGATCGTTCTCGATCATGACCGTGCCCGTGATGGTGTATGCGTCATCGATGTGACTGTTCTTGGAGATGCCGAAGATCTGTGTGTATTTCAATGCCTTTTCCGCATCTGCATAGGATCCGTTTCCGAGCTGCTCGCTGAGTTTTCCCGTTCCGCTGTTGTAGCTGTAGGCCATGGCCTCCATCGTATCCGAGTGGACCATGATGACCCTGCTGTTGCCGTCCATCGCAGTCAGTGCCTCAACCGGATGTGCCAGTGTCTGACTGCTGACAAGCTCGAGTGTGTTGCGCTTTATCTGGGCCACCTGGGCTTTCTTCGTGCTGTTGTCCACGATCAGGAGGGCGCCGTCAGGAAGGAAGTCCGTAAGTGTTCCTGCTGACAGACTGAGTCCGCTGACAGATCCGTTTTCCAGCATGGAACCGAGTACGGGAACACCGGTCTGTCCCAGCAGTGCAGCCTCAAATGTGATGGCTGCGCTTCCAAGGCTGCCGAGTTTTGCGGTTGAGGCGACGACGTCAAGTCTGTGCTCTCCCGGGTCAGGGGAAAAGGATACGCTCTTTCCGCTGCCGATTTCTGTCCCGTCCAGAAACCAGTCGACTGTCAGCATCGAGTCCTCAAGCCCTTCTGTCGTCAGTGAGGCGGTGAGCTCGCTCTGAGCCTGCACAGTGGCTCCGTCAGAGATTCCGTTGATCGTGCATACTACCGGAACGCCGGCCTGGTTCTGAAGCGTGAGCTGGCCTGCGGAGGAGGGCAGCTCGTCCAGGTTGAAGCTTATCGTGGCCTCAACTGTTGAATCGCTTCCGATCCTGACAGCCTCGACACAGCCGGCAATTCTCGTTGTCCCGGAATAAAGACTTGCAGTCAGCCGGTATGAACCGCTGGGCAGCCCGCTTTGCGTGAAACTGGCCGAGGCGCCTGAGATCTCAAGTGTCTCCGTCACGGTCTCCGTGTTCTGGTTGTCAACTGGTTCCAGCCTTACATCGACTCTGGGCTTCGTGATCAGGTTCTCGTCCCAGGTGAATGTGATGTCCAGTCCTCCGTTTCCGATGAGCTCCTTCAGCACGACCTGTGCTGTTGTGTTCGTGCTCGTCAGGTTGAATTCCGTGCTGCCGCGGACGATCTCGATCCCTGCCTGGTTGCTTCCTGTTGCGCTGATCGTGTAGGTTCCGACCGGAAGCCCCTGAATGACTACGCTGGTCCTCACCGTGTCTATTTCAATCGGGTCTCCTCCGGACTTGCTCAGGCATTCGATGTGGTATTTCGCAACTTCGAAGTCTGTCGTCTTCGGGGACAGTGTCCTGCTGTTCTCATCCAGCGTGACCTTGAGATCCGCTGTCTGCGGCGACTGGGAACAGCTGCTTGCCAGGATCAGCGCCATGAGCAGGGCGGTGATGGCGAATAATGTTGTCCGTTTCTTCATGGATTTTCTTTCTCCTTTGTTTTTGGTGAATCCAGAATTGACCCCGCTTGGAGAAAGATGCAAATTTCCTGTAGGATTTTTTTCAGGGTAACAACAGTGAAAAGAATAGTGTTAATTGCCATACCTGTGCTGCTTGCAATCGCCATTTTCGTTCCTATCCAGAACCGCGTGATCTACTGGTCGCTCTTTGCGGCGATGTTCGTCCTCGTCTATCTGTATCATGTGATGGAGGACGTTGTCCCCGTGAAAGATGTGGTCAAAAGTCTGGGCACCAGTGATTTTTTCAGTTTAAAGTGCGGCTATGTAGAGATTAAGGATGCAAAGGCCGAACTGAGAAAGGGACTCATGGTCATCTACGGCGGTACTGTCCTCTTCTACGTCAGGGCCAGGGCAACAGGCGGTGTGAGCCTTGTGCAGAGCATAGCGGCTGAGGCGATCGAGACTTATACTATGTGCAAGGTCGACGACTATCATCAGGGCGTCACGTTCACCCTTAACGGCGGTGATGAGGTCAAGTTCACAAGCAAGAAGATCGCATCCATGGATAAGGAGATGAGAGCTGCGCTTGGCTGGCCGGAGGAGGAGAAAACGAACCCTGAAGCCTGAAAAGTGCACTTCATGATGATTTTTCTGTCCCGGAGCAGGCAGCCCCGGGATTTTTTTTTGTTTTTCTGAAGGCCTTCATATGGCTTTTGCCCGGCTTTTGTAACCGGAAGGACCGGAAAGTGAACAACAGTGTAAATCCACAGGCCTGTCCAGGGCATAGGATGAGTTCATGGGAAAGAATTTCAGTCTCCTGGCTTTTTATTTCCTCGTGCTGCTGGCGCCTGTCCATCCGCTCTCTCTGTCGGCCGGACTTGATGCGGCCTCCCTCCTGTCATTCGCCTATGATGACATTGCCGTCTCAGGCGAACTCGGACTGGATCTGAATGACAGTTTGAGGCTTTACGCCGGCACAGGCTGGTACAGTACGGATGATGAGGCTGATGACGTGAGATATGTGAATGCCTGCTTCGGGGCGGATTACTTTCCGTTCGGAGACCTGGGGCTTTATGCAGGCATCTCGCTGGCTGATGTCTTCTTTCCCTATGGCCTGGACAGTGACGGAAGGGTGAGGCTCACGAATCACCTGCGCATCGGTTTCGCCTGGCGCCTCCCGTTCTTCACTCTGGACATGCGTCTGGTGCTCCGCGATCTCGCAAGCGCCTCGGCTGTGGACTCTGTCCATCTGGCCGGGAAGATCGGCCAGCTGGGAAGAGTCTTCTTCTCATGCATTCTCTCATTCCGCTGCGATTTTGCCCACAGCGCAGGTCAGAACGGTAATCCTGATCCAGTCCTGCCCTCCGGCAGCTGGCAGAAGATAGAGAAAGGAGGATCCTGAATATGAGGAATATCTGCATAAAGGGCCTGAACATCACGCTCCTGGCCCTGATCACGCTCTCAACGCTTTTCAGCTGCACGCTGGATGCCAGTGCAAGCGCCCGCACCACTGAGCTGGAGAAGACAAGCCGTGTCGCCCGGATGATAGATGAGACGCTGGGAAGTCTCATGAGTGAGTCGGTCGCTGAGGCCCTGGATGAGGAAGGCCTGGCCGAGCTGATGGCCATCACCGGAGAGACGGAAGGTATGGACGGCCGTGGCATAGTGGCCAGAATGCTGGAAGGAGAGGACGGCCGGGAGATTCTCGATTACACCTACCTCGCGATCACGAGCCAGGATGCCGATGAGATACTGGAAAGCGCACGCCCCCTGTTGGACCAGGATGACTATCTTGAGCTGAAGAGCCAGACAGCGGAAATAAAGGCCAGGGCGATGGAGGTCTACAGAGCATTTTCCCGTACGATGAACTCTGAGCAGCAGCAGAAGTTCTACAAGGAGCTTCAGGCCCTGGTGGTCAAGGCTGTCGTCATGCTCACCGCCGCCGTTGTATATGCATGCATACCAGCAGTCGTTGTGTGGGGAAAGGTCTCAGCTGCCTGTGTGGCCGCCGTCTGTGCCGGAGTCCTGGCCGCCGGTGTCATGACAGTCGTGGGGTACAAGCGCTATGGGGGAGAGGACTTTGACTTCCTCAGCTGGCTTCAGAGCGTGTGTGAGGACTCATATGCCGAATGGGCGATAGCCGCATCTGCGATCACGACTGCCTCTGCTGCCGGAAAGAGCCCCCTGATCACATCTCTGATCCTGGTCGCCCTGGCCGCCTACCAGGTTTTCGACGAGGCCCAGGACATGCTCAAGATAGCGAAGAAGTGAACAGCCTGATATCCGTGATGTCCTTGATGGGGATGCGCTCTCCGTCATCCAGGACCAGGACGGAGGCCTGGCCGGCCAGTCTCATGGCCCGGGCCTCCACAGTCCTGAAGCTTCCGCCGTCCTTGACTGCGTCTGGAATGAAGTAAGTGACGGAGATCCTCAGCTGTTGCCTGAGGGCCGAGGCAAGCCGGCTGTCGAGAATGTTTTTCATGTCCTCGTCAAGCTGCGGCCGCTCTTCTGTCAGTCTGCCAGCCTCAGCTATTTCCTCATCGTAGCCTGTGAGCGCGGCGAAAGGGGAGAACTGTGCCGCCCGGCTGGACTGCGGCATAGCGGGATGCCTGTCTGACTTGAAGTGCTCCATTGAGATTATGCCGTCATACTTTCCCATCAGGCCTTGTGTCCTCCAATCTGGAGACCCCGCTCTCTGGCAGTCGCTCCCTCCTGATATGAGGAAAGGCGCAGAAGCGCATTCCTGCCAAACCTCTCCTTTATGGAAAGGCTGGTCTGCTGCAGTCTCATTTCCTTGTCTCTGAGTGCCATCTCCTCATCCTCCTTCCGGCGCACTTCATCGTAGTCCACGAAGAGCTCAAGCTGTTCTTCCCGGCAATCCTCTGCGTCACTGTCCGGACAGAGATTCGAACAGGTGATGTTCAGGCGTCTCACCAGCAGCGCCGGATCAACCTTCTCATCATATATCGCCAGGGCTGCGTTCCTTATGTCGCTGGCAAGACAGGTCTTCCTCTTCATGCGCAGCGAACCCCCTGCTGATGCCGGAATTCTGCGTCCGTAGAAGTCTGTCTTTATGCTTCCGATGTAGGCTCTGTCTGTGCGCAGGTTCTCGATGTCGTAGCCGACTGCAATCGACACACTGTCGCTCACGAGCCTCTTCCTCATCAGGGAAAGTGCCAGCACGTCTGCCATCTCTCCCAGCCCCAGGCGGGCCTTGTCACAGCTGTAGGGCTCCATAAGCACCTGCCCCTGGCTCAGTGAGGAACTGGATGGCCTGTAGTCCTTTATGTCCTTCATCGTGCAGGGCTCCCAGCCCCAGGCATGGTCGATGAGCAGCTCCGCATTGACACCGAAGAGCCTGTAAAGAGGCTCCTCGTCCCTTACTGACTGCAGTGCGATGTCGCCCATGGTCCTGATTCCCAGGCTCTCAAGCCTGCTCACATAGCCATGGCCGACACGCCAGAAGTCGGTCAGGGGTTCATGGTCCCAGAGCGTCCTGCGGTACTCCATCTCGTCGAGGACTGCTATCCTCACCCCGTTCTCATCAGGTTTTATGCGTTTTGCCATGATGTCCATGGCGACCTTGCTGAGATACAGGTTGGTGCCGATGCCGGCTGTCGCCGTGATTCCTGTCTGTGACAGGACATCCAGTATCATCTTCATGGCCAGATCATGTGCTGAAAGGCCATAGGACTCCAGATAGCCGGTGACATCCATGAAGACCTCGTCGATTGAATAGACATGGATGTCTGCGGGCGAGATGTATTTCAGGTAAATGCTGTATATCTGCGAGGATATCCGCATGTAGAGGGCCATCTGCGGCACAGCAGTCACGAAGTCGATGGCAAGGGCGGGATTCTGGTCCAGCTCCATCGCTGAGGAGGATTTGCCTACAAGCGGCCTGCCGATGGCACAGGCCCGCTGCCGGTTGGCCTCGTCAACCTTGCGCCTGACGATGTAGAGCCTTTCACGACCCGGAATTCCATGGCGCTTGAGCGAGGGGCTTACAGCAAGGCAGATCGTCTTGTCGCTTCTCGACTCATCCGCGACGACGAGGTTTGTATCCAGAGGGTCCAGACCCCTGGCCCTGCACTCCACGGAGGCATAGAAGCTCTTCAGGTCGATTGCGATGTATGTACGCTCTTTCATCTTCTGGAAGAATAATCCCATACTTCAGGCTCTGTGGGCAAGAATCCTGAAGAGCGGTATGATTCCTGCATGCAGAGACGATTAATTGCTGGAGACATACACGGCCGCTATGGGGCACTCTGCCGGGTTCTGGAGAAAGCAGGCTACTGTGACGGAAGTGACACGCTATATTGTGTGGGCGATCTGGCAGACAGGGGAGAGGATCCGGTGGCAACGCTGGAACTGCTAATGTCCCTTTCTGACTTCCGCCCGGTACTCGGGAATCATGATCTCTGGCTTGAGTCCTGGCTGTGGAGCGGAGATCCTGACCCGGTCTGGGTCGGCTGGAACGGCGGTGATATGACTGTACGAGGCATCCGGAAAAAGGATCAGGGCTTCAGGGAAAGACTGCGCGGCTGGCTTGCCGCAATCCCCCTGCTCAGGATTGAGCACGATGCGATAATCGTGCACGCGGGAGTTCCGTGCGGAGGCTGCGAGGCGGACCTGCTGCCCCTGCTGAACCAGCCGAGGAAAGTTCCTCTGCTTGAATCCATCGGGCGGCTTGAGAGCCTCTTGGTATGGGACCGTGCATATCTGAAAGCTGCTGAGGACAGCAGCCCCTCCGCTCTTCCATTCAATACGGAGAAGACCATTTTCATCGGGCATACCCAGCAGTGGCGCACAGGACTGCCCTTCATCTGCAGGGACTATCACCTGGTGGCGCTTGACACCGGTGCGGGCAGCGGCCGTGGCCCGCTGACTGTATATGATATGGACAGCGGGGAATTCTGGTCTTCTCCAGTCTGAGCTTTTCCACATCTGCCAGTTGTTGTAAACTTTCCAGCATGATTGATTTCAGAGACAGCGTCAGCGGACGCTTCATCCGCTATACAGAATATGACAGCATGAGCAATCCCGCACTGTGCGGGAAGAAGAGGCCGACCACAGACGGGCAGGTGGTCCTGCAGAAGGCTCTGCTGGACGAGTTGTCCGGAATGGGACTTGAGTGTGAGTACACACAGGAGTCTGTGGTTCACGGCATTCTCCGGGCAAATGTACCGAATGTGCCGGCCGTTGCCTTTATGGCTCACGTGGACACGGCGGACGACGTGATGGGAAACGGAGTGAAGGCAATCAGGCACACGTATGCCGGCGGAGACATCAGGCTCCCAGGCACCGTTATCAGGGAAGCGGACAATCCTGATCTGGCGAAGTACATCGGAAGCGAGATCATAACCTCTGACGGAACGACACTGCTCGGGGCTGACGACAAGGCCGGCGTGGCCGAGATAATGGAGGCCCTGGCCTATCTTGTCCGGCATCCGGAGATCTGTCATGGCGACGTGGAGGTCTTCTTCACTCCCGATGAGGAGACCGGAAGCGGGATGGACCAGTTCCCGTATGACAGGATGGTTTCAAAGGTCTGCTACACGATGGACGGCGGTCCGGAAGGGGAGATCGAGTGCGAGTGTTTCAATGCCGCGACGAGCACGATAACTGTCAGCGGCGTGTCAACGCATCTGGGATCGGCCCGCGGACGTCTTGTCAACGCCCTCAAGGTCGCATCAACGATAACGGACGCGCTGCCCCAGGCGGAGAGCCCGGAAGCCACCGACGGCCGTTACGGCTACTATCATGTGGGAAGTGTGACAGGTACCAATGTCAGGGCCGTCATGGAGGTGTATATCAGGGACTTCGACAGCGACAGCTTCTCATTCCGCATCAGCGCGCTTGAAGAACTGGCAAGAGCTGTCGGACGGATATACCACGCGCAGGTCGACATCGACACCCGCATAAGCTACAGGAACATGGCCAGGGCCAATGAAGCCCATCCTCAGGCGCTTGAGACTGTCTTCGCCGCTGCAAAGGGATTGGGCATCCGGCTTGAGGAAGCCCTGATCCGCGGAGGCACTGATGGTGCCCGGATGGCTGAGAAGGCCGGCATTCCCTGTCCGAATCTCTTTACGGGAGGTCATAACTATCATTCACTTGAAGAGTGGGTGAGTGTTGATGTGATGTCGGAGGCCGTCAACCTGATTCTAGCGATCATCGGTTGCCAGAAGGGAGGCTGTTGAGATCTTGAGACGAGTCCTGGTGCTGCCTGTCCTGTTCCTGCTGGCCCTTCCGCTGTGTGCCGTGACGGTTGAGTGCGCACAGGGTCTTTCTGTTGACTCCTCTTTCATTTCCACCCTTGAAAAGGCGGTCAACAGGAGCGGGGCCGGTGTGATTCCTCCCGGTATTGAGACCATCACGCTTGAGTCTTACAGCGAGGATAAGCAGTCTGTGCGGGTCACCGTCGCGGGGTACGAGCTGGCCTTTGACAGATCTGATCTGGAAAACAGCATCAGGGACGAGGTCAGGGCCTTTTTCCTCTATCCGCCGTATCTTCCTCCAGTGGAGGGCAGCAGCCTTGAGTACATCTACAACTCCTCCTACTCAACATATTCTCTGGAGGGCGCCTCAAAGGGGCAGGTGTATGACCTCATCGCTCCGTATGACGGAGACAGGATCGCCCGCTTCACTGTTACCAGAGTGCATGAAGACGGGCTGGTTGAACTTGAGCCCGTGAAGATCTCCGGCGTCCACGCTCCTCTCCGGCTTGAGAGGGCGCCGTCCTGGAATCTGACCTTTTCATTCGGCAGCATCTTCATGCCATCCTGGCGCTACAGTCTCGCGCTCAGACTGCGCAGTTCGGCGATACTCTATCCTTTCAATCCATCCGTGGGCATCGAGTATGGAGTGACGGATTACGGGGATACATATATTGCCGCTCTGGCAGGGGCTGAGTACTCGCTCTCCCTAGGAGGCACTCTGGACAGCACCTTCACCCTGCTACAGGATGCGCAACTCTACGCCGGCGCGGATCTGGTCCTCGGCTATGGAGACGGCTTCCTGTGGGGCGGCAGCTGGAGGGCCGGATACAGGCACTACATCTCACGCCACTTCTCCTGGGCCCTTGGAGTGGAGTATTCGATCATGCGTGATGAGGGACTGGATCTAGAAGTGCTCCGGCAGTATCGTGCGCTGTGCTCTGTGGGGGTGATGTTTTGAAAAGACTCATAATCGTGATGACCGCAATCGCACTTCTTCTCTCCTCCTGCTCATCAATCAGCCAGATGATGTCCAGCGGGGCTGAGGCTCCGATGTGGTACCCCGGAGGGCGCAATGTAAGCGGTGCGGTCTGTTTCGTCAGCTTGGGCACCTCGGCCACCAGGTCAGGCGCCAGGGATGACGCGCTCAATAATCTCCTGACGCAGGTGTCCGGCTATCTCGGCTATGATGTGGTCGGCCGCTACTACAGGGAGCTTGGCGCCAACGGCAGTGTCCAGGAGATCGCGCTTGAGATTGACAGCACTTTCACCTCAAACGGCCCTGACGGTACAGTCTATTACTATGTACTGGCCTATGCGGAATCACCGGTGATTGAACCGCTGCGCTCGCAGGAGAGGCTGGTGCAGGAGGAGATGAATGCCCGGGTAAGCGCGCTGAGGGAGAGCGCGATGGAGAACTACCGCAGCAACCGTGATGTCAGTGCCATCTGCGATCTGCTTGACGCCATGGTGATCGCGTCCAGCTATGAGATGCTGGATGAGGCCAACAGCCCGCAGGCTCTTCTCGAGACAGCCTCAGGCTGGCTTGGCCAGCTTGAGATCAGAGTCACTGATGAGGATCCCTCAAAGGCCACTGCGACAGTGCGGGTCGTCCGCGACCGCGGGCTTCTGTCTCCCTCAGTCGTCCAGGCCCCGCTCAGCGCAAACTTTCCGATCCATGCCCATGACGGCAGCTATGGCACATTCTTTGTTCCCTTCGTCACAGGAGACAACGGACGCTTCGTCTTCGAGGAATACTATCCTCCGATGGCAAGTAGCGGCACAGTCACATTCACGTTGGATATAGACGGAAGGATAGACCAGGTCGCCGCCGCGGCCGGAGAAGCTTTCATTCATGACTTCCGCCTTCTGTGCCATAGCATCAGCGCAAGCTTCGATTATCAGATGACAGGCCGGCTTGCCCGGTCAACCGTGATGGTGATCATGGATGAGTTCGACGAGAACGGAAACCTGCTTGACTCCAGCTATGCCAGGGACGCATTCATAGACTACCTCAACCGTGAGGGCATACAGACTGCTGTCGCATCTATGGGCGATGCCGATTTCTCAACAGCGATTGACAGCATAGTGTCAAATTTCTCACAGTACGAGTGGGTGGTATGGAGTGCGGTGGAGCTTGCCGACGTGCCGGTGCAGCCGGATGACTACACGGTCTATGTCGCACAGGGCTACACGATCCTGCTGAACACGCGCACGCTTGAGATCTCGAACATTGACGACATCAGCCGGTCAGTTGACTGGGGCACCGACAGACAGGCCTGCCTCGAGGAGATCTTCAGCCTCTACGGCTACACTGTCGCCTCGAACATGACACCGTATTTCTGAGAGTTGTCCAAAGACCGGCATCTTTGCTAATTTGTCCCTCATGGCGAATCATAAGTTCAAAAAGGTCTACACACGCAGCCTGAAGGATTATGGATGTATGGGAACACTGTACAGGCATCAGGACTGCGGCATGGAGGTCTTCCATGTCGAGGCTGATGACAGTGAATCCTTCTTTTCCTACAGCTTCAAGACGCTTCCTTTCGATTCCACGGGGGTCTTCCACATTCTGGAGCACACGGTCCTTTCCGGCAGCCGCCGTTTCCCGGCCCACGATCCCTTCAGCCTGCTGGATGCGCACTCGTGCAACTCATATATGAATGCGCTGACCTGCCCGGACCGCACGCTCTATCCGGCGGCAAGTCCTGTGAAGAAGGATTTCGACAATATTTTCAGGCTGTATACAGACAGCGTCTTTGCTCCGCTGCTGAGAGAAAGTGACTTTGAGGGCGAAGGCATAAGAGTCGGGCTTGAGGGCTTTGAGGGAGTCGTGTTCAACGAGATGAGGGGCTCCTCGAACCAGGAGGACAGCATAACAAGCTCGCGTTCGAAGCGGGATCTTTTCGAGGGGACTCCTTATGCATTCTCATCCGGCGGAGACGTCAGAAGCATGGTCAGCCTCACATACGGGGAATATCTTTCCGCATACAGGAAGTTCTATCATCCATCGAACTGCCGCCTCATGCTGTACGGCCGCTGTATCGACATTGATGAGAAACTTGACTTCCTTGAGGAAAACTATCTGTCATCAGCCGGCCTCCAGAGCCCGGTCAGCTGTGCAGGCGACACACCCCGCTGGAGCTGTCCCCGTGAGGAGACGGTGACCTGTCAGGATGCGGGACATGAGGAGGGTACCTTCATAATGTCCTTCCTGACTGAGGGCCGGAGCTGGAAAAGCTATGACAATATCTTCATCTCTGTCCTGGTCGATGCACTGCTGGGCGGACCCGCCAATCCGCTGTACAGCGCGCTGATGGACTGCGGCCTGGGAAATGAGCTGTGCGATCAGAGCGGAATGAGCGCTGACTTCAATGAAATTCCATTCAGCGTCGGTCTGTCTGGTGTTCCTGAAGGGAATGTGAGGAAGCTGGAGTCATTCATCCTTGAGACACTCGGGAGAATCGCAGGAGAGGGAATCGGTGATGATATCCTGGAAGCATCGATCAGACGCCAGGAGTTCCTTGTCCAGGAACCGGGAGGAGGCATCCCCAATGGCCTGAGAATCTTCCTCAAGTGCATCCGCGGATGGGAGCGGGGGGAGGATCTCGGGGACTGTCTGGATGGAAGCGGTGCTCTGGCGCTCCTGCGCAGGAGGCTTGAGGAGAACAGCCGGCTCTTTGAGGACTGGATGCAGGAGAACCTGCTTGACAACCCGCACCGCCTCAGCCTCTTCGTCAAGCCTGTGGAAGGCCAGGTGGAAGAGGAGAACCGCTTTCTGGAAGAGGCCTACCGGAAAAGAAGCGCTCAGGCCCATGCCCCGCTGACTGATGAGGCCTGCCAGAGTCTGGATCTCCCGCTTCTCACCCTGGATGATGTCCAGGACTGCGCAGCCGAGGTGAGGACGGAGGAGCTTGGCAGGAACATTCTCTATGTAAGCGAGAACAGCTGCGGCATCACATATATCAATCAGGTGACTGATCTCAGCGACCTGTCCAGCGACGAGCTTGTCTATGCGACACTGCTTTCCCGTTACATTCTGGTCGCCGGGCTTGAGGATGAGGAGGCCGCATCATTTCACGGGCGCCTGCGTCTTGAGAGCGGCGGCTATTATGCATATCTGGAGACGGGAAGGGCCAGTGACGGTGAGGTCAGGGCCTTCTTCGTGATCAGAATCAAGTGCCTGACGCGGCAGCTTGAGAAGTGTCTCTCCCTGCTTTCCCGCATGATACGCAGGCTGGACTGCAATGATGTGAAGGCTCTTGATGACTCGCTGAATGACCTGCTTGGGGACTATGAGTTCTATGTGGAGGAGTCTGGTGCCTCTTATGCCGCCTCGCTGGCCGGCGCCTCGCTGTCCCCGTCATGTTCCCTTGGCGAGAAACTGATGGGCATAAGCAACTGGGAGACTGTCTCGAGACTCTCACGTGAAGACTGTTTCAGCGGTCTTGCCAGGATCAAGAGGCATATGATGAACCGGGACCGCCATATCCTCCATCTCACTGGTGCTGCCGCCGACCGGGATCATTCATTCCGTCTGGCGGCTGCCTTTGAAGATGATTTTGCCCGTCTTGGTGCCGGATGTGGAGGCTATGACAAGCCCATAGAGGAGCGCGGACGGGCCATCTGGTACACTCTCCGTTCTTCTGTTGCCTACAACGCGCTTGCACTTCCGGCAAGTCCGCTTGCCACTGTACAGCAGGAGGCGGAGGCGGTCTATGCGAACATCCTGTCCAATACCAGGCTATGGTACAGGCTCAGGACCCTTGGCGGTGCCTATGGAGCAGAGGCCTCCGTTGACAGCATGGAGGAAGTGTTCACCGTGGCGAGTTACCGTGATCCTCATGCCGGAGCTACGTTTGACGCGATAAGGAAGGCGATGGAAGAGGTTGAGATCACACAGGAGGCGGTCGAGAACAGCAAGATGATCTACTTCGGCCGTCTGCTCAGGCCTCTGTCACCCTCACAGAAGGCAACTCTGTCACTGAGGCGCTGGATGTACAGGATCGATGACGGGCTGAGGGAGAGAAGACGGGCCTGCGTAAGGGGGCTTGATGCCGGCGATGTGCTTGCTGCCCGTGACCGGCTCCTTTCCAGACTGCCGGAGCGCAGGATAGCCATGCTGGCCCCTGAAGACATTGTCGGGCGCGAGAAAGTGGACGGCCTTGAGCGGCGGACGCTTCCCTCAGGCTGATTTCCTTTGCCAAGCCGCTTCCTGCTCCTCTATAATTGGCTTGAGGAAGGAGGTCCGCATGCAGTACATAGGAGCAATTGACCAGGGAACGACCAGCACCCGTTTCATCATCTTCAACTCACGCGGGGAGATCGTGTCCAGTGATCAGATCGAGCACAGACAGATTTATCCGCAGCCGGGCTGGGTGGAACATGATCCGCAGGAGATATGGAGGAACACGCAGGCTGTCATCCATGGCGCGCTGGCTAAGGCTGGTCTGGAGGCAGGGGCCCTCTCAGCCATAGGCATCACCAACCAGAGAGAGACCACGCTTGCCTTCAACCCGGAAACCGGAAAAATCTATCACAATGCGATAGTCTGGCAGGATCTCAGGACCACGCCGGTCATAGCCCGTCTCAAGGAGAGGCTGGGACAGGACGAGCTGGCCAGCCGCACCGGGCTGCGCTTTTCACCTTACTTCTCCGCCGGAAAGATAATCTGGCTGATCGAGAACGTTCCCGCGGTCCGCGAGGCCGTGTCCAGGGGAGAGGTCGTTTTCGGGACTATGGACTGCTATCTGGTCTGGAGACTGACCGGACAGGTGGTGACGGATGTCACGAATGCATCACGTTACATGCTTATGGATATCAGGTCGATGGACTGGGATGATGACCTGCTCGGACTGTGCGGGATCACAAGGGACTGCCTGCCCAGAATCGTGCCCTCAATCGGCGAGGTGTATGGGCATGCTGAAATCGACGGTGCCAGAATCCCTGTCTGCGGAATGCTCGGAGACCAGCAGGCCGCCCTTTTCGGCCAGGCCTGCTTCGGGGCGGGCATGGCCAAATGCACTTACGGAACCGGCTGCTTCATGCTTGTGAATACCGGCAGTCGTCTCTGCCTCTCCCGGAACGGACTGCTGAGCACTGTCGCATACCAGAAAAAGGGAGAGGACCCTGTCTATGCCATCGAGGGCTCAGTCGCCATCGCCGGATCGCTTGTCCAGTGGACACGGGACAGTCTGAAGATGGTGCGCGATGTCCACGAGCTGGATGAGCTTGCCGCCAGCGTGGAGGACAGCGGCGGGGTTTACATCGTTCCCGCATTCTCAGGTCTTTTCGCCCCGCACTGGAGAAGCGACGCGAGAGGTGTGATCGCCGGCCTCACCGGTTATGCCAACCGGGCTCATATCTGCCGTGCGGTGCTTGAGGCGACCGCCTTCCAGGCCAACGACATTTTCGAGGCCATGAAGGAGGACAGCGGGATCAGCCTAAGTGTGCTGAAAGTTGACGGAGGCCTGACGAATTCGGCTCCGCTGATGGCTTTCCAGGCTGACATACTGGGCATTCCGGTCATCAGACCGAAGATCGTGGAGACCACCGCACTGGGGGCAGCCTATGCCGCCGGGCTGGGGACCGGCATTTGGCAAAATGAGGAAAATCTGGCACAATACTGGAAAGAGCAGCTCAGGTGGACACCGGGCATGGATGAATCCGTCCGCAGGCAGAAGATAAGCTTCTGGCGAAAGGCCGTCTCCAGAACCCTGGACTGGGCTGAAAAAGAGGATTGAAGGACAGTGATAGATTTTTCCTTGGTGATCGAACTGGCAAAGGACGTTGTCCAGATACTCATACTGGCCTGGGTGCTCTACAAGCTCTATCTGGCCATCAAGGAAACCAAGATCAGCCAGCTGATCATGGTCCTGACCTGCTATGCGGTGGGCTACGCCGGCTGCTATATCCTGGGCTTCGACTTCCTGCTGATGATTTACAGGAACATCACGATACCGTTCCTGGCCTTCCTGTGCATAATCTTCCACTCGGAGTTCAGACGTGTCATCAGCATGCTGTTCTCGGGCCGCACCCGCTTTTTCAATATGGGGCAGACCACCACTGCAGAGCAGATCGACTCCATCCTCAATGCCTGTGAGGCCCTGGTGGCTGTCAAGCGCGGTGCCCTGATAATCTTTCCCCGCCATATCGACATCAAGAGCGTCATCGACTCCGGCACAAAGCTCAACGCAGATCTCTCAAGCTCGCTTATCTGCACGGTCTTTGACCACGACACGCCGCTTCATGACGGAGCCATGGTCGTGCAGGGCGGAAAGATCATAGCAGCATCCTGCTATCTCCCGCTGTCGGCACAGACAGGCATCAAGGCGAGTTTCGGAACACGCCACCGCGCAGCCCTGGGTCTCGCGGAGGACAGCGATGCCGTCATCATCATCGTAAGTGAGGAGAACGGTGCCATCTCGCTGGCCTACAATGCAAACATCTACTACAACCTGGACAGGGAGTCCATCAAGCGCACGATTCTCGCACTGCTGAGCTATCATGATGTCACGCCGCAGGATGTGAAGGAGGAGAGTGATGAATCAAAATAACAAGGGTCTGTCCTCCTTTATCTCAAGCTGGGTGCCGCGCGTGCTCTGTCTTTTTGTCGCCGTGATCATCTTCGCCTGTGTGCGCTACTTCAACATGGGAAGCCGTGTGGTGCGCATACCGCTGGATGTTACGCTGCCGCAGTCTGCTTCCGTCGTCCCGGAGAGTCTTGTTCCGGACTACGTGGATATAGTTATCAGCGGGGATGACAACCTGATCTATCTGGTGGATCCTGACTCGATCAGCGCCTATGCTGACTTCTCGGATGTCGACAGCGAGGGCATCAGCCGCCGCGCCGTTGATCTGGTGTATCCCAGCGATGTCTTTCAGGACACGGCCCTGACAGTCCGGGCGGATCCGGACGTGGTCCGCATTCTGTTCACTTCAGCCGGCGGGCAGAATGCTTAAGGGAATCGGAGTGGACATCGTCCAGACCAGCAGGTTCGCGGCGATCAGGAACAACACAGTCTCGCACATACTCTCACCTGCCGAGCTTGAAAGGCTTGAGAGCCTTTGCGGGCAGGCACGTCTTGAATTCCTTTCCTCGCGTTTTGCCTCGAAGGAGGCACTGGTCAAGGCTCTTGGCACCGGTTTCGGGCCGCTGTCGCCGGCTGACATAACTGTTGAGAATGATGCCGCAGGCAGACCTTATTTCGTGCTGTCGGACAGGGCACGTCCGCTTTTCGACGGTCTGGCGGCGCATCTGTCCATTTCGCATGAGAAGGACTACTCTGTTGCCATGGTGGTGCTGGATGGCAAGGACTGACTGGAGAAGGCCGGCTCTGCTGCCGCTGGAGGATGGATACAAGCGTGTCAGACTGCTGGTCGCCTATGACGGATCCCTGTTCAACGGCTGGCAGTGCCAGTCTAACGGAGTCGGAGTCCAGGATGTGCTGAATTCCGGGCTGTCTGAGATATACAAGTGTTCAGTATCGGTGCAGGGTTCGGGAAGGACAGACAGCGGGGTTCATGCCCTCGGGCAGGTCTGTCATTTTGATGTTCCTGTATGTCAGAGCGCAATTCCTGACGGGAAAGTGTCGGCGGCGCTGAACGCCATCCTTCCTCCGGGAGTCAGAGTCCTGGAGAGCTCATCCGCTGACGGGTCATTCCATGCCCGTTTCACCACAATGGCCCGCGAGTACCGCTATTATGCTGTCACAAGTGCCGCCATGCTCCCCTCTGACAGAGGCCATTTGGCGGTTTACGGAAGGCTGCCCGGTATTGCACTGCTGGACTCGTATGCCGCGCTGCTTTACGGCACGCATGACTTCACGACCTTCGCAAGTGCCAGGGATGAGTCACCATCCCGGTTCAGGGATATCTACGAGTCGTCCTGGAGTCTGGTGAGTGATATGTTCGGCCGTACGGTGTACTGTTACCGGGTGGTGGGAAATGCCTTTCTGTACCACCAGGTCAGGAGTATGGTGGGTACTATGATCTGCATGGGAAACGATGGTTCCACGGCCGATGATTTCAGGCGTGTTCTGGAGTCCCGTGACCGCACACTGGCCAGAACGACGGCTCCCGCTGCCGGCCTGTATCTGTACCGGATCAGTTATGACAGCGGAGAATACCAGTGGTTTGAGGAGGATCCTGATGGCAAGAGACAGCGCTGCTGAGTACTTTTTCTCACTTGTCGATGAGGCTGCCGCCATTGTGCGCGGTGACTCCCTCCGGGAACTGGTGAAGCCTGCATCCTACAGAATCGAGGAAGAGGAAGAGGTCGCCGTCAGCCCGGCCATCAGCTCGCTGTTCGCACAGAAAGAGGAGGCGGAGAGTGAGCCGGCACGCGTGAGTGTGCCATCCAGCGCGCTCGAAGTCCTCCGTCTTGGTTCCCTTCTGGATGACTGTCATGACTGCGAGGCCTGGATGAACCGCAACGGCAGCGTCAGGGCGGGCCAGGGTGCACCGCATCCGCTCATCCTCTTCGTCCTTGACCGTGTCAGCCCGGACGGATCTTTCTTCTCCCCGCAGGAAAACGACTTTTTCAGCAAGTGGCTCATGGCCCTGCATCTCGATGTGGCCAGGGAGTGCCACTTCACCAGTGTGATAAAATGCCCCGGTGCGGCTGACATCATCTATAACGGCTGTGAGCGCATACTCAGGCGTCAGATTGAGGTCCTCTCACCCCGCGTGGTCATGATGCTCGGGAGCGCGGGAGCGTTCATAACGACAGGAGACGGCGACATTTTCAAAGCCAGAGGCAGGATTCTTGAGTACCACGGAACCAGTACCATCGTCTCCTTCTCACCAAGTCAGGTACTGGCAGACTACCAGGTGCTGAGGCGTCCGGTCTGGGAGGATCTCAAACTGGCTGCCCGTGCTGCCGGAATTGACGGCAGGCTGAAGTGATGTTCGCGCGTGTGCTGATCGCCGTTCCCCTGGAGGGGGATTTCACCTACTCGGTCCCGGAGGGAATGGACATTGAGGTCGGCCGGCGGGTCATCGTGCCTTTCGGAAGGAGACAGGCAACCGGCTTCGTCATCGCACTTGAGGAGGAGCACAGGACAGACTATGTGGTAAAGCCTGTCACCAGACTCGTGGACAGGCAGCCGACGTTCAACAGCGAGCTTGTCGAACTGGCGTACTTTGTCTCCCGCATGTACCTCTGCTCTCCGGGCATTGCACTGTCGTCAATGATCCCTTCCGGAAGAAGGGAGACTTCAAGTGCTCTTTTCGAGAGCGAGACCAGCTTCAGCCCGATAGAGCAGCTTGCTCCGCAGCAGGAACGCGCGCTGGAGACCATAAGGTCCGGCTGCGGCATGTACTATCTCTACGGAGTCACAGGGAGCGGAAAGAGCGAGGTCTTCCTGCGTGCGGCTGAGGATGTCATCGCAGGCGGCCGCCAGGTCATCTACCTCGTGCCGGAAATCACGCTGACCCACCAGCTGAGTCAGGAAGTCATGGCACGCTTCAGATCACGTGTCGCCATTCTGCACTCAGCGCTCACTCCTTCACAGCGGCTGAAGGAGTGGCTCAGGATAATGCATCATGAGGTTGACCTCGTCATCGGCGCACGGTCAGCAGTCTTCGCGCCCTGCGCCTCACTGGGACTCATCATAATGGACGAGGAGCATGAGAACAGCTACAAGAGCGGCCAGACTCCGCGCTACCATGCCAGACAGGTGGCACAGAAACGCTGCGAGATGAACGGAATCAGTTTCATCATGGGTTCTGCGACCCCATCTCTTGAGGCCTGGTCCATGATGGAGCGCGGTCTTGTCAGGCGTATCGACATGAGGCAGAGGGTGGCAGGTGGAAAGCGGCCCGCAATAGAGGTCGTGAGCATGGCCGGCTGCCAGAAAAGCATATCTGCGCGTCTGGAGGACGAGGTGAGGCGCACCCTGATGAATGACCGCAGTGTCATTCTCTTCCTGAACAGGCGGGGCTACTCTTACTACTATCACTGTCTCAGCTGCGGTGCGGTCGTGGAATGTCCGCACTGCTCTGTCGCGATGACTTATCACAAAAAGACCGGACTGCTGCACTGTCATTACTGCGGCTATACCAGACAGCCTGTGGATATCTGCCCAAGCTGCGGCTCCACTGATCTCTCTGTCGCCGGACATGGCACCGAGAAGGTGGAAGAGGAGGTCTCACGCCTCTTTCCACGCGCCAGGATCGCCCGTCTGGATACGGATGTCGCCAGCTGTGACAGGGAGGCGGTGAGACAGACGATAACTGACTTCCGGGAAGGCCGGATCGATATCCTTCTCGGAACCCAGATGGTGGCCAAGGGCCTGAACTTCCCGCGTCTGTCCCTTGTGGGCGTGGTGAATGCCGACAGCACTCTCTCCGTCCCGGACTTCAGGAGCGAGGAGAGGACATACAGCCTGCTGGAGCAGGTTGCCGGGCGTGCCGGCCGCTATGATGACAGCGGCAAAGTGATCATCCAGACCTTCCGCCCGGCTGACAATGCGATAAGGGCCGTACTTGAGAATGATCCGGAGACATTCTACCGCTGTGAGCTGGACGTGAGGCGCACACTGGGCTTTCCTCCTTACACGCGTCTGCTGTCACTTGTCATCCGCTCCGGCAGCAGGGCGAAAAGCGAGGAGGGGGCCGGTGCCCTTGCCGGACTCATTGGCCGGATAATCGAGGCTTCCGGACTCGCTGGTTCCTGCACGGTCATCGGAGTCACGCCCTGTCTGATCGAGAAGAAGGCAAACTCCTGGAGATGGCAGATTCTGCTGTCCTCACAGAAAATCGCACTGCTGTCAGCTCTGGTGCGCAGGGCGCTTTCCATGTTCAGGGAACCTCCCGGCTCGCACATCGAGATCGATGTGGATCCGCTGAGCCTGATGTGAGACGCTGGAATTCCCTCCGGCTTGATGCTATATTTCCTGCGTTTTAAAGTTTCGCGGAAAATCTAGTGCTAAACCGGGTCAGACCTCCTCGATGCGTTTTCTGAGTCTTG
>CALXOO010000036.1 GCA_944390045.1 uncultured Spirochaetales bacterium | reverse complement strand
CTTGGCCGGCAGTTCCGGTGCTCTGGGCGGCAGCCCTGGTCCCAAAGCCTGAGAATGGTGTACGGACATGGTACAAGCCTATCCACCAGAACCCCACAGGCTTGCCTGTGGGAGCAGTCAGTTAAATATGACTATTGATATGTTAGTTCTCCCAGCTTTCATCAGTGTGCTTTTTTCATTTTACTGCTCTGTTGTTTGCCTCCACTCTGTGTTAAACTTCAATAACTGCTTTTGTCATGGAGGTACTATGAAGGACATCAGCCATCTGTACAGTGAGCTGTACGGGGAGAAATACGACAGAAAGGATCTGGATCAGCGCTATGAAAGTCTGATCACACGTCACAAGGAGCTGTTCAAGGCAGATGAGGACAGCATCATGCTCTTCTCCACTGCCGGAAGGACAGAGCTTGCAGGAAATCATACGGATCACAATCTCGGACTTGTCATCGCCGGAACAATCAACCTTGACACGATTGCGGCTGTAACGCTGCGTGACGACAGCAAGGTCATTGTCAACAGCGAGGGCTTTCCTGAAGTAGTTGTTGATATCAACGACCTTGCAGTCAGGCAGGAGGAGAAGAATACGACCCATGCCCTGCTCAGGGGGATCGCGAAGGCATTCAAGGACCGCGGCCTCAAAATTGGCGGCTGGCAGGCGAATACGACGACCAGAGTGCTCAAGGGCTCCGGACTCTCATCATCGGCAGCCATCGAGGTGCTTTGTGCAGAGATCTTCAATAACCTCTACAACGACGACACGCTTCCTCCGGTCGAGCTTGCCAAGATCAGCAAGTACGCAGAGAATGTCTACTTCGACAAGCCCAGCGGGCTGCTTGACCAGATCGGATGTGCCCAGGGAGGAGTCGTCGGAATTGACTTCAAGGACAACGACAACCCTGTGCTCACTCCGGTCAGTATCGACTTTGAGAAGTTCGGCTATGATCTCGTGATCGTCGACACAAAGGGAAACCATGCGGATCTCACAGGTGAGTATGCGGCAGTTCCTCAGGAAATGAGGCAGGTGGCAGCCTGGTTCGGCAAGAAGAACCTCAGGGAACTCGATTACGAGGACTTCATGGAAAAGCTGCCGGAAGTCAGGGCAGCTGTCGCCAATGACAGGGCAATCCTGCGTGCGATCCATTTCTTTGATGAGAACATGAGAGTTGAGGCCATGCTGGACTGTCTGCAGGAAGATGACTTCGACAGCTATCTCTATTATGTGGAGGAGAGCGGCAATTCCTCGTTCAAGTATCTCCAGAATGTCTATCCGGCAATCAATGTGAAGGAGCAGGGACTGTCCCTCGCACTCGCCGTGACTGAGGACTTCCTCGCAGGAGAGGGCGCCTGCCGTGTCCACGGCGGCGGTTTTGCCGGAACTATACAGGCCTATATTCCGAAGGAGCTTACAGAGGATTACAGGAAACTGATGGATGGCATCTTCGGTGAGGGATCAACAGTTGTCCTCGCCATCAGGAAGAAGCCGGCCTGCCGCCTCATCTGACCGGCAATCATTACGATGAATAGAAAGCGCCGCCGCAGAATCATGGATGCGGCGGCCCTTTTGTCCTCCGGATGCTCAGAACTTCATTCCGACACTCAGGCCGAATGCAAGTTTGTCCAGAGCGCTTGTGATCTCAACGTTCAGGCTCTTCCACTCCAGCAGGAAGGCAAGCCTGGAGAAACCGAGTCTTGCTCCCAGTGACAGATCCTGCGTGACATCGCAGGAGAATGCGAGCTTCGGTATGGAGAAGAAATCATATTTGTAGCCATCAAGCTCGCCAGCCCAGATGACCTGATTGACAACATCGCTGAATTCGACAGTCAGCATCCAGAGGCCGCTGGTCCATACCGCCCTCAGAATAAGATCCATAGGCTGATAGTAGACATTCTCATCCTCCGTGAAGCCGTTGAAGTCGGCAAAGCCCTCAAGCGGTATGTCGTAGAACTTTCTGAATGACGCCACATTCGTCAGATCGAGGGTGAATGCCAGCTCATCGCTATGGCGGTACATTGATCCGAAATTAAGCGCAAAGCCCAGACCGAACTTGAATGGCTCACTGAAGGCTGTGATAGGATCATTGCTGAATCTGGCGTCAAGCAGGTTCAGGCCCAGCATCTGATTCTGCATCAGGGCCAGAGCCTCAAGCGACATCCCAAGCGTGACGCGCTCTGAAAAGATGTGGAATGCATACCCGACATCACCCCGGATATCAACATTCAGCAGGCTCGGGTCAGACAGCATGTCATTGCCGCCGGTGAAGCCGATATGTGAGGAAATCTGCCAGGCGAAGCCGCTATCGTAAAGTGCCCCTCCATTCAGCGAGAGCGAAAGGACCGCATCACTGTAAAGAGGGTCAGCTCCCGACAGCAGATCAGTACTGGAGAGGGCATTGAGCACTGCCCTGGCCTTGTGCTCCTTTGTGAATCTGTTGGCGTACGAATCCTCCAGGTAGGCTCTTATCTGACCGACAGAGGCACTGCCGGAAGGAATGTTGGATGAACTGTCAAAGGAGAAAATGCTGCCCAGTGATCCGGCATACTGCTGCCAGAAAGCCTCATCTCCTTTCATCATCCTGCTGTAAAGATAATCTGAATACTCGCTGAGTTTAGCAGCCGGATTTGACAGGTAAGAAAGATAGTCCACAGCACTGTATGCACTGATTTCAAAGGCAAAGGCCGGCACTTCCCCTCCCTCTGACAGCCAGGCCGGAGAGTGGAAGATATCCGTATTGTCATAGAACGGATCATAGAACGGCACAAGAGAGGCGAAGACAGAAGAGACTGCAGCCAGACAAACAATCAATGAAAGAACGAACCTTCTCACTGTGCACCTCCCTCAACCGGTGTCAGATACCAGTTGTACTTCGCATCATCATCACTTATGTCAGAATCGCCGAACTCATCGCACTGCGGTTTTGCATTTTTCTGAAGTCCCATAGAAGCCATTCCCCTGCCGGGAAGATTCTCAAACCTTATAAAGGGCTGGACAGTACCGTCATCCAGACGTCTTTCATCAAATTCAAATGTCGTGATCGTTTCATTCTCAGTTTCAATAATGAAAACGGCGATGGATATAGTTGATGTGGTAACGATATTCTTTCCCGCACTGCTGCCATCTTTGTTGATATACCAGCTGACCGGTTTAATTGTGGAGTAGTTCCATTTCTCAGAATTCAGGACATATGCCTCATTCTGCTTTGAGAAGTCCAATCCGCTGTCTGTCCTGCCAGATGTGTAATCGACCATATTCTCATCACTTGGCATTCCTTCTCTGTCAGCAAGATATTCAGAGTCATCAATCAGCGGCATCACTCTAAGATTCTGACCTTCCTTTCCGGCTTTTATCACAGCCTTGTCCGTGTCATCAAAGTAGACATAGTAAGGAAAGTCGCTCCCGTCAGGAGCAGCCTCAACCCGCAGCACAAAATTAGTGTCCTTCGAATTCGTACCAGGAATCCGGTTTGACAGCGTTCCTTCCCAGGCAAATCTCATACCTGCATAAGTCCTGGTCGTGACATCCGCCGAACAAGTAACAGATGCCCCAAGTTCAGATGATGTGAACAGAAGCACAAGGCCTGTGTATTCGCAATTGCTGTCGAGGCCGGAGATGATCACACGTTCCTTCTCAGCGTCGATCTCAGCGGTGACGCCCAGCTGACCAGAAACGGAAACACTCCACCTGGATGCGTCAAAATCATCTGCGAAATCAAAATAGACTTCCGCGCTCCGCCAGTTTCCTGTAACACTGACGGGTCTGGGATCAACAGTGAACTCTATCAGATTGCTCTTCCCTGAATCCCCGGAAACATAGAATGCTCCACTCTCCAGACTCTTCAAGTCAGTGAAGGCTATGGTGGCAGAGCCACCTGAGACGGCAATTTCCCCAAGCACAGGAGTCTGGGAGCCCTGCTTGTACAGTGCGATTGTGCTGTCAGTGGCATTGGTGACTGTAAGGCCGTCAGAGGAGATCTCAAGATCCATTACTGTCTCAAGACTCGGATCATAGACAGGAATGGATACAGACGATGCCTCACTGAATGACAAGTCATCAACAGTCGCCTGGCTTACATAGACTGTATATGCCGAGTCACTTTGCAGATCATCTATTATCATGACATTCGTGTTGTTGAACACATAAGAGTTTATTGACTCTGTTCCGGCAGAATCCCTCAGTTCCACGTTGTAGATGACAAGGGCCGGGTTGATCCTTGAGTTGACCCTTATCTCAGCACTCGTCTCGCTCCTGCTGGAAAGATAGATATCAGGTGCTACGGAACTCAGAGAATGGGCATACCCGCTGGATGACACCATAATCCAGTCACCATTTGATGCCCTGGCATAGAGTTCAAGAGTGCCCATCATCGGATCTGTTGGCGACAATGTGACGGTCATGACGTTATACGGCGCCTCATAAGTGAACTCAGCAGGAACCAGCGTACCTGTCTCTGCAATTCTGTAGGCATATGCGGAGGCATAAGGAACTGGAGAGAATCTCACTGTCAGGCTGCTTTCTCCAGCTGCCTCTATCTGGACATCCATTGTTTCAGGCGTCTTTATCTCCTCAGCCGGCAGGTTATTGACGATTTCGGCTGAACAGGCAGCCAGAAGAAGGGTCAGCATCACCGCAAACAGGGTGAATATCACAGTTCGTTTCAGTTTCATAATCCCCACCTTGTTCAGACATGATCTTATTCAACCATAGGTGAGAAAACTTGATCTAGCAAGAGATATTGAACTAAACGAACATATTTTGTATATTATGTTCGATAGCTAACAAGGAGGAAGCATATGAAGAAATCACTTGCACTTATTCTATCGCTCATCATCGCCCTCGCCTTCGTCTCCTGCAATGGGAACACTGCACAGCCGGCTGCCCTTACCGACAGTGAGGTTGCCAACAGGACAATGACACTTTTTTTCGAAGCTATTGCAGGAGGAAATGCAACCCCTGGAGGAGATGGGGCATTGGAAGTAACAGTCAATTCTGACTATACATCCGCGGAAACAGGTGACGTGCTCAAGGCAGGCGGTGTCGCCTCGATTTCATTTGGCCTGGACGGGACAACCATTGCCATAACCGACACAACAGTCGTACTGGATGGAGGTGAATACGTACTTGACGGCAGCGCAACGGTATCAGACAACGCTGTCACTAAGAATGGACTTACAATAAACGGTGAGACTGTGGATGATGCCACAGTTCTGGAACTATTCAGCACACTCCCTTTTGGTTCTTCACTCGGAATGTAAAGGAAGGAATCTTGCAATACCCTGAACAGGCCCTGAGAAGGGTCTGTTCTCTTTTTCGCGTCAGAAGAGCTTGATATAAAGGCCGAAGCCGTCGTAATCGCTGTAGTGAGGATAGACAGCACTCTGGTAGTAGAGGCCGAGCTCTATGCGGAACAGCAGGAGGTTTGCCTTGACGCTTATTGAAGGTCTCAGCATCAGTCCGTTGTACGAGAGGAAGAAGACCGAGCTCGTTCCGTTGCGCTCAAGCCACTGTGAATAGTAGCCGATATCCACTCCAAGCTTTATCTCCTGCCAGCCCTGTGATGCCACGACATAGCGGAATGACAGGCCTGCCTCAGCATTGAACTCAAGCGTTGCGATTCTTCCTGTTGTGGTCCCGAGCGGATTCAGGAAGTAGTCGAAGCGTCCGTAGATTCCGTACAGTGACATGCCGTTACGGTAGCCGAATGACAGGGTGCCGCCCGGCACTATGTCACGTTCCCTGAGGAGAGTCGCATGGGCATAGCCGTCAAAGAAGAATCCACGAGGAAGGGCATCCTTCCCGGACTCAAGTCTTGACACCACCCTGTCGACAAGCTCCGCTTCCGGATCAGCAGTGACTGCCTCTGCCGGAGCCTCGTATGAATATGACTTCACCTCATAGCGGGATGCCTCATACCCCGCCGTGCTGACAGCATATAGCGCGGTGGGGAGAAAGAGCATCATGATGCAGACAAGCTTCCTGATCATATGAAGACTCCATTGTAGACTACGACCGCACCTGAGGGGAAGCTGAGGGACAGGGTGAGCGGGATATCGGCATCCGCCCTGTCTGTTGAAGTCCAGGAGAAACGGGCACTCACGCTCTCGCCTGCCGTTCCTATGACCGGTGTTCTGGGCTTGAACACGATCGTTCCGCCTGCACGGTAAATGCTGTATGACTCGACAGTGACAGTATAAGTGCCCTGCCCGTCCGGGAAGAGCTGGTATTCGTCGCTGTCCTCACCCTGCAGCACATATGTGCCATCACGGTTCAGGGCAAGTGTCGAGCTGGAGAAGCCCTCATGCTCTGCATCATCATGCCAGTAACTGCCGGCAATGAGATCCAGGGGAAGATCCGGTGAGAACTTGTAGTCCGGGATATAGTCCATGAGGTCACAGCTGGTGATCATAAGAATGGCGGCAGTCAGCAGGAATGCAAGCAGTCTTCTCATCTCGATGCCACCTCGTACTGTATATCACCATTGCTGTGATGCTGGGTGATGACATAGTTGCCCTGGAAGGCATTGCCTGAGACACTGAGGTTGCGGAACGAGACTGTCGCGGGATACAGCCCGCCCGTGACAAAGTCCGACGGGGCCGAGACTGAGCCGGAACCACTGAGAGTCACATTCATCTGATAGCTGTAGTTTCCATCAATGTAGAAGAGATAGTCAGCAGCCTCGCTGTAATAGCGGGTGTATGTGAATGTGACCAGGCCTCCGACGCCCTCCTGTTTCGCGTGATAGCTTATCGTTCCGCTGTGCAGTGCGCCGTCAACACTGATATCCAGACCTCTTGTAGTGGCGGATCCCAGACTTCCCAGTCCCTGCTGCCTGACAAAGCCGTAGATCGCGCTCTTGTCTCCGCTCACGTAGTCCGGATGCTCGTCAGGAGATTCCCAGGGCTTGAGGATGTTACTCTCAAAGATATGCTTGAAAACCTGACCCGTAATGGCACCGTAGCCGCTTGTCGAGGTGACTGCTCCCATCGTACGGCCGAAGGGGTCAAAGGCCTCAACTCTGTATGTGTATGTCTTTCCAAGGGAGACAGAGGAATCAGAAACGTTGGTCAGCTCGCTTGTCGTGTAGAATCCAGTGCCGTTTCCGCTGACAGCATAATGATGGGCACTGTACTGTCCGAGCTGCTCCCAGGTCACATAGACAGGCAGCACACCTTCTGAGTTGGCGCTGTCCGCACTGTAGAAATTGCAGCTGGCCTGAACATTGACAGGAAGCTCGGGAACACCGCCTATGATAACCTCAAGGCTCTCTTTGGAGACAATGTCGCCATTGACTGTCCTCAGGCTCATGGTGCGCTCCTCTTTCTCAAAGCCTGGAGAGGACACACTGTCTACAACGGATGCCTTATAGGCAAGTATCTCATCATAGGTCAGCCTTCCCTTGCTGACTGTCTCGCCGGCCTGGGTGGTGACACTAACGTCATAAGTCCAGCCTTCATGTCCGGCGGCATCAGATCCGAGTGCTCCGGTGAACTCTGAGACGGCATAGCACCTGCTGGCTGTGTCTGCGGCAAATGTAAGGGACCTCGGAGCGGAGAGCAGGTAGCCAGAAGCCGTTGCTGCCGGGGATCTTCCGATGCTGTTGGTTGCGATTATTGAATACGTGTACTCGACGTTCGGGTTCACATCAGTGTCCGTGATTGTCCAGTCGCCGTTTTCATCCTTGTCAAGGGCATGTCCGGTGTACAGCGGGTATATTGTCGTCTCGGCAGATCCGGGAGAACTTCTCCTGACTGTGTAGCTGATCGGATCTTCAGCAGAATCGGAGGGGTCAACTGCCCAGCTGAGCGTGACGGAATCCACGCTGTCGCCCTGTGTGATGTCAGAGACTTCCGGTGTCTCAGCCGCACCTACAACCATCGTATAGCCGGTACGGACAAGGCTGTTGTCTGAGGAAGTGCCGAGCGGCCCGTTTGTCCTGATGACGAAGTACAGCTCACTGCCCTTCTCATCCTCTGCAGCAATGTATTCATACGACAGCTGGATATCGACGTCATCTCCTGCCGGTGAGGACTGCTGGGAAACTGTGCCGACAGGAGTACCCATTCCTGCTGACTCCTCGGTTCGTGCCTTGTATATGCTGTATGAGCTGGCTCCAGGCACCTGTTTCCAGTTGATTGTCACAGCATCAAAACTTGTTCCCATGCTTGCCTCGAGATCTGCCGGAGGTGACAGCAGAGAACCATAACAGGCCTGAGACGGAGTGCCGCTCAGCATTCCGCTGGTGCTGTGGGCCGTCACTCTGTAGGCATAGTAGACACCGCCCTTGAGATTTCTGTCACTGTCTGTATAGCGGCTTCCTGTGGCGATGTCGAGAATCTCAACCCAGTTGAGCGCATCCCCCACCCTCTGTACCTCGGCCCTCTCCAGTGTGTAGTAATCTGCTCCAGGGACCTCATTCCAGCTGATCATGATCCGGTCCTGGTAATATGACTCGGTAGCACTCACATTGGACGGCGCCTCTGTCGAGAACGGTATATCACGGGAAGGCAGGTTTTCCGACGGCTGTGACGAGCCGGTGTCGGCAACGCCCTGGTCAAGGACATTGAGGTTGCATGAGGAAAGCACCATCAGGATGAAAAGGGAAAGCGGCAGGACAAGTCTTCTCATCAGAACGGCTCCACGTATGTATCGCCATAGGGCACTGTCACGACCTCATTGCCCTCATAGCTCTCGTCCCCGTTGAAATCGATAGAGACAGTATATGTCCCGCTGTTTTCATTGACATTGGCATTATTGAAGACAACATGCGCAGTTCCTATCCCATAAGGAAGAGTGATGTCCAGGCTGTTGAGTCCATCAGGATCATCCATCAGTATCTCTACTGAATTATCACCCCAAGACCCAATAGAGATTTCCGGGTAAACACCGAACTGACCGGAAATCTTAATGTCATTTGAGGAGAATGAGTTCAATTGCACAGATGCTTGTTCTGACGGACTGGTTTCAATCCATGTTGGTGGACAGCTGTAGGCGTAAATCGTACTTTCACCATCAATACCATAAACTTTGCGTTCAGATTCAGCATATCCCCACCAGTCATTGCCGAAAGCCTCATCAACCTCATGCAGTGCATCCGAAAGGACTGGGAATGCAAGATTGAGGGCCTCAACCTGATAGTAGAACATGGGCACAAGCGTGACATCAGTGTCGTATGAGATGACGCTGTCATCCTTCAGGGAGTTGAGTGTAAAGTCAAAATATTCTCTGAACTGGATCCTGGGTCTCGGGACATAGAGATGGACCTTTGATGTCTTCTCATCGATATAGCCATAGCCGGCCTGTCCCTCGCTTCCCGTCGTGGAGGCGGATGAGAAGTCAAAGACAAGCGGACTTGAATATGAGGAAGAGCTCACCTGATAGCCTGTCGCTCCTGGCGTGACGTCAAGCTCTATCTCAAACAGCTCACTGTCAACGCTTGTCGCCTCCTCAGGCTGAATGACAGCCACACGGGACGGCTTGAAAAGCGGGTATCCGGTATTGGCCTCATCCGAGTCAAACTGGTTCTGCACAGGTCCGATCACTCCATTCAGCTCACTGGCGACGGAGTATTCGTACATCATGCTGCCCTCACTCTCGCTGTAAGTCACAAAGGCCCTGGATCCTGTATAGACAACGGAGATATCTGTCCAGACATCGGAGCCGGCCTGTCTTCTGAAGACCCTGTAGCGGGCATCAGCCATATTCTGTTCCCAGTCAATCCTGATCTGGTTGGAGAACTCCGCCTTTGAGGCTCTGATGCCCCTTGGCGGCTGGACCCAGCTGCCGGTCACAGGCTCACAGTCTTCCCCTGTGGATGCGAGATGCATGGGAGCGACCGTGAAATAATACTCACGCGAGAGAGGATAGTCGATGACCACGTCCTCATTGCTGAAGACCGGATCATCATATCTGAAGACATAGCTGCCCTCACCCGCCGGTACCCGTTCTGTCGTTACCGGCTCACCGGAGAGATCCGTATAGACGGATACCCGGTACTGGTCAGCACCCAGTCTGTCCTTCCAAGTGACCTCTATCCTGTCTCCATAGGTGTTGTATGTCGCAGCCACATCCAGTCCATGCGGACCGAGCATGCTGCCCTGAGCGGTGTTCGACATCACGCCGGCACTTCCCTGGCTGTCGACAGGCACGACCTGGAAGCTGTGCGACTCACCTGCATCGGAGGAATCAGTGTACTCATATCTCCAGAGGCTGCCTTCCTGGGAGTTGAGCACCATATCCTCCTGCTCTTCTCCGTCGGCATAGACCTTAAAGCCGCTGATGTCCGAGACATTCCAGTTCCACTCCAGGACAATCCTGTCGGCATACTCTGCCTGACTGGCTGAAAGATCGGATACGGCAGGAAGCCGGCCGCCCCTGGCAGACGAGAGCGTGAAGACCTGGTCCTGTGCGCGCAGTGCCATCAGTGTGTAATAGTACGTTGTTCCGGCTTCAGCCGATTCGTCGACATAGCTCCCCGGAGCAGGATCTTCCACAACCGCGATGAGGTTTCCCTCATCAACGACTGAAGAGTTCTCAGACCTGTAGAGATTCCACTTTATGTCCTCATTCCGGCCTGCGTCAGTTGTACTCCAGGAGAGATGGATTCCGTCGCCCAGATTGCTGCTGGCACTGAAATCAGTGAAGAAAAGTTCTGCATTCTCCCGTGTCGGGCTGGTTGCCAGACTCGTGGTCTGGACCGGATCAGACAGCTCATCACCTATCGCATGGGTCACTGAGAAGACATAGTAGTGTGTAGTCTCGGCCTGCTCAGGGGTAAGCGTGAATGTGTATGAATATGTCGTGACTCCGGTATCTGATGTGGAGGAGCCGGCGTATGTAAGCTCAGGAACAGCCTGGTCTGACTCCACCGCGCTTGAGACAGTCACGTCGATGACGGAAGCATCCGTGAGTCCGAAATTCAGGCGCACGGGAATTGAGACAGTGTAACTGAGTTTCTCTTCGTCTGTGGGCTCAAGCGATGCCTGGCCGGCGATTGAGGGGATGTCAAGGGGATGGACGAATGAGGTCGACGCCGACTCGCCAGCCTGATAGAGATCCCCTTCATGATAGTGGTAATATGAAGTGACTGTATAGCTGTAGCTGTTTCCCGGCTGGACGCTGTAGTCCGTGTATACGGCCCTGAGGGTTCCATCCCCGTTGTCACTGAATGATATTCCCCCGTCAGCGGCGCTCTCCATCACCAGAGGGCTGTCAAGATCACTGCGCTCAATGCGGAAACAGCGCTCCACCTGCTCCTCAAGACCTGGATTCACAACGGGGACACTGAAGCTCAGCTCTATCCTGCCCTTCAGGTTTCCTCCTGCCTCAAGCGAGGTCACCACCGGAGCTATGTTGCTTGTGAAGGTGGAGAAGTTTCCCTCATTGCGTGACACTTCCACCCCGCCGACATACATTACCACCCTGAAGTAATAGGTCGTGTTGCTTCGGAGGGAGAAGTTCGTGTCATAGTTCGCGACAGGCGCAGAAAGATGCAGCATTGAGAAGCTGTTTCCGTTCGGGTCCGCCGCGACAGTCGTCATACTGCTGTCAGAGAAAAGCTCGATGGTGAATGTCGGCTCCACTATTGACTTCTGCTGGTACTTTGTGCCTGAGGCATTGACAGTGAAGACGAAATTCCCCTGGCTGGGAGGCGTGAACGTGAAGCCTGACAGTGTCGACACCGCGGCCTCTGCCGTCTTCACCGACTCGCTGGAATTCGATGATCCGACTGCGGACACCTGGAAAAGATATATCTGGTCAGCCTCAAGCCGCTCCAGCGGTATTGAAAGGGAAGTGGTCGTCACGCGCTGGACCTGCTGGCCTGAATCCGTGTTCTTGCCAACCTCTGTCTGGAAGTAGACGTTGTAATAACTGGCACCTTCGGTCTCGTCCCAGGTGAGATTGACAGTACGTGCGCTGTAGTCCACTGACGCACTCAGATTCTCCGGTGTGGACGTGGCAGTGTACACCTCATCCGGCGTTCCGCTCGGAGGAAGAACTGAAAGGGAGCATGAGACAACTGATGCGATCAGCACCGTCAGAATTGTCGCCAATGTTAACTTGCCAGACATAAACCTCCACTCTTGTATAGTAATTTCATGGGATGATCAAGTGGAATCAGGTTTTTCCTGACATTTTGACAATAATATGTAATTTTTAGCGAACAATGTGTGCAATTACTTGCAAAAAAACAAGTTTCTTCACCTCTTGTCACATTTTGCCCTTGAACAGTGTCAGACATTTCTTTATTGTTTCGTTCGGTAAATCGGTGAAACACATGAGAAAGACTATTCTTGTACTGCTAGCAGCCCTTTCAATACTTGCCGCATCCTGCTCAATGGCCTATGAAGGCACAGGAAGTGTCGACGTAAGCGTCCAGTCCGCAGGATCCGAATCAAGATCCGTCATGCCCGGAACCTACGTGGAGCCGGAATACTACATGGTCTCGATTGAGAAAGACGGTTCCCTCCAGATCTCCAGCGCTGAGTTCTCAAAGGACAATCCGTCTGTCACATTCCAGAACATTCCATTCGGAAGCTACACGGCCGTCGGCTATGGATACACTGATGCCGGGAGGAAAAACCTCATCGCGATGGGAAGCGCAGAGCTTACCGTCGGCAATGGCAGCAACTCAGTCAGCATTGTCCTCTCTCCCATCGGAGAATCGGAGCTGGACCTCAAAGGCAAGATTGTGCTCAATCTTGACTTCGCTGAAGGCATGCAGGTCGATGAAATCAGGCTTGTCAGTGACGCTCTGGCAGGTACGGATACAGAGAGCGCGAGCGCTGAGAGTGCCGTTGTCGCAACTAAAAAGGACGTGGTGCTGAGTGAGACCGGCGGCTATCAGCTCAATCTTGAGATCCCTGTCGGTCTGGGACAGAGCCTCCACCTGGAGTTCTTCAGCTCCGGTCAGTATCTTGGAAGGAGTGCTTCCGAGATCTACAATATCTATGCCGGACAGACAGCCGTTTCCATGCAGAATGACGGCAGCGAGAATGACCTCTACCGTGACATCACCTTCTCAGCTGCAAAGAACCTCACCACATTTGAGATCATGAATCCCACTGCACTTAAGTCCCTTACTGTGGAATTCACGGTTCCTGACTACGAATTCGACTTCATCGAATTCTCTGTTGTCCAGGGGGAAGGCTCAACCAACACGCAGCTGAGCTATTCTGAACTTTCCTCATACAGTGGAAAGAAGACCAGCCACACTTTCAGCAATCTCGCGGATTCAACTGAGTATAAGATCAGTGCCAGAGTCAGGCACACCACAGGCAAGTACTCACCCTATCTTGATAGAAGCATGAAAACTGCCACTCCGCTTGGTTCTGTCTCTCTGGTTTATGATGAGGATGCAATCAAGGCACTCTCCCCTGGACAGACTTACCAGTTCGGTCTCTCATACAGCCCCGTCACTGCGACAAACTTCGGCGGAACCTGGTCTGTCACGTCCGGCAGTGAATACGGAAGCATCTCAAATGACGGACTTCTCAGTGTGACCGGAATCGGTCAGATCGTGGTTGCCTACGAAGCCAATAACTCTGGCAAGAATGCATCTGTCACAGTTGATGTGCGTCTGGACAAACCGGAAGTGTCCGCACCTGTTTTCAATTCAGAGACTAATGCAATTGATCTCACCTGGAAAGCAAGCGGACAGATCGTTGACCATTACGACATCTACAGGAAAACTGACGGCGGAGCAGAGAGCAAGATTGGTACCGTTAAAGCGCCAGAGACCAGTTATTCTGATACTGACATCACTTCAGGCCACAGCTACAGCTATATGGTCAAGGCCCTGACGGAAGATGAGACAAACTATTCCGAGTCAGCCTGGACAAGCCAGATCAGCACGGTTGCGCCGACGATTTCCATTTCATTCCAGCCGGGTCCGACAGACAAGGACCTCATGGACGGCATCAAGCAGAACCAGGTGTTCACATATGACAAGCCGCTTGTCATTGAAGTTGACCAGATTGAAGGCTACTCATACCAGTGGATACTCAACGACACAGTCATCTCCACTACCATCAGGGCTGAGATCAACAGCACACTTGAGTGCCTCAACAAAACTGAGCTCCAGTCATACCAGAGCCTGATGCTGGTCATCACGGATAACGAATCAGGCTATAAATACAGCGGTTCACTCAACCTCTTCTATGTCGAGGATCTGAAAGATCTTCCTGACTATGATGTGCTCTCAGTCACTTCTGAGGGCGGGGAAAGGTTCTCAACGCAGACTGCAGATGGTCTTGCCAGGACAGTCCAGCTTTCCGCAACAACAGAAAAGGACTTGCCCTACATCACCTGGTCAGTGCCGGAAGACAACGGCATCGCGACTGTCGATCCTGCAACCGGCCTTGTCACCCTGACCGGCGGCTGGGGTGCGGTGACTGTGACGGCAAAGCCCACCTACGGAGATGGAGCAGCACAGACCACCACCCTTGATATCTACAAGGCAACCGTTTCTAATGCAGTAATGCTCGTCAATGCAATCAATACGACATGGCGTAATCACTTTGAAGGTGCGGCATCAGCATTCGGAGACGATTGGGCAAGAACTATCTTTAGTTCTGCAACATTAAATTACGACTCTGACGGTTTCCATTTTACTAGACCAAGCGACTCTATCAGTGATAACAGTGCTTATGCTACAATCAATGCAAGTATTATTCTTGGGGAAGGAGATGGAAATACGGCCACTGTAAAAACAAATGGAAACGTAGGATTCTCCCTGTATGAACAATGGGACGGACGAGGATCAGCGGCAGGAACTGAGGATCTCAAGATCATATCTTGTAACAACCAGTCGCTTTTTGTTGAGCTCCCATTCAATCAGGGAACGGCAGAAATCACTTATGAAAGTATCAGGGTGAAAACTGATGGAGGAGAAAACACAAGAGGCGGATACTACAGTGTGGATTTCTCTGAGGATATCCTCGGTACAGAAGGTCAGAACCTGGACAGGACAGGTGACAACAAAATCGATGATGCGGTAGAAGCTGCAAATATAACTAAGCTTATCTACTGATCTCTGATTTCCATAACGCGCTGGAGCCTCAAGAAGGGCTCCAGTTTTTTTCCGCTGAAGCTGGTAAAACAATCAAAGGGAGCCCGTACTGGACTCCCTTTGGAACACACTATCATTCAGGAGGACTTTTTGCCCTTACTTTCCACTCTCTGAGGCCTTGTTGATGTTCTCCACCATCTTCTCGGCAACGGCGCAGTGAGAGCAGCCGCACTCACCTGAGCAGCCGGTACATCCGCTTGTGCGGTGACGCACCAGATAGCGGATCGCAAGGAACATGAAAAAGGCGACTATCAGAAGAACTATGATGTTTCCTATCATCTTTAACTCCATGTTAGCCATTGCTAACTGAATGAAATATAGCCGCTTGTGAATTATTTGACAAGCCCCTTTCTATTCTCCTCCCTTTTGGTTAATATTCCCACTCGTGAGCACACAGTCCAGTACCTTATCCTCAAACAAGATTCTTGACGGCGTCATCTGGAAGGGAATACTCAGCTTCTTCTTCCCGATCCTGCTGGGAACCTTTTTCCAGCAGCTTTACAACACTGTCGACGCGGTTGTCGTAGGGCAGTTCCTAGGCAAGCAGGCACTTGCTGCCGTCGGAGGCGGAACAAGTACCATCATCAACCTGCTGATAGGCTTCTTCACCGGACTTGCATCCGGAGCCAGCGTCGTAATCAGCCAGCGCTTCGGCTCAGGCAAGATGGACAGGGTGTCAAATGCGATCCACACCTCGATCGCACTCTCTCTGGTAGGAGGCGTCATCATCTCCGTCGCCGGCTTTGCGATGACGGATTTCTCGCTGCGGATGATAGCCACACCTGCTGACGTCATGCCGATGGCCAGCCTGTACATGAAGATATACTTCGCCGGCAGTCTCACACTCGTCGTCTACAACATGGCAAGCGGAATATTCCGCGCCCTTGGAGATTCAAGGCACCCGCTCTACTTCCTCATCGCGGGCTGTATGACAAACATCGTTCTGGACGTGCTCTTCGTCGGTTTTTTCAGAATGGGTGTCGAAGGAGCTGCGATCGCCACTGTCATGTCACAGCTGGTCTCAGTCGTGCTCTCGATAATCTGGCTGAGAAAGCTGCCAGCGGCCTACCGCCTCAGCCTGAGAAAGATCCGGTTCACCGGCAGCGAGCTGGCTGACACGATGCGCATCGGCGTGCCGGCTGGAATCCAGTCCATCATGTACACGATAAGCAACCTGATCATCCAGACCAACATCAACTCCTTCGGAACCGACACGGCTGCCGCCTGGTCGGCTTACGGCAAGATCGATGCCACATTCTGGATGATCATAAACGCTTTCGGCATAGCGATGACCACCTTCGTCGGGCAGAACTACGGGGCAAAGAAGCTGGACAGGGTCAGAAAGGGTGTCAACGAGACACTACTGATGTCAGGCGTGATCACTGTCGCGCTCACAGTGCTCTTCTGCGTCTTCGGCAACTGGGCCTACCTGCTCTTCACCACCGATCCTGGAGTAATTGATGTGGGAATGAGGATACTGCTGTTCCTTGCTCCCACCTGGATCACATACATCGCGATTGAGGTGCTCTCCGGCGCGATCAGGGGTGCCGGAAAGGCCCTGATCCCGACAGTAATATGCATCACCGGTGTCTGCATCCTGCGCATCGTCTGGTTGCAGATCGCAGTTCCCATACACAACACGCTCAACACAGTGCTTGCGGCCTACCCCATCACCTGGATCGTCACCAGCCTGCTCTTCCTCATCTACTACAAGAAGGGAGGATGGCTGAAAGAGGAACATCACAGCCTCAAGTTCAAGTGGCTGAAGCTTGTCCACCACAAGTGAAGTAATAAGGGCACCTCTCGTCAGGTGCCCTCATTGTCTGGTCTCAGAAAAGCCTGTGATAGTCAGCCGGGATGCTCCTGCAGACACTTGGCTTGTCCAGCAGCCTGGAAAGTGCCGGAGGAACCGGTACGCTGGCTCCGATGACAGGCTCGACTATCGTGTCGAACTTTGCGGGATGCGCGGTCGAGACCAGTATCACATCATCACAGTCAGTAAGATATGTGCGCCTGACATACTCACCGCAGGCGGTATGAGGACACATGATATAGCCGTCCTCATCCCAGACAGCCCTGATCGTGCTTCTGATCTCATCATCACTGACAGACCAGCTTGAGATGTTCTCCCTGGCTCCGGCAGTGCCGCCGAAGAGACTGAAGAGCCGCTCCATATTCGACGGAGCTCCGACATCCATCGCATTCGCCAGCGTCCTCACGCTTGAGCGTGGCTCATAGACTCCGCTCTCAATGAAGTCAGGGATAGTGCGGTTCGCATTCACCGCAAGCACGATCCGTCCGACAGGCGCGCCCATGGCCCTGGCCCAGTAGGCTCCGGTGCAGTTGCCGACATTGCCTGACGGAATGACTATCACCGGCTTCTTCCCTGTCTTCTTCAGATAGGCCATTGATGCGTAGACATAGTAGACCATCTGAGGCAGCAGGCGGCCGAGATTGATCGAATTGGCGGACGAGAGGCCCTGACTGTAGAGAGGATCGACAAAGGCGCTCTTGACCATGGCCTGACAGTCGTCGAAGCTTCCATCGACTTCATAGGACTCCACATTACCGCCCCAGCAGGTGAGCTGCTGCCTCTGCCTGAGTGCGACACGTCCTTTAGGGAAGAGCACTTTCACGCTGAGATGCTTCCTGCCGTGGAAGGCGCTAGCGACCGCTCCGCCCGTATCACCGCTTGTCGCGACCAGAATGCACAGCTGGCCGCCGCTCTTTTCAAGCAGGCGCTCCATTGAGCATGCGAGGAAGCGGGCTCCGAAGTCCTTGAACGCACAGGTGGGACCATGGAAGAGTTCCATGACCGTCGCCCCGCTGATCTTCGTGAAGCCTATCGGAAAGTTGAAAGCATCATTGCAGATGCTGCCCAGCATCCCGGCAAGCTCATCACCCTCAAAGAAGGGAGCAAGGACCTTCTGTGCGAAAAGCGCATAGTCCATGTCAGGATCCAGAGCCGGATCCAGAGCCGGAAAGGATTCAGGCACGAAGAGTCCTCCATCCGCGGCAAGGCCCTTGAGTATCGCCTGCCCAGCGGTGAGTCCATTCTTCCTGTCCCTGTCGCGTGTCGAGTAGTAGTACATTTCCATCCTCCTCTAGATCAGTCCGGCGCCAAGATAGACCGACAGCCTGATCAGATCGCTGAAGACTCCTCCAGCTGTGACTTCAGGTCCGGCACCGGGTCCCTTGATCACCAGAGGCTGCTGGCTGTGGTAGCGCTGTGTCGTGAACGCGATGATATTGTCACTCCCGCCTGACTGGGCAAAGGGGTGATCGCGGTCAATGGCCGAGATGGAGACAGAGCACCTGCCGTTCTCCACGCAGCCGATATAGCGCAGCACCTTCCCCTCCTTCTCTGCCGCCCTGTAGCGTGAGAGCATCTCGTCATCAAGTTCCTCAAGCCGGGAGAGGAACTCCTCCCTGCTTATGTCCCTGAGCTTGGAAGGAACCAGTGACTCGACCTCCATGTCCGAGAGCTCGACTGTGAAGCCGATCTCACGGGCCAGGATGACAGTCTTTCTGGCGACATCCATTCCCGACAGGTCGTCGCGGGGATCAGGCTCGGTGTAGCCCATCTCCTTCGCCTTGCGCACAAGTCCGCTGAAGGGAACCGTTCCGTCATAATTGCTGAAAAGCCAGGCCAGCGTTCCGGAGACTATGCCCTCAATCTTGAGAATCTCGTCACCGGTCTGTATCAGGTCGTTGAGCGTGTTGATGATCGGCAGGCCTGCTCCCACAGTGGTCTCATAGAGGAAGCGGTGCCCGCTCTCCTGGCTGGTCTGCATCAGCTTCCTGTAGTATTCGTAGCCTGCTGTGCAGGCCTTCTTGTTCGGAGTGATGATATGGAAGTGTTCCAGCCAGTCTGCATAGCGCATGGCCAGATCATTGCTGGTCGTGCAGTCAATCAGCGCAGCGTGCGGGTAGTAACTCGCGCCGACATGACTGAGGAAGACTTCCATATCAAGGGGAACAGAGGCCAGCTGGAAGCTGTCGCGCCAGCAGGAGAGATCTATCCCCTCCTCGCTCAGGAGCATCCTGGTCGAATTGGCGATTCCGCGCACTCTGATGTCCAGATCAAACTGTCTCTTGAGTCTCTCCTGCTCCTTTCCGATCTGGTCAAGCAGAGTCCCGCCTATATTACCGGGTCCGAACAGGCCCACGGAGAGAGTCTGCGGGGAGAGGAAGAAGGCTGAATGGAGGGCACTGAGCGCCTTCTGGGCGTCAGAAGTGCTGATCACTGCCGAGATGTTTCTCTCGCTCGAGCCCTGGGCGATTGCCGTGACATTGATTCCGGAACGGGCCAGTGCGGAGAAGAACTTACCCGCCACGCCGACAAAGCCCGTCATCATCTCGCCCACGGCAGCGATGATGGACAGTCCGCCAACAGCGGAAATAGAGGCAATCTGATGGTTTTCCAGCTCCTGTGAGAACTCATAGCGCGCACATCCTGCAGCCTTGGTCATCTGGCTTGAGGGAACGGCGAAACAGATCGAGTACTCACTGCTGGCCTGGCTGATCAGGATCACTGATATTCCCTGGCTGCGCAGGGCGCTGAAGAGTCTTGAAGAGATTCCGGGCACACCTGACATGCCGGCGCCTTCGATGTTGATAATTGAGACACCGCGCATGACAGAAAAGGCCTTGACCGGATAACGTCTGTCACGGGCACTGGGACTGTTTGAAATCAGTGTCCCCGGATTCCTGTAGTCGCCCCAGTACCTCAGCTCTATTGCGATTCCTCCGCTCTGGGCGGGAATGAAGGCGTGAGGATGGACGATCGGGGCTCCGAAGAAACTCAGCTCGGTCGCCTCCGCATAGGTCAGGCGCTCAATCACCCGGGCAGAAGGAATGTCACGGCTTGAGGCTGAGCAGAAAAGTGAGCGCAGGTTCCAGAATGTCAGCTGCCCGCCGGTCTGATTCGCGATGAGACTGGCCGTGTACTCGCTCTCGCCCTCCCCGACATAAGCATGTGAGGAATTCTGCTTCAGGGCACCATAGACCAGTGTCACGCCCTTGTGGAAGCCGGTGGCCCTAAGTGCTGTCTTGACATCCATCACATCGGCCATGAAGCCGTGCTGTGCAAGCGTGAAGGCAGCAAGCTGGGCCAGGAAGCGGCTGGTCAGGCAGTTGAAGTATTCCTCAGTGTTGTCTGAGACGTCCTCAAGCAGCCAGACGGAACGCAGGAGGTCCTCCATGTCCTCAAAGTTGCGCCTGAGCATGTCGCCCATCAGGTCTCCGGCGCCTGCGCTGGAGACGAAACCGTCCCAGGCTGACTCGCTCTTCTCAAGCGTGGACCAGAGGCGCTCATCCTTTCTCGCGGCGCTCCTGAGCAGATCACCAAAGGAAAGGGCCCCGGTCCTCAGCGGGCTGATCACGACCACCTGGCTCGGGTTGTCATACATCGACAGTACCTGGACGAGGCGGTCAAGCCCCTCCAGCGTAGAGAGGGCAGCTCCCTCAAGGGCATGGACTCTTGTGTTCTCCACACTTACCTCCTTTTCTCCGGCTTCGTCCGGATACAGAAAGAGCCCACTAACGGGGCTCTTGTTTCAGAAACGGTGATGAGGACTTTATACAACCTTCTGGATCTTGCCGCTTCTGAGGCAGCGTGTGCACACCTTGATTGTCTTCGGAGTGCCGTCAATGAGTGTCTTGACTGTGACAAGATTGGGGCGGAAGACCCTCTTCTTCGTCACGCCGATGTGCTGTCCGACACCACCCTGCTTCTTGGCCTTACCTTTACGAGGGACAATCTGTCCAGAGACAGTACCTTTTCCACAAATCTCACATCTTCTAGCCATAATATATCACCCTTGCGTTTGTTCAGTTCAAGTCTAGGCTTTTGGACGCGTCTGCACGGAAACCGTGAGCATGGGCAGAAGCTCCAGGAGCCACAACGCCTAAGACTTTAGCAAAAAAGACAAATCTTTGTAAAGTGCCTCTTTGCCTATTTTCCCCATACATTCCGGAATTTAGGAGCAGTTGTCTCTGAATCCTGACCATCCTCAAGCAGCTATCTGCTTATGACATAACCTCTGGGC
>CALXOO010000035.1 GCA_944390045.1 uncultured Spirochaetales bacterium | reverse complement strand
GGACAGTCGGACTAGTTCTTTGTGGAACAGTCAGTTACAAGGCGGATTGCATACCTTGTGCTTCGGAAAAAGGGATACTAGCAAAAAGCCGGGAGAAAAGTCAATAAGAAAAACTGCGTGAGTGTATGCAAAGTTGCAAGTCATTGCATTTAAAGTAAATGATACCCTGATTGCATCTTGATCCGACATTGTGCTAAACCATTTTTCATTGACGGGAGGATGAAGTTGTGAGCAAGGCTATAGACTTTACGCAGGGATCGATACAGAAGAGTCTTCTGGCTTTTGCCTTTCCTCTCTTTCTCGGAAACCTCTTCCAGCAGCTTTACAATGCTGCTGACTCGCTTATCGTGGGCAACTGGCTTGGCAGTCAGGCTCTCGCGGCGGTCTCATCCTCATCTCCGCTGATCAACATGATGGTCGGCTTTTTCAACGGAATGGCGATTGGTGCCGGCGTCATCATTTCCAGAAACTTCGGTGCCCGGAACAGGGAGGCACTGGACAGGGCCATACATACAGACCTTGCCTTCGGCCTGAGTGCCGGCATCCTGATGACGGTCCTTGGGAGCATCTTCACGCCCACGATACTGCGCTGGATGCAGACGCCTGAAGACATAATGCCTAACAGTATCGAGTATTTCCGGGTCTACTGCCTCGGGATTGTCTTCTCACTGATGTACAACACCTGCATGGGCATAATGAATGCCCTGGGCGACAGCCGCCATCCGCTTTACTATCTGATCATCTCATCAGTGACGAACGTAGTCCTTGACATTCTATTCGTCGCAGGCTTCGGGGGAGGCGTAGGGTCCGCCGCCCTTGCGACGATCATCAGCCAGGCGCTGTCTGTCATTCTGTCCCTGAAGCGGCTGTTCAGGGGACAGGAAGGTGTGTACAGGGTTGAGATCAGGAAGATACGCTTTCACAGACAGACACTTGTTGAGATCCTGCGCTTCGGTCTGCCTGCAGGCGTGCAGAACTCAGTCATCGGTTTTGCGAATATCGTGGTCCAGACGAACATCAACTCATTTGCCTCCGCCGCTGTCGCGGGCAGCGGTGCCTATTCCAAGATCGAGGGTTTCGCCTTCCTGCCCGTGACCTGTTTCTCGCTGGCGCTCACCACCTGTATCGGACAGAATCTCGGTGCGAAGAAATATGACAGGGCGAAGAAGGGGGCTGTGTTCGGAATCTTCTGCTCGATTACTCTCGCCGAACTGATAGGACTGGGCGTCTTCCTGCTGGCCCCCTGGCTCATCTCCATGTTCAACAGTGAGAGCGAGGTTGTTGCCTTCGGCGTGAGGCAGTGCCGGACGGAAGCCTTCTTCTACTGTTTCCTGGCGCTCTCCCACTGCATGGCAGGAATCCTGCGCGGAGCGGGGAAGGCCACGATCCCGATGTTCATCATGTTCGGCTCATGGTGCCTCCTGCGTGTGGCCTATCTCACGATCGTGCTGAGTTTCTATCATGAGATATGGATAGTCTATTCAGCCTATCCGCTGACCTGGACCATCAGTTCAGTGGCCTTCATCATCTACATGGCGAAGGCCGACTGGATCCACGGTCTGGAGAAGAAAGCGGCCTAGAGACTGTCGACAGTGTTCCTGAGTGTTCCCAGTCCTTCAATCTCAACCTCGACCACATCTCCAACATTCATATGAGTGGTGCCTGACGGCGTGCCGGTGAGAATCACGTCGCCCGGTGAGAGCGTCATGCACTTCGACAGATAGCTGACAAGGCGCGGCACTGAGAAGATCAGGTTGGACGTGCTGGACTTCTGCACGGTCCGTCCGTTTATCCGGCATTCGATCGAAAGATCTGAAGGATCCACCTCATCGCTGATGTAGGGTCCCAGGGGCAGGAAGGTGTCAAAGCCTTTTGCGATTGTCCACTGTCCGTCCTTCGGCTGAAGGTCGCGCGCAGTTACATCATTGGCGCAGCAGTAGCCCAGTATATAATCCCCGGCTTCAGACTCTTCCACATTCCTGCACTCCTTTCCGATCACGACGCACAGCTCGGCCTCCTGGTCCAGCTGGCTGCACTGAGATGGCTTGATGATGTAGTCATCCGGTCCGGCAAGGGCAGAGGAGGGCTTCATGAAGACGACCGGCGACTTGGGAACCGGAAGTCCGAACTCCCTGGCATGATCCGCATAGTTGAGGCCGATGCAAAGCGCCTTTGAGGGAAAGGCCGGATTGACCAATACAACATCACTTCTCAGGTAGCTTCTGCCAGTCTCCTCGATTTCCCCGTCAAGATAAGGATCCCCTATGACATTGATCCTGTCGTTGTCTGTAAGTAGGCCGAAGAGGATTTCTTCTCCGTCATTCGGCACAAAGGCGACTATTTTCATTTCTTTTCCTCCTGTCCAGCAGTCTGTAGCCCTGGACCACTTCGAAACCATTGTCATTATAGAACGGGATAAGCTGCGGGTCATCCACAAAGGCGTACACCGGACCAAGCTGTGAGAGCACCTGTCCTGCGAGACCCTGTCTTCTTGCCTCAGCGCGCGTGAAGAGGCAGTTGACCTGGCGCCTTCCCTTTGTCGTGTAGGCAAGGCTCGCAATGCGGCCGCCCAGGCGTCTGCAGGCCGGCCTCTCTCCGTCAGCCAGCAGGCGTGACAGATAGTCCGCGTCCACCTCCCATGGAGAGTGCCGCCTGTAGAAGAGGGCCATCTCGCTGGCCGTTGCAGGCTCTGCCTCAGCAGAAGCGGAGCCCGCCTTGTACAGCAGATAACGGTCCGGACTGTACTGTGAGGGGTAAAGGACTGTCTCCACATCATTCCTGTCCAGACAGTGCTTCCACTCTCCTCCTGTGACAAAGAGGTGTCCGTGTATCAGGACAAGAGAATCCCCGCCATCGCGGCCAAGGAGCATGTGGTCCTCGATGCGCGGGGTGGGGATTATGAGATTTCTCCAGTCCGAGTAGTCTATCCTGATCACAGGTACTGGAAGTAGGGTGACTGTGTCGAGAGCACCTTGGTCATGCCGGGCAGGGTGCTCCTGTAGGAGTCAAGGTAGGTGTAGAACTCGAAGAAGCCGGGATCCGCGCTGTAGCTTTCGGCATAGATCCTGTTGGCCTCAGCATCCGCTTCCCCCATGATGCGGGCCGCCTCGGCGTTGGCCTGGCTTATGAGCTGGGCCTTGTCCCTCTCGGTCTTTCCCTGCCATTCGGCAAGCTGTCCGCGGCCGTATGACCGGTAAGTCTCGGCGATCTGGTTCCTCTCCTTGATCATCCTCTCGTAGACGCTCTGGGTCAGGTCGTCAGAGTAACGGATCTGGCGTATGATCACATCCTCAAGCGCAATGCCGTAAGTCTGTGTGTATTTCGAGGCGTCTGCCAGAATGATGTTGCTCAGCCCCTCGCGCCCGACTTCAATCGTCTGCTGGCTGGTGACAGTGCTGGTGAGACTTTTCAGGGTCTCCGCATCTTCCTGGCTGTCCACATCCTGGAAGCCTTCGACGACATTTATCTCGTTGATCCTGTTAGTGCTTCTCACCGCCTCGTTGAGATTGTTCTCGGAGATGACGGTCCTGATTGTAGAGTCGATGATGTCATTGAGCCTTCCGCGTCCGTTCTCAACTGTGCCGACAGTCTCATAGAAGAGGGCGGGATCGCTGATATACCAGCGAGCCGTCGCATCGACCCAGATGAACTGGTTCTCGTTCGTGGGTATTCTCTGGGCATCACCGTCCCAGCTCAGGAGCTTGGACGAGTACTTCACCACATTGTCGACCACCGGCATCCTGAACTTCAGGCCTGCCGTCGTCTGCGTGTCCACGATCTTTCCAAAGCAGGTGACCACAGCCTGCTCTCCCTCATTGAGGATATAGAACGGACCAAGCAGGAGGAAGACCACCAGCAGGAGCGCAATTATGACAAGAACTGTGACAAGCTTTTTCATTTTGCACCTCCAATACTCTGCACCGGCAGGAAGTTGTCCACAGACGGATCGACAATTGTCACATTGCCGCCTTCAAGGACATCTGTCATTGTCTCGAGATACATCCTTGTGCGTGTGATATCCTCATTCTCCGCATAGCTCTGCCTCATCGCGTTGAAGGCCTCGACATCGCCCCTGGCCGTGTTCACGCGCTCCGAGGCATATCCTTCTGCCTGGAGGACAATCCTGCTGGCCTCGCCCTGGGCCTCCGGAATTGCAGTGTTGTAGTATTCCTTTCCTTCGTTGATGGACTTGTTCATGTCCTGGATAGCCTTGTTGACGTCCTCGAAGGCATCCTGGACTTCTCCTTCAGGCGGAACTATGTTCTGCAGCTTTACAGTGACCACCTCGATGCCGAAGTCGTAGCCGTCGAATATCTCCTGCATCTTCTGCTGGGCCTCGACCTCGATCGTCGTCCTGAGGTCTGTCATGACTGACAGGATCGGCAGGTCACCCACAAGTGCGTTCATGACTGACTGCGAGATGTCGCGGATTGTTGTCTCCTTGTCCTCCACATTGAAGAGCCACTTCCTGGGATCGTTGATCCTGTACTGGACAATCCACTCGACATCAACGATGTTAAGGTCCCCGGTGAGCATCACCGATTCGTCATCATAGGCCCTCGCACCAGTCAGTCCGGTACCAGTGCTGTCTGTTGCCCTGTAGCCGAAGGTCATTGTCTGCACCATCTGCGTCGGGACCGTGTAGCTGGTCTCGAGGCCGAAGGGCAGGCGTGTCTGGAGGCCGGGGCCCACTGTCCTGTTATAGCTGCCCAGTCTCAGGACGACGGCCTGCTCTGTCTGGTCCACGACGAAGAAGCTGCTCGCCGCGGCGAAGATCAGGAAGGCCGCAATGAGTACTATGATGATGATTTTAGGGGAAAGGGGAAAGCCGCGCCGTCTTCTGACCGGCTTGACTTCCATTTCTTCTTCACTCATGTCTGTCTCCACTTTCTGTGATGACTGGAAATATATGGCAAAATGCGTGACTGGGCAATTGCAGGGCAGTGGACATGGCCCGTCCTTGAAGCGGAGAATCGAAATTGGCTATCATATTGCCTAGTATTTTGGAGAAGAGACTGTGAAGAAAAGACTAGTTACTTCCGCATTGCCCTATGTGAACAACATCCCGCACCTCGGGAACCTCACACAGGTGCTCAGCGCCGACGTGTTCGCACGCTTTTCCCGCTCGCTCGGAATCGAGACTTTCTATGTCTGTGGAACGGATGAGTACGGAACCGCCAGCGAGACCAGGGCGCTTCAGGAGGGCGTCAGCCCCAGGGAGCTTTGCGACCACTACCACAAGATCCATGAAGACATCTACAAGTGGTTCAATATTTCATTCGACTATTTCGGCCGCACCAGCACGCCGATGCATACGAAGATTGTCCAGGACATTTTCCGTCTCGTTGACGCCAACGGCTACATAAGGGAGGAGGAGATCGAGCAGCTCTACTGCCCTCACTGCCAGCGCTTCCTTGCCGACCGCTTCGTGCTCGGCAAGTGTCCGCACTGCGGCTCAGAAGGAGCCCGCGGCGACCAGTGCGATGCCTGCCAGAGCCTTCTTGATCCGACAGACCTCATCGAGCCGAGATGTTCGGTCTGCGGGACGACTCCTGTGCCGAGGAAGACGAGGCATCTCTATATCGATCTGCCGAAGGCCCTTCCTCTGCTCAAGTCCTGGATGGAGAAGGCCAGTGTCGAGGGCTTCTGGGCCAAGAACGCCGTCCAGGTCACCAACTCCTGGATCCGCGACGGGCTCAAGGAGAGGTGCATCACCCGCGACCTCAAGTGGGGTATTCCCGTTCCGCGTCCCGGCTTCGAGGACAAGGTCTTCTATGTCTGGTTCGATGCTCCCATCGGCTATATCTCAATGACGGCATCGGCCAGAGAGGACTGGAAGAGATGGTGGCAGGATCCTGATAACACAGAGCTTTTCCAGTTCATCGGAAAGGACAATATCCCGTTCCATACGGTCATCTTCCCGGCAAGCCTCCTGGCAACCGGTGAGAAGTGGACGATGCTCCATCACATGTCCAGCACCGAGTACCTCAATTATGAGGGGGGAAAGTTCTCGAAGAGCCAGGGCATCGGCGTCTTCGGAAACGATGTGCAGGAGACGGGCATTCCCGCCGACGTCTGGCGTTTCTACATGTTCTACAACAGGCCGGAGAAGAGTGACGTCAACTTCTCCTGGTACGAGTTCATGGAAAAGGTCAACGGAGAGCTGATCGGCAACCTGTCGAACCTCGTCAACAGGACACTGACCTTCATCGCCCGCTTCTACGACGGCATCATCCCTGAGGGAGAGTGTGACGAGGGCCTGCTCGGCGTTATGAGGGAGAAGGAGGAGAGGATCACAGATCTCCTCAACCACGCTGAGGAGCGTGATGCGCTCAGGACGATCTTCAGTCTCTGCGACGAGGGAAACAAGGCCTTCCAGGACGGCGAGCCCTGGAAGACGCGCAAGGAGGATCCTGCCGCTGCCGCACGCCTGCTGAGAACGCTCTGTCTCATGATCAAGGACGTGGCAGTAATGATCGAGCCGTATATGCCATCGACAGCTGCGAAGATTTTCTCATTCTTCGGCAGCAGGACCTGGAACTGGCAGTCTCTCGGCTCCTTTGACGGACTTGAGAAAGTCGGTTCTGTCAGCCTGCTCTTCAGCAAGCTTGAGAAGGAAAGAATAGATGAGCTCAAGGACCGCTACAGCGGCAGCCAGCAGGAGAGAGAGGACAAGAAGCATATGGAGGACAAGAAGATGGAAAAGAATACAACAGAGGTTGATGAGACAATTGCTCATCAGTTCGAGCGCCGCGTGACGCTGAAGGTCGCACGCATCGCCCAGGTGGAGAAGCATCCCAATGGTGATCTGTTATACATTCTCCACCTTGATGACGGAAGCGAGGAGGGCAGGACGATTGTCAGCTCGATCGTGCCATACTACAAGGCCGAGGAGCTGGAGGGAAGGCATATCGTTGTCGTGGCAAACCTCAAGCCGGCCAATTTCCGCGGCGTCAAGAGTTATGGCATGCTGCTTGCCGCCAGCGATCCGGATGCCGAGCCGCACAGCACCTGTGAGGTCCTCTTCGCGGACGACATCCCCGCCGGGACGGTGCTCAAGGTCGAGGGACAGGGTGAAGTCGAGAAGGTCACCACATACATCAAGCCGGATCACTTCTTCGCCATGCCGCTCTATACTGAGAACGGAAAACTCATGGTGGACGGCCGGGCCATAACCGCGGATGGTGTGGCTGTCATGGCCAGGAAGTACCTCAATGGACCTGTCGGTTGAGGCGATCGGCATAGAAGAACTGAAGGGAGGCAATCCTTTTCAGACTCCCTTCTGGGCACAGTTGAAGAGGCTGAACCACTGGAGTGGTTCGGCCTTCCGTGTCTCATGCGCTTCCTTTGACGGGACAGTGCTGGTCCTCACGCGGCGCATCTGCCGGCTCTTCACCCTGGCCTATATACCTTTCGGCTTCTCTGAGGCCTTTACATCTGACGACCTCATCTCCTTCGCCCGCGCACTTTCTCCGCTGCTGCCGGATGACACGCTGCTTCTGCGCACGGATGTCGCCTGGGGCTGTCTGCTTGAGGACAGTCCTCTCCTTCACAGCTGCCGTTCCTCAGTCCAGCCCGAGGGTACGGTTCGCATAGATCTGAGCGGGGAGCTTGACTTCAGACAGCGTGTCGGCCGCAATCTCAGAAAGGAGGCGGCAGTGGTGGTGCGTCCCTGGCAGGGGGATGAGGAAGAGTTCCACGCCTGGTACGAGACATACGTCCACACCTCGCTGAGAGACCACTTCTCAACACGGAGCGAGAGCTATATCCGCTCGCTTTTCGATATCAGTGATCCTTCCGTGAAGCCGGTATTGTATCTGGCCTGGTCAGACGGTCAGATCAGCGGAGGCATACTGAACCTGAGGACGGCGGATGAGGAGCTCTACCTTTTCGGCTCCTCCGTCAAGCACACCGGAAACATCTCCTGCGGCTATTCGCTTCAGAGTCATGCAATCCTTGAGGCACGCGCGGCCGGAGTGGGGACATATGACATGTTCGGCATAGACGGTATGGACGGGGAGGGGCATCTTGCCAGTCTTACAACATTCAAGACTGCCTTCGGCGGCAGCAGGGTGTACCGCAGCCCGACTGTCGACTTCATCTACAGACCGCTTGCCGGACGCATCTTCCGGATGGCGGACTCGCTCCGCTTCTCCCTGGCAAGACGCAGCAGGATCTAGAGCTTGAAGGTCTTCTGGCCGCTGTCCCTCGCGATGTAGAGCTTGACCAGGGCCTTGAACTGGTTGCCCCTGTCAAACTCATTCCTGAAGAACTCGAATGAGGCGGCTCCGGGCGAGAGCAGAATGCACTGGACCTGTTTGAAAGTTTCCCTCTTCTTCTCAGCGGCGGCGACTGCAGTATTGAATGCGTCCTTCATCGAGGTGAATGGTCCGTTGTACCTGAGTCTGCGTTCCTCCAGCAGGGGTATGAGCTTTTCACGTGTGAACGAGCCGTCGAGGAGAGTGATCGAGCTTGCCTCTATCAGGGCGGTGAGCATTCCGTCCGCCCTGAGGTTCTTGTCCGTTCCTCCGCAGATCAGGTGAGTCGCAAGCGGACTGATCGTGCTGGATGAGAACGCAACTGCCTCTGCTATCGTGGCAGCTGAGTCATTGACGAACATGATGTCCTTATACAGTGCGACCTGTTCTATCCGGTGCGGCATTCCCTTGTATGATGACAGTGCGGCCGTGACAGGCTTTTTCGCATAGCCCAGACAGCGCAGGGCACTGTAGGCGCACTGCAGCTCAATCTTCTTCTCCCTGAAGGGGTTGTTGTATCCGGGGAAGACCGTGATGCTCTTCTTCGGAGCCTGTATGTGCTCCAGCATGAATCTGCGGTTGCTGCTGTTGACCAGCATCTGCCGGCACTGAGTCCCGAAGAGCCGCAGTTTGTCATCATAGTATTCCTTGAGGTTGTGATAGCTGTTCTGGTGGTCGGCGTACATGCTGGTGAAAATGGCGAGATCCAGCACCGGCATATGCCCGTTGAGCGCGATGTAGGTGTCATGTATCTGCCAGCTGGAGAGTTCCATGACTATGTACTCCGGAAGCGGTCGATTCTCCTTCATCCGCCGTTCAAGCTCGTCAATCACGCTGAAGGCCGAGATGCCTATGTTCCCGCAGATCAGCGTCTCATGTCCCATCTCCTGCAGTCCGTGCTGTATTGCGGCCACGGTTGTCGTCTTGCCCTTGGTTCCAGTGACCGCTATCTTTTTCACCTTCTCGATGCCCTTCATCGTGAAAAGGTAAGAGAAGTCGTTCGCGATCCTGCGGGCCAGCGAGAGCTGGGGCAGGGAGGTCGGGACGGCGGGGTTCTTGATGACGACATCAGCCCATTTTATGTCGTCTTTTGGATCCAGCTGGTCGAAGTGGCACTCCACGCCCAGCTTCTCAAGCCGTTCGGGCATGGTTGAGAATGCGCTTCTAGGCGCCGTGTCGCTGATGCGGACCTGGTTGCCGCTGCGTTTGGCGAAATAAAGGGCGGCGGAGGAACCGCCACCGTTGGTGCCCAGACCAAGGATCAGTACTTTCATCCGTTTTTTTCCCTCAACTAAGAATAGTGCAAAAGCTGTCCGCTGTGTAGTGACAAATTTCACCCATTGCCGTGATTATGTGTTACTATTGTATCAGGGTATAGGTCCTCGATACGGGAGGATGTCTCTACGGGCAACCGAAAACTGTCCCCGCTACCCGGAAGGGAGTTGATATGGACAGAAGTTTTGTATTGTTTGGAGACATCTGCTACACAGAATCCTGCGACAGGATCATCTCCTGCCCGGCCTCATTCCTGGTCGTGGAGGAGGGAAAGATAACAGGAGTCTTTGACCGGCTTCCCGGCGAGTACCGCACGCTTCCCATGTACGATTATGGCGGCAGGCTTGTCATTCCCGGTCTGAGCGACCTGCACACGCATGCGAGCCAGTATCAGTTCAGGGGCCTGTGGATGGATGAGGAGCTGCTTGACTGGCTTGAGAGGCACACCTTCCCTGAGGAGGCCCGCTACAGTGATGCGGACTATGCCCTGCGCGCCTATTCCATTTTCGCTGACGACCTGCTTTCAAGTCCGACAACCAGGGCAAACATATTTGCTACGATCCACCACGATTCCGCTCTTGTCCTCTGTCAGCTGCTTGAGGAGAGAGGACTGGCCGCCAATGTCGGAAAGGTCAACATGGACCGCAACTGCCCGCCGTCCCTCACAGAGGATCCACAGGCCTCTCTTGCGGATACCGTGTCTTTCATAAAGACTGTCAGGGAACGCTTCAAACGGGTGCATCCGATAGTGACGCCACGCTTCATCCCCTCGTGCAGCGACAATCTGTGCCGCTTGCTGGGCGATCTCGCTGTCCGGATGGATGTGCCGGTCCAGAGCCATCTGTCGGAGAATACAGGTGAGCTGGACTGGGTCTCGTCTCTCTGTCCGGATTCGGCTTCCTATGCTGATGCCTACCGCCGGCTGGGGCTCTGGGGTAGGGTGAAGACCTGCATGGCCCACTGCGTCTGGTCCAGAGACAGGGAGGATGAGCTTCTGGAGAACGACAATCTGTACATAGCTCACTGCCCTGATTCGAACACAAACCTGTCCAGCGGCATCTTCCCTGCCAGGTACTTCCTTGACCGTGGTGTCCATGTCGGGCTTGGCACAGACATAGCGGGAGGAACCAGCCTGTCTCTTTTCAGGGCAATGACTGATGCGGTGAAGGTCTCCAAGCTTTACTGGCGCTATGTGGATGACTCTGTTCCAAAACTCGACTTCGCTGCGGCCTTCTACATGGCCAGTAAGGGAGGAGGCTCCTTCTTCGGCAGGGTCGGATCCTTTGAGGAAGGTTATGATGCGGACATAGTCGTGCTGGATGATTCGGACAGTCCCACATGCATAGAGGGGCTCACCGTTGCCCAGCGGCTTGAGCGCTACAGCAGCCTCTGCCCGGAAAAGCCGGTCTGTGCCAAGTTTGTCCAGGGTGAAAAGCTTCAGACGGGCTATTGACCAAGCCCGCCACAGCTTGGCATAATAGCCGACTGTAATTACAAACAAATCCAATTGGATAAGGAGAAAAAACCGTGCCTTGTGGTAGGAAAAGAAAGAAGCACAAGATAGCGACCCACAAGAGGAAGAAGAGACTCAGAGCCAACAGGCATAAGAAGAAGTAAATCTTCCCCGGTGCGAATATCGTGCGATGCAGGAACCCTCAGAGGTTCCTGTATTTTTTTTTGATTTCCTGTTAGAGTCCAAGGGTATGACAATAACGAGCCAGCCAGTTGAATATGTTTTTGAGAATTATCTGTGGGGCAGTGACCGGAATGATGTCAGTGTGAGCGCCGCGCTCTCACACCGCGGCCCTGTACTGGACGTGGTCTTCTCTATCCAGGAGAAGGAGCTCAGACGCATGGTCTGGGAAGACGGCGGACCTGTTTGGATGGACAGCTGCGTCGAGATCTTCATAATGGGAAGGGAAGGTGAGTATTCCAACTTCGAGATCAGCGCCAGCGGTGCCATGCTCGCCTGCCACGGCACGTCAAGATCCGGGCGCGTCCCGTATTCAGATGAGGTCATCAACTGTGTAAAGCGCAGGGTTGAGATCCTGGAGAACAACAACAAACAGAGCCGCTACAGAGTGTCGGTGAGCCTTGACCTGTCCATACTGGGACTGGCTGATGCCGGCTCAGTCCGATTCAATCTCTACAAGTGCGGTGACGGGCTGAAGAGGCCGCACTATCTGTCGCTCTTTCCGATTGACCTTGAGAGGCCTGACTTCCACTGTCCCTCATTCTTTCAGGAGGCCGTGCTGGTCTGAGAGCAGCCTTGTCATCGCCTGATGGGCCATGTGGCAGCCGAAGACGGCAGTGACCGTGTTCAGACTGCCCAGGTTGATGGACTTGCGTCTTCCGTCAGCTTTTCTTTCCATGTTCGACCCATAGTCGAAATCAACCGGCTCGTCCGAGTACACGACCGGAACACTTAGACTGGCTCCCTTCTTCCTCAGCGCCCCTCTCATCGCCCGTGCCAGAGGACAGCCTGTGGTCCTGTCCAGCGTGGAGGGCCTGATGCGGGTCAGGTCGCGCCTGAGCGCGGCACCCATGCTGGATATTATCCAGATCCCGCGTTCCTGGCAGGCCATGATCAGCGCAGCCTTCGCGCTGACAGTGTCCATGCAGTCCAGGACAGCATCAACGCCGTCAATAAGGCTCCGGCAGTTATCCTCATCCACGAATGTGTCCAGCGCCTCGATGCTGATTCCTTCCCAGATGTCGAGCGCGCGTTCTCTCGCGGCCTCCACCTTCTTCCTGCCGATAGTGGAGTGCAGGGCAATGAGCTGTCTGTTTATGTTGCTTTCCTCAACAGTGTCGAAGTCCGCGATCCTGATGTGTCCGACTCCGCTTCTTGCCAGAGTCTCAAAGGCCATACTGCCGACGGCTCCGACGCCGCAGATCAGCACGCGGGAGCTGTGCAGCAGCTCAAGCGGTCCGGGGCCGATCAGGGCCTCAAGCCGTGAAAACTGATCCTGTGACATTTATTCTCTCCTCCAGACGCTCTCTTGATATGGACATCGCAGCTGCCACGCTCTCATAAAGACTGTCCAGCACCTTCAGGCTCTCACCAGAGAGCGGAAGGTCACTTTCCAGCAGGAAGCCGAGATCCAGGAGCTTCCTGAAATCCCGGGACGCAAGGGAGCGCGGCGACAATGATATCGTGCCTCCAAGTCTCATATAGGAAAGGGCTGTCTGCCTGGATGACGTGAAACCGTGCACGATGAAGCAGCTCTTGGTCCCAACCTGCTTGATGAGCCTGAGAATCCTGTCGTGCCGGTGCACCACATGCAGGACGAAGGGTCTGTCCAGATCCCTTGCAAGGCACAGCAGCCTTTCCACAAGACGCTCATCGGTTTCCCATCTGCAGTCCAGACCGAACTCTCCGATCATCGCCCCTCTGTCTGCGAACAGCCTCTGCTCAAGAGTGTCCACATCCCTGTCTGCCGGTCTGAGAAGTCCATATGCATGGTATCTGTAGGCCTGCAGCTGATCATACTCACCGGGTTCAGAAGAGCAGACAATGGCCTGTGCGGATGGTATGCCGATATGGCAATGTGCGTCGAACATGGACGAATACTAGCACATCCGCTTGAAATCCTTCCAGCTAATACGGAGAATTGAGCCATGAATCCAAGCGGACAGAATGTGGCCGATCTGACTTCAATTCTCATCCTCGTGGGCATATTCTCCTACGTGAGGTCTGAAAGCGGACTCTACGACAAGACGAGGCTCAAGCGCTTCACGCTCATCGTCGCTTTCTCGGCGCTGTATCCCGCCCTGCGCTCAGCACTTCACTTCCTGGAAGGCTGGGCGGACTTCTCAATGGCTGCCCGCTCGCTGCAGTACGTGCTCACCCAGGCAGTCTTCTGCCTCATCCTCGATTTCATCATCGTCGATGCGGACCATATGACAGGGGATGCGGGCCCGGGCAACAGGCTGATCCGGATCCTGTCCTCCGCATTCGTTCCGCTGTCTGTGCTCATGTGCGTCCTGAATGCAGCGTCCGGACTTTTCTTCCGCACTTCTGACGGCGTGATCATCATGGGGCCTCTGGCAAGGCTTTTTGCCCTGCTCATGCTGATTGATGCCTCTCTCGTGGCAGTTCATATCTATCTGAGGCGCACCACACTTCAGCCTCAGGCGAAGCGCATGATAGGCTACCTTCCTGTCTTTGTCCTGGTTCTGATCGTGATCCAGCTGATCTTTCCGGACCTGTGGCTTTCCACAGTGCTGTTCACGGTGCTCGTCTTCTTCTGCTTCCTCAACCTGACCAGCGCGAGCTTTCTCACGGATTCCGTGACCGGACTGGGAAACATCAAACTCCTGACTTCCTCTCTGGATTATTATCTTGCGCGCTCGAAGCAGTTCTCGATCGTGAAAGTGGACCTTGTCAACTGGCGCTCGCTCCAGCGAGATCTTGAGGCTCATGACATTGACCGTCTCATGGTCAGACTCACAAGCCGCTTCCTGTCGGTTGACGGCGTGGACAATGCTTTCAGAATGGGCGAGGATGACTTTGCCCTGATAATTCCGCCTCCTGCAGACAACAAATGCCGCAAGGTCTGTACGGATCTGGCCCGGATCTTCAGTGAGGACTACATGGTCTGCGGCGCCACGGTGACCATCCTGGCCCGCCTGATCCTTGTGCCCTGTCCTGTCGTCGCGCAGAACACTTCGGCTGTATATGACATCCTTTCCTTCTTCTCACAGGGCACAGTTGATCCTTCCAGCCTTCCACAGGATGCATACTACTTCAACGACACGAACTTCACCTTCCTCGTCTGCGACCTCCGTCTGGTTGAGCTAGTCAGAAGGAGGCAGCACATCGTCAGTCTGGTTGCCACGGCCTCTGCTAGAGGGCTTTTTGAAGTCGAGTTCCAGCCACTGTGCGATACTGAGGGGAACTTCTGCAACAGGGCAGAGTGCCTGGTGCGGCTGCCGGACGGGAAGGGAGGGCGCCAGATCAGCCCTGAGGAGTTCATCCCGATCGCCGAGGCCGAGGGATACATGGACATGATCTCAGGTTTCGTGCTGCGCCAGAGCTGCGAGATAATAAGGGACTGCAGACGGGCCGGCCTTGTGGAACCCGTGATCTCAGTCAACTTCTCCACGAGGCAGTTCTACAGCCGTGACCTGCTCTCACGCACGGCAGACATACTGGAGTCTTACGGTGTCCGGCCGGAAAACATCAAGCTGGAGATGACTGAAGACTCCCTTATAGACAACTATGAGCTGGCCCAGTCCGTCATGGACGGTTTCAGGAAGAGGGGAATCGGATTCTATCTTGATGACTTCGGCGCCGGTTACGCCAGTCTGCCGCGTTATCTGAACCTGCCCTTTGAATGCGTCAAGATAGACAGGAGTTTCGTCCAGTCTTCGTTCCAGAGCAGGCGCAATGATCTCTTCCTGAGATCGATCGTACCCTGCTTCCGCTCACTGGGCTGCCAGATCATCTTCGAGGGAGTGGAGAATGAGTCCCTGTTCAGTTATGCCAGGTCCTTCGGCAGTGACATAATGATCCAGGGCTACTGCTACAGCCAGCCTCTGGACAGGGAGAAGTTCCGGAAAAAGATCGGTCTGAACGGGGCTATCCAGGCAAGTATTGTTTGAAATATAATCTGGACGACTAGGAGTTTATATGCGTAAGACAAAGATAATCTGCACCCAGGGGCCGTCCGTCGACAGCGACGAGATGGTGGAGAAGCTCATTCTCAATGGAATGGATGCGGCGCGCTTCAATTTCTCACATGGAAGCCATGAGGAGCACAAGGAGCGGTTCGACAGGGTCAAGAGGGTGAGTGCCAGGCTCGGCGTCCATATCCCGCTGATTCTTGACACAAAGGGACCTGAGATAAGGGTCACCAACTTCAAGGACGGACCGGTGACGCTTGAGGAGGGGCAGGCCTTCACTCTTTTCAGCGATGCTGCAGCCGAGGGTGACATCAATGGCGTGGGAGTGACCTATCCCTATCTTGCCGAAGACGTGGAGAAGGGCAATGTCATTCTCATTGATGACGGGCTTGTCTGCCTGACTGTCACCGAGGTCCGCGGCCGCGATATCGTGTGCCGGGTCGACAACCCTGGCAGGGTTTCCAACCATAAGTCAATCAACATTCCCGGCGTCAACATCGATCAGCCCTATATCTCGGAAAAGGACAGGGATGACATCCTGTTCGGCATCGAGAACGATGTCGACTTCATCGCAGCCAGCTTCATGAGGAGCGCTGACGACGCGAAGAAGCTCAGGAAACTGCTTAATGTCAACGGCGGAGAGAAGATCCAGATCATCGCGAAGATTGAGAATGCCAGCGGGGTGAGGAACCTCGACGAGATCCTGGACATCGTCGACGGCATTATGGTCGCACGCGGAGACATGGGCGTCGAGATTCCGTTCCGTGAGCTTCCCAGCATCCAGAAGAACATCATCAAGAAGTGCTATGACCGCGGCAAGATCGTTGTCACCGCAACGCAGATGCTTGAGTCGATGAGCGAGCACCCGCGCCCCACAAGGGCTGAGGTCTCGGACGTCGCAAATGCCGTCTATGACGGTTCGACCTGTCTGATGCTCTCCGGAGAGACTGCAGCGGGCAAGTATCCCATCCAGGCGGTCAAGACCATGGCTGACATCGCAGAGTTCAGCGAGAACCAGATCGACTATTCTGCCCGCTTCTACAAGAACCAGCTCAAGCTCAGCGCAGATGTGATGAACACAGTGGCCAGTGCGGCAGTGGAGGCCTCCTTCTTCCTGAACCTGAAGGCCATTGTGTGCATGACGGTTTCCGGACGCACGGCCCTGGTCACGAGCTATTACCGCCCGGCCTGTCCCATTATCGCATGCGTGACGAGCCAGAAGGCCGCACGCCAGCTCAATCTCTCTTATGGAGTCCACCCCGTCATGGCACGCCTCATTGAGGACATGGACTTCATGAAGGCCCTGGCCATCGAGCTGGCACTGAAGACGGACCTCGTGAGGAAGGGGGATCTGGTTGCCCTGATCACTGGAAGCACGACCGGAGGATCTTACTCCAGCGACTGCATGCAGATCGCCACGCTCTGAAGGCCGGAAGGCGGGGGCGGAAGACAGTCTGACTGGTTGACACTCCCGCCGCTTCTGGTATAACCTGATCACACCTCTTTATCCGCTTCGCATGGGGCGGATCATTTTAGTCCACAAGGAGGAACCATGAGAAATTATGAGTTCACCGTCATCTTCGACGCAAACGAAGAGAAGATGAAAGAAGGATTGGCATTTGTCACACAGCAGCTCGAGAAGGCCGGCGCCCAGATCACGAAGCAGGAAGACCTCGGAGTGAAGACACTTGCCTACCAGATCAACAAGCAGGACAAGGGACATTACGTCTACTTCGAGCTTGAGGCTGATCCCAAGTCGATCGCCCCTCTTTCACACGTTTTCCAGCTCAGCACACTCGTGATGAAGTATCTGTTCGTTAATCCCGAGAAATAAGAGACCGTCAAGAGGATTGTTCCATGGCTGATTTGAACAGTGTCTGTCTTATCGGTCGACTGACCCGGCAAGCCGAAATCCGCTATTCCCAGGCAGGGGGAGGAGCCGTAGTGCGCTTCTCGATAGCCGTCAACAGAAGAAAGAGGTCTGCTGATGGTTCCGGATGGGAGGATGAGGCGAATTTCTTTGACTGCGTCTTTTTCGGCCGTTCCGCCGAGTCCATCAACCAGTATCTGGAGAAAGGCCGCCAGGTCTCCATTGTCGGAGAGCTGCGCCAGAGCAGATGGGAGCAGGATGGAGCCAGCAGAAGCAGGGTTGAGATTGTCGTTAACCAGCTCAACCTCATTGGCGGGGCAAGACAGGATGGCTCCCCCCAGGGAGGTGGCCAGTTCACCAGCGCACCCCAGCAAGGGCAGGGCGGTGGCTATGGCCAGCAGAACCAGCAGTCTGCCAGATCTGCTGGAGGGGCACAGAACTATGCCCCTTCCAATCAGAACCGTTATTCCGGATCATTCTCCCGCCCGGGACAGGGCGACGGAGTGCCCAGCGACTTCTCTGTCGGCGGACCGGAGACATACGGGGACGATGACGTACCATTTTGACATTTAGGAGAAAGACTATGCGTGATGACAACGAAGCTTTTGTGAAGGACGGCGACAGCAGCGCCAGGAGAATGGGGGCTAGGAAGCCCGGATTCAAGAAGAAGGTCTGCAAGTTCTGCCAGAGCGGTGCCCAGATGGCCGACTACAAGAACCCGGACATGCTGCGCAGATACATCACTGAGCGCGGCAAGATCCTTCCTGCAAGGATCACCGGCACCTGCGCCAAGCACCAGAGGGCACTCAACGCCGAGATCAAGAAGGCCCGTGTGCTCGCCTACCTGCCCTTCGAGAAGAAATGAGTCAAACAGAGAACCGGAGTGTGGTGAGGGTCATCCTCTCCGTCCTGATCAGTTTCCTGCTGTATCTGACGGGTTTCGGATCGCTTTTCTTCACACTGCCGCTTCTTATGCTTGATAGGCGCTACCCGAAGCGCACCACGGACACCGCCTGCGTTGCAGCTCTGGTGCTGGTCTTGGGTAGGAACATCCTGCTGATGCGGGATGTGCTGGACCAAGGTCTAACGTGGGCCTTCATTGCGGTAACAATGTTCATGCCTCTGTCACTCATACTCAGCGCCATGGTATGGGTGGGCAAGGGAAACGGGGAAAACACCTTCAGGAGGGTCCTCCTGTCATTTTCTCCTGTCCTTGTGCTCTTCATCCTCTACGAGATTGCACTGGTGGCACTGCCTCAGGTGCGCACCTCCCTGGTCGAGGCCTACGGCGGCACGCTGGCTGCGATGCTGACCGCACTGCTTGGACTTGAGGGGGAAGCCGTGGCCTTCATGGCCGAGGTGCTCCTGTTTGCCCTGTGCTCTCTCACGCTGCCGATAGCGCTGGCCAACTCAGTCGTGCTGGCCTTTGTCTATGAAGCAGCCTCACATTCTGGCGACAGCGTCTTTGAGCGCCGTATCAGGACCTTCCGGGTTGCCGACTGGTTCATATACGTTTTCCTGGCTCTCTGGGCCATGGTGCTGCTCTTCTACCTTGTCGCCGTGCCCATGTGGATCACGATCCCCGTGCTCGGGCTCGCGGTCTGTGCCCTGTTCATCTATTTCATGCAGGGCTTCGCGATTGTGGCATACAGACTGTATGAGAGGGGAAGCACGATGACGAGTCTCAAGATGGCCGCCTGGCTGTTCCTGATTCTGCTTGTCGTACAGTTGCTGAACGCAGCCCTCGTCTTCGGACTGTCCATACTGGGAGTTCTGGAGACCTGGATAAATTTCAGAAAACCAAAGGAGTTTTCAGATGAAGATCATTCTTAACCAGGATGTCGTCAACCTCGGAGAAGAGGGAGACGTGGTCGTTGTCAAGGACGGTTATGCCAGAAACTACCTCCTGCCTACAGGAGCAGCCGTTCTCTACAACAAGACAAATGCTGCAATTTTCGCTTCCCGTGCCGCTCAGATCGAGAAGAGGAAGGTAGAGAAGAGGGCTCAGAGCGCCAGCATGAAGGAAAAGCTTGACGCCACAGTGCTCAATCTTGTCGTTCCCGCAGGCGAGAGCGGAAAGCTCTTCGGATCCGTCACTTCCACCATGGTCCAGGAGGCCCTTGCAAAGCAGGGACTTGAGATCGAGAGGAAGAAGATCGAGGTCGCTACTCATTCAATCAAGATGGTTGGCAACTACACCGTCACCGTCCACCTCTATGAGAACGAGTTCAGCCATGTGAAGCTCGTCGTCGAGAGCGAGGAGATGGTCAAGGAGCGCCTTGCCGCAGAGGCCAGGGCCGCAGCAGAGGCGGCTGCCAAGGCTGAGGCGGAGGCTGCCGCAGCTGCAAAGGCTGAGGCGGAAGCCCAGCAGGAGGAGCCCGCCCAGGAGAGCAGTGAGCCTGCCTCTTCTGAAGAAGCCAACTGAGAATAATCTCTTTCAGTGACTGCCCGTATCGTGAAGGTATGGGCAGTTTTTTTGTTAAAAAGAGGACACAGCGACGATCAGGAGTTCCTGCCGGAAAGATGTACCATCCTTTCAAATTCACTGTTGCAGGTACATCTTCATTTTCTGTCTCTTCCAGTTTCGCAGCCAGTTTTTCCACCACTTTCATCCGACTCACTTTCCTTTGACTCCGTTTTGCTATATCATCATGGGAACATCCCCAGGAGGTCTATCTGATGGAAGGACAGGGCCGTGTCATGCCACATAACGAGGATGCCGAGAAGGCAGTCCTCGGTGCGATTCTGATGAATGCGAACTCTTTGCAGACTGCAATGGAGTACGTCAGCCCGTCCGATTTCTATCATACCGGGCACAGGGCGCTCTTTGCTGCCTTCATCTCTTATTCTGACACAAATCCTCTCAAGACACTGGATCAGGTCTCCATCATCTCCTTCCTGAAGGAAAAGGGGCAGCTTGCCGAATGCGGCGGGCTGTCTTACATCACAGGTCTGACCGAGAACGTCTCCACAACAGCAAGTGTCGGAGTGCATGCCAGGATCATCCGCGCCCTTTCTCTCAGGCGCCAGTTCATCCAGCTGGCCAATGAGTTCGCCATCTCCGGCTTTGATGAGAGTCAGGAGATCATCAAGCTGATAGACGAGAGCGAGACCAAGCTCAGCCGGCTCGCACAGGGAACCAATGACGCGAACAAGGACGTGTCGATCGGGCTTTATGTCTCGCAGGCCCTGGTCAACCTCCGCGAGAGGATGGAAGGCAAGGACTCCGGCAATATGGAGACCGGCTTTGACAGACTGGACCAGCTGACTGACGGCGGCTTCCATCCGACCGATTTCATCATCATCGCGGCGCGCCCCTCTATCGGAAAGACGGCCTTCGCCATAAGCATCATCCAGAACATGATCCGTCCTCCCCGCAACTACAAGGTGGCATTCTTCTCGCTGGAAATGAGCGGAATCCAGGTCAGCCAGCGTCTGCTGTCCGGTGTGTCCAGGGTTCCCCTGAAGATCATCAGGAACGCAAGTTTTCCGAACCAGAAGGATCCGAACTTCAATCATCTCATCCAGGCGGCGCAGAAGCTCTTCGAGACCAAGCTCTTCATCCTGGACACTCCGAACATGAAGCTTTCTGAGATCCGTGCCACAAGCCGGAGGCTCAAGAGAGAGCAGGGCGTCCAGGCCATTTTCATAGACTATATCGGACTGATTGATGCCGAGATGCCGGCAGCAAGCAAGAAGTTCGAGCAGGTCAGCGAGATATCAAAGGCGCTCAAGTCGCTTGCCCGAGAGCTTGAGATTCCTGTCGTGGTCCTCTGCCAGGTATCGCGTGAGGCAGAGGGAGAGAAGAACGAACCCCAGCTGAACAACCTGAGGGACTCAGGAGCCATCGAGCAGGATGCAGATATGGTCATGTTCCTGCACCGCAACAGGAAGATCGACTCTGAAAAGCTGGTCAAGGACTCCAAGGGCGACATGTCGCTCCAGCCTACGAAGGTGATCGTGGCCAAGCAGAGGAACGGAGAGACCGGAGAGTTCTATGCCGGTTTCAAGCCCAGCACTGCCAGCTTCGAGAACCTTGTCGAGGGCAACTGGTCCGTCTAGCCGTAAAAGCAGGTAAATTGTAAAAGTAAATGCAACAGAAAAGTTGATGCAACAAACTAGGATCTTAAAAAGGTTTATAAGAATTTGA
>CALXOO010000034.1 GCA_944390045.1 uncultured Spirochaetales bacterium | reverse complement strand
ATTGCTGCTTCAAATGAAATTCGGTAAAGGTTGTTGCAACACGCGCTTATATGTTGCATCAAGAATTACAATTGGCCATATGATGTGATGAGGTGGTGTTTTTGTTGACCTGTATACGGGCGCTTGGTTAAACTTTTGACATGCCTTTTTTTCTGGAATATCCGAGCTGGATGGATCCCTATGTGGTCTCATTCCTTCCGATCAGATGGTATGCCGTCATGTACATCGTGGCCTTCGCGATAGCCTATGGTCTCTACCTGTACCAGCTGAAGAAGGACAGGGTGAGGGATGTTGACGAGGAGACGAGCCAGATGCTCTTCATCTGGGGCGTTGTCGGTCTGCTTATCGGAGCTCACCTGTTCTCAATCCTTTTCTACAGCGATACAGGCTACTACCTGACACATCCCTGGCTCATCTTCTGGCCGTTCAGGGACGGCAGGTTCGTCGGACTGCCCGGAATGAGCTATCACGGAGGTGTCGTCGGTGCCCTTGTCGCCGGATTCATCTATGCCCGCCATAAGCGGATGGACTTTCTGAAATATGTTGACTATATCGTCTCCGGAATACCGCTCGGCTACACTTTCGGGCGGCTTGGAAACTTCATCAACGGCGAGCTCTACGGCCGTGTGACGACCAAGCCCTGGGGCATGGTGTTCCCGCAGGCTCCCGGCTTTTCCACGACACAGGAATGGGTTCGCAGTGTTGCGGACGAGATTGGAATGCAGTACACAGCCGGCGATATCATCAATCTGCCGCGGCATCCCAGCCAGCTCTATGAGGCCTTTTTCGAGGGGATTGTGCTTTTCCTGATCATCTGGTTCATATGCAGGCCCCTGATCAGAAAGCATAGTCTTGCCAGCGGATCAAACCTGGCCTTCTATCTCTTCGGTTATGGCTTCTTCCGTTTCTTCATCGAGTACTGCAGGCAGCCGGATGCAAATATAGGATATGTGATCAGACTGGGTCGGGAGAGTGACAATATCGCACTCTTCCAATCCTTCCTCAATATTTCCAAGGGGCAGGTGTTCTGCATTCTGATGATGATTGCGGCCCTTGTCCTTTTCTTCATTGTGAACAGGAGGAGAAAAGAGAATGTCACAAACGGTAAGAGAAAGAATCGATAGCCTGAGAGTGCAGATGAAAGCAGAGAATCTGGACTGGTTCCTTGATACAGGCACAGATTCTCATATGAGTGAATACGTTGCCTCCCACTGGAGGACAAGGGCCTTCCTCACAGGATTCACCGGTTCCGCAGGCTTTGTCCTGGTTGGTATGGACGGTGCCTGGCTGTGGACTGATTCCCGCTATTTCATCCAGGCGGCCGCCCAGCTTGAGGGCAGTGGCGTCACGCTGATGAAACTTGACACAGACGATCCGGATCTGGCCGGCCTTCTTGCCATGAAAGCTGAGAGAGGACAGCGTCTGGGACTGTGTGCGGGTACTGTCTCGATCAGTGAGTTCAGAGCCAGGAAAGAGGCGCTTTCCGGTCTCGGACTCGAGCTTGTCGCCTGTGATGACCTTGTGGACAGAATCTGGACGGACAGACCTCCAGTGCCCTGCACGAAGATCCGTGTCATGCCTGATGAGATCTGCGGACAGGACAGCGCATCCAAACTTGCTGAGATCAGGCAAAGACTCTCAGAGACAAAATGCGGCTATACTTTCATTGCCGCAGTCGATGATATCGCCTGGATCACGAACCTGCGTGCGGATGATGTGCCCTGCAATCCTGTTTTCGTCTCATTCCTCTTCATCGACATGGAAAGGGCAGTGCTGTTCACCCAGAAGGAGCGCTTTGACAGCATCTCGCTGGCAAAGCTGGAGGAGAACTTCATCCTGTACGGATACGATGAGGTCTGCATTGTGCTTCCTTCCCTGGTCCGCGGCCGTGCCCGCTACAATGATGAGAAGGTGAGCATGGCATTCTGTTCCATGCTGGGTGAAGACGCATCTGTCGGGCGCGACTGGTCCACGGACCTGAAGGCCAGGAAGAACCCTGTGGAGCTTGAGGGGATGCGCAAGAGCCATGTCATGGATGCTGTTGCCTTCATAAACGCATTCAGCCGCATTGATTTCAGTGCCACTGACTCGACATATTCGGAGATCAGCATCTCAGACGCCTTTGAGGAGGCGAGAAAGAGACTTCCGGGTTACCTTGGTCCTTCCTTCTCCCCGATTTCCGGTTTCGGACCGAACGGTGCGATGTGCCACTACAGTGCGACGGCGGAGAGCAATGCGGCCATAGACAGGCCGGGCCTACTGGTCCTGGACACGGGAAGCCAGTTTGACTGCGGCATGACAGACATCACGCGCACTCTCCTGTTCGGAGAGGCCACCGCTGAGCAGAAGAAAGACTATACGCTGACGCTGAAGGGGCATCTGGCTCTTTCCAGGGCTGTCTTCATCCAGGGCACACGCGGCTATCAGCTTGATGTCCTGGCAAAGCAGTTCATGTGGTCAGAAGGCATGAGCTTCTATCACGGAACCGGACATGGTGTGGGTTTCAATCTCAACGTCCACGAGGGACCGATGAGGATATCCGCCGCACCGGTTGATGTGCCTCTTGAGACGGGCATGGTCATCTCGGATGAGCCCGGAATTTACAAAGAGGGCAGGCATGGAATCAGGATAGAGAACCTGATCGCGGTCAAGGAGGACATGAAGACAGAGTTCGGCCAGTTCCTGTCTTTTGAGGTGCTGACGCTCGTACCCTATGAGAGAAGGCTGATTGACCTGGCTCTTCTCACAGTGGAGGAGAGAGCGCAGATCGATGCCTACCATGACAGAATATGGAATACCCTCAAAGATCTGGTGGAGCCTTCTGCCCGTGACTATCTCAGGCAGTGTACTCTTCCCCTTCTTGAGTGTTAGACTTGGACAACAGAGAAACAATAAGGAGAATACCAATGGTTGAAGCCTTGAAGAAAAGTGGAAAGATCGACAGAAAGGGTCCTGTGGTCCTCGTGATCATGGATGGTGTCGGTTTTGGAAAGTACAAGGATGGTGATGCCGTCGCGGCTGCCATGACAAAGCATCTCGACGGGCTTTATGCGAAATATCCATGGACAAAGCTGAAGGCACATGGTCTGGCTGTCGGGCTGCCGTCTGATGCGGATATGGGAAACAGTGAGGTCGGCCACAATGCAATGGGCTGCGGAAGGGTCTTCCACCAGGGAGCCGCCCTTGTCAGCGAGTCGATCAGCAGCGGGCTGATGTTCCAGGGAAAGACCTGGAAGAATCTTGTCGCCAATGTGAAGAAGACAGGAGGCACGCTTCATTTCATCGGACTTCTTTCCGACGGAAATGTCCATTCCCACATTGACCACCTGAAGGCCATGATCGAGGAGGCGAAGAAGGAAGGAGTCAGCAGGGTCCGCGTCCATGCGCTTCTTGACGGACGTGATGTCGGCGAGATGAGTGCTCTTGATTACTTTGATCCCTTTGCGGACTTCCTCAAGAAGCTTTCAACTGACGGCTTCGACGCCAGAATAGCCTCAGGCGGTGGAAGAATGGTCATTACAATGGACCGCTACAATGCCAACTGGGACATGGTCAGGAAGGGCTGGCAGACTCATGTGCTCGGAGAAGGCCGCCAGTTCGCCTCTGCCCATGAGGCCATCGAGACACTGAGGGCCGAGACAGGAGCCATCGATCAGGATCTTCCTCCCTTCGTCATTGCCGATAACGGCAGGCCGGTCGGAACAATTGAGGACGGAGACTCTGTCATCCTCTTCAACTTCCGCGGAGACAGGGCCCTTGAGATCACAAAGGCCTTCGAGGCTGAGAATCTCACCGAGTTTGACAGGGTCCGCCATCCGAAGGTGGAGTATGCCGGTATGATGGAGTATGACGGAGACCTTCATGTTCCCCGCCAGTATCTCGTTGATCCGCCGTCAATCGACAGGACAATGGCAGAGTATCTGTGTGCGAGCGGAGTGAGGCAGTTCTCCATCTCCGAGACCCAGAAGTTCGGACATGTCACCTATTTCTTCAATGGAAACAAGACCGGCAAGTTCGATGAGAAGCTTGAGGAGTATGTCGAGATCCCGAGCGACATCGTTCCCTTCGAGCAGAGACCCTGGATGAAGTGTGCGGATATCGCGGACCGTGTCATCAGTGAGGTTGAGAGCGGCAAGTGGGACTTCATCAAGCTCAATTTTCCCAACGGAGACATGGTCGGACATACAGGAGTCTTTGAGGCCGTTGTCTGTTCCATGGAGGCCATGGACATCCAGATCGGAAGGATCTGGGACGCAGTCAGGGCCGCAGGCGGCATCATGATTGTCACGGCCGACCATGGCAATGCTGATGACATGTACGAGCATGGAAAGGACGGCAGCGTCAAGACCAGGGCGGATGGAGAGCCAAAGAGCAAGACGAGCCATTCCCTCAACCCGGTTCCCTGCATCATCTGTGATGACGCCTACAACGGCGAGTACTCAAAGGAGCTGAAAGAGGGGCTTGGAATCTCCTCGATCGCGACGACGTGCATCACGCTGCTGGGCTTCGTCCCGCCAGAGGACTATGATCCCTCTGTCGTCACGATGAACTGAGCTGACACAGCTGACTGATTGAAACGCAGACCGCGGTGGAGTATTCCATCGCGGTTTTTCGGAGGTGGACATGTCATACGAAAAAGCCAGGGATTATCTTGCACAGAGAGGCTTCTCTGACCGGATCATTCTCTTTGATGTCTCAAGTGCCACTGTGGCCCTTGCCGCCCGCGCGCTGGGCTGCGAGGAGTGCAGGATAGCCAAGAGTCTGTCCTTTGACCAGAATGGCAGGACCGTGCTCGTCATAGCCGCGGGTGATGTCAAGGTTGATAATCATAAGTATAAGGAACGCTTCGGCTGCAAGGCCAGAATGCTCTCTTCCCAGGAGGCAGAGGAGCGTGTCGGACACGCAGTAGGCGGTGTGTGCCCCTTTGGCGTGAACGATGGAGTGGAGATCTATCTGGATGAGTCGCTCAGGCGCTTTGACGTGGTGTACCCTGCGGCGGGAACCAGTGCCTCTGCCGTCAGGCTGACGCCGGCGGAGCTGGAGAGGCTGCTTCCGCAGGTAGTCTGGGTTGATGTATGCAGGCTCAGTAACCCTTCGGGCTGACGACAGACAGCATTATGGCGCCGGTCACGAAAAGGCCGGTGCCGATGGCCGATGCCGCGAGGTCCCTGTCTCCCACTATGATCATGAAATCACCCAGGGATATGAACAGAAAGGTGAGAAAGCGCTTCAGATGATAGCTCTCCCTGTCCGACACGAAGCTGATCAGATATGTCATCACAGCTGACAGCATTATCATGAGCACCAGAAGGTTGAAGATCGCGTCATGGAATGGCGACTGGATTCCTGTGGAGTTGACCGGAATGATGTAGCTGACGACAAAGGCGGCAATCAGTGAGAATGCCACGTTTGATCCGGTCTTTGATGTGTTGATGTTCTTCATGTTCTGTATGGCCGCATAGAGAAGGACCGTGAACGTTCCGATGAAGAAGAAGCGCTGCAGGATGACGATCCAGGTCATTGATATGATTGCGACTCCGGAGAAGCTCATCAGGGAAGGTATGATCCTGCTTGTCTGCAGCGAGAGCATGAGCAGGAAAAGCGGCAGCAGGTAGCCTTCCGCCACCTGCGAGCGGTGCTTGATCCTGAGAATCAGCACCGGAATGAAAGAGCCGAGGATCAGGGCGACCTCGGGAAAAATCCCCAGCAGCAGACCGACGGCATAGCCGGGTCCGGCCTGGTTTGCAAGCACCAGGCCTGTGATGATCATCACCGTCAGCAGGGACGAGACCAGAATCTGGATCGTGGATATGATCCTTGATGTTCGGTTCGCGTTCACAGGATGTCCTTGTATGAGGGGTTCATGTCAACGCCCATGCGTCTTGCGCTGACCGAGGCGCCAAGAATGGCTATCTGGCTGTCTATGAGGCAGCCCAGACCGGAAAGCAGGGGCAGGAGACCCAGCATCGTGACCTCGGCGGAGTAAAGGTTTATGTTGAGCATCCTCAATGCCGCGACGGTGATGAACATGATCTCGAAGCCGCAGGCCAGGCTTCCGGCGAAGGATGCCAGGGCGCAGAAGAGGGCTATCACCAGGCAGAAGGGCAGACCTACAGGCTCACCGGTGACATTCGCTATGACCGAGATTATGCAGAAGGTCGCCACCGATGCGCTTCCGCCGTGTCCGATGATGTAGTACAGAGGACTGGAGGATGCGGCGATGCGCTTCTGCACTCCGTCGTTATAGCGCTCGCCGGCCTGCATGAACGGCAGCGTGAAGATGTAGTTGCCACTCGTGAGGGCCATGACCTGGCTCGCGATATTGCGGTAGAGCGACTTGAAGGGGTTTCCCTTGCCCTTCGTGAATATCTCATAAAGCACGGGAAGCAGGATGAGTGTCAGGGCAGCGGGAGTAATGACTGCCATCGCGGAGAATGCGGCATCTACGAAGAATGTCTTCTCCTGATAGATCAGCGTGAAGAAGTAGCCTGCGGTGAAGTAGGCGAAGATGTATCCGAAGTAGTTCAGGGCCCTGGCGATACGGAACATGACCTCGGAGAAAGAGTTTATGGTTATGTAGGCCGGCTTGATCACATCAGCGCTGGGTTTCAGCGCCAGACCTATGATGAAGGCCAGAATCACGACAGGCAGAAGGAAGCTGTCTGAAACGGACAGGATCAGGGCCAGGTTGCCTGAGAATGTCGCCTGATAGGCGCTCTGGAACACGTTTGTCACGTACTGCGGAGCGATCGTGCCGCTTCCGGCTGTCGTGGAGACTGGGAACACCACAGGAAAGGCCGATGAGATCAGTGCAGTGAACAGAGGAAGCAGCACCGATGTCACCAGTGCCCATGCGACTGAGGTTGAGACAAGCTTTCCTCCGGCTCTGTCCTTTCTCAGTGATGCAATTGCTCCCGGCAGGCTGAAAACCGTCATGACCAGTGCCAGCAGAAGCCCGGTGTTGACCGCCAGGCTGTTCAGGCTGGAGAGTACCGGCAGAATCCAGGTCGTGTCACCCAGCAGCAGTGCCGTGGCCAAGGCGAGGAAGAGAGAAGTCAAATATGTTATCCAAGTTTTCATAAAACAGTCCTGCAAGAACTTGTCTCGCGTTCCCTCCTGTGAGTATGGATTATATCACCTAAAAAAGGTGCTTTTGTAGTCCCCTGCAAAAGCACCCCGGCCAATGGCTCACTTTTCCAGATCAATCAGCCTGTCCAGCTTGTACTCAGCCTCCTGTTCGGCCTCCAGCAGCTGCGCCAGATACTTCTCCCCGTCAAATTCATCACGCTCCGGTATCAGAGTCTGGGCTGAAAGCGCGCTGAGCACGATGATGAACTGCATCATCTCCTTGTTGTACCAGGTCACGCCCTGATATTCATTGCACTTCGCCGCATCCCTGACAGCATCATCCTCAAGCAGGCGGGCCAGAATCTCCTCCGGCTTCCTGTCCAGCACTTCCTCCATCCTGAATCCTGCGACCGAGAAGAATGCGGCCAGGTGCATCAGCTGGTGAATGTCGTTGTCATCAAGCCCAAGATCTTCCTTTCTGGACTCGAAGAAATGCTGCAGGAGCAGCTTGTCGCCTGCTGTCATGGCAGTCTTCACGCTGTCCGTTTCCTCGTTTATGAATGGCTTGAGCACGATTGAGGCGGCGATGACGAGAGAGAGTTCGGGAGTGAGGCGGGCGAATGAGGCAAAGACACTGTTGTCGTCCTTTGCCATGAGCTTCGAAAGGGCCCTGACCTGTGCGACCATCGTCGCAGGATCCACATCGCGCGGTTTCTGCGGAAGAGCCTCCACGAGATTCTCATCGAAGGTCTCCGACACTCCGACCAGACGGCTGTAGGTCTCCGCGACCAGCAGCAGGAGCTTCCTCTCGCTCTGGGCGCTGTTGCCGCCAGCGAAGAGAATGTCGTCAATCAGAGAGAAGAAGTTCTCGCTCCTGAAGGCCTCCAGCTCCTTGTATACCGGCTTGAGACGGAGCAGTGTCACCGCGACATTGATGTTTCTGACTCCGCCGTCTCCGAGGAAGTGGTAGAGCTTCTCATATGAGCCGTCGAAGTCCTCGACCTCCCTTATGTTCCACAGGACCCTGCTGTCGTAGCCGTCAATCGTGAAGCTGTAGCCTTCCTCGAAGAGCTTGATCGATGGCATGAGGTAGGTCAGTCCTGTTGAGAAGTTCTCGTAGATCATGTAATGCCTTCCGCCGAAGTGGAGGCCGAGATTCTCAGCGAGCGAGACAGTCACTGTCTCCTTTTCTCCGCCGTCTTTCTTCAGTTTGGGACAGCTCATCCTGATGTTCGCGCTGACTCTTTCGTACTGGTTGTTGACAATGACCAGATTGCGCTCAGCTCCGTGTCCATTCGCGTATGCGAAGATGGATTCCTCAACGTGCCCGTTGTTCCAGGCATCGTAGATATTATAGTGCTCGACTCCGCTGAAGAGGTAGCGCTTGCGCAGGAGCGGGAAGATCTTCCTGTAGTGCTCACCTATCATCCACTGGTTTGGTTTCTCATCCCAGTAGGCCCTGCGGTACTCCATTCCGTATTTTTCCTTCAGGCCCTCGATCTGTCCATGTCCGAACATCGGCAGTCCGGGAAGTGTCGCCAGGATGGTGCAGATCGAGAAATAGCGGTTGCCGTCGCCGAACTGGGCGATTGCCGTTTCCTCATCAGGGTTGTTCATGAAGTTCACATAGCGTTTCAGGATCTCCGGTTCAAAGACCAGCGTGTTCTTGATTGCCATCCTGTACTTCTGGTTTTCCTGGTTCTTGAGCATGTTCATGAAGGCCGAGTTGTAGACCCTGTGCATGCCGAGAGTCCTGACGAAGTAGCCTTCCATCATCCAGAAGGCCTCTGCCAGCAGAAGTGTATCTGGAACCTCCTGGGCTATCCGGTCAACGACCTCGCGCCAGAATTCCTGCGGGATGCGCCTGTTGAACTCCTCGTCGCTGAGTGCGTACATGAATCTTCCGGCGATGTCTCCTCCGTTTCCGGGCTTGGGATACCACAGTCTCTGGATATGTCTCTTGGCCAGTGTCATCGCGGCGTCAAAGCGGATTATGTGGAAATTCCTGGCTACATGGAGAATCTCCTGAATGACAGCCTCTCTGGTGACGGGATTGAGGTAATCAAGCTGGGCGGTATCGTTCCAGGGCATTGATGTGCCGTCGTTTCCATGGAAGACATAGCGTGTCTCCCCGGTTCTCCTGTCCACGCGGCGGAAAGTGACCGCGGCATCGCTGCGGTTGTAGTAATGATCCTCCAGCTTTATCTCGATGTCGGGGTTACTTGACAGGTCCGGACCGTTGAATGTGTATGAGGGGAAGGGTGAGTAGTCCTGGCTCATGAAGTATTCCGGATGCTCGTACATCCAGTCACTGTCCAGTCCTGTATGGTTCGGGACCATATCGCTTGCCAGTCTTATTCCGCGCCTCGCGCAGCGGTCACGGAGGTTCTCCAGAGCGCTCCATCCTCCGATTGACTGTGCTATCTGGTAGTTCCTGAGCGAGTAAGCCGAAGCCTCCGCATCGGGGTTGCCGCACATTACCTTGATCCGTTTTGAGGCATCTGAGCGCTCCCACAGTCCGATAAGCCACAATGCGGTGAAGCCTCTCTCCGCAAGTCTGTCCAGCTCCTCATCCGGAATCTGGTCCAGAGTCCGGATCTCGCGGTGGTACCACTTCGACAGCTGGTCCAGCCAGACCAGCGTGCACTTGGCTATCATGACAACGCGCGGCATCCAGTCAAGGTCGGCAGAGAAGGCCTCGTACTCGTTGTTGAGACCTGAGTAGTCCGGCACTTCCATCGGCGCGCTGCCTCCGTTTCCGACGCCTCCGTGGTCCTTCTCTTCCTGATGGATGAAGTCAAGGCCTGACTGCAGCAGGAGCTTCAGCTCATCTGACAGCAGGTCCGCCCATTCGCGCAGGATATATTCAATCTGCTCTGTCAGGCTGTTGGGGTAGAGGCGGGCAGGCTTTGTCAGGAAGTCGAAGATATCGTCCTCATCGCTGTGTCCGATCTTGCCGTCTATTGTCTTGGTATAGCTTCCGATCAGGCTCTGGAGTGCTGATGTCGCACTCGGGAAGACCAGTCCGCGCGGTTCCACGAGCGGTCCGGCCGCACTCACCAGGGCAGGGTTGTTCAGAAGCACCTGGTGGATGAAGAAGGCCCTGACGACTTCCAGCCTGTAGAGTGTGTAGTCCAGCAGCTGGGTCCTGAGCAGCGGAGAGGGAAACTCCCTGTCATAGAAATCCAGGACTCCTTTGAGTGCCTCCTGTGATTCGACAAGGGGCATGATCCTGGTGAACATGTCAGGATTGTTTTCCTTCAGATATGTGTCCAGCACGCTCTGGTACAGCATGTGAAGAACGGCTGTGGCATGCAGCTTTCCTGCAGACAGGTAACTTGAGTCGGCCTCTCCTTTCTCCCTCATGGCCTTGTTGTAGGCCCAGCTCACTCCGTTTGCGTCGTTGTACAGGCTCTGCAGACTGCCAGTGGTCACGAATACCGGCTTATCGAGCGAAAGACTTTCCCTTGTTGTACGTGCAATTCTGAAGTCCCGTTCTGTCATGAGTGAAACAAACCCCCGTTTTTCATTTGTTCTCGCATCAAGTTTAGCAGAAAAAAGCCCCCGCGTGGGGAAAATATTCGCCTGCTGATGGCGACATTCAGCCCTTGTTGTCTGGTTTTGTCAGGTCAAGCCGGGCTATCTGCCCGAATACAGCGTTGAGCGTGGCCATCTCCTGAGTGCTGAAAGGCGAGAGCACATAGTTGGCCGCATCAGCGTGCACAGGGCGTCCTATGCCTATCCTGAGCCTGAAGAAGTCCCCGCTGCCCAGTCTTGCGGCTATGCTCCTCAGTCCGTTGTGGCCCTTGAGCCCTCCTCCGGCCTGAAGCCTGTATTCACCAAGCGGCAGCTCCATGTCGTCATGTGCCACCAGTATCTCGCAGGGTCTCAGCTTGAAAAACGAGGCTGCCTCAGAGACGGCGGTCCCGGAAAGGTTCATCTGCGTCAGGGGCTTGAGAATGATCAGCTGTCCCTCCCTGGCGAAGGCAGAGTGGAACTTCACGCTGAAGCATGCACCGGGGTAGAGGTATGAGCACAGCAGGAAACCGGCATTGTGCCGCGTCTTCTCATAGCCTCTGCCGGTGTTCCCGAGGAATACGGCAAGTCTGATCATGGCGGAATCCTAGCCCTTTTCCGGACAATCTTCCACCACCTGCACCGGCAAAGGCACTTATCATGAGCGCGTTTCTGGCGCTATACTCATTACAGTCATAATAATATGGAGGTGTAATGCATGGCCAAGTCAGGCAAGACAACACTCGTGAAGGACACCAAGCTCAACGGGGACCTCATTCTCCGCATTCTGGTGGGGCTTCTTTTCATCTGTATCGGAATCCAGGGTCTGCTGGGCAACACGAACAACGGGCTTTTCCAGGTTCTCGACAACGAGGTGCTTGAGATCATCCTCGGCATTCTTCTTCTGCTTTGCGGCATTCTGCTGATCATCCCCTCCTTCCTGAAGGGAATCAACAAGACCTATGTGAAGTGGAGCATGGTCGCGGTCCTCGTCATCTGGGTCCTGACAATCATCATGACCGACTTTGTCGACGGCCTCAGGGGTGTGAACGGAGATGAGTGGTTCACCTGGCTTGAGGATCTCGCGACACATCTGCTGGTGCTCGCCTGCGTCTGGAAGGTCTCATCTTCCGCTTTCTGATTCCAATTTGACATGTCAGAAGATCACAAAGCTGCCGGCCGGTTCGGGCCGGCAGTTCCTTTTTTCCATGTTACACTTGAGGAAAAAGGAGTGACTGTGACGTATATCTGTTCAATTTGTGGCTACGTGTATGATGAGGAAGCCGCAGGTATCCCCTTCGCGGCTCTGCCGGAAGACTGGACCTGCCCGCGCTGCGGGGCAGAGAAAGCGATGTTTGACCCGGACGGGAAAGAGGAGGCCCCTGCAAAAGCGGAAGCTGGCGGACAAGTCCAGACACCGGTGCAACTCAGTCCACGGGCCCTGTCAGCCATTTTCTCTAACCTGGCCCGCGGTGCACAGAAGCAGTACCATCCGCAGGAGGAGGCTCTCTTCATGGAGATATCGGACTACTTCCTCTCCCTCTCTCCTGCAGAAGAGTGTAATGCCGGTGACCTGCACAGCCTGGTCAGCAGCGATCTGGCCGGTATATATCAGGAGTGTGAGGAAGCCGCAGTGAAGGCTGCGGACAGGGGTGCCCTGCGGGCAAGGCTCTGGTCGCAGAAGGTCTCCCGGATAGTTGAGTCGGTGCTGAGCCGCTATGAGAGGGAAGGCGGAAGACTGCTTGAGGGAAAGAATGTCTACGTCTGCTCTGTATGCGGCTTCGTGTTCACAGGCACGCAGGCACCGGAAATCTGTCCTGTGTGCAAGGTTCCGGCGTGGAAGTTTGACATGATCAGCTGAAGGAGGAGTTTATGGAGATGAAGGCCGTGAGAAATCTGAGACTCTGCACCAAGGACTGTCTCTGCCTGTATGTATGTCCCACAGGAGCATCCGATACCGAGGACAGCGTGATCGACGCACAAAAATGCACAGGCTGCGGAGCCTGCGCCGGGGCCTGCCCCAGCGGTGCGATAAGCATGATGCCTGTCCGTCTGCCTTTGCAGCAGGAGAAGGATGCTGAGGTCATTTCCCGGATGAACGTGCTTCTGGAGTCTCTTGTCAGGCGCGAGGCGATGGCAGATAAACTCTCCAGTGATGCTGATCCTGTGCTGGCAAAGGTTGCACAGGCCATCAGACGCTCCTCCCGCCTTTCGGCTGAGGACATTGCAAGGGAAGCCGGATACATGCTTCCCCAGTCTGCCCGGGCCATAGGACTTCTGAAAGAGCTTGTTGACAATCCTCCGACAAAGGATTTTCCTAAAGCCAGTGCCCTTGCCCTGATCAGGGCACTTGAGGAGATGTGAAATATGCAAGTTGTCATTGCCCTGACTGTCCTGTTCGCCACGATTCTCGGCTCTCTCAGCGGAATCGGAGGCGGTGTCATCATCAAGCCTGTCATGGATGCCATAAGCGGCCTGACAAGCAGCCAGATCAGCTTCCTGAGCGGCACAACGGTCCTGACAATGACAATTGTCTCTCTGCTGAGAAGCCGGGGAGGTGAGGTCAAGATAGACAGGAGGGGAACCTTCCTCGCCGTCGGCGCCGCCTTCGGTGGCCTTGCCGGCAAGAGTATATTCTCATACCTTGTCTCGAGTCTTCCGGATCAGGGAATGGTCTCCCTGGTCCAGAACATCATCATGGTCATACTCACCGTCGCAGTGTTCTTCTACGTCCTGTACAAGGCGAAGATAAGACAGCTTGATATCCAGAACAGGATCTTCGCCACGCTGGCGGGACTGTTCCTGGGCCTGATGAGCTCCTTCCTCGGCATCGGAGGAGGCCCGATCAACATCATGGTGCTCAGCTATTTCTTCAGCATGGACACCAAGACATGCGCTCTCAACTCGCTGTATATCATATTCTTCTCACAGGTCGTTAGCCTGATCTCCAACATTGTCATGAGGGACATTCCGCAGTTCGATCCGCTGCTTCTCGTGATGATGATGGTCTTCGCTGTCCTCGGCGCGACGGCAGGCAGGACCCTTTCGAAGAAGCTGGACTCTCACAAGATAGACGTGATGTTCCTCTGGATGCTTGTCCTCATCACAGCGATCAGCGTATACAACTGCTTCAAGTACGCCTGACAAGATCCTTCAGGCGGCCGAGCGCCGCCGTGAGGGCTGCTGGCAGGTCGCCTTCATAGGCTGAGGAGTAGATCCTCTCCATATCCTCATCAAAGTTCTCGGGGAGCTCGCTGCACAGCAGGTGGCAGTAGCGGATGAGCTTCTTCTCACCGGGATGCAGGACCCTGTTATGAGCGAAGATGATATCGAAGTACGATGCCATCAGCGCCGCCAGCCTGTGGTTGCGGCTGACAAAGTCTCCTCTCCTGACGGCGCTTGTGACCTGTGCCATCCAGCTGCCCTCGCTTGAGCCGCATATCATTCGCAGATTGTAGTCGATGATCGCCTCCGAGAGCCCGTCCGGGTAAGGTTCGTCCAGTACCGATATATAATCGGAGATGCCTGTCTTGTCGAAAATGAATGATGATGTCTTAAGGTTGTGAAGAAAGCAGGTGGTGTAGCCAAGCGAGCACTGGTGATTCACCCATACGCGGTCGATCTGCTGTCTGATGAATTCCGGGTCGCGGTACATCACGTCATAGTAGACGCCGTCGCTGATGAACTCATCTCCTTCCTCGAAGAAAGAGCTTCCGACCAGATGGCTGTCGCTGATGGCGGAGAGGATCTCCTCCCTCACCTGTCTGTCTATGGTGCCCTCTCTGTAGACATAGATGTCCCAGTCGGACAGTAAGTCATGGATCTGGCTGGTCCGGCTGCCAGAGACGGCCACAGCCACACAGTTGTCAAGTTCGTGAAAGGCCTCTGCCAGCTTTTCTGTCGTTTTGTCTTTCATGTGGAAAAGCTTAAACCGGCAGGGCCCTGTGTGTTTGCCTGATCGGGCCAGCCTCTTTTCAGTTCTGTCCTTTTTCCGCCTCTTCAAGCGCCTTCATGACGACTTTGGCGTGTGTTGCGGTGTTCACTTTGTTCCAGCTTTTGAGGATGGTCCCGTCACGGCTGATAAGATAAGTGGACCGGATCACTCCGACAGTCTTCTTTCCGTACATCAGCTTCTCGCCGTAGGCATGGTAGCGTGTCATCACGTCATGGCCGGCATCCGTGAGCAGAGTGAAACCGAGATTGTACCTGGCGATGAATTTCTGGTGGCTGGCTGCGCTGTCCGCGCTCACACCGACGACTGTGGCATTGAGTCCCCTGAACTGATCCAGCTCATCATTGAAGGAGCAGGCCTCCCTTGTGCAGCCGGGAGTGTTGTCCCTGGGGTAGAAGTAGAGCACGACGATTTCTCCTCTGTGCGCTGAGAGTGTGAAGTCATTTCCATTCTGATCCGGCAGCGTGAAGTCCGGTGCGACTGTTCCGTTTTCAAGCATGTTCTTTCCTCCGTGTCATGATTCTAGCAAAGAAGGGATGAGGGATTCCATCCTCCGTACTGACTGAGACAGCAGATGACAGGCAGTCCGGCTTGTTCCTCAGGAGAGAGGCAGCTAGAATGCCAGTGTGACACAGGAAGAAAAAAGAAAGGAGCATTACCGGAGGATGACAGAGACGCCTGTCTCGCGTCTCATCCCGCAGCTTGCGGTGCCGACGATCATCTCCATGCTCGTCAGTTCGATATACAATATGGCGGACACATATTTCGTGTCCAAGCTCGGCACCAGCGCCGCAGGTGCCGTTGGTGTTGTCTTCTCGGTGATGGCCATCATCCAGGCGGTGGGCTTCACCATCGGAATGGGGGGAGGCGTGATCATGAGCCGGCAGCTGGGGGCCCGGGATAATGATCAGGCCACCAGGACGGCCTCGACCGCATTCTGGTTCTCAATCGCCATGGGCGTGCTGCTGGCTGTCACAGGCATAGCCTTCAACCGCCAGCTCATGGGTCTGCTGGGAGCAACAGACACGATCCTTCCATATGCCCAGGCCTATGCTCAGTATATCTTTCTGGGCTGTCCGTTCATGTGTGCCTCTTTCGTGATGAACAATCTGCTGAGAAGTGAGGGCAAGGCGGCTTTCGCGATGGTGGGCATTACGGCCGGCGGGCTGCTAAACATTGCCCTTGATCCGCTTTTCATATTCACCTTCGGTTTCGGAACCGCAGGAGCCGCGATCGCAACGTCACTGAGCCAGATCGTGAGCTTCATCATTCTCTTTGCATTCTTCGCGATGGGAAAGAGCAGTGTCAGGCTCCAGCTCGGCATGGTGTCAGGAAAGGCGTCACATTATGTGTCAATCATAAAAATGGGGCTTCCCTCTCTGTCCAGACAGGGGCTCGCCAGTCTTGCGACAGTCGCCCTGAATGTATCGGCGGCGGCCTTCGGGGATGCGGCAGTGGCCGCGATGTCGATAACGAACCGCATCACGTTCTTCCTCTTCTCGGCCCTCCTCGGTTTCGGTCAGGGCTTCCAGCCGGTGTGCAGCTTCAACTGGGGAGCGCAGCGCTACGACAGGGTAGGCCAGGCGGCGAAGTTTACCTGTGCGGTGGGCACGGTCATGATCGGCCTTCTGTCCGCAGTCTGCTTCATTTTCGCCCGTCCCCTGATGGACTGCTTCGTGACTGACGATCCTCTGGTCACCAGACTGGGCGTGCTTGCGATCCGGGCCCAGTGCGTCGCGCTGCCGCTCTCAGGCGTGAACGTGACGACTAACATGTCGCTGCAGGGAACCAGCCACTACGGCAAGGCAACCTTCCTCGCGCTGTGCAGACAGGGAATATTCTTCATTCCTGCTGTCCTGCTGCTTCCGGTCTTCGTGGGAGTATACGGTGTGCTGTGTGCTCAGGGAATAAGCGATGTGCTGACCTTTGCTGTCAGTCTATTCTTCTTTGCCGGCTTCATCCGTGAGACGGGGGAAAGGGAAAAACGGAGAGAGAGGGATTCGAACCCTCGGTAATACCAGGTACTACAACGGATTTCGAGTCCGTCTCCTTCGACCACTCGGACATCTCTCCAGATAAAATAAAAACCCGCTTTCTGGTGCGGCGGGTCCTGATCGAGACCAAGAGGATTCGAACCTCCGACCCTCAGTTCCGCAAACTGATGCTCTATCCAGCTGAGCTATGGTCTCATAATCGGAGAGGGGGGGATTCGAACCCCCGGACCCGTGTTTAACAAGTCAACTCCTTAGCAGGGAGCCCGATTCGGCCTCTCTCGCACCTCTCCAAATGTATGTCAGAACGGAGAGAGAGGGATTCGAACCCCCGGAGACTTGCGCCTCAACGGTTTTCAAGACCGCCTCCTTCGACCGCTCGGACATCTCTCCAATCCATTCTGTTGTCCGGTATGACCCAGACAGAAAAAGAATATTATGCAAAGGACCCTCTTGTGTCAAGATGCAAATTCAGGCCTTTGTCTTTAAATCATTATGGACCAAAAACGTGCGGCTTTTCCTGTCTTCCATGAGGATTGTTTGCTTTTCAAACCAGAATAGGGAATCAATGAGAACCATTTGGTGAGGTATTTCTTTTGCTTGAAAATCTTTAAATTCGTTTGACCTAGTCCTGCACCCTGTTTATAATACTTTCATGGCCACAAAATACGATGAATCCAACATAAAGTCGCTCTCTTCTCTGGAGCACATAAGACTGCGTCCGGGAATGTACATCGGGCGTCTTGGCAACGGCAGCCACGTCGATGACGGTATCTATATTCTCCTGAAGGAGGTAATAGACAACAGCATCGACGAGTTCATCATGGGGGCCGGCAGCAGGATCATCATAACCGTGCTCGACAACGAGGTGAGCGTCAGGGACTTCGGCCGCGGCATTCCGCTTGGCAAGATCGTCGAGTGTGTCTCAGTCATCAACACCGGAGCAAAGTACGACAGCGAGGCCTTCCAGTTCTCCGTCGGCCTCAACGGTGTCGGCACAAAGGCCGTTAATGCACTCTCTTCCAGCTTCACGGTAACCAGCTTCAGGGACGGCGAGATGGCCAGCGCCAGCTTCGAGCGGGGAATCCAGAAGGGCAGGACGAAGCACGCGAAGACAGATGAGCCGAACGGCACGCTGATCTCTTTCACGCCTGATCCCGAGATCTTCACCGGCTATTCATTCAATGACGATTTCATCCAGGAGCGGCTGTGGAACTATGCCTATCTGAACACGGGCCTGACTATCGAATACAACAGGAAGACGATCCGCAGCCAGCACGGCCTGCTTGATCTGCTGACGAAGGATGTCGGGACCGAAATGCTCTATCCCATCATTCATTACAAGGGAAAGCAGCTGGAGTTTGCACTGACCCATACCTCAAGTTACGGCGAGAGTTATTTTTCCTATGTAAACGGCCAGCATACCAGTGACGGCGGAACACATCTGGCAGCCTTCAAGGAGGGAGTGCTCAAAGGCGTCAACGAGTTCTTCAAGAAGGCCTGGAATGCGCCTGAGATCAGGGATGGTATAGCTGGTGCCATCTCCGTGAAGGTCCAGAACCCGATCTTCGAGAGCCAGACGAAGAACAAGCTCGGCAACACCGAGATCCGCACCTGGATCGTCAATGAGGTCAAGGAGGCAGTCATAGATGCCCTGATGAAGAATCAGGACACTGCCAGCAGCCTGCTGAACAAGATCACGACAAACGAGCGCATCCACAAGGAGGAGAGTGCGGTCAGGAACGGCGCCAGGGAGATGGCCAAGAAGGTTTCGATCAACATTCCCAAGCTGCGCGACTGCCGTTACCACATGAACAGTTACCCCAAGAGCCATGAGGATGAGGCGATGAACAGCATGATCTTCCTCACCGAGGGTGACAGTGCCAGCGGAACGATCACCAAGACGAGGAATGTCGCCACCCAGGCGGTGTTCAGCCTGCGTGGAAAGCCGTACAACGTCTTCGGCAAGACCCGCAAGGCCATATATGAGAATGAGGAGCTGTACAACATAATGGTGGCGCTCGGACTTGAGAACAACGAGATGGACAACCTGCGCTACTCGAAGGTCGTCATAGCCACCGATGCCGACACTGACGGCTATCATATCAGGAATCTGCTTATGACCTTCTTCCTGACATTCTTCGAGGAGATCGTGACCTCCGGCCGCCTGTACATCCTTGAGACACCGCTTTTCAGGGTGCGCAACAAGCAGGTCGTCACATACTGCTACAGCGAGAAGGAGAGAGACAGCGCGATGGCCCAGATGAAGGGACCGGAAGTCACGCGCTTCAAAGGCCTGGGCGAGATTGATCCGAAGGAGTTCGGGCAGTTCATCGGAGATGACATCAAGCTGGTTCCTGTCACAATCGACAGTGCCACAGAAGTCAGGAAGAAGATGCAGTTCTACATGGGCAGCAACACGCCTGAGCGCAGGGAGTATATTATGGAGAATCTTGTCTGATGGCATACGCAAGCGGAATATTTGAGAAGAACTTTATCGAATACGCGTCCTATGTCATCCGTGACAGGGCCATTCCGGAGCTCGAGGACGGCTTCAAGCCGGTACAGCGCAGGATCATCCACACGCTGATAGAGATGGACGACGGCAAGTTCCACAAGGTGGCCAATGTCGTCGGCCAGTGCATGAAGTACCATCCTCATGGAGACGCCTCCATCAACGATGCCCTGGTCAATCTGGCCAATGACGACCTTTTCATCGAGAAACAGGGTAATTTCGGAAACGACCTCACCGGAGACGGGGCCGCGGCTGGCAGGTATATAGAGTGCCGCCTGCTTCCTTTTGCCAAGAAGGTGCTGTACAGTCCGGAGATCACACAGTACGTTGACTCATACGACGGAAGGAACAAGGAGCCGGTTGTCTTTCCAGCAAAGATTCCCGTGGTCGTAATCTCCGGTGCCAGCGGCATCGCCGTCGGCATGAAGACCGATATCCTCCCGCACAACTTCCTTGAGGTGCTTGATGCCCAGGCTGCCGCACTGAGGGGGGAGAAGGTGCTCCTCTATCCTGATTTCCCCACCGGTGGAATTGTGGATGTGTCCGGCTATGACGACGGCTGCGGCTTTGTCACTGTACGTGCAAGGCTCGACCTTTCAGATCCCAAGAAGATCGTCATCACTGAGCTGCCTTACGGCGTGACATCAGAGCAGATGATCGCCTCGATAGAGGAGGCGGACAAGAAGGGCAAGCTGCACATCGCGAAGGTCACGGACTACACGACAGACAAGGCCAACATTGAGATCGCACTGCAGCGCAACACCTACACGAACGATATTGTTGATGCACTTTATGCCTATACCAAGTGCGAGAACAAGATTGCAGTCAACCCGATTGTCATCGTGGACAACCTGCCGAAGATTGTCCCGATAAGCCAGATGGTGGAATACCACGCCCATCATCTGGTCGACGTGCTCACCGCCGAGCTGCATGTCGAGCGCGGACATCTTGAGGACAAGCTGCATGCCCGCACTCTTGAGCGCATCTTCATCGAGGAGAGGATATACAAGCGGATTGAGAACAAGAAGACCGCAGAGGATGTCAACAAGGCCGTGATCACCGGCTTCGCGCCCTTTGAGTCAGAGCTGTACCGCGAGATCACTGATGATGACGTGGACCGGCTGCTCAAGATTCCAATCAGGAGAATCTCACTTTTTGACATAGAGAAGAACCGGAAGGACATTGAGGAAATCAATGCCGCGATCAGTGAGGTCGACAGGCATCTGGGGAACATCACCCAGTATGCCATCTCATTCCTTGATGAGATAAAGGCCTCTCTGGACCAGGAGCGCTGGAAGAGACGCAGTGAGATATCCTCCTTCCAGGCGCTGGATGTGAAGAGTGTCGCGGTGCGCAACCTCGAGTTGCGCTACGATGAGTCGACCGGCTATATGGGTACGAACGTGAAGACCGGAGAAGTACTTCTCAAGGTCTCCCCGTATGACAAGGTCTTCTATCTCAGGAAGGACGGCGCCTACAGGGTCGTCAATGTCAGCGAAAAGGAGTTCATCGGTTCAGAGGGACTGTACTACTGCTGTCTGGCGGACAAGGACGAGCTGTCCAAGATCGTCTTCACGGCAATCTACAAGGAGAAGGAGAGCAAGTTCTACTTCATCAACCGTTTCACAATCTCCACCTGGACGACCAACAAGCTCTACTCGATACTTCCAAAGGGAAACTTCAAGCTGGTCAAGCTGGCCACCTTCCCTTCTGCCGTCATCACTGCGAAGTACAAGCCTGGTTATGGCTACAGGGTGCTTGAGGAGACCTTCCGCTTCTCTGATTTCGCAGTCAGGAAGAGTCCCCAGACTCTGGGCTACAAGCTTATCACGAAGAATCTGGCCGGACTGACGCTGAGGCAGACGAAGGAAACAGTGAAAGAGGGCGATCCCGGCCTGTTCGACGGCATCGAGGGGGAGGGTGATGACAAGTCTTGAGGACAGAATCCTGTACGAGGACAATCACCTCATAATCGTCAACAAGCTCTGCGGTGAGCTTTCCCAGGGAGATGAGACGGGGGACGAGACTCTTGCCGACAGGGTCAGGGCGTATCTGAAGGAGAAGTACAGCAAACCCGGGAATGTCTATCTCGGCATTCCACACCGGCTTGACCGCCCGACCAGCGGGGTGATGGTGTATGCGAAGACCGAGAAGGCTCTGGTCCGCCTGAACGAGGCCTTCCGGGGAGACGGCGTTCATAAGACTTACTGGGCCATCGTCGATGCGCTTCCTCCTGCCAGAGAGGAAGTCCTGACTCACTACATCGTCAGGGATGCGAAGGCCAACAAGTCAACGGCGTTCAGAAAGGAGATCAGAGGCTCCAAGAAAGCAGTGCTGAAGTACACGCTGCTTTCTTCCTCTCAGCGCTATCACCTGCTTGGAATCGAACTTTATACGGGGCGCCACCATCAGATCCGTGCCCAGCTCAGGGCAATAGGTCTTCATATAAAAGGCGATCTGAAATACGGAGCGGCAAGAAGCAACAGTGATGGAGGAATCTGCCTTCATGCCAGGGAGATAAAATTCATTCATCCCGTGAGAAAGGAAGTCATGACGGTGACCGCCCCGCCTCCGCACGACGCGCTGTGGGACTTCTTCGCGGCAAGCCTTGATCAGAGCAGTGCAGAAACAGCACCGGAGAGCTGTCTATAATTTCCTGTCAACAGCCTCGGTTGAGCTTTAGGCCAGCCATAAGTGTCTCCCGGATATCATCTTTCAGCCACTGGGGGGATATGACCATTACATGGGGAGTACGCTCAAGAATCCATCGTTTCAGATCAAAATACGAATGGGTTCTTGTCTTTATTATCAGAGTTCCATCCTCTTTTTCTTCCAGGTGTGTTGAGTATGGCCATTTTACCAATAAAATCAGCAAGAAAGCTCCATCCTCTAAGCGTTAGCGAAGGATGGAGTAGACAATATGAAGTGACCTCTGGTTTTGCAATGACGTGAGTTCAGCTGCATACTGGAAAAAATCTAAAACACCAGCAATGTGCAACCTTAGCACATGCAAGAGGAGGTCACTAATGAGTAAAATCAGTGTAGTTTATGTCGGTATTGATGTCCACAAGGATACCAACAGTGTTTGCGTTTTTTCCATGGTTCCGAAGCGGTTTGACCTGATCCAGAAAATCCAAGTTTTTTAAACAGAATGAGATGAATGGGCTTCACA
>CALXOO010000033.1 GCA_944390045.1 uncultured Spirochaetales bacterium | reverse complement strand
TTTTCAAATCCCGGATGCAAAAAAATGCAGAAACTTGCATAAGTCTGATTGACAAAGATTTCCAAAAAGAAGTAAGAAAAACCATCGAGACTCAATGAGGAGGTGACAGAAGATGAGAAAAACCTATAAGACATCAGTTCCGTCAATGCCGCCTCTCGCCATTTCCAGTCTCCTTATTGCGCTACTTATTGGAAACTAGACCACGGTTTAGTTCGCATGAGTGTAGCCCGTGGTTGAAGTGAAAACCACGGGCCAAATTTTTTTTCGGAGGTCTGATGTGGAAAAAAGAAATGTTGAGACAAGCACGCTGGCGATCCTGGTGAACAACAAGTCGGGCGTCCTGATGCGTGTCGTCGGACTTTTTTCCCGGCGCGGCTACAACATCAATTCCCTGTCTGTCGGCGAGACTGAGAACAGCGCCATCAGCCGCATAACAATCGTCGTGAGCGTGGAGGATGAGGGCGTGATCGAGCAGATCAAGCGCCAGGTCGAGAAACTTGTGGATGTCATCCGGGTCTATGAGATGACGCCGGGCGGCTCGCTCAGGAAGGAGCTGGTGCTGGTGAAGATCCGGGCATCTGAGGACACGAGGACACACCTCGTGGAGCTTGCCGAGATCTTCAAGGCCAAGATCATCGACGTCACAGTCTCCACGATCACTCTCCAGCTGACCGGAGACCTGGACAAGCTTGACGCCTTCATGGCCCTTGTCCGCGACTATGGAATCGTAGAGCTTGCGCGTACGGGCATCACAGCCCTCGAAAGAGGAAGCAGGGCCCTGAGTGAAATAGACTTTGAAAACTGATGGAGGAAAACCATGAGCAAAATGTATTATGAGAAAGACGGCAATCTTGGCCTTCTGGATGGAAAGAAGGTGGCCATCATCGGCTATGGCAGCCAGGGACATGCCCATGCGCTCAACCTGCATGAGAGCGGGGTGGACGTGACTGTCGGACTCTACGAGGGCTCCAAGAGCTGGGCCAGGGCCGAGGAGGCCGGGCTCAAGGTCATGACAGCCCGCGAGGCGGCCGAGAAGTGCGACATCATCATGATTCTCGTCAATGATGAGAAGCAGGCGAAGCTCTACAAAGAGTCAATCGAGCCCGGACTCAGAGCCGGCAAGTACCTCGCCTTCGCCCATGGTTTCAACATCCACTTCGGCCAGATCATCCCGCCGGCAGATGTCAACGTGATCATGATCGCCCCCAAGGGACCGGGCCATACGGTGCGCAGCCAGTACCAGGAAGGAAAGGGCGTGCCCTCACTCATCGCGGTGCATCAGGATCCCTCCGGCGACAGCGAGCAGATCGCGCTTGCCTATGCCATCGGAATCGGAGCAGGCAGGGCCGGAGTTTTCGTCACCACCTTCAAGGAGGAGACAGAGACAGACCTCTTCGGTGAGCAGGCAGTGCTCTGCGGCGGCGTCAGCGCCCTGATCCAGGCGGGCTTCAATACTCTTGTCGAGGCCGGATATCAGCCTGAGATGGCTTACTTCGAGTGCTGCCACGAGATGAAGCTCATTGTCGATCTGATCAACCAGGGCGGCCTGTCATTCATGCGCTACTCCTGTTCTGACACGGCCGAGTACGGCGACTATGTCTCCGGCGGAAGGGTCATCACTGACGAGACCAAGAAGGCAATGAAGGGCATTCTTTCTGATATCCAGGACGGAACCTTCGCCCGCAACTGGCTGCTGGAGAACCAGGTCGGACGTCCTTACTTCAATGCCCGCAAGCGCATGGAGGCGGACAGTCTGCTTGAGAAGACCGGAGCCAGGCTGAGGAGCCTGATGAGCTGGCTGAAGAAATAAAGACTGACTGAGGAGAAGGTAAATTAATATGGCAGAACGTGTTTACATATTCGATACGACTCTCAGAGACGGAGAGCAGGCCCCCGGCTACTCGATGAATCTGGATGAGAAGATCAAGATGGCAAAGACCCTCGAGGCCCTGGGTGTCGATATCATAGAGGCGGGTTTTGCCATATCAAGCCCGGGTGACTTCGAGTCTGTGAAGGCCATTGCCGGCGCCGTCGAGAACGTGACGGTCGCCAGTCTGGCAAGGGCCCTGAAGAAGGACATTGATGCCGCCTGGGCTGCCGTCAGCCAGGCCAGAAAGCCGCGCATTCACGTCTTCCTGGCGACCAGCGACCTGCACCTTGAGTACAAGCTAAAGCTCACGCGTCAGGAGGCGCTTGAGCGGATCAGGGAGAACGTGTCCTATGCCAGGAGCCTGTGCGATGACATAGAGTTCTCGCTTGAGGATGCCACAAGGACAGATCTGGACTACATGTGCCAGGTCGTGGAGACCGCCATAGACTGCGGTGCGACCACGATCAACCTCCCGGATACAGTAGGCTACGCGGTGCCCGGTGAAATGTCGAACATGGTCAGCTACGTGAAGAGTCATGTCAGGAACATCGACAGGGCCGTCATCAGCATGCACTGCCATGATGACCTGGGACTTGCGGTGGCCAACACGCTTGCCGGAATTCAGGCCGGTGCCCGTCAGGTGGAGTGCACACTCTGCGGCATAGGCGAGAGGGCCGGAAACGCCGCGCTCGAGGAGATCGCGATGCTGCTGAAGACTAGGCAGGACGCCCTGGGCTTCGAGACCGGCATCAACACACGTGAGATCAGCCGCTCGGCCAGACTGCTGAGCACGACGACCGGCGTCAAGATCTTCCCCAGCAAGGCCATTGTCGGAGCCAATGCCTTTGCCCATGAGTCAGGCATCCATCAGCACGGAATGATGGCCAACAGCAAGACGTACGAGATCATGACTCCGGAGAGTGTCGGCGTGAGCCAGACAAGTCTGGTTCTGGGCAAGCACTCCGGTCAGCATGCTTTCTCCAAGAAGCTCGCTGAGCTTGGCTACACGGTCACGAAGGAAGAGGAGGACAGGCTCTTTGCCGAGTTCAAGAAGACCTGCGACAGGAAAAAGACTGTCTCGGACCGCGACATTGTCGCCCTGGTCGAGAGCACGGAGGAGACGGAGAGCAGAACCTGGGCCCTGGAGAGCTTTGTCGTCAACAGCGGCAACCATATGGACTCCACTGCCTGCATAAGCCTGAGGAAGGACGGAAAGATCTACAAGGATGTGGCCATAGGCACAGGCCCTGTCTACGCATCTCTCAGGGCAGTTGAGAAAATCATCAGACACCCCTTCAGCCTGGACGACTACCAGCTCCAGGCCGTCACGGAGAACAGGGACGCGCTGGGAGAGGTGCTCGTGAAGGTCTCGGATGCCAGCGGAACCTACCGTGGCCGCGGCGTCAGCACGGATGTGATCGAGGCCAGCATTCTCTCGACCCTCTCTGCGGTGAACAAGATGCTTGGCGGAAAGGACAGCCCCTTCGCCAGGGGACAGAGTGCCAGCAGCATGAGCTTTGAGAACGACATGCTGATGGATCACACTGACAAGTCGGAGGCCTGAGTTGGGCAGGTGGATTGACATCTTCGACTCAACGCTGCGCGACGGCAGTCAGGGCGAGGGGATGAGCTTCTCGCTTGAGGACAAGCTGAGGATAGTCCAGCTGCTGGACGAGCTGGGAGTCTCATACATCGAGGCCGGGAACCCGGCGAGCAATGTGAAGGACAGGACCTTCTTCCAGTCACTGGACAGGCTTTCTCTCAGATCCGCCAGGATAGTGGCCTTCGGCTCTACGCGCCGGCCCGGTACGGCCGCAGGCGAGGACAGCTCCCTGCTGGCCCTTGCCGGGGTGCCGGTGGAGACTGTGGCAATATTCGGCAAGAGCTGGGATTACCAGGCGAGGGAAATACTGAGGATCAGTCCGGAGGAGAATCTGGAACTGATCTCCTCATCGGTCTCCTTCCTCCGACAGAGCGGCAAGACAGTCTTCTTCGATGCAGAGCATTTCTTTGACGGCTACAGGGAGAATCCTTCTTATGCGATGGCCTGTCTGGAGGCCGCGCACAGTGCCGGTGCGCATACGCTCGTGCTGTGCGAGACCCGCGGAGGCTGTCTGCCTGATGAGGTCGCCTCAGTCACGGCTGCCGTGGTGGAGGCCTTCCCCGGTGTGCCCGTCGCGATCCACGCGCACAATGACAGCGGCTGTGCAGTCGCCTCATCTCTGCTGGCCGTCAGGGCCGGTGCCTGCCAGGTGCAGGGAACGCTGCTGGGAATAGGAGAGAGGTGCGGAAACGCCGATCTGTCGACAATTATCGCCGACCTGACGCTGAAGATGGGTGTCAGCTGCATACATGGCCGTCTGGACAGCCTGAGCGGAATCTGCAATGCGGTGGCTGCGGTGAGCAACATGAGCATCAGCGCCAGCGCACCATACATCGGAGCCTCGGCCTTCGCCCACAAAGGGGGAATGCACATTGACGGAGTGCTCAAGGATCCCAGGAGCTTTGAGCATGAGCGGCCACAGGACGTGGGTGCTGTCAGACGGCTGCTGATGAGCGAGGTCAGCGGCAGGGCGCTGCTGATGAAGCGGGTTGAGCGGATCAGGCCGGGGCTGGACAAGGACAGTCCTGAGGTTGTCCGCCTGATGGAGATCCTGAAGTCCAGGGAGGCGGAGGGCTACCAGTATGAGGGAGCGGAGAACAGCTTCGACGTCATCATATACAGGGAGCTTTTCAGGACAGAACCCTTCTTCACCTTCGTCCATTATCAGACGATAGGCTCTCTGCCCTATGCTGACGGCGGGGACGGCAACAGCCATACGGCCCTGGTCAAGGCCCGGGTCCGCGGCGAGAGCGCGGTCGCCGGAGCAGAGGGCAGGGGACCCGTGAACGCACTGGACAAGGCCCTGCGCTGTGTCCTGGAGCAGTTCTATCCTTCCCTGAGAAGCGTGCACCTGACGGACTACAAGGTCCGTGTGCTGGACGGCAGTGATGCCACGGCCAGCCGGGTGCGCGTACTGATCACGTCCTCGGACGGTGCTGACAGCTGGTCCACCATCGGGGTCTCAAGCGACATAATAAAGGCCAGTTTCCTGGCCCTTTCAGACAGTATTGAATACAAACTCTTCAAGGACAGATACACCAAGGAGGTCAAGAGATGGGCATGACATCTACCGAGAAGATACTCGCCAGGGCAGCGGGACTGGATGAGGTCCATGCAGGACAGCTGATCATGGCGAAGCTGGACCTGGTGCTCGGCAACGACATCACAAGCCCCGTTGCGATCGGGGAATTCGAGAAGTTCGGACTGGACAGGGTCTTCGACAGGGACAGGATTGCCCTGGTTCCCGACCACTTCGCCCCGAACAAGGACATCAAGGCGGCCACACAGTGCAAGTGCGTGCGCACCTTTGCCAGACGCATGGGCATCACCAACTATTTCGAGGTGGGCCAGATGGGCGTCGAGCATGCGCTGCTGCCCGAGAAGGGGCTGGTCAGCGCCGGTGATGTCGTCATAGGCGCGGACAGCCATACCTGCACATACGGGGCGCTGGGAGCCTTCTCTACCGGAGTGGGATCCACCGACATGGCAGCTGGAATGGCCACCGGAAAGGCCTGGTTCAAGGTGCCTCAGGCAATCAGGTTCAACCTCAGCGGGACTTTCCGTCCCTTTGTCGGAGGAAAGGACCTGATCCTTCACATCATCGGCATGATCGGTGTTGACGGTGCCCTCTACAAGACTATGGAGTTCTCCGGCCCCGGTGTAGCCTCACTCTCAATGGATGACCGTTTCACGGTCTGCAACATGGCCATTGAGGCCGGCGGCAAGAACGGCATCTTCCCGGTGGATGATGCCACGCTGGAGTACCTGAGACAGGCCGGTGCGAAGGAGCCCGTGATCTTCGAGAGCGATCCTGACGCATCCTATGAGGCCGTCTATGACATTGACCTGTCACAGATCAGGAGCACTGTGGCCTTCCCCCACCTTCCGGAGAACACCCGCACGATCGATGAGTGCGGCGATGTGGCCGTTGACCAGGTTGTCATCGGAAGCTGCACGAACGGAAGGATCAGTGACCTGAGAATGGCCGCCTCCGTCCTCAAAGGACGCCATGTGGCAGAGGGAATGCGCTGCCTTATCATTCCCGCCACACAGAAAATCTGGCGCCAGGCGATGGATGAGGGCCTTTTCGACATCTTCATGGATGCAGGCTGTGTGATCAGCACTCCGACCTGCGGCCCCTGTCTGGGAGGTTATATGGGCATCCTGGCAGAGGGAGAGCGCTGTGTCTCGACGACAAACCGCAACTTCGTCGGCCGTATGGGACATGTGAAGAGCGAGGTCTATCTCGCGGGACCGGCCGTGGCCGCGGCCAGCGCGGTGGCCGGCAGGATTGCCGATCCGGCAAAGCTTTGATGGGAGTGTGAGGAAATGAAAGTCAAGGGAAGAGTATTCAGGTATTACGACAATGTGGACACGGATGTCATCATTCCGGCCCGCTATCTCAACACGTCCAGTGCCGAGGAGCTGGCAAGCCACTGCATGGAGGACATCGACAAGGACTTCGTCAGGAAGGTCCGCAAGGGCGACATCATCGTCGCTGGTGCCAATTTCGGCTGCGGGAGCAGCCGTGAGCATGCTCCTCTGGCGATCAAGACCAGCGGGATCAGCTGCGTGATCGCATCGACTTTTGCCCGCATCTTCTACCGCAACAGCATCAATATCGGACTGCCGATACTCGAGTGCCCGGAGGCCAGTGAGAAGATCTGTGCGGAGGATGAGGTTGAAGTCGATTTCGACACCGGAGAGATCAGGGACCTGACTCAGGGCCTGGTGTTCAGGGCCGAGCCGTTTCCGCCTTTCATGCAGAAGATCATCAGCTGCGGCGGACTGATCAACTATCTCAAGGAGGAGGAGAAGTAATGGAACTGAGAATCGCGCTTGTTCCTGGTGACGGAATCGGTCCCGACATCGTCGCACAGGCTGTGAGAGTACTGGAGAAGGTTGCTGCAAAGGGCGGTCACACACTCAGGCTGAAGAGCCTGCTTGCCGGCGGTGCGGCGATTGACGAGAAGGGCATTCCCCTTCCTGATGAGACACTTGAGGAGGCAAGGGCCTCGGACGCCGTCCTGCTTGGTGCGGTAGGTGGACCGAAATGGGATGCCGTTCCCTCCTCCATCCGCCCGGAGAAGGCCCTGCTGGGCCTGCGCGGAGGTCTGGGACTCTTCTGCAATCTGCGCCCTGCCATGCTTTACAGCCAGCTTGCCGGTGCCTGTCCGCTGAGGCGTGAGCTTGTCGAGGGCGGACTCGACATAATGGTCGTGCGAGAGCTCACCGGAGGAATCTACTTCGGGAAAAGGGGCAGGAACGATGAGGGTGCCTTCGACACGATGAGCTATAAGAAGACCGAGATCGAGAGAATTGCCCGCAAGGCCTTCGAGATCGCCCAGAGGCGGAGTTGTCATCTGACCAGCGTGGACAAGGCAAATATCCTTGAGACCAGCAGGCTCTGGAGAGCCACTGTGGAGGAAGTGAAGGCGGACTATCCGGACGTGAGAGTCGACCATCTCTATGTCGACAACGCCGCCATGCAGCTGGTCAGGAATCCGAAGCAGTTCGATGTCATCCTCACGGAGAACATGTTCGGAGACATCCTTTCTGACGAGGCCAGCATGGTCACCGGAAGCATCGGAATGCTGCCCAGCGCCTCCCTCCGCTCTGACAGCTTCGGCATGTATGAGCCCATCCACGGTTCCGCGCCGGACATCGCAGGACAGGACAAGGCCAATCCGCTGGCCACTATCCTCTCTGCCGCAATGATGCTCCGCTACAGCTTCAATCTGACAAGTGAGGCCGATGAGATCGAACAGGCTGTTGAGAAGACGCTCGCAGAGGGCTGGAGGACGGCTGACATCTGGAGCGAGGGCATGAAGCTGTGCGGCACCGCCGCAATGGGTCAGGCCGTCTGCGACGCGATCAAGTGAGGTTTTCCATGAGAAGCGACAGCATGAAGAAGGGGCTTGAGAGGGCTCCCAACAGATCACTGATGAAGGCGCTGGGATGGACTGACAGGGAGATGGAGAAGCCTGTCATCGGCATCGTGAGCGCACAGAATGAGATAATACCCGGTCATACGCAGATCAGTCGCATAGTGGACGCGGTCAAGGCCGGCGTCCGGGAGGCCGGCGGGAATCCCGTCGTATTTCCGGTAATAGGCGTCTGCGACGGCATCGCGATGGGGCACCGTGGAATGAAGTACTCGCTCTGCTCGCGCGAGCTCATCGCGGACAGCATAGAGGTCATGGCCAACGCTCACCCCTTCGATGCGCTGGTCATGGTTCCCAACTGCGACAAGATCGTTCCCGGCATGCTCATGGCGGCCTGTACGCTGGACCTGCCAACGGTCTTTGTCTCCGGAGGCCCGATGCTCTCTGGTCACATAAAGGGCATCAGGGACCGTTCGTTCTCCCTTTCCTCCATGTTCGAGGCAGTGGGCCGCTACAAGGCCGGCACGATGGATGAGAAGGAAGTGGCACAGTGGGAGGACAGTGTCTGTCCGACCTGCGGCTCCTGTTCCGGAATGTACACGGCCAACAGCATGAACTGCCTGTGTGAGGCCATCGGCATCGCACTGCCCGGAAACGGCACCATACCTGCTGTCTATTCAGAGCGCGAGCGGCTTGGCAAGGAAGCCGGCTATGCCGTCATGAACATGCTGGAAAAGGGCATAACCGCCAGGCAGATCATGACGCGCAAGGCCTTTGACAACGCCCTCACGGTTGACATGGCACTCGGCTGTTCGACCAACACGATGCTCCATCTGCCTGCCATCGCCCACTCGGCCGGAATCGAGATTGACATCTTCACCGCCAATGAGCTTTCCGCGAGAGTCCCGAACCTCTGCCACCTGGCTCCGGCCGGAAGCGCCCACATAGAGGATCTGTATTTCGCAGGCGGAATAATGGCTGTGATGAAGGAGCTGGACAGCCTGGGCCTGATAGAGCGTGACCTCGTGACAGTCACCGGGTCAAGCATCTACGACTCGTACAGGGACGCGGTCAACTACAACAGCGAGGTCATCCGTCCGGTGGACAATCCATGGGACAGAACCGGCGGCATCGCGGTCCTGCGCGGCAACCTGGCCAGCGAGGGCGCTGTCGTGAAGCGCTCAGCCGTTGCCCCTGAGATGCTGCACCACAAGGGTCCGGCACGGGTCTTTGACTGTGAGGAGGATGCCATTCAGGCCATCTATGACAGGAAGATCAACAAGGGAGACGTCGTCGTGATCCGCTATGAGGGACCGAAGGGCGGACCCGGAATGAGGGAGATGCTCAACCCCACAAGCGCCATAGCCGGAATGGGCCTTGACAGGGATGTGGCCCTGATCACTGACGGACGCTTTTCCGGAGCAACCCGCGGGGCCTCCATCGGACATGTCTGTCCGGAAGCTGCGGCAGGAGGGCTCATCGGCCTGGTGGAGGAGGGCGACATGATAGAGATCGACATCGACGCCCATGAGCTGACGCTCCTGGTTGACGAGGAGACGATAAAGGAGCGCAGAGCCCGTTTCACGCCTCGCGTGAACGAGGCCGGAGGCTACCTTGCACGCTACCGGGCGCTGGTCACCAGCGCGAGCCGAGGAGCCGTATTCAAGGAGGTTGATCAGTGACAGGAGCACAGGCAATTGTCGAAGTCTTGATAGAGCAGGGTGTGGATACCGTCTTCGGCTATCCCGGAGGCCAGGTCATTCCGCTTTATGACGCGCTGTGGGAGAACAGGGGCCGCATCAGGCACATCCTCACTGCCCATGAGCAGGGTGCGAGCCATGCCGCGGACGGCTATGCCAGGTCAACTGGAAAGGCCGGGGTCTGCATAGCGACCAGCGGTCCGGGAGCCACCAACCTGGTCACCGGACTTGCCACCGCCTATATGGACTCGTCCCCGGTCATCGCCATCACCGGCAACGTGCCGGTGAACCTGCTGGGCAAGGACAGCTTCCAGGAAGTCGACATAACCGGAATAACGATGCCAATCACGAAGCACAACTTCATCGTCAAGAAGGATGAGGACCTGGTGCCGACGCTGCGTGAGGCCTTCCGCATTGCCCTCTCCGGCCGTCCGGGACCCGTGCTCATCGACGTGCCCAAGAACATTCAGACAGATGAGGTTGAGTACACCAGAGGAGAGAAGGTGAGCATCACGCGCGACACGAGCCGCCTGCGTGAGGAGGATCTGGAGAAGGCTGTCAAGCTTCTGGAGGCTTCCAGCCGCCCGATGTGCTACATCGGAGGCGGGGTGATCAGGAGTGACGCCTCACAGGAACTTGCCGCTTTCCTTGAGAAGACGGACAGCGCGGTCTGCGCCTCCCTCATGGGGCTCGGCGCTGTCAGGGCCGACAATCCGCGCTTCACGGGGCTCGTGGGCATGCACGGCACGAAGCTGAGCAACATGAGCATCAACAACTGCGACCTGCTGATTGTCATCGGGGCCCGTTTCTCGGACCGTGTCATCAGCAAGGGCAGCACCTTCGCGCGTCAGGCCCGCATCCTGCAGCTTGACATAGATCCCGCGGAGTTCAACAAGAACATCCTCTCGCATGTCCATGTCGTGGGGGACGTGAAGGAGATACTCACCCGCCTCAACGGACGGATAACGCAGAAGGACAACAGCGCCTGGATGGCGGAGCTGGCACAGAACAGGAGGCGCTATCCGGTGAAGGTAACCAGCCAGTCCAGACGCGCCCGCGAGATTCTCAGGGCTCTGGGACATGAGCTGAGGCAGCTTGATGAGACCTATGTGACGACTGAGGTTGGACAGCATCAGATGTGGGCGGCACAGTTCCTGCGCCACACGGCCCCCCGCCACTTCATCACGAGCGGCGGACTAGGAACCATGGGATTCGGAACAGGAGCCGCACTCGGAACCCAGATCGCACACCCTGAAGCCCGTGTGGTGAACATTGCGGGTGACGGATCATTCCGCATGAACTGCAATGAGCTTGCCACTATAGCCCGCTACCGGCTGCCTGTGGTCATCCTCGTGTTCAACAACCATGCGCTGGGCATGGTCAGACAGTGGCAGACACTCTTCTACGACGGGCACTACAGTGAGACGACACTCGACACTCCGCTTGACTGGGTGATGCTTGCAAAGGCCTATGGGGTCGAGGGAATGAGGCTGACACGTGATGATGACCCGGCCCGGGTCGTGCATGAGGCGCTCTCTCTCGGCGGACCTGTGGTCGTCGACTGCGAGATTCCTCTTGACGACAAGGTCTTCCCAATGGTGGCGCCGGGAGCCTCGATCAGCGATATGATGGGCTTCGTCGAAGAGCCTGTCTGAGTCCGCATCCTGTACGCAATCTCCGGTCTTCTGCCTGAGGCCGGAGTGCCGCGGGCAGGGCCTGTGGCGCTCCGTTGCAGGACTTGGCAGGCCGACCGTTGACAATGCGCCGTGAAGTGGTAAGATTCTCATGAAGTTGGTGGAGAAGTGTTGTCGGTGCATTTCCTTTTGCTTATTGACCAAAGGAGCCCCTTTGGGATAATATCGTGAAAGTGTCTTGTTCGAGATAACATTTCAGAGAGGTTAAGTTATGGCTACTCCAAAGTATAAAACATCCAAATCAAAGGCAGCTTCACGCAAGGCCGCCAACATGAAGCTTTCAGCTCCAACCCTTTCTCCTTGCCAGACCTGCGGAAACCTTGTTCCGTCCCACCAGGTTTGCCCCAAGTGCGGATACTACAACGGCAGGCAGGTCGTTGAGAAGGATGCCGAGTAAGGAGAGGAAAAATGACTGAAGCACAGGTTCTGGAAAAGGTCAGGGATCTGGTCGCGGAAAAGCTTTCCGTCGATCCCTCGAAGATTGTTCCGAGCGCATCGTTCAGAAAGGATCTCGGTGCGGACAGCCTCGACACATACGAGCTTGTCTATGCAATCGAGGAGGAACTCGGTGTCACGATTCCCGACGACATGGCGAATGAGTTTGAGACAGTCGGCGACGCAGTAAAGTATCTTTCCGAGGCTCTCAGCTGATTGCGGTGACACTACATCAGACCAAGGCTCCCTCAAATGAACGTTTGGAGGAGCTTTCTTTGTTTTGTACGAATCTTGGTGTCACTTTCAACGACTACAGACTGCTGGAAATGGCTCTGACACACACATCCTACGCGAATGAGAGCGGTAGTCCTGACAACGAGAGGCTCGAGTTCCTGGGCGACAGTGTGCTCGGGCTTGTCTGTGCGGACTATCTCTACGGTCTGCTGGACGGACATCAGGAAGGGGATCTGTCCCGCATAAAGGCCATGGTTGTCTCTGAGGAGAGTCTGGCCGAGGTCGCGCTCCGGCTTGAGCTTCCCCGCTATATCCATATCGGACATGGAGAGGAGATCAACGGGGGAAGGATGAAAAAGGCCATCCTTGCCGATGCGATGGAGGCCATCATAGCCGCCATCTATCTCGACCAGGGCTTTGATGTGGCACAGAAATACGTCCTCAGCTGGCTGACCGGTCAGGTCGACAACACGATCAAGGGCCGCAACAGCAACAAGGACTACAAGAGCATGCTGCAGTCGCATGCGCAGAAGAACAGAGGGAAGGTGCCTCTCTACCATCTTGAGCGCGTCAAGGGGCCAGAGCACAATCCGACCTTCTTCGTCTCCGTCAGTGTGGACAACAGAACCTATGGTCCGGCAAGCGGCGGCAACAAGAAGCAGGCAGAGCAGAATGCTGCCCGCGTCGCGCTGGTCTCGCTTGGCCTGGTGTGTGAGGGAGACTGAGAAAAAGACTGGCCCATCCCGAGGTGGAAATATTGGGATGGGCCAGAGGTTTGTTACAACCCGTTTGGTATGTTCACAGTCTTGCGCCGGCAGCGATACTTTCCACAGGCTCAAAGAGCGAGTGCATGTCTATGCTTCCGTCCTCATCAATCTCTGGTCTGACTGACATGTCAGTGCTGATGAAGAGTCTTCCGTCCAGCACAGCTCCGTCCTCATTGATGCTCTGCGCTCCGTTCCACAGGTAGTTTGTCTCGCCTGCGAGGGAGGGCATCTGGCTGATGTCATCAGCTTCTCCGCCTTCCATCGATATGACTCCCTCAAGCTGGAAGCTTCTCTCTCCATCTCCCTTGCCGTAGAGTATGAGGTTCTCTCCCCCATTGGCGTAAAGCGTCACGTTCCTGACGATCAGGGCGCTGTTGCTGTTGCTTGTTATTCCTGCCTGGCTGTTGCCGTATGCTGCAGAGTTGCTGATGACGTGTCTGACTGCGATGCCGTCTCCGCCCAGTTTGAAGCCGTTTCCATCTCCGCTGCCGGATCCGTCAGACAGTGAGCCGTTCGCGTATGCGGCACAGCTGTCAATCACGACGGCACCTATCGGACCGGTCTCCACCTTTGAGTATAGGTCCCACCCGTCATCGATATTGGAATAGGCTATGCAGTTCCTGAACTGATTGCCGTCTCCTGCGGTGAGCTTCGCCGCGAAGCCGTCAGCATTGTTCTGGGCACTGTCCATATTGTCGTGACTGATGCAGCTCTCGACAAGGTTGTCATGCGGCCATTTGTCACGCTTTTCAGTGCTTGTCCCTGATATCTGGATGCCTGTATCCCCGCAGCCATAGGCCTGTACAAAGCGGACCACGTTGTGATCGCCCGCGATCTGAAGGCCCTTTACGTTGTCCGGTGTCTTTGTGATGTCGATGTTCTCTATGACCCACCAGTCACCCCAGACCTGCATTCCGCCTCCGGCGAATGAGAAGTCCAGTATGGCACGTCCATCTTCGACGGTGATCGTCTTCGGTGCTCCTTCCTTTCCGCTGTTTCCCCGCTCGATGTATATGGGGGAGTTGAGTTTCCAGGTGCCGGCTTCGAGAACAATTGTCTGGCCCGGTCTGCTGTAGCGCAGCGCAGTGTCGAGGTCGACAGGCTTCTCTATGCTTCCATCCCCGAAGATGTCGCCTGACAGCGAGACGTGGATCCTGTCACCGGTGAACTTGTCAACATAGGATACGCTGTGGGCGATCGTCACAGGTGAGAAGTCCTCAACGTATGCCTTCTTCTCATCATCGTACTGGGCAACAGTCATCTTCTCCGCGGGTCTGTAGTCCGGATCCGGAGTGAATTTCACGGTGAAGTCATTGACCCCGGTTGAGATCGTGAACAGCGCGCTGAAGTCCTCACCGGCACTGACAGCGGCATCGCTGACAAGCTGTGTGCCGTCACCAGAGACTACATCGAGCAGCCCGTCCGCATTTGCGGTGAAGACAAAGGGGTAGGCTGAGTCAAAGTATGATGAAGGACTGTCGACCCGGGCTTCCAGGGGAAGGAGCGCATCAGGCTCGCTCTGGGCCGGCGGATCCATAGCAGGATCGCTTATCACCATTGAGACATTGTCCACAGTGACATTGCAGCCGCGGGCAACGGCAAATCCGACATAGCTTCTGTCAGGATCGATGACTTCAAGTTTCTGCGGGTCATAGAGTGTGAACTCTTCTATCGTGTCCTCGCTCGCTATCGTCCGCCTGTATATCGCATGATAGCCCGTATTGTCCTTCTTCAGAGTCAGGGTGTAGACATCCCCGCTATGTACCAGGTCGCTCTGATCGTAGCTGTATGCGTGCGCCTCGACCTTTCCATTCTGCGCGATGAGCGTGTCTCCACCCTCAATCACCTCGGGTGTCAGTCCGGTGACAAAGCGTGCTCCAAGCGTGTCCTTGCTGGTATGCTTGACGCCGCCGGCTGTCTCCTCGAACTTGGTCGCTATTATGCCGGCTGAGTTGGTGTAGTGGTTCACAGAGGACACTCCATGTTCGCCAAGACTGTCCATGACGATCAGGCCGAAGCCCTCCTGCCCGTCAGCCGTGGGGTTGATGTAGTCCACCGTGAATGTCGCGCTGAGAATGAAGTTCTCAGTCTCCGGATCAATCTCAGTATAGTAGAACGAGACGCCGTCGTGGAACGAGGTGAACTTGCCTCCCTTGGCTGTCGTCACCCCGTTCTCATCATACTCAGTACTGTATAGCCGGAAGCTGAGATTGTCGCTGTCCAGCATCTCCATGCGGTTCAGCTCCTCTTTTGTCGACTGCCCGAACCAGGTGAAGTTCCACTGCCGGTCAGCTTCCTTTCTCGCAGTCTTCGTGACCGCCTCGCCTGTCACGGTCTCATCAGCCCGGACAGCAGTGACAGTAAAGTCATAGACCCTGCCTTCCTCCAGCATGTCAAAGGACAGTGTGCCTGCCCGCACAGTGCCGGTGAAGGCCTTCAGTGATCCGTCCTCATGGTCATGGACGCTGACGATGTAGCATTCAGCTTCTGCAACGTCCTCAATGGTCACTTCTATGCAGGCCCCTCCTGTGTTTCTCAGAGAGAAGGAAGGCTCGTCCAGAGGGAGAGTGTAGTCGAAGGCACAGGCCGCACTCCGCTTCACAACATCCTCGCCTCTGCGGGTGGATTCGACGACGATCTCATAGCTGCCGCTGTGGTCCAGCGTGAAATCGGCACTGCGCTGCTGCCTGCTTGAGCGGCCGATCGCGCGGCTTGTGAGCTCAGTCCCGTTTTCATATATGTATATCGTCCCGCGGTCGGCCCCATCCGCTCCGGTGGCCATCGTGAAGCTGACTGTCAGCGTACGGCCCTCAGCCGTGACAGCCGTGATCACCGGCGCCTCTACCTCATCCCAGGCTCTGGCAGCAAAGCAGAGCGGGGCGAGTGCGGAAAGGATGAGCATGATGATGAGTGTCTTTTTCAATTCTTCCTCCTCCGGTACGGCAGGGGACCGTCTTCACGGCCCCCATGTCATCAGCAGTAAAGCATGTAGATGTTGATGCCGCTGGACTTGGAGTAGACCAGATACTCGCCGGCTTCAGGCAGGACGCAGCTTGCAATCCCCGCCTCATCCGAGCTGTCAGGCGGAGCCGTGAGCGTTGCGACCTGGCTTCCGTCCGGTCTGGCCACTATGAGAGTCCGCGCGTCAGTCTTGCTGGAGGAATTGAGGTATACGACGAGAGTCGCCCCGTCAGTGTCACTGGTGAACCTGATGGCCCTGTATTCCGGCTTTCCGCTGCCGTTGAGCTTGATGCGTGAGTTGAACACTTCCCCATCAGCTGCCTCTCTGACGCTGTCGCCAAGGTCCTCGATGGTCACGTTCTTTTCCGCGGTGGCAAGAATCTGCACGCCGTCGTAATCCGCTGCACCCGTGAGGCTGGCAGGCTCAAGGTCATTTGCCGTGATGAAGCCGCCTGCCAGGAGTGAGGCGGTACCGATTGTCAAGATCAGACATAGCAGTGCAAGTTTTCTCATGTCCCAGACTCCTTTTGTTTCAGGCTAAGTGGTGAATGACCATTTGTTCAGCACATTTCTTGGACAAAAGCGACATCGGGAATATGGGGAAGGGGGAAGACAGGCTGTACTGATGGCGATGGGTCTGACCGCTGTGCAGCTCTGTCGTACTCTGCCCGGCCGGCAGGCGTGTCATGACGTCGTTGCAGGGTATTGCGGTAGCAGGGACTCAGGCAGCACTCATCATTGCATGCGGCAGCGAGGAGACAAAAAAGGAGGGACCGTTTTCTGGTCCCTCCCGGATTCTGCTGCCTTAAGCCTTACACTTCTTCCTGCCACGGGCGGCCGTAGAAGGAGTCGAGGTAGAGCTGCTTGATCTGGCTGATCAGCGGGTAGCGCGGGTTGCTTCCTGTGCACTGATCATCGAAGGCCTTGACTGAGAGCTCGTCGACAACGGCGAGGAAGTCCTTCTCGTCAACACCCCACTCCTGGATGGAAGACGGGACGTTGAGGTCCTTCTTCAGCTTCTCGATGCCATCGATCAGGGCGTCAACCTTCTGATCCATCGTCATGCCGGGCTTGAGGTTGATGTAGTTGCCGTTCGGCTCATCGTTGCAGGCCATTGCCACATAGTCTGCGGCCCTGGCATAGCGGCTGGTGACCGACGGGTAGGTGTACTGCGGGAAGCTGGCCTGCTTGGTCGGGTTGTCGTTCCTGTTGAAGCGGATGATGTTGGTCAGCAGGAGAGCGTTGGCCATTCCGTGCGGGACATGGAACTGTGCGCCGAGCTTGTGGGCCATTGAGTGGCAGACACCGAGGAAGGCGTTGGAGAAAGCCATACCGGCCATTGTGCTGGCGTTGTGGACCTTCTCACGGGCCTTGACGTTGGTTCCGTCATTGTAGGCCTGGGGCAGGTACTTGAAGATGAGCCTGCATGCCTCGAGAGCCAGACCGTTGGTGTAGTCAGTGCTCATTGATGAGACAAGTGCCTCAAGCGCATGTGTCAGTACGTCGATGCCGCAGCTTGCGGTCAGTCCCTTGGGCTGTCCTACGGCCAGCTCACTGTCGACAATGGCCATGCTGGGTGTCAGGGCATAGTCTGCGATGGCCCACTTCATGCCGGTCTTCTCATCAGTGATGATGGCGAAGGGCGTGACCTCTGATCCTGTACCGGATGTGGTCGGGATACAGACGAGCTCTGCCTTCTTGCCCATGTTGGGGAAGTTGTAGATTCTCTTCCTGATATCCATGAAGCGCAGTGCCAGACCCTCGAAGGAGACTTCCGGATGCTCATACAGCAGCCAGATGATCTTCGCGGCGTCCATCGGTGATCCGCCGCCGACGGCGATGATGACATCGGGGTTGTAGGCGTTCACCAGCTGCATGGCCGTGTTGATCGTTCCCAGTGTCGGATCGGGCTTGACCTGGTGGAAGACCTCTGTCTCGACTCCGAGCTCGTCCAGCTGATCGGTGATCCTGTCGATTATTCCGGAGTTGAAGAGGAAGCTGTCGGTGACGATGAAGGCCCTCTTCTTGTTCTTCAGCTCGTCAAGCGCAACCGGCAGACAGCCGTACTTGAAATAGATTTTCGGTGGCAGGCGGAACCACAGCATGTTCTCCCTCCTCTTGGCAAGTGTCTTGATGTTGAGCAGATGCTTGGGTCCGACGTTCTCCGAGATGGAGTTGTTGCCCCAGGATCCGCAGCCGAGCGTGAGGCTTGGCTCCAGGCGGAAGTTGTAGATGTCGCCGATGGCTCCCTGGCTGGCCGGCATGTTGATCAGGATCCTGCTCGTCTTGACAGCCTTTCCGTAGGCGTCGACCTTGTCCTTCTCCTTCTCGTTGATATAGAGGACGGAGGTGTGTCCGAAGCCGCCGAGGGCGATCAGTCTGGCTGCCATGTCGGCACCCTCGCCGAAGTTGTGGCACTTGTACATGCCGAGCACGGGTGACAGCTTCTCGTGTGCGAAGGGCTCATCAGCCGCAACCTTGCTGACCTCTCCGATGAGGACCTTTGTCTTGGGTGAGACTTCAAAGCCTGCGATCTGTGCGATCACGCTGGCAGGCTGGCCGACGATCTTGGGATTGACGGTTCCGCGCTGGGGATCGAGGATGATCGGGCTGAGCTTGTCCTTCTCCTCCTTCGTGAGGAAGTGGGCTCCGCGGGCCTTGAGTTCCTTCTTGACCTCGTCATAGATGTCCTGATGGACGATGACTGCCTGCTCTGAGGCACAGACGACGCCGTTGTCGAAGGTCTTCGACATCAGGATTGAGGCAACAGCCATCTTGATGTCGGCACTCTTGTCGATGAGGGCAGGGGTGTTTCCGGCTCCGACTCCGATTGCCGGCTTTCCGGAAGAGTAGGCGCTCTTGACCATTCCGGGACCGCCTGTTGCCAGGATGAGGTTCACCAGAGGATGGTGCATGAGGAAGTTTGTCTTCTCCATGGTCGGCTCATCGATCCAGGCCACGATGTCCTCGGGGGCTCCGGCTGCGACAGCAGCATCGCGGACGATGCGTGCAGCATCACAGGTGCACTTCTTGGCCCTGGGATGGGGACTGAAGATGATTGCGTTTCTGGTCTTCAGTGCGATCAGGGACTTGAAGATCGCCGTACTGGTGGGGTTTGTCGTGGGGATGATGCCGCAGATGACACCCTTGGGCTCCGCGATCTTCTCGATTCCGAATCCGTTGTCTTCCTCGATGATGCCGCAGGTCTTGTCGTCCTTGTACTTGTGGAAGATGTACTCGGCGGCGAAGTGGTTCTTGATGACCTTGTCCTCGATGATGCCCATTCCTGTCTCCTGCACGGCGTCCTGCGCCAGGGAGATGCGGGCATTGTTCGCGGCGATGGCGGCTGCGCGGAAGATCTTGTCAACCTGCTCCTGAGAATAGGAAGCGTAGATGATCTGGGCGCGCTTGACTCTCTCAATCAATTCCTGGAGTTCTTTCTCTCCGGGAAAGGTTTCGGTGTTTACACTGGCCATTCACTTTCTCCTAGTTTTTGGTTTAGTTCAATTCTCTTTGTCTTAAATCGTTGTCTGAATTATCAGGGGGGAAGTGGAAAACAGTCAAGCAAGAAAGAGTTAATACTCTGAAAAGCAAGAAATAAGCCGGTTTTGGCGTTCTGGAAGAACGAATAAAATAACAATCCGGATATTTAAAAACCATATGGAATATTATTTTCGTGTTTTGCTGCTATAATTTCTGTTTTATGTGAATACATCAGCTGTTTTTCACTATGTCATATTACAGCCAAAACATCTGTACCGGTTTACAGGTATTTCATGGAACATTAACAGAAGGACAGCGGGGAAGGGCATGAGAAGGGCCCCGTCGTCATCCGCCGGGGCCCCTGTCAGCTGATTCAGCGTGTGGTCCAGTATTCACGCGGGACCTGGTCGCAACCGTCCCAGATGATCTGTCTGAAATGGGTCGGATCCGTGTTGCCCTCCGTGTTGATGAAGAGCAGCCTGCTGTTGGAGTCGATTCCCAGGTGTGAGATCAGCTCCTGTGTGACGTCCTTCTCGCTCATCATCGAGTAGAAGGCGCCGAGCGGCACGGCACCGCTCTCTCCGCTGATCACGAAGGGATCATCCTTGAGCGGAGTGGCGAGTATCCTCATGCCGCGTGCCGCGATGTAGTCAGGCACGCTGAGGAAGGCGTCAACCAGCGGCCAGAGCACATTCCAGGCGATCTCTGAGGGCTCTCCGCAGGCAAGGCCCGCCATGATGGTGTCCAGGTCTCCCTTGACGCTGTGCGGCTTTCCGTCGCCGATTTCCGCAGAATGGAAGAGGCAGGCGGCGTTTTCCGGCTCGACGACAACGAATTTCGGCAGATTGTCCTTGAAGAGGGAGGCATAGAAGCCGATCACGCTTGCCGCGAGGGCTCCGACTCCGGCCTGCACGAAAATATGCGTCGGTCTTCCGATGCCCATTCCCGCGAACTGTTCCTGCGCCTCGAGCAGCATTGTCGTATAGCCTTGCATGATCCAGGTCGGGACCTCAGTGTACCCCGGCCAGGAGGTGTCGCTGATCACGTACCAGCCATTGTCGGAGGCATCCTCAGCACACTGGCGCACCGCATCGTCATAATTTCCGTCAACGACAGTGACATTTGCGCCGAACATCCTGATCGCGTCAATCCTGGCCTGGCTCGTATCGCGGTGCACGTAAATGTTGCACTTGTGTCCGAGCATTCTGCTGGCCCAGGCTATGCCCTTGCCATGATTGCCATCCGTGGCGCTTGCGAATGTCAGCGTGCCGGTCATGTCGTGGCACTCCTTGCTGATGAGGAACTTGTATGTCATCTCATCGTCGCTCAGTCCGAGCTTCTTCTGCAGGAAGCGGAAGATCGCGAAGGAACCGCCCATGGCCTTGAAGCTGTTGAGCTCAAGACGCTGGCTCTCATCCTTCACGTAAATGCCCTCGACTCCCATCATTTGTGCCAGGTGAGAGAGGCTGACGAGCGGTGTCTGCCTGAAGCTGGGAAGCTGGCGGTGGAAGTGGCGTGCGCGGCGCGCAGTCTCGACGTTGAAAAGGTTGTCCGCCTCCCAGGTCTCGTGACTGGGCGTGCGGAGTATCCACTTGAAATCCGGTTTTGTGTAGTTGGCCATGACTCTATTGTATTGACACATTGGCAGTAGTGCAACAGAGCGCAACAGGAAGACGTGAAAAAGGGGATGGCCGCAGGACCATCCCCAACACACAGACCGTCAGAACGGTTTCATACTTCCTTTCCCTGGGCCTTCAGATTTGCTTTATAGACATTCCAGGTGGAGGAGATGATCGTATCAAGGTCGCTGTAGCGGGCCTTCCAGCCGAGCACGTCATAGGCCATCTTGCTCGTTGCGACCAGTTTTGCGGGATCTCCCGGGCGGCGTGCGACTATCTGCGCGGGAATCGGCTTGCCCGTGATCCTTCTGGCGGCTTCGACGATCTGCTTTACGGACAGGCCCGTCTCGCTACCGAGTCCGACAATGAGGTCCTTGTTCTGGCTGCTGATGTAGTCTGCCGCCCTGACATGGGCATCAGCGAGGTCGGTGACGTGCACATAGTCGCGCACTCCGGTTCCGTCAATCGTGTCATAGTCGTCCCCGAAGATCAGGACGTTGGGTCTCATTCCGCAGGCGGCCTCCATGACGACTGGGATGAGGTTGGCCGGATTCTTCTCAAGTCCGAGCATTCTTCCGTTGACGTCATAGCCGGCGGCATTGAAGTAGCGCAGTGCGGCAAAGCGGAGGTTCTTGAGCTTGGAGTACCACTTGAGGTTCTCCTCGATGCACAGCTTGGTATAGCCGTAGTAGTTCTCCGGATTGGTCGGGTGTTTCTCGTCGATGGGCAGGTACTGCGGCTCTCCGAAGGTCGCAGCAGAGGATGAGAGAATGAAGTTCATGCAGCCTGCCGCCACGCACTCGGTGATGACGATCAGCGCGCCGGTGATGTTGTTCTCGCTGTACTTCTCGGGCTTGATCATGCTCTCTCCGGCCGCCTTGAATGCCGCCAGGAAGACAGCGCAGTCCCATCCCTTTGACAGGACCTCCCTGACACGCTCCCTGTCGAGGATGTCGCCCTCATAGAACTCGGCCTCCGGGCTGACGTTGCTCCTCAGTCCGCTTGAGAGGTTGTCGTAAATTCCGACCTTGTCCCCTCTGTCGAGGAAGGCCATTGCCACATGTGTGCCGATGTAGCCGGCACCGCCGAAAAGCAGTACTTTCATAAAATTTTCATGGAAGGGAAACCATCAGGCTCGTCCTGATGGAGGAACCTCCATAACCTCCTTGTAGATAAGATTCGTATTCGCACGCTCGACGAGCGTCAAGTGCCTGTAGTGTATTCCTGCATGAACCCTTGTTCCGTCCAGGCGACAGATGTCGAAGTAGCCCGAGCTCCTCCTGCCATGTATGCCAGCCCTTGGGACGCTTCCTGTTGTCGAGGCGGACCTCACGGTAACGGGTCTTGCGGTTCCGCCTTGCCCTCCGCTTTGACCGCTTCTCCTCCATGTTCTGCGGAACGTCGTTCCTGACCTCAACCTCGGCCTCGAGGAGCACCCTGCCTTCCGTCGTCACGCTGACTCCAATC
>CALXOO010000032.1 GCA_944390045.1 uncultured Spirochaetales bacterium | reverse complement strand
TCGGTGGATGGCTCAATGTAAATCGGTCTATGGCTCAATCTACTTCGGTCTGGTGGCTCTCAACTGCCGGCGTACTCCCGGCAAAGCCGCTCCTGACGACTTTCGGATGGGCTGTCCCGCATTTGGGACAGATTTCCACACCATCTGTCGCCGCTGACATGTCCTCCGTCTGTTCGAATGAGGCCAGCAGCTCCTGCACCTTTGAGATCTGGTAGTCGTTGAGTCCCATCTCCTTCCTGAGATATTCGGCAAAACTGAGTTCTTCCATGGGCTTCCTCCTGTCTACAAGCCCATTCTGGCAGGTGATGTGGGACATATATTGTCCTACTGGCGGGTCATGTCACCAAAGGCCAAATAAGAAAAAAAAAACCGGCAGAAAATATCCGCCGGCAATCAGTACTTGTCCTGGTTCAGTCACTGTGCTGTATCAGAGTCATTGTTCTGTGAATCCGCAGCCGGTGCCTGTGCCTCAGCTGCGCTGTGGACTGTCTCAGCCCTGGCTTCCTCCTGAGGCCTGTGTGCCTGTGTGCTGCCGCTTCCCGCAGTCCTGTCAGAACTGTGGTCATGCAGCCGGGCATTGGCCTTTGCCCTGCGCTCTCCGGGATTCTTGATCGCGAGGAACGCGAACAGGAAGATGCCTGCGATTCCCAGGATGAAAGACATCTGGCCGAAGCTGGTCAGAAGCTTGCCCTCAAGCGTGTAGCTCACATAGGAAGTCTGGAAATAGACAGCCCTTCCTACTCTGTATTCAAAGCTGTCGTAGCTTGACGAAATGCCCAGCGCGACAAGCACAAAGCCCAATACGATAAGCAGTATCGAGACAATCAATGTAACAAGTGTACTTTTCTTCATAGTCCGTCTTGCCTCCTGACGACATGGGAAAATCTAACCCATCGGCAGATATTTTCAAGTCGAATCGCACAATCTACACAAAGACTACAAATTGTGGAGACAGCAGCTGAGACTTACGGCGTGGATTATTCCCGGACCCTCCACCTCCTCTATGCCGGTGACGGAGAAGCCCACTGCGCACAGCGTGTTGACCATATCCTCGACCGTATAATACTTGGTCAGCACCTCCTCGCCGCAAAACCAGAGCGGAGCGCTGCGCCCTTCTCCGAGATCCGGTTTCAGGCTGTCTTCAAATGAGAGAATCAGGCTTCCGCCGCGACGCAGCGAGTCACGCACATCAAAAAGGAAGTCCACAAGCTCCCTCTTGGGGATATGATTGATGTACATCGGGGCGAAAATCAGATCCCAGGATCCCTCCACCGCACGGTGATTGACAGGAGCATTCCAGGAAGGCAGGACGCGGGAGGCCTCTTCCAGTGCTGACTCGGGGCACATGAGATGGGCCCTTGCTCCCCTGGACAGGGCCAGCTGTGAGGCGATGACGGAAAAGGGGCCGACACAGAGCACGTCCTGTCCCTCTGACAGGGCGGCACCAAAGGCGGCATGGAAGCCGGGACAGTCCCCGGCAAAACGTCTTAACTCTTCGATCATGACGCAAATTCTAGCATCACCTTCCCCTGTGGAAAAGATGCATCGGGCAGGATCACCTTCCTCCGGTCAGCGCATCGGCCGAGAGCGACAGGATACGCCGCGACAGTCTTTCTATGGATTCGTCCTCAAGGAAGCTGAGCCCCTCCTCGTCCAGTCCTGCGGCCCAGTTGATTGAATAGGCCAGAGCCGCATATGGAATGGAAAGCTCATGGATCAGCGTGGCCTCTGTCGCAAGAGTCATTCCGACGACATCAGCGCCGAGATTCCTGAAGGCCCTTATCTCGGCTGGAGTCTCGAAACGCGGACCGTTTGTCGTAACATAGACGATGCCTGACTTTATATCCCTCTCCCCTGCCCTGTAGGCCGCCTTGGCGAAGTCAGCCATAAGCGTGCGGTCGAAGGTGTCAACCATGCCGGTATGCCTCAGCGGGGCATCAACGCCGTCAAAGAAGGTCGTGTCTCGTCCTGTGAAGTCAAGGAAGTCCTCGACCAGGCCGAAGGCACCCGGAGAAAGGCGGCTAGTGATGGACCCGACGGCGTAAATGCCGATCACACGGTCCACACCAAGTGTCTCAAGCGCCTTCACGTTGGCCTTGTAGTTCACTCTGGCCGGTGCCACCTCATGACCGAAGCCATGACGGGGGATTATGACCAGATCATCCCTGAGATAGTAATCAACCTGTCCGAACTGAGTCCCGATGCTCTTCCTGACAAGGTCCATGACAACCCTGTCGATTCCGGTTCCCGCAATAATCGCCTTCAAATGATGCCCTCCGCTGTCACAATCCCCGAGACAAAGTCCGGTGGAATAATGTCGAATGCCGGATACAGGGCCCTGACCCTGGCCGTGCTTGTGGCAAGCCCCTGACAGGACTTGACCTCTTCAGGATCCCTGTACTCGACTTTGAAGTCTTCTAGAGAGCCGTAGCGGCTGTCAAGCCCCACGCTGAACGCGTAGTACGGGACATTGTACATTCTGCAGCAGAGCGCACTCGAGAGCGTTCCGATCTTGTTCACCACCCACCGCTGCGGCGTGGCAAGGTCGCTTGCCGTCATGTACACGCCGATTTTTCCGGCTGCGATGAGGCCGGCTGCCATGTTGTCAGTGATCAGACAGTGATCATAACCCAGCTCGGCAAGGGCCGGTGCGGTGAGATGAGCTCCCTGCAGATAGGGTCTTGTCTCCATGGCATACACCGTGAAGCGCCTGCCCTGCTGTCTGGCGAAGGCCAGGGAAAGGAAGAAGGAATGCTCCGGGAAGCAGGTCGTGAGGACTCCGCAGCCGTCAGGAATCAGAGCGGCGCCGCGACGGCCGAGCTCAAGATAGAGCGAATCGTAATACCTGAGGCGCCTCATCACAAGCTCCTCGGCCCGGAGAGGAAAATCATCATGCTCATCTGTTGCGTAAAGCTGCGGGAAAAGCATGTCCAGCTCTCTTGCGACGGTCGTATTGGTCCGTCTTGCCTGGCAGAGCGCTGTACGCACACGTTCCAGATGCTGGAAATCGCGTCCATGAAGGCGCGCTTCAAGCACGATGGCAAGCAGGGCGGTCTCAAGCTGCCCTCCGCCCTGTGTGACCATATCCCTTATGGCTGCTGCGGCCTCGAAACCGTCATGACAGCAGACACTGTGCCTGCAAAAGGGAAGATCACGCCTGGAGCCGACATACAGACATCCATTCGCGAGACTTGCGACAAACGAATGTCTCAGCGAATCCGGCAGCATCTCCTCCAGACAGGGTGCGGCATCCTTCCTGCCGGTGCCCTGCACCTCTTCCATCTCTTTTTCCATGCCGAGAGAATACTACAACTTTGTTCCAAGTAAAACACCGGTCTTCTTGACGCTCGTCTTTGCATATGCTTAACCTTGGTTTAACCCCATACGGGAGGTAAACAAGGAATTTTTATGAAAAAGAAACTGCTTTTCATCCTGATGATGCTGCTTGTCTCCACCTTCCTCTTCGCCAACGGTGTGAAGGAAGTCGCCGGAGATGAGACTGTCGTCAAGGTGCTCTCAGTGTCTGCTGACGAGCCCGGTGTCTACAGGGCCAGAGTCCAGACAGAGGACGGGAACGTCATTGTGTATCTGGCAAGTGAGACAGATACGGTATGCTCTGTACCCTTTGCACAGATCCATGAGGGAAGTGTGCTCGCAGTCAGAGACAACGGAATCTCGACACGCAGCATCCCGCCGCAGATGTATGCCACTGAAATAAGGGATCTCACGCTTGCTGCCGCGCTCGGAGCATACGACTTCACCTTCGCACAGCCCACATTCGATGTCCTGTCAGAAGAGAGCACACCTGCCGGACAGCTGTGGGACATCACAGTCTCTGACGATCCCCAGCAGCGCTTCAGCTATTCATACGGCTATGACCTGGTCAAGGGATATGTGGATCAGGCAGTCGTCTTCCGCGGCGCAGCCTTTGCCCGCGGAGTGCTGGACTTCTGGAACGGAAACGATCCGCTCATTCCGGTCGAGAGCATGGCCGAGGACGTGAACCTGTACATAAGCACCATCTTCTCGCAGGGCATTCAGGATCAGCCGGGCGCGGAGCCTGCCAGCATAGAGGAGATCCAGGCCATCACTGAGTTCTCCGACCTCAGCGAGCGCTTCAGCTACGCATACGGCTTTGTCACCGGCTACCAGGACTATCTCTATGGAATCACTGTGGAGCCAGTGAGTTTCGTCGAGGGTGCCCTGAGCGCAATCTACGGCTATGAGCCGCTGCTGGATGAGGCAGCCAGGACAGAAGCTGTCAACACTTATGTAAACCAGCTCATGGAGGGCTACATGGCCCAGCTGGAGACCATGGCCGCACAGAATCTCCAGAGGGCAGAGAACTTCCTTGCGGAGAACGCGCTGGTCGAGGGTATGATCTCGACTGACAGCGGACTTCAGTACGAGGTGGTCCGCGAGGGCGACGGGGCAAGCCCTGCTGCCGATGACACCGTCATAGTCAACTACACCCTCAGGGACATCGACGGGAACCAGATCGAGAGCGCGACTGACGCCCAGTTCAACCTCTCCAGCCTGATCCCCGGCTTCGCCGAGGTCGTGCAGACAATGAAAGTCGGCGGCGAGACGATAGCATACATGCATCCGGACCTCGCCTACGGACAGAACGGAGCCGGATCTGTCGAGCCCAACAGCCTGCTGATCTTCGACATAGAGCTTACGGGCATTCTCGAGCCCACGGTCTGACAGGACCGCCTCATGATATGACGGGCCCGCCGGAAAAGAACCGGCGGGCCCTGTCTTTCCAGTCTGAGTGTCAGCGCATCGGAAGGGTGAAGACGACGTCGCGGCACGGCGCCGGATCACCTGACATGACTGAGCGCTTCCACTCCCCCGGTCCCAGGATCACAAAACGCCCCTGAGAGAGCACATAGACCTCATCCAGACGGGAACCGGAGACAAGCTCCTGCCCTTCAAGCGCGATGATCAGGGCAAGAGAGCCCTCCTTCACTCTCACCGGCTGTCCGGCACGGCTGGTCAGCACCGTCGAGACCATGTAGGTCACATCACTGTCCTCCGCACAGGTATAGTCTCCATCGGGATTGTCATACGGAAGACTCCTGTCCATGATGGTGATCACGTGCTGGAGGCTGTGGAAACGGGGCAGATAGGTCTCCAGCTGCCCCAGAGTGTCAAAGACTGTCAAATGTCATCCCCCTTATGGGAGGCCGCGGTCTCCGTGAAGGCGATGATCTGGTCCACGCAGCCGCTGATTCCAAGCCTCGCGCTGTCAAGCGCCAGGTCATAGGTGCGGCACATGCCCCACTTCTTGTCGCTGTAGTAGTTATAGAAGTTGGCCCTGGTCTTGTCGTTCTTCAGACAGATGTCCTCAGCCTTGTCCGCAGGAACCTCATAGACATTCACTGCACGATGCACCCGGGCCTCAAGCGGGGCATGGATGAAGATTGATATCACATTCGGATTGTCACGGAGGACATAGTCCGCACAGCGTCCGATGATGACACAGCTGCCCTGGTCCGCGATTTTCTTTATGGTCTTGCTCTGAATGAGGAAGAGCTGGTCATTGAGCGGCATCTCGTTGAAGCCGAGTGCTCCGGAACCCATCGGATAGTTGCCCATCACAAGAGAATAGAGGAGAGATGAAGTGGACTTCTCGTCCGCGTTGTGGAAGAGCGCCTCGCTCAGTCCGCTGTCCTTGGCCGCAATGGTCAGAAGCTCCTTGTCATAGAATGGGATGCCAAGCTTCTCGGCAAGCGTGCGTCCGACCTTCCTTCCCCCACTGCCAAACTGGCGTCCAATTGTATAGATGACTTTAGTCTTGTCCATAATGTCCTCCTGCTGCCATTATACTACACCGGAAAAGCGGCGAGGAAACTATTTTTGCATCATCCGCAGATTCCGGCCTGTGCTGCCTCATGCAGGCGCCAGTATGCCCCGCGCCTTGCCATGAGCTCATCATGGCTTCCACTCTCCGCGATGCCTCCGTCCTGCACGACACAGATCACGTCACAGGACCTGATCGTGGAGAGTCTGTGGGCCACGATGAAGCTGGTACGCTCCCGGCTGAGCAGGGCTATTCCCTGCTGGACCCTGATTTCGCTCTTCGTGTCTATGCTGCTGGTCGCCTCGTCCAGAATGAGTATCCTCGGATCCGCAAGCAGCGTACGGGCCAGGGCCACGAGCTGGCGCTGACCTGATGAGAGACGGGCCTTATCCACATCAGTGTCGTAACCGTCCTCAAGCGAGGCTATGAAGTCATGAATTCCAATTGCCCGGGCCACTTCCTCAATTTCCTGCCGGCTGGCATCCCTCCTCGCATAGGCGATGTTCTCACCTATGGTTCCGCTGAAGATCCAGCTGTCCTGCGTCATTACCGCGATGCTGCGCCTGAGATCTGCCTGCGCGATGGTGTCAAGAGGTCTCCCGTCCACAAGCACGCTGCCGGATACAGGATCATAGAAGCGTGCCACCAGGCTCGCGATAGTCGTCTTGCCTGCGCCTGTGGGACCGACCAGGGCGACGCGGCTTCCTGCATCCACATGGAATGTCAGATCCTTCAGCACAAGGCGCTCCGGCTCATCAGGATAGGCAAATGAGACAGAGCGGAAATCAACATCACCCCTGACTGCCTCCATGGGACCGGTGACCCGGCTGTCATCAACAGCCGCCTTCCTGTCCAGGAGCTCGAAGACACGTCCTGCACCTGCAAGGTCGTTTCCCAGCTGGTTGTACATGTTGGCCAGGGCCCTGACAGGCTGCCAGAAAAGGGAGATGAAGCTCGTGAACGCGATTAGCTGGCCCACACTGGATCCGTCCATCCTGAGCAGATGGATCGAGAGTGCGAAGAGTGCAAGATAGCCCAGCCCCTGGCTCAGATCTATAACGATTCCGATCAGATCACCTACCCTCACGGCCTTCTTCCAGACCTGACCTGTCTCCTCATTTATCCTGTCGAACTGACCTGTGCACTCACCCTGCGCGTTGCAGGACTGGACAATCTTGGCACCGGAGAAGACCTCCTGGCAGTATCCGGCGATGTTTCCCTGTTTCTGGCGGTAGGCCCTCCAGCGGGGATAGCTCACACTGAGCACGCAGAAGGCACCCAGCATGGCCACAGGCAGGCAGGCGAAGACGGAGAGCGCCAGCACAGGGTTCATGACGAACATTGCCGCTATCAGCAGAATGAGGAAGAAGATATTCGGGACGATGTTCGTCACGAGCTGCTTGAGCATGTTGTTCAGGCTGCCGGCATCACCGACCAGGCGGGAGAGAATCTTCCCGTTGGGCCTGCTGTCAAAGAACTGCAGGTCCAGAGAGAGGACATGGGCGTATGCCTCATCCCTGATTCTCAGCACGACCGCATTTGACACACTGGCCATGAGACGGACCCTGGCGACATACATCAGCCACCACAGCAGGACAAGGGCGATATAGACTGCCGCGAGGCGCACCAGGCCGGCGCCGTCGCCGCCGGCTATCTGTCTGTCAACCGCATTGCCCAGCAGGAAGGGCAAGGCCGTCAGTATGACCGAAGACAGCAGCATCAGCAGGACGACAAGCGTGATGCGTGCCAGATAAGGACGCATGTAACCTGCAGTCCTCCTGAGAACCTCAAGCTTCGGGTATTCGTGATCCATCTCATCAGCATTGCTTCTGTTGACTGACATCACTCTTCCTCCTTTCCGTTCTGGGCGCACCAGGTGTCATAGTACAGACCCTTTTCCGCCATCAGACTGGCATGGTTTCCACGCTCAGCCACCACACCGTCTTCCAGGTAGATGATCTCGTCAGCATTGCGCACTGAGCTTGCCCTGTGCGCGATGATGATCTTCATACCGCCTGACTGCACACCATTCAGGGACTCCTGTATCCGCTTCTCAGTCTCCATGTCCAGGGCACTCGTGGAATCATCCAGTACCAGAACCGGAGCCTGCCTCAGCAGGGCGCGGGCAATACTGAGTCTCTGCTTCTGACCTCCGGAAAGCCCTACTCCCCTTTCACCGATGACTGTCGAATAGTCCTCGGGAAGAGAGCTGACGAAGCCATGGGCCTGGGCCAGCCGGGAAGCCTCGATCATCTCAGGCTCACCGGCCTCCTCCTGCCGTCCCTTCTTCAGGTTCTCCCTCACTGATTCGCTGAAAAGCACGGTCTCCTGGTCAACAATGGCAAAGCAGTCCCGGAGCCTGTCCGGCTCGAGATGGCGGATGTCGGTGCCGCCCAGGAGTATCCTGCCGCCAGTGGGATCCAGGAAGCGGAGCATGAGGTTCACTATGGTTGACTTTCCGGATCCGCTTGAGCCCATGATTCCAAGAGTCCTGCCCTTGTCGAGTCTGAAGGAGAGGTCCCGGATTATGTCCCGTCCGCCGGCGCTGAAGGAGACACTGTCAAAGACAAGCGGACAGGCAGCCTCCACATCCTGCACAGGGGCAGCGGCCCTGACCTCGCAGTCTGTGTCCAGGACAGCAGATATCTTCCTTGCGCTGGCAACAGCCTGTGCCAGACTGGAGAGCACCCAGCCTATCTCAAGCATCGGCCATACGAGTGAGTTTGCGTACTCCAGACTGGCTGCCAGCTGGCCGAGTGTCATCCTTCCGGACATTGTGCACAGTCCCCCTGCAAGCAGGCAGAGGGCAACCATGATTCTTCCCAGAGAGCTTGTCGCCCCGTCGTAGCGCCCGAAAAGGTTCTCAAGCGACACGTTGAGCTGGTAATACCGCCTGTTGCGCCGTGAGAAGCGTTCCCTCTCATGAGCCTCACAGCCGAAGGACCTGACTGTCCTGATCCCTGAGAGTGCCTCTCCGGCGGTCTTGTTCAGCAGGACGGTCTCATCGCTTATCTCATCGTAGATTCTGTCACCCCGGGTCTCCTCCCTGAAGGCCAGCAGACCTATGACCGGCATGACGGCCAGGGCCACCAGGAAGACCTGGGGGCTGACCGAGAAGAGAAAGCAGAGCATGACAGCCACATGAACTACGATCTCTGCCAGGAAAACTCCGATGAACCCGAAAGCGAATCCCAGTGATTCCGCATCATGACGGACCCTGCTCATGAGCTGCGAGGGACTGTTTGCTATGAAGAAACCGCCATTCTGACGGATGATGTGATTGAAGAGCTGGCTTCTGGCCTCCTGACGCACCGACTGGCTGATCTTGTCCGAAGTGTACTCCTGAATGTACTTGGCGCTTCCCCTGCAGATGAAGCAGGAGAAAAGCAGAAGCAGAAGTACCAGTGAACCGGAAGAGCTGCCTGATGCGACAACATCATCGATCAGATGGTTGATGACGACGGGTATGAGGGCATCAAAGCCTATACCCAGAAGCATGAATAAGAGACATATGGAATAAGCCCGTATGTTGTGAAGGGCATAATACTTGTATCGTGACATGACAGAGCCTCATTATGGACGAGATCAAAACACTCCGCACTGCGGAGCATACCCGGTGCCTGATTGTACCCTGCCGCTATGGTCTGAGGGACAGAAAGGCCGCAGTTGACGCATGAGAACACTTAGTTGAAACCATCAGCACTTCCTCCCTTTGAGAATTTAAACTGTTGAAAAGACTAAAACATGAGCGCGATGTCGTCAACACCGCGCCCGATTTTCTGATCCGGCTGGATGGAGGCCAGGTGCGGCCTCTGCCGGTCAGATCAGTCGAGAAGAGAGAGCACCCTGCTCCAGACGCTGTCAATGACAGGAATTCCTTTCTCAAGATTCTCCTTCCTCGTCTCGAAAAGTCTGAGTCCGGGATAGCGGAGCGCGCGCCCATTCTCATCCTTTTCACGGAGAATGCCTCCCAGTATGCTCTGGGCGATATCATCCGTCATCTGCCGGCTGTGAAGTCCTGAAGGATCGACTGCTATCATGATCTGGGTCAGACCTCTCTCATTCTCCAGCCGCCCCACTTCCTCGACACTTGCTCCTGCGCTCAGCATTGTGGCAAGCAGATCAAGGGCAACCGACAGGCCGCTGCCTTTCCAGAAACCTATCGGAAGTATGCGCCCGTTCTTCTCAATGACTGCAGGATCCCTGGTGAGGTTTCCCTCATCATCAAAACCGCCGGGGTATGGAAGCTGCTGTCCTTTCAGCCTGTACTCCTCAAGTTTTCCGTACGAGTATTGGCTCATCGCCGCATCGAAGACGAAATGGGCACCATTCCCGCGCGGGGCGGAGATGATCAGCGGATTGTTGCCTATCGCAGGTTTGCTTCCGCCCCACAGCGGCATATTCGGCTTTGTGTTGGACCAGCAGATCCCGATACAGCCGTTCTCAGCCGCAAGAAGGCCGTATGTCGAACCGCGCAGCCAGTGATTGTTCCAGCCGAGGGCGACAAGCCCGATTCCGTTTGCGCGGGCAAGGGCACAGGCACGCTCCATCGCCCTGTATGCGTTCAGCGGCCCTATGCCGAAATGTCCGTTCCAGCACTCCAGCGCACCGAAGGATGAGACAGTCTCAGCCTTTGCATTCCTGTCAGCTATTCCGTCCTCGATATTGGATACCAGACGCGGGAAGCGGTTGACGCCATGGGTGTATACTCCGTCCAAGCTGTTGTCCGCGACAATCTTCGACAGCAGGGTGCAGTCATCACCTGAAAGTCCCCTTTTCTCCAGGATCCTGAAAAAGGTCTGTCTCATCTCATCATAGGCTATTCTCATTTCTCTCCTCCCGGGGCAACCGGACTGCCGCCGCTTCTCAGACAGGCCTCCACGACCATCACAGCCTTCATCGCCTCTTCTCCGGTGATGAAGGGCTCACGACCCTCATTGAGCGCATCAATGACATCCTGCACGCTTGCCGCGTGACCGCTGCCGGAGATCGCCATCGGATCGTTCGCTCCTCCTGCACTGGATGCCCTGGCGAAACGTCTCCTTATCTCTTCGTCCTCAGGGAGCTCCTGTCTGAACTGCCAGGCTGAAATGCTCTCATCCTCGAGTATGACAGAGCCTTCTGTCCCGCAGACCTCGATCCGCTTCAGAAAACCCGGCCAGCTTGCCGTGGTTCCCTCTATTGTTCCCAGGGCACCGCTTGTAAAGCGGAGACAGGCGGCTGCCGTGTCCTCGACCTCCAGGCCGCTGTGACCCAGCGTGGCACAGAAGGCTGAGACTGACTCGACCTCACCGCCGAACCAGCACATCAGGTCAATCGCATGAATGCCCTGATTCATAAGGACGCCGGAACCGAAGGCGCTGTGCCACGGACTGTCAGAGTAGTACTCCTGGCTGCGGTACCAGTTGAACTGGCAGCCGAGCATTGTGATTCGGCCGAAACGCCCGCGGTCAATCGCATCTCTTACAGCGAGACTTGAAGGAAAGAAACGTGACTGGAAGATGCCTGAGAGCATCACGCCGGACTTCCTTGCCGCCTCAACGATTGCATTTCCCGCCTCCACCGTGGCCTCGATGGGCTTCTCAATGATCACGGCTTTCTTGCGGTGGTCTATGGCTGCCATTGCCGCCTCATAATGACTGGCTGAAGGTGTCGCGATCATGACGATCTCGACCTCTGGATCAGCCATGAAGGCCTCAAGAGTCTCATGGAAGCGTATGGAATATTTTCTGGCGAAGGCCTCCCCCTTTGCCCTGGTATGGTTGTAGCAGGCCACAAGGCGTGCACCCCTGGCCTGTATGACACTTTCAGCATGTACGGCAGCTATCGCGCCGGTCCCGACTATTCCTACCCCGTATTCTCTCATGTCCTTATCTCCCTGTTGAAAGGCTTGCCAAGACTTGTCGGACTCGTTGTCTGGTTGCGGCTGGTGAAGGCCAGCACCACGACTACGACGACATATGGAAGCATCACGAAGAATTCATAAGGCAGATCGATTCCCAGCCCCTGCACGTTGTACTGAATCGTCTGTGTGAAGCTGAAAAGCAGCGCTCCAAGCATGATCTTGACCGGATGCCAGTGGCCGAAATAAACAAGGGCGACAGCGATGAATCCGCGTCCGGCAATCAGCTCATCTGAGAACATCTTCACCTGGCAGACAGAGAGATAGGCTCCGGCCAGGCCGGCCATGGCTCCGCCGAGGGCCAGGGCCTCGTACCGGGTCCTGTTGACGTTTATGCCCATACTGTCCGCCGCACGCGGATGGGTTCCGACCGCCCTCACCCTCAGGCCCCAGCTTGTCTTGAAGAGGATGTACCAGGCAACAGGCACAAAGAGGAAGGCAAGATACACCATCATGTTGTGGGAAAAGAAGACAGGTCCTATGAACGGGATTTTACTGAGGAGAGGAAGCGGACTGTTGGGCATGCCGGGAATGGACTGGGTTCCTCCGACAAAGTGCCTGAAAAGCGTTCCTGCTGTTCCGACACCGAACATCTGCAGTCCGATGCCTGCGATGCCCTGAGGGGCACGGAATGTCACGACTATGACGCCGAAGAAAAGCCCGAGCACTGCTCCCATCAGTGCGGCAAGCAGCAGCCCCAGCCAGTTCCAGCCATTTGAAAGGGCTCCGTTCTGTCCGGCAATGAAGGGCACAAGCATGCCGACGAAGGCGCCCATGCTCATCACGCCCTCACAGCCCAGGTTGAATACACCGCTGCGCTGGTTGAACATCTCTCCGATGCTGGCCAGCAGCAGTGCGACTGAGAAAGGAACTGTCATTGAGAGAATGTTTATAATGATGTCCATCAGACCGCCTCCTGTCTTTTCGCGCTGAACCTGCGCCACAGTCTGTCCTCGAGGTAACTGTTCTGGAGGACCATCTGCGTCGTCACGATAACAATGATGATGAGTCCCTGCATGACATCCACGATGTTGGCAGGCACTCCGACAGCACGCGGGGTGAGCGTGGAGCCGTAGATCAGAAGCGCGAAGAAAAAGCTCGCCGGTATTATTCCGAAGGGATGCAGCATTCCGAAAAGTGCGACGACCACGGCAGAGAAGCCATAGTTGTTCGTCACGCCCTCAATCGCCCTTCTGTGAACCGCGGCGATTTCTATGCCTCCGGCCAGGCCGGCGAAGGCACCGGAGATGATCATGGCCAGCGTCACATAGGCAGAAACATTTATACCGCCATAACGGGCTGCCCTGCTCTGGGCGCCGCTTGCCCTCATCTTGTAGCCGAAGCTCGTCTTCCACATAAAGAGATAGACCAGGACAGCCAGGACAAGCGCGATGAAGACGCCGTAGTGGAGTCGTCCTGTTATCCTGCCGATCTCAACCGCCTGGGAGAGCCTGGCAGACTGCGGGGTTCCGGCACCGGAGAGGCGCTCGGCCGGGTCGAGAAGCGGAACGCGCAGACAGAATGAATAGAACTGGGCCGCGATATAGTTGAGCATGACCGTGCTCAGCAGCTCGCTGACCTGCAGTTTCGCCTTCAGTATGCCGGGAACGAAGCCCCACAGCGCGCCGCAGATGACCGCACTGAGCAGTGCGAGCGGCAGTGCGACCGCCCGGCTCATGTCTCCGAGGGCGAGAGCCACGGTGGTGAAGCCCAGAATACCCATAGCCATCTGTCCCTCGGCTCCGATATTGATGATGCCGCTGCGGTAGGCCACGGCCACGCCGAGGGCGATGATGCACAGCGGCACTGCCCTGACCAGCACTTCGGTGAGGTGCCCGACCCTGGTCAGCGGAGTGATTATGATGGTGTAGAAGGTCTTCATGATGTCCGCACCCAGTATGACAAGGATGAAGGACGACAGCAGCAGCGTGACAAGAACCGCCAGCACTATGATTGAGACCTTATACAGTACTTTGAAGTTTCGTTCGGTCATTCTCCCTCCTCCTCCAGTCCGGCCATCAGTATGCCGAGATTGCGCTTGTTCGCCTTTCCATGCTCCAGGACCTTCTGAATGCGTCCTTTATAGATGACGGCAATGCGGTCTGAGAGGTTCATTATCTCGTCAAGCTCCTCGCTGACAAGCAGGATTCCTATGCCCTCCCTGCGCTTTTTCAGCAGCTCCTGATGGATGAACTCGATTGCACCCATGTCCAAGCCGCGCGTCGGATAGACGGCGATGAGGAAGCGCGGAGCCCTCGTGATCTCACGGGCCAGGATGACTTTCTGGATGTTGCCGCCTGACAGGCTTCCCGCGGCAGTCGCGGTGTCAGGGGTGCGGATGTCGAATTTCCGGGTTAGATCCTCGGCATTGCGGTTTATCTCTACGCGTCTGAGGAAACGGTGAAGGGAGAAGCGCTTGTTGTCGCTGTCCTTGAGGATGAAGTTCTCCTTCACGGCGAATGAGGGCACGATGCCCTCTATGTTCCTCTCTTCCGGTATATACCCCATGCCGTGATCAATGACATAGTAGGGGCTCTTGTTGTGGATGTCGACTCCGAAGAACTCGATCTTGCCCTCCTCTACCGGTCTCAGGCCGTTGATGGCCTCGGCAAGCTCCCTCTGTCCGTTTCCGGACACTCCGGCAAGTCCGACGATCTCTCCCTGGTGCACGGTCAGCGACAGCCCGTTGAGAGCAAGCTCTCCCCTGTCTGAGCGGACCTTGAGGTCATGTATCTCAAGCGCGGCCTCGCCGTTGAAGCTGCGTTCGCGGTTCTCTGGAAGCACGATTTCATGGCCTGTCATCAGCGCCGCGATCTCAGAGGACGAGTAGTCAGCGGTCTGTCCGCTGAACACGACGCGGCCGTGACGGAGAATGACGACCTTGTCGCTGAGGGCCTTGACCTCATTGAGCTTGTGGGAGATGAAGATGATGCTCAGCTCGTTCTTCATACGCTTCAGCAGCTCAATGAGCTCGTCTGTTTCCTGCGGGGTCAGCGCGCTTGTCGGCTCGTCAAGTATGAGGAACCTGGCTCCCAGACAGAGTGTCTTGACCAGCTCGACGCGCTGCTGCTCGCCGACTGACAGCTGCCAGATATATGCGTCAGGGTTGACGGCAAGCCCGTAGTGAGAGCTCACCTCAAGCACCCTGTCCCTTACCATCTGCAGATCCAGACGGAGTGGTTTCCAGGCCTGCTTGTAGCCAAGTGCCACATTCTCCGTGACGGTCATGTTCGGTACCAGCATGTACTGCTGATGGACCATTCCCAGTCCTGCGTTGAAGGCATCCTCAGGCCCTCTGAAGCGCACTTCCTGGTCATTTATGAATATCCTGCCCTCATCCTGCTGGTAGATTCCCATCAGGATGTTCATGAGCGTGGTCTTGCCGGCACCGTTCTCACCGACAAGGGCAAGAATCTCACCTTCTTCGATGCTCATGCTGATGTCGTCACTTGCCAGAACGCCGGGAAAGCGCTTGGTTATGTGCTCCATCCTCAGTTGTCTAATTCTCTCTTTCATGGCAAAAACACAAAAAGGGGCACCCGAAAAGATTTTTCCAAGTGCCCCGTCGCATTAATCAGTGTCAGATCTGGACGTCAGCCCAGTCCGCAAGCACGCCGCTTGACGCGGTGAAGCTGGCGATCGCCTCATCAACCGCCGCCCTGATGTCGTCCGTCACCACGGATGAGAGGGCCGGGTTGTAGTCGAAGATGAATCCGCCGTTGTTGAAGTTCATGGGAATGCATGTTCCACCTGTGATGCCCTGGTCAAGGCTCTCGATGAGGCCGACGACCACGGCAGTATAGTTGTAGGCGCTGGCTGCGACGCACTTGGCCTGGCCTTCAGGAGTGTCAAGCTGTGCGAGATCCTGTCCGACCCAGAGCACATTGTCGTACTCGGCACAGGCGCGAAGGGCACCAATTGCCTGCTGGCTGGCACCAGTCAGCACATCGGCACCGGCGAGAATCTGAGTCGTGGCGAGCTCTCCGGAGCGTACGTAGTCAGAGAAGCTTCCGGTAAAGGCGACATTGACATTTGCATCCGGATTGACAGCCTCCACACCGAGCATGAAGCCTCTGGTATAGCGGGCAGCGTCACCTGAGTCCACGGGGCCGACAAAGCCGATGTTGTCATTCTTTGTCAGCAGGCCTGCGATGATTCCTGACAGATAACCGGTCTCCTCGCTCTCTGGCATATAGGTGAAGACATTGTCGGCGATGATGTCACTTGAGGTTCCGAAGGCGAATGAGACATCAGGGAACTCTGCAGCAAGGTCACTGACCATGTTCCTGTACTGTGATCCGTGAGCGATGATAAGGTCGAAGCCGTCTGCGATGTACTGTCTGGCGATCGACTCGCTGTCGACGGTCGTCATCCTCTCGGAGTACTCGTAGTGGATCTTGCCGGGAAGCTGCTCCATGGCACCGAGGATGCCCTCATGCATCGACTGGCACCAGCCCCTGTCGTCAATTGTGTTCTCGATGATCAGGGCGACCTTGTACTGTCCGTCATCAGTCTGATCAGCCGTCTCTCCTGCGCCATTGGCGAACAGCGCTGCAGGAATGAGGGCGATGAACAGGACCAGAGCAAAAACTAGTTTCTTCATGGCTTGTCGCAGGCGACAAAGAGTCGGTGCCTGCTTCCTCCTAAAGCGTATTGTCTCCACCACAGGGTGGATTTCATCTGTCATTATGCAGGAGAGTACCGATTCTTGTCAAAATGATTGTTCCTGAAAAGAATCGTCATCCTTGCACCTGATGCCTAGCGCCCTGTCAGACGGCAGAGACTGTGCACGAGGGCGGAACCAGGCAATTGGTCAGCGCGGCAAACTATACTCCGGAATGTCTGTAAACCGCTTGCGCGCAAGCAATTCCGTCCAGCGCGGCGGAGACTATGCCTCCCGCATATCCCGCACCTTCCCCGCAGGGATAGAGTCCGGGAATCTGGCAATAGTCATCACCCCTGACTATTCTCACGGGTGAGCTTGTGCGCGTCTCAGGTGCGATGAGAGTGGCCTCACTGGTGAGGAAAGCTCCTCTTGTCATCCTGACAAAGTCACCCAGTCCCATTCTCAGGCTGTCGGACACAAGACGCGGGAGCACATCATCCATGGCACAGGGAAGCAGTCCCGGAATATAGGATGATGATGCCAGAGTGCTGGATGCGCGTCCCTGCATGAAGTCCGTCATCCTCTGGGCAGGGGCCCTGTAGAGCGGATTGAAGCAGGTGCGCTCTATCTCCTCAGTCCATCTGAGCATGGACAGCTCATCGGTGCAGCCGATGTCCTCCAGACGGATCTGCACCACCATGCCGCTGTTGGCCCACCTGGAGCCGCGGTTTGACGGACTCATCCCGTTCACCACGAGCAGGCCCTCGCTGCTTGAGGCGGGAATCACGAAGCCGCCGGGACACATGCAGAAAGAATAGACGCCTCGGCCTCCGACCTGTGTGACGAAACGGTAGCTTGCGGCGGGAAGGTAGTCGCCCCTTCCCTTCTGTGAGTGGTACTGCATCCTGTCGATCAGATCCTGCGGATGTTCCAGGCGGACGCCGACTGCGATCTCCTTTGCCTGGAGCGCGTAGCCGTCATGCTGGAGAAAGCGGTACACGTCATGGGCACTGTGGCCTGTGGCCAGGATCACAGGGCCGGTGAATACCCGCCCGTCATCACAGGCGGCGCCTGTAACCGCATCACCGCTTCTGACCAGTCTTGTCACCTTTGTGCTGAAATGGACCTCGCCCCCATGCGAGATTATCGTGTTTCTGATGTTCTCGATGACGCGCGGCAGGACATCCGAACCGATATGAGGATGCGCATCAGAGAGAATGTCAGGCTGGGCCCCGTGCTGTACGAAGAGTGAGAGCACCTTTCCCACATCGCCGCGCTTCACGCTCCGGGTGAAGAGCTTGCCGTCAGAGAATGCTCCGGCTCCTCCCTCTCCGAATGCATAGTTCGACTCCCCGTCCAGCCTTCCCTCCCGGTTCAGCAGCGCGGTGTCGACCCTTCTTTCGTGGACGTTCCGCCCTCTCTCAAGGACAACAGGCTTCAGACCATGCTCCAGACAGCTGAGGGCGGCAAAGAGTCCGGCAGGTCCGCTTCCGACAATCACGACACTGCGTCCGGATGAGACTTCCCTGAAATCAGTCCTCACGTAGCACTCGTCCTCTTCCTGACCGATGAACACTCTGGCAAGGGCATTCACCTTCACCTCAGAGCGCCTTGAGTCAATTGACTTCCTGATGAAGCGCACCGCACTGATGTCATCAGGTCTTACCGACAGCTTTGCGGCGCATATCCGTCTGAGATTTTCTGTCACTGCCGCGTCTCTGGGAGTGAGCACAAGATTGAGATCCTTGACCATGGCTGAAGAATACAGGAAAGGGGTGCCTTGTTACTACCGCCCGAGTGAGATTAGAATCCGGGAAAATGAACGTGCTTTCTATTGAGAATCTTGAGAAGACGGTGGACAGCAAGGCCCTTTTCTCGAATGTCACCCTCGGACTCGAGGAAGGTGAGAAGGTTGGCATTGTCGGAAAAAACGGCGCGGGAAAGAGCACCTTCGTCAGAGTTGTGGCAGGCCTTGTCCATCCGGATGCAGGCAAGGTGAGCATGCACAGCCAGAGCAACCTGGTCATGCTCGGCCAGAGTGTGGACTTCAGACCAGGGACAACCATCGGTGCTTATCTGTATCAATCCGGAAACAGGAAGACTGAGCTCCTGCAGCAGTACAGACAGGCACTGGAGAGCGGAGACATCAGGACTCAGCAGAACCTGCAGCCGGTTCTGGATCATGAGGCACTCTGGGATCTGGATAATATTTACAAATCATATCTTACCAAATTCGGAATGAATTATCCGCTTGATAAACCAATGGACAGTCTTTCCGGCGGAGAACTGAAGAAAACCGCCATCGCCAGAGTCTTTGCGCTCTCGCCAAGCATCATACTGATGGATGAGCCCACCAATCACCTGGACATCAGGACAATCGAGCTGCTGGAAGATGAGCTGCGCTCCTCGCGGGCTGCCGTAATAATAGTCACTCACGACCGCTACATTCTCAATTCTGTCTGCACTACGATATGGGAACTTGACAGAGGACACTTCTACCGGCATCCGGGATCATTCCAGGCCTACCTTGAGCGGAGGGCGGAAAGAATCATGATGATGCAGAAGGAACAAGACAGACTTGCCTCCATCCTCCGCCGGGAACTTGTCTGGCTGGCCCGCGGTCCGCAGGCAAGGACGGGCAAGGACAAGAACAGGAAAGAGAGGATTGATGAGATGCTCTCAAGAGTGTCGAATGTCCAGGATGTCAGGCAGACAGGCTTCTCCTCCCTTAGCCGCCGTCTGGGAAAGACGATCCTGGAGCTTGACTCCGTCACAAAGTCATATGGCGGAAGGCGGCTGTTCGGTCCATTCACCTACTCTTTCTGCAAAAATGACAAGATAGGAATCGTTGGAGACAACGGTTGCGGAAAGTCAACATTCCTTGATATCGTCGCAGGGCTCATTGAACCGGATGGCGGAAGCATCACGAGAGGTGTCAACACATATATCTCCTATTTCGACCAGCTCGGACGGGGTCTTGATGAAAGCAAGAGTGCCATTGAATTCCTGGAGGACATCTCCTCAAAGGTCGTGTTTTGCGGGAACGAGATCTCAAGCGAGAGACTTCTGGAGCTCTTCGGGTTTTCCCGTGAGAAGATACGTGTCAGCATCTCAGCCTACTCCGGCGGGGAGAAAAGGAGACTGTATCTGATCTCCAGACTTGTCGAGAACCCGAATTTCCTAATACTGGACGAGCCTACGAATGATCTTGATCTGGAGACGATGGAGAATCTTGAAGAGTATATCTCAGGCTTCCAGGGCTGTGTGCTCATCGTCTCTCACGACAGGGCATTTCTCAACTGCACGTGCACAAGCCTCTTCGTCTTCGAGGATGGAAATCTGACCAGGGTGCCGGCCAGCTATGCCGACTGGAAGGCTAGCCGTCCTTCAGCCAGACAGGAAGACGCGAAACCGGCTTCGCAGAGACCCAGAAGAGAGCGCAGGGGACTGAGCTTCAGCGAGAAGCGGGAATATGAGACACTTGAGGATGAAATCGGAGAGCTTGAGAAGGAGAAGGCCAGACTGGAGGCCTCATTCGCATCCTCTCTCGAGACGGAAGACGGAACACTACAGGAAAGAAGCGTGAAATACAGCGCACTGTGCAATCTGATCGAGGAAAAGACCGAAAGATACTTTGTCCTTGCACAGAAAGCTGAAGAATGACAGGGCCGCCGTCATCCGGCAGCCCTGCATGTCTGACTGATATAATCAGATCTCAGCCTTCCACAGTCCGTGGAGGTTGCAGTATGCGTAGACGGCCTTTGCCTTGTCGCCGCCAGCGAGCGCGAACTCGACTTCCGGCTTGTCTCCGGCCTTGAGGCTCTTGCGCTGACCGCCCTGCTCTGTCTCAATATAGATCCACTGGATCAGGTGCTCCTCAGTCATGGGATGTGCGACAGATCCGACCTGGACCCTGACAGTGCTGCCATCGACCGTGACAACGGGGACGTGCTTCTCGGTTGCCGCGTCTGTCGTGTTCGGCACGAGCTCAGCCATTTTCTCGCCGCAGCAGACGACGGGAACGCCGGCATCATGAATCTTGCCAATGATGTTCTTACAATGATTGCAGATATAGAACTTCATACATTACTCCTTGTTCTGTTTGTCCTCTATTTCTATGATCTGGGCATCAGTCTTTGTCGGAATGAGTCTTCTGACAAAGGCCTGTATCCCCACATAGGTCTTCTCGAATTCGTCCTCGCTCTCCTTGAGCGCGGCCTGCCAGGCTGCACCGAAGCCGGGACTGTTTATTATCAGCCGGTCAACTGCCTTCTGGTAGACATTCAGTCTCTGCAGCTCCTTGCGCCCCGGCTTCTGAGCATAGGTCTGCATGCTTATGCGGAGGTTCTCATTCTGCTTTCTGAGTTCCTCATTCTCACTCTTGAGCTTGTTGAGACCCTCGCTTTCAAGTTCCATCCGAGCAGCGAGCATCTGACGGAGCTTGTCCTTTTCCTTTTCACTGGAGGCCTTAAGCTCCCTGAGTCTGATCATCAGTACTATGAAAACGATCAGGGCGACGGCAAGACCGCAGCCAAGACCGATGAGAACATTCTGCATAAGTCTAATTCCTTACATCTTCATTTTAGCAGAGATCAGGCCTGTGGGCAAATGGCAAGCCGGCAGGAAAGCCACTTTCTCAGTCTTATGGCTGTCTCATGAGAATACTCTCTGTTCTCAAGCACCCACAGATCCTCCCCGCTCACCTGTCCGGCAAGTGCTGTGAATGACTGGACAAAGCTGCCGCTCTCGAGTGCATGGACAAGCCTCAGCGCAAAGCGAGATGATTTGAAAAGAGGGCCGAGCTGTGCCCAGTCCTTTTCGTGGACGATGATATGCGTCAGAGGATGAAGGACCTGGCAGATTGACTGACGGGCGGCTGCGGCTATGTCATCCGGAGTGACAGGAACAAGATCAGAAAGCGGCGTTCCGCAGAGAGTCTTCGTATCAAGCACGAGCGATACCCTGTCTGCCCTGTCCCAGGCCATGATTTCCTCAAGTGATGAGACGAAACCGCACAGCAGGCCGCGCGGGATGGCAGAAGAATCCAGCAGGTGGCTGTAGTCGTCAAGCACTTCCCCAGTGCACCGCTCAAGGATCACGACAAGGTCAACGTCGCTTCCAGCTCCTGCCTCACCACGGGCGTAAGAGCCCTGAATGCCGACAGAGACAACACCCTCAAGACCATTCCAGATGTCTTGCGCCAGTCCGCAGGCCATTTCAAACATTACAGTCCTCCATTCAATTGACCACAGGCCAGTGTGAATTGTATCATGCATAAACCAGATGGCCCGGGTGGCGGAACTGGTAGACGCAAGGGACTTAAAATCCCTCGACATTTGTCATACGGGTTCGATCCCCGTCCCGGGCATGGATTATATACATAATTCTGGTAATACTGAAATCCGGCATTATTCTGACTGCAGAATGGCGAGGAAAAGGACAACTGGTAACAAAACATACAAACTGAGACAATGTGCGGGATGAGCTTGTCGGACCCGATGAAATTGGCATAGAGTTCTATGTGAAGGAAAAAACCAGAAACCTGCAGAAGCTTCATATGCCTTGCTTCTGTTTTCATCAATGATGAATTCTCTAAGCTACGCCGAGCTGCCATGATGGACGATCTTCAGCTCTCCATTCTCATCGATGACTTTTGATGAATCTTGCACAAGCTGTAAAAGTCGGTTCTCATTTATTTCAGAGGAAGACGACAGGGAAAAGCCCGGACTTGTTATCCGATCGCGCCCTATAATGTCTTCCTTATCTGTTACTCTGGGGTCGTAGTATTTTATTTTTCTACACCGTCTTTGTATCCACTGACTGCTCCCACAGGCGAGCCTGTGGGGTTCTGGTGGATAGACTTGTACCATGCCCGTACACCATTCTCAGGCTTTGGGACCAGGGCTGCCGCCCAGAGCACCTGAACTGCCGGCCAAGCACCCCGTTGGG
>CALXOO010000031.1 GCA_944390045.1 uncultured Spirochaetales bacterium | reverse complement strand
ATTGCTGCTTCAAATGAAATTCGGTAAAGGTTGTTGCAACATGTGCTTATATGTTGCATCTAGAATTACAATCTACAGAAGCATGAAGTGAGGCCGAAAGTTCTTGCCATTAGACGGGATAGCTGGCACTATTTCCTGCGATGGAAGACAAGGACTTTCTCAGAAGAATCAACATCGTTCTGGTCGACACCCAGGACGGAGCGAATATCGGCAGTGTCTGCCGTGCCATGAAGACAATGGGAATAACAGACCTCACGCTGGTCAGTTCCCGCACCTATGATGAGAACAGGGTCAGGACACTGGCCCTGCATGCCTATGATGTTTATGAGAACGCGCGCTGGTGCTCTTCTCTCGATCAGGCGCTGGCAGACAGTGTCTTCACGGTCGGCGCGACACGCAGGCGCGGCAAGTACAGAAAGCTCTCGGCATACAGTCCGGAGCAGCTTGCCGATCACATCAACCTCATACCTTCAGGACGTGTGTCGATCGTCTTCGGGCGGGAATCGGACGGCCTGAGGGACGAAGAGGTCATGCAGTGTTCAAGCATAGTGACGATCCCGACCAGCGAGGCCTTCCCCTCCCTCAATCTGGCCCAGTCAGTCCAGATCATCTGCTATGTGCTCTTCAACAGGGCCCAGCTGTACCCGACCGGAATGAATGCGGTCACTCACGAGCGGGTACTGAAAGCAGTCTCAGAGGCTTCCGGGCATCTGGAGGCCATCGGCTATTACAAGTGGGACGAGGAGAGGAAGTGGACCGAGAGCTTTCTCAGGGACATGCTTGAGCGCAGCGGGCTTTCAGAGGGAGAGATGCAGCGTTTCGACAAGCTTTTCGCGAAGATAGAGAGAATCAAGATATATAAGGACAGGACAAATGAGTGAGCACAGTTTCCTCAATCCGATGCCACGCGTGATCGCACACCGCGGAGACAGCAGGAATTATCCGGAGAACACGCTTCCCGCCTTCCGCTCGGCAGTGGAGATGGGAATAGATGTCGTAGAGACCGACATACATATCACAAAGGACGGTGTGCTGGTCATCTGGCACGATCCGACACTTGAGAGAAACACTGACGGAAGAGGCAGAATAGAGGACCATACCCTCGCTGAGCTCAGAACCTACGATGCCGGATACACATTCACCCATGACGGAGGCAGAAGCTATCCATTCAGGGGAAAGGGAATCAGGATCTGCACGCTCGCAGAGGCACTGGAGGCATGCCCCGGGCAGCGTTTCAACATTGACCTCAAGACCAGGTGCCCGGAAATAGTGGATGAGTTCGTCAGGGTCATAAGGGAACACGACGCCTGCGACCGCGTTGTGGGCGCAAGCTTCCACCTCTCAAACCTCAGACGACTCAGAAAGGCCGCTCCCGAGATACTGACAAGCATCACGACGGCTGAGGTCGTTCCTCTCCTGCTGAGGCAGAAGACGCATACGCTCCCCTCATCTTTCAGCAGGAAGATCATCTTCCAGATTCCACGCAGGGCCTCATTCATCAAAGTCGTCACTCCGTCCTTCGTCAGACAGATGCACGAGAGAGGTGCCGTGGTCATGGTCTGGACAATCAACGACGAGGCCTCCATGAGGGAACTTTTCTCAATGGGAGTGGACTCTGTCATGACAGACGACCCTGCTCTGGTAATCAAGGTTGCTGAAGACATGGGCCTGAGGACGCCAGCCGCCAGCATCAGGTGACAACTCTCCCGCATGAAGACGGGAGTTTTCCCGCCGTGGATTAATAAGAAAAGCCCCGGCGTCTGGCCAGGGCTTCCGCATCAGGAGCTTTCTTCAGATCCTAGAGGATCCTGTCAACATCGAGATAGTCCTTCTCGATGTCCTTGAAGTACTTGTATGTATCAACCTTGAGCTCTCCGCAGGCCGGCTCATCGCAGACAATGATTGCCTTCGGATGCAGCTGGAGTGCCGAGCATGTCCAGTACTGTGACACAGCGCCCTCGACTGTCGCCTGAAGGGCACGGGCCTTGCTGTGGCCGTTGACCAGGATTACTACTTCCCTGCTGTCCGTGACTGTCTGCACGCCGACTGTGAGCGCAGTGCTTGGAACCTTGTCGATATCCCCGTCAAAGAAGCGGGAATTCATCACCTTTGTATCATAGGTGAGGGTCTTCTGCCTGGTGCGTGAGGACAGCGAGCTGAAGGGTTCGTTGAAGGCGATGTGTCCGTCAGCGCCGATTCCGCCCAGGAAGAGGTCGATGCCTCCGACTGAGGCGATCTTGTCCTCGTAGCGCTGGCACTCTGCCCTGAGGTCAGGAGCATTGCCGTTGAGGATGTTTATGTTGCCGGCAGGAATGTCGATATGATCGAAGAAATTCCGGTGCATGAAGGACCAGTAGCTCTCAGGATGCTCCTTAGGCAGACCCACGTATTCATCCATATTGAAGGTGATCACATTTTTGAAGGAGATATAGCCCTCCTTGTTGAGCCTGATCAGCTCCTTGTAGGTTCCGATCGGAGAAGATCCCGTGGGAAGGCCGAGGATGAACGGTCTGTCGTTCTCCTTCTGGAAGTCGCGGATCGTGCGGGCAATGTGACGGGCAGCCCAGGCTGAGAGTGTCTCGTAGTCATTCTGGATTATGACACGCATGTTGGAAGCCTCCTAGTGTTCTTTGCTGTATACTCCCAAGCCTAACACGAGCTAATCTCTTTGTCCAATGGAGCCGATTCTATGATGCCGCCGGCAACGACCAGGTCTCCGTCATACACCACACAGCTCTGGCCTGGCGTCACACCCCGTGAGGGGCTGGCGAAACGGACGGTGAATGATGAGGCACCTGTCTTCTCGATCCTGGCCTCCTCTCCCCGGCTGGCAGAGCGCACTTTCACCGTATACAGTCTGTCTCCGTCAAAGCCCTCGCGGCTGGTCCACACCACATCGGAAACCCCGCACGTTGACTGCGCACCCTCATCACCATAACCGACAATGACCAGGTTGCGGGCACTGTCAAGCTTGAGTACATAAAGCGGCTGCGGCGCCGCGATTCCAAGTCCTCTCCTCTGGCCAAGCGTATAGTGCCAGTAACCCCGGTGACGGCCCAGAACCTTCCCTGTCAGGTCAACGATGTCTCCGGGCTCATCTGCACGCCCCACCAGATCACTGTAGTCGCCGCCATAGAAGTCCTGGCTCTCGACCTGGTCCTCAGCATGGAAGCCCTGGGCCACGTCCAGCTTCCTCACATCGCTTTTCAGCCAGTCGCCAAGCGGGAAGAGAGTCGATGCCAGCTGGTTCTGCGAAAGCCGGTACAGGAAGTATGACTGATCCTTGGAAGGATCACGAGCCTTTCTCAGTTCATAGCATCCAAGCTCATCATTATGCGTGATGCGGGCATAATGTCCCGTAGCGAAGGCATCGAATTCAAGCCCTTTCATCCTCGCATAATCCAGCAGGACACCGAACTTTATCCTGGCATTGCACCATACGCAGGGGTTCGGAGTACGTGCCTGCAGATACTCATTCCTGAAGTTGGCGAGGACTGTCCGCACAAAGTCCCCCGAACAGTCAAGGACGTGATACGGAATGCCGAGACGGCTGCAGAAGCCTGCAATCTGGGCCTTGTCCTCCGCACTGGCCGGAGCATAGCAGCTGTTCGGACTTACCGGCGCCGGGTACGGCGAATCCTTAGCCCAGATCAGCATCGTGACGGCCTCGACGCTGTGGCCGGCCTCCTTCAGCAGATAGGCAGCCACAGAAGAGTCAATTCCACCGGAAAGACCGACAAGGACCCTCACCTGAGCTCCTTGCCGGCACTGAAAGCCTTTCCTGCCTCTTCTCCGAGTGCGATGTAGCGCATGTGCACGGGGTCGTAGGTGAGCGGATCCAGCTTTCTGTAGTCAACAAGCCCGTCAGGACCAAGCACGGACTCGTCTGCAGAGACATTCACTATCCTGCCGACAATCTGCTCGCCGTCAGCGGATACGAGCTCGCATTCCATTCTCATTCTCAGCTCATTTATCACCGGAGCATTGACATGAGACGACGGCCTTGTCGTCCAGCCGGCTCTGGCGATCTTGTCCGCCTCTTTGTTTCCGCTCGTGATTCCGACATAGTCACAGGCCGCAAGCTGGTCGCGGGTACCGAAAGAAAGCGTGAATGCCTTCGATGCGAGAATGTTTGCAGTCGTCTTGTGCCCGCGGCTCAGACAAATGTGAACCAGATTATCATTATAAATGCAGCCCCAGGCCGCGTTCATGGCATTCGGCCTGCCCTCTTCATCATAGGCCGCGACGATGAGCACCGGAAGCGGATACATCCAGGTCTTTACTCCGAAATCTTTATCCATAGTATCCTCCTAGTTTGGAAAGATAGAAACAAAAAGCTCCACAAACAAGACCTGTCTGTGGAGCCGTGACGGAAGAGGAGAGCCTTACTTCTTCTCGGCCTTTCTCTTTTCCTCGTACTTCTTCTTAAGCTCGTCGGAAACGCTCTGAGGAACCTTTCCGTACTTTGAGACTTCCATTGTGAACTCGGCCTTGCCCTGAGTGAGCGAGCGGAGCACTGTGGAGTAACCGAACATCTCTGAGAGCGGAACCTCTGCGATGACCGTGCACTGATTGTTGTCCTCAGTCGAGGAGATGATCATGCCGCGGCGCTGGTTGATGGATCCGAAGATGTTGCCCTGGAACTCGCTGGGACCTGTGACCTCAACCTTCATGATAGGCTCGAGGATGGCAGGCTTCGCCTTCTCATAGGCATCCCTGAAGGCACCGATGGCAGCTGTCTGGAAGGCCATGTCACTGGAGTCAACCGGGTGCCAGGCACCATCGTTGACGACACAGCGCACGCCGACGACGGGGAAGCCGATCTGGCTGCCCTTCTTCATCGCGCTCTGGAAGCCCTTGTCGCAGGACGGGATGTACTCGGTCGGAATTGCACCGCCCTTGACCTCGTCGACAAACTCATAGTCCTTGACCTCGCCCTCGCCAGTCTGCTCAATCGGCTCGATGTAGCCGGCGACACGGGCATACTGTCCGCTTCCACCGGTCTGCTTCTTGTGCGTGTAGTTGAAGTCAGCCCTCTGGGTGATGGCCTCCCTGTATGCTACCTCAGGCTGGCCGACCTTGACCTCGGCCTTGTACTCTCTCTTCATTCTCTCAATGTAAACATCAAGGTGAAGCTCGCCCATACCGCGGATGATGGTCTGGCTGGACTCCGGATCAACATAGGTCTGGAATGTCGGATCCTCCTTGGTGAAGCGGTTGAGAGCCTTGGCCATGTTGTCAGCAGCCTTCTTGTCGACAGGCTCGATGGCCAGCGAGATTACCGGATTAGGCACATACATACTGGTCATGGAGTAGTTCAGACCGGCGCCGCAGAAAGTGTCGCCGCTGGCGCAGTCGATACCGAAGAGCGCGGCGATCTCGCCGCAGCCAGCCTCGTTGATGTCCTCCATCGTGGCAGCGTGCATCTTGACCAGACGTCCGACCCTGAACCTCTTCCTGGAGCGGGTGTTGTAAAGCTCGTCTCCCTTCTTGATCTTGCCCTGATAGACCCTGATGTAGGTCAGCTGTCCGAACTGTCCGTCCTCAAGCTTGAAGGCAAGCACGACAGGAGGAAGGTTGGGATCGCTGGGAAGCTCTACCTCCTTCTCGCCGTTGTCCAGGTCCAGTGCATAGTTGTGGACATCGCTGGGGCACGGCAGATAGTCGACGACAGCGTCCAGCAGGGGCTGGATGCCCTTGTTCTTGTAAGCTGAGCCCATGAAGACCGGGCAGAGGCGCAGAGCAATGGTCTCCTGTCTGACAACCTTCTTGATCAGGTCAGTCGTGACCTCCTCCATCAGCATGGCCTCCATCAGCTCCTCGCTGTTCATGCTGATCGCATCAAGCATCTCCTCCCTCTTGCTCTGGGCCTCGTCCATGAGCTCGGCGGGGATCTCGGCGACGCGCAGGCTCTGGTGGTCAGCGCCGGCATCGAAGTAGTAGGCCTTCATCTCGACCAGATCGACAACGCCCTCGAGCTTGTCCTCAAGTCCGATTGGGATCTGCATGAGAACAGCGTTCAGTCCGAGCTTCTCGATGAGCTGGTCCTTGACGCGGTAGGGATTGGCTCCGCTTCTGTCGCACTTGTTGACAAAGGCGATGCGGGGAACATGATACCTCTTCATCTGGCGGTCTACTGTGATTGACTGGGACTGGACACCACCGACTGAGCAAAGGACAAGAATGGCTCCGTCAAGAACGCGCAGGCTCCTCTCGACCTCGATTGTGAAGTCGACGTGGCCCGGGGTGTCGATAACGTTGATCTCATGGTCCTTCCAGTAGACGTTGGTGGCGGCACTTGCAATTGTGATTCCGCGCTCCCTCTCAAGCTCCATAGAGTCCATGGTTGCACCGACACCATCCTTTCCGCGAACGTCGTGGATTGCATGGATCTTGTTGCAGTAGTAAAGAATACGCTCACTGAGTGTTGTCTTTCCCGAGTCGATATGAGCACTGATACCAATGTTTCTCATATCTTTGAGGTTGTTGACCATATTGTAATCCTCTCAAAAATAAAACTCTTTGTGATTGTCCAGCAGGTGTCGCGCACCTGTATTCTGTTCCGAAGGTGCATATTATTAGTTTTTGTCTACATGATCAAGACACTTTACAGATTTTTTTCTCTTGTCTAATTCATGTGACAAAAGCCTTTATTAATAGTCCACGAGAAACCGGGCAGGCCTGTCCCGCCGGATGGAAGAGACAGTGATCATCTGATCTTTTCTCCACCGCGTTCCGATGCGCCCTCCCGTCATTGAGAAGAGACCCTGCCTCAGTGCCTGGACATGGCTGGACGGGAAATGCTCTGGCACGGAAGGCCGTGGCACTTCCTTTCCGGCCAGGCGTCTGTTCACTGGCACGCCGCAGCTCAGCCGAGTCCCTGCGTGGAGGCGACCGGCATGCTGAAGACCAGCCCCTGGCAGTCGCTGTCAGGCCCGCAGGAAGAGTTTATCGCGGACATGACATCCCTCCTCCGGCTTGAGCGTACCAGAATCAGGACAGTCTCACGTTCCTCCTGTATCGATATTTTGAAGATCCTGACGGCCTTTCCGCTCTCCAGCCTCCTGGAGTGCAGCACCGTGCCCCCGCGGGCTCCGGCGCCGCGTGCAGCCTCCATGACGAGATCGCTGCAGCCCTGATTGACAATTGCCACCACCAGAGTGTAGTTTCTGTCCTCTTCCATTCCGTTTTCTCCCTGAACCGAGTTCATGTCAACATAATCAAAAAGCCTTCTTGATCCGCCTGATACTGGGACTGTGAAGGCAATGCCGGTGTTCGGCATTCCGAGATACAGCCTCTTTCCGAAAGTTCCCAGCAGGATTCCAGCCGTCTGCGCATCCGTCAGAGCTGCAAGGATCGTCTTGTCGCTGGAACCGAGCCCGAAGAGTTCCTTGATCTCACCGGTCGCGGTTCCGCGCCCCTTCATCAGATGAATGTCCTCGACGCCAAGGGAGCGTGCCATCTCCTCCGCCTGCTGCACAAGAGGAGCCGCGGCTATCAGCAGAAGCAGTCTGTACGGGCCGTCATGCATACCAGTCCTCCACAAATTCGATGATTTCGTCTTCTGCGGCACTCTCCACCGCTGTCCGGCCCCTGTCCTTCACGTTGAAGTGCAGTCCCATCAGCTGCACCGCGATCAGCGGCGTCAGCGCAACCAGGGCGACAACGCCGAAGGCATCCGTCATGATATTCCCTCCGACCGAGTTGCAGGCCCCGATGCAAAGAGGAATGAGGAAGGTGGTGGTCATCGGTCCAGAGGCCACCCCTCCACTGTCGAAGGCTATACCGATGAATATCTTCGGAACGAAAAAAGACAGTACAAGGGCCAGGATGTAACCCGGAATTATTATCCAGTAGATGGGAATTCCCGCAAGAATCCTCATCAGCGCGAGTCCTACCGACACGCTGACTCCGACCGAAAGGCATCTGTTCATCAGTCCGGCGCTGATCATGCCGTTGGTGACGCTGTCCACCTGGCGGTTCAGCACCTGAATGGCAGGCTCGGCACGCACGATGCAGTAGCCGATCAGCATGCCGATAGGAACCAGCAGCCACTTGAACGGGCCGCTGGCAGCTATGGTCGCCCCGATATATGAACCCACAGGCGCGAAGCCCACGTTGACTGCGCACAGGAAAACCACCAGCCCCAGATAGGTGTATATGAAACCGACCACCACGCTGACGACCCTCCTGCGGTGCCAGCGCCGGGTGATGAGGTTGAAGCAGACGAAAAGCAGGAAGACCGGAAGCAGTGAGACTACGACTTCGCCGAAGTAATGCGGAAGATCCGCCAGGAAGACCTCGGCCACATCCCTTGTAGTGCTTATCTCACCGACAGACGCGAGTGTGTAGACAGCCTCCTCCGGTCTGTAGAACGAACCGAGGATCAGCACCGCGAGGACAGGCCCGATACTTGACAGTGCGACCAGGCCGAAACTGTCGGATGAGGCGTTCCTGTCGCTTCTGGATCCTGCCAGTCCCACGCCGAGGGCCATGATAAAGGGTACTGTCATGGGCCCTGTCGTCACCCCGCCGCTGTCGAAGGCCACTGCGACGAAGTTGTCATCCACGAGAAAGGAAAGCCCGATGACCAGGAGGTAAAAGACTGTCAGCATCGCAGGAAGGCTGATCTGGAAGAGAATCCTGAGCACGGCGAGCGCCAGGAAAATTCCGACGCCTATGGCCACAGTGATCACGAGGACAGTGTCCGGGATATCTGGAACCTGCTGTGCCAGTACCTGCAGGTCCGGTTCCGACACGGTTATGATGAGTCCCATCAGGAAGGACAGCAGGATGATGCTCCAGGCACTGAGCGAGTGGGACAGGCTGGCGCCGATCCCCTCTCCCAGCGGACTCATTGCCAGTTCCGCTCCAAGCTGGAAGAGCGCCATGCCGACAACAAGCAGCAGGCTTCCTGCCAGGAAGACCATCATCACGCCGGCATCGACAGGAATGAGCAGTATGGCCAGTGCCAGGACTATGAGGGAAATTGGAAGAGTGGCCTTGACCGACTCCAGTATCTTTTCCTTAAGTCTCGGATTCATATATGAAATTTAACAGACTTGATTCAATAAAACAACAAAAAGTTGACAATAAATGGCATAACAGTTCACCAGATGCATAATTCGTTTACCTCAGGCCCGTACGGTTCTCCACACGTCTTTTTCTATGCTATCGTTATGGGCATGGAAAGCTATCAGGAAGTGAACGCCCGGACCATCTCCGGCTGGGTCGACGAGGGCTGGCAGTGGGGAAGGCCCATCGACCATGAGACATATGAGAAGGCGAAGGCCGGCAGCTGGGACATGCTGCTGACGCCGACCAGACCAGTCCCCCACGACTGGTTCGGACAGCTCAGGGGAAAATCCGTGCTTGGGCTGGCAAGCGGCGGAGGACAGCAGATGCCTGTTTTCAGCGCTCTTGGAGCTGAATGCACACTGCTTGACCTGAGCGACAGACAGCTGGACGGCGACAGGATGGTGGCACAGCGCGAGGGCTACAGAATAAACATAATCAAGGCTGACATGACAAAGCCCCTTCCCTTCGCTGATGAGTCCTTCGACCTCATCTTCAATCCGGTCTCACTGTGCTATGTGGAGAAGGTGGAACCGATACTCGCTGAATGCCACAGGATTCTCCGCAGGGACGGCATTCTGCTCATTGCCTTCGACAACGGACTGAACTTCATCACGGACGAAGGAGACGAGGAGAAAATCGTGCGAGGCCTGCCCTTCAACACGCTCACTGACCCGTCGCTGTACAGAAAGGAGGACGGCTACCAGTTCTCGCACAGCTTCAGCGAGCAGATCGGAGGCCTGGTGCGCTCCGGCTTCGTGATCAGGGATGTCTATGAGGACACTAACGGCTATGGCCGCCTGCACGAGCTGGGCATCAGCTCCTTCTGGGCTGTAAAAGCCGTGAAAACATGCTAAGATCGGCAGGACAAGGAGGTTCATCATGCCTACTGTATTTGAAATGATCATCAATGGGGACATTCCCTCGACAAAGCTCTATGAGGACGACAGTGTCCTGGTCATCCTCGACATCAACCCGGTCCAGAAGGGACACAGCCTCGTCATCAGCAAAAAGGCATACCCCAACTTCACGGACTGCCCTGCCGGTGAGCTAGCACACATGATGGAAGTCGCCCAGCGTGTTGACCTCAGGCTCAGATCCGTCCTCGGCTGTCAGGGAACCAACATCATGATAAACAACGGACCGGCCTCCGGTCAGGAAATACCTCACCTGCACATACACGTCATTCCGCGCTATGACAATGACGGACAGGTGCTCGGTTTCCGGAAGACCAGCTACGATGACGGTGAAATCGCCGCATATGGAGCGAGACTGGCCCTATGAGAAAGATGGTCATCCTGCTGCTGTCATTGATCCTGGCGCTGTCATCCTGCGCCAGCTACACAGTACAGAACGGGCTCGAGTCAATCACTGTCCCCTCATCTTTCATTCCTGAGCCGACAAGCATTGCCGGCATCAAGGCACTTGATGAAGAAAAAGCCAGAGAGGAAGCCAGGCTTGAGGAAGAGAGAAAGGCGGCAGAGGAAGAGGAAGCCAGACTTGAAGCACAGAAGCGGCATGAGGCTGAGCTGGTTGCCCAGGCGCAGGCCGCACTGGAAAGCGGGATCGAGCAGGCAAGGCGGCGCAACCCGTACCCTGAGGATCTTTCCTCCCTCACCTTTCCTCATGTCTACCGGCCTGTGGACACACAGGAGAGACTGGACCCTGATTTCACCAGACTTGATGTCATGCTGCTGAATCTGGGCAATACAGTGCTGGATGACGATACTGTCAGCAGGATCAGGAATGCGACAAACGGCATCGGACTTGAGTTCATCTTTGTCACCGGTGCCCTTGAAAACCAGATCACATACATCACCGCGATGGGAATGGACGCTGTCACGCTTGAGACCGGATCCATCATCTTCACGACCATACTTGAGAATGCGTCAGCCTCAGCTGCGAGCTTTTCTCCCGCAGAGGGAAAGACTCTCGACCTTATCGTCTTCGATGCCCAGGACGACATGATCCTGTCAGAGGACCTAGATATTGAGGCATGGAAGGCCTATCTGAAAGAAAAAAGCGGTGAGACCATAGCCGCGATTGACAGGGCACTTTCCTCCAGCAGCGCCTCATCCAGAATCCTTGCAATCTCTTCGGCTGAACCCTCAAGCCAGGACTGGACGATCTTCACTCCCTATGACTACAGGGACAATACCAGCTGGCCGGTGTCAGAACATCTGGACGCCAGCTTCAGCGACAGCTACCGTGCGACACATTTCAGTGAGGAGGTGGACACGGGAGTCACTCTGTCAGCCGGAAGGATCCATGAACGCCTGGACAGGCTGTACAGCCAGGGCCTGATGGAGGTCTCAAGCTCCACAATGGCCATTCCGGGACTGTCTGACGCTGAAGCGCAGCGTTACGCGGTCGTTGCGACATACATCCTGCCCTGACCTTTTTCCAGCTCCCCGTTTTGTGTATCATTGCTGCGAGGAGCTGACATAAATGGAGTCACGGAGGACCATCGCAGGAGCCTTCAGGGAGGCCCTTGTGAAGACATTGCCCATCTGCGTGGGCTTTCTTTTTCTGGGAATGAGCTACGGCTTTCTGATGAAGAGCCGCGGCTTTCCGACCGTCTACCCGCTTTTCATGAGCATGTTCATCTTCGCAGGAAGCATGGAATTCATTGCGATTAACCTGCTGCTGTCCGCATTCAATCCGCTCTACAGCTTCCTGCTGACGCTCATGGTCAACGCACGCCATCTCTTCTACGGAATCTCGATGCTGGACAAGTACAGGGGGCTGGGCTGGAAGAAGCCCTACCTCATTTTCGGAATGTGCGACGAGAGCTTCACCATCAACTGCACGAGTACTGTCCCTGAGGATGTGGACAGAGGCTGGTTCATGTTTTTCGTGACGCTGCTCAACCAGATATACTGGGTCACCGGCGCGGTCTCGGGCTCACTGCTCGGCAACATACTCACATTCAACACTGAGGGGCTGGACTTCGTCATGACAGCCCTCTTCGTGGTCATGTTCATCAACCAGTGGGACTCATCTGAGGATCACAGGAGCGCTCTTGTGGGGACAGCCGCATCCCTGCTCTGTCTCTTTGTCTTCGGAAGCGGCTTCTTCATCATTCCTGCCATGGCGCTCATCGTTCTTGTCTTCGCCCTGACGGCAAGAAAGGAGGCATTATCATGAGTGTGCCGCAGCAGATAATCACAATAGCAGTCATTGTTCTTGGAACCGTGCTTACCAGGGCACTGCCGTTCATCATCTTTCCGGAAGGAAGAAAACCGCCGCGCTTCATCACCTATCTTGGCACAGTGCTTCCGTCCGCCGTGATAGGCATGCTCATCGTCTACTGTCTCAGGAAACCGCTGCTGACAAATCTTCATGCCCTGCCCGAGCTGATCGCGACAGCCGTGATCATCATCCTTCACCGCTGGAGAAAAAACACCCTCCTGAGCATTGCAGGAGGGACTGTCTTCAATATGCTGCTGGTGCAGTACGTCTTCTAGAACCTGACGCCGATGCCCACGCTGGGAAGCGGGATGGAGAAGCTGACATTTGTATCTGCATCTCCGTTGCGGAACTCGACAATGTCAATCAGCACGCCTGTGCCGAGGCTGATGTAGCAGCTGGGAGTCATGTCGATCAGGAAGTTGACCTTGCAGTCGACACCGACAGCGAAGTTGCTGGCCAGCTTGAAGCGGGGACCTGCCATGATGATCAGGTCGAAGTCATTGTTGACGTCAATCTTGTGGGCGTAGTATGCGCCAAGCTCGATTGTGTTGAAGTTCTGCTCCGTGATCAGGGCGACATCGAAACCGGGGCCGTTGTCGAAGATCATGTTGAAATCGGCGGCGAGGTCGATGTTGAACTTGAACTGCACGTCATTTGCGGTGGTGATGTCCATGCTGGACGTGGAATTTGTCAGCGTGAAGTTGGCCATCATGTCTGTGACTGCGGCAAATGAGGGCACGGCGATTGCGATCAGCAACACCATAACTGCGATAACTTTTCTCATGAAGTACACCTCCATATAAACTTTACTGATGATTCTAGCAGAAATCAGGAAATATTTTCAGCCCTACCCCTTTTCGAGTACAGATAGCTGGCAACCAGGCTGGTGATCGGGGTGACCAGGACAAGTCCGGTGCAGCCGGTGAGCGTCTGGACTATCTCACTGGCGATCATCTTGCTGGTGAGGATATTCAGGATGGGAGTGCTCTGCGCCATGTATACCATCATCACGCTGAGCCAGGCGCCCATGTATGCCAGCAGCAGCGTCGTGGTCTGGGTTCCGACTCCGGCCCTTCCTACCGCCATTCCGCTGCGGAAGAGCTCCCATCTCCCGATTCCGGGAGCGTGGTCACGGACCTCTGCCATTGCGACTGACACGTCAATTGAGAGGTCCATGATGGCGCCTCCTGCAGACAGTGCGACGACACCCACAAAGAGACTCGTGAGATCCAGGTTCTGAAAGCCGGAGTACAACAGGCTCTCGCTCTGCTCAAGCACACTGCCATGAATGCGCATCCAGCCTGTCATCAGCCCGCCCACCAGCGCAGTGATGAGGGATGAGATGCTGGAACCCAGGATGGCGGCAAGACTCATTCTGTTCACGCCTCCGACCAAGAGAAGGGTCGCGACTGTTATTCCCATCAGCGTGGCCAGAGAAACGAATAGCGGATTAATCCCGTGCAGTGCTGCCGGGATGAGCAGCTTCCAGATACACAGGAAGGCGAAGATGAATGAGATCACTATCCTGACGCCGGACAGGCGTGCGAAGGCGATGAGCACTGCGACAAAGACGAGTGCTGCCAGCAGCTCCTTGCCGAGTCTGTGATAGTCGATCATGTTGATGAAGATCGGTCTGTCCTGTGAATCACGCTCGACCAGCACCCAGGCCAGGTCGCCCTCCTGGAAGACCTTGTCAGAGGCAAGTGAACCTGAAAGCATGTTCACTCCATCCATGATCAGGCCCTTATGAGTGCCGGACAGGATCTCGACAGTACAGCCCTGATCCCCCTGCCGGAACAGTCCGGTCTGGATGATGTGTGAGTCGTCAGTTGCCAGGACGCGTGCCTTTGCGCCCTCCGCATTGACGTATATCGAGCGCTCGAAGCCTGTCGGAACCAGATAGAGGACCAGGCAGACGGCGGCAAGTATCACGGCGAAGACGATCTCACCCTTTTTCTTGAAAGTATTCATGCGTTTACCGGGAAAAATGACAGACCAAGCCTGCCGGAAAGGCAGGCCTGGCTTGAGTCAGTGTCAGATCTTACTGGACATTGCACAGATCGAAGAGCTTGTGGGCAACTTCTGTGTTGTCGTAGGCTCCGATGAAGGCCTCAGCGCCCTCGCCATAGGCGTACACCGGCACGGGAAGTCCTGTGTGGGCATAGCTGGTCCAGCCGATTCCGGCCTTGTTGTTGATGATGTGTGTCAGCGTGACGGAGATCGGGTTGTAGCCGCCGTAGAGCAGTGACTCCTCATAACCGTCAGTGTTGCCTGTCCTGTCATCCTCATAGGCCTTCTGGAGTTTCGCATACTCGTAATCGTTCATCACAAGCGCGGGGACATCGTTCTGCGTGCCGGGAGCTGTGAGGCCGAAGTTCTCCTCAACCAGTTCCATCAGGCGGTCGAAGCTGAGGCTTCCTGCTGCCTTTTCGGCTGCGATAAGCTCATCGAAGGCGACAAAGCTCATCTTCTGGTTTCTGAGGATGTCGAAAGCGGTGTTGTATCCTGTCGCGGCATAGCCGATTGTCATACCGCCGGTCTCATGGTCTCCTGTGACGATGATCAGTGTTTCATCGGGATGCTGGAAGGCGAAATCCAGGGCAACCTGCACGGCCTCATCCAGGGCGACTGTGTCGCTGATGTTGGCGACGGCGTCATTGGCATGTCCGGCCCAGTCGATCTTTCCACCCTCGACCATCATGAAGAAACCGGTCTCATTGTACAGTACGTCAATTCCCTTCCTGACAAACTGAGCCAGTGTGATGTCCTCGCTGTCCATGTCGAGAGCGTACTTCATGGCACCATCGTCCTGGAGCTCAGGGCTGACGGCATATACCTTTCCGCTGTTACTGTTGAGGGAGAGGATGGTGTCGCGGTCGTTGGTGACTGTGTAGCCCGCATCCTCGAGGATCTGGTACAGTCCGTCGTTGTCGTTCTCAAGCAGTGAGCCGCCGGCGAAGTAGTCGAATCCGCTTTCCGCCATCTGCTGTCCGATCTCGAAATAATCGTTCCTGCTTGCGATGTGGGCATAATATGCAGCGGGAGTTGCGTGGTTGAGGGTGACTGTCGAGACGATGCCGACCTTCCATCCCAGCTGCTCCTTGACCTTCTCTGCGATGGTCTCGCCGGCTGTCACCTTATCAACGCCCATGCCGATGACACCAGAGTGGGTCTTGAAACCGCTTGAGAGGCTGGTTGCCGTGGAGGCCGAGTCAGGGCAGAATGACGTGCTGTCCTGAGTATACTGGATTCCCACCACAGGGAACTGGGTGAAGGCCAGCTTCTCCAGCTCGACGACTCCGGATGTGTTGTTTCCATTGTAAACCTGTGCGGCATTGGTCTGGGGGCTGCTCATTCCGTCTCCGATGAACATGAAGACGTATTTGGGGCTTGCGTTCTCAACTGTGGCATCGATGGCGCTGTAGGCGTCGCTTGAGCCCTGTGCGAAGAGGCTTGCAGCCACAAGAAGCGCAACAAGAAGACTTGCGATTGTCCTTCTCATTTTCATTTTTTTCCTCCGAATGATGTGTCGACTCTTTTCGTGTCGCGACTGCATCCTAGGAAAGAAAAGTGAAAGCTCAAGCGGTGGAGAGGTAAAAGCGCTGTGAAAAAGATCAGTGTCTGTGAAAAACGGATTTCACATTTGTCCATGACCGCCTTACCGGCATCAAACTGCTGTCCTTTTCCGGAATTTCTCACAAAAAAGCGGGTTATTTCAAAAAAAAAGTAGTTAGCAAAAGCTAACAAATATGATAGGATATGACCTGTCATCGCCTGGGCCAGCCGTGGATAAAGCGATCTCCCGCGGCCAGGAGGTGGCTGAAACAACGAAAATTAGTTAGTATCAGCTAACTATTCAGGAGACAAGATGACACTGCACGAACTGTTAGTCCTGCACGCATCCCCCACTCTGGCAAACCTGAAACCGGCCTCACTTGTCTGCCTCAAGACACTTGATGGCCAGAGTGAGGATCTTTGTGAACTTGAAAAGAGGGGGCTGTCATTTCTCTGGATGACCAGTATGACGGGCTGCCCGCTATTGCTTGTCTACAGGAGGAATGCGCTTGCCAGGACGCTGGCCACACCAAAGGCCAGAAGCATTCTGGCAGCGGCCGGCTGCATGGGGAGTCTGGACGATATGCTTGATCATCTGTGCCGGCGTTTCGCCAGTTGCCGCTGTCCGCATGAGATCGGACTGTTCCTGGGCTATCCGGAAGACGATGTGGACCTGTTCATCAGGAACAACGGCAAGAAGGCGGTCTGCTGTCTCTTCTGGAAGGTCTACTGTGACGTGGAGGGCGCGCTTAAACTGGCCCGGAAATGGGACAAGTGCAGGAAGTGCTACATCGAGTGTTTCAGAAACGGTTTTTCAATTACCAGGCTGTGTGTATCAGCCTGAGGAGGATAATATGAGAATCGCAGTAGTTTACTACTCACAGACCGGCAACACCGAGGCCATGGCCGAGGTGATTGAGAGGACCCTTGAGGGCAAGGCGGAAGTCGTCGTGATTGACCCCTCCCTTTTCTCTTCAGGAGACCTCGCCGGCTATGATGCCTTCGCCTTCGGCTGTCCCGCCATGGGCGATGAGGTGCTTGAGGAAGAGGTCTTTGAACCTATGTTCTCGGCAATTGAGTCCGGACTTGCCGGAAAGCGCATCATTCTTTTCGGCTCATATGGCTGGGGAGACGGACAGTGGATGCGTTCCTGGCAGGAGCGCTGCGCCGCTGACGGAGCGCTTCTGGTCCATGAACCGGTAATGGCCAACGGCGCGCCTGATGACGCGGCAGCGGCAGAACTCGGGGAGGCGGCACTGGCCCTCCTCCTGTGAGAATTGTCCAGCCTCCCGGTGACAGTGCCGGGAGGCATTCTTTCCCTGAGACAGAATCTGACCGAATTGCAATATAGACGGCAGCTCAGTCCTCAGCCCTGTCATCCAGACAGGACTGCCAGAAGGCAGCAGCTATCTCGCGGCTGATTTGTATATTGCCTGCCTGCAATGCCTATGTGTAGTGTTTGTTTTTCCTCTACTTGTCACCGGAGGTGAGAAGACCAGCACTTGGCGTGATCTGCCATTTTCACCAGAACAGAGGCAGGTCCGCACAAAAGGAAAACCTGAGATACCACAGCAGGAGATCAGATGAGCGTGTTGTTACCGAAGCTGAGCACAGAAGACAGCCACACTCTGGCCAGCGGAAGCCAGAGCCTGGAACAGTCAGGAAGACCGCCAGCTTCGTCTCCGGCAGCCATGCCGTGCACTCCTGTCTGGAACATGTGGAACTCACAGGGACGCCCGGCCTCAACCAGCCGGCAGTGGAAGAGCATTGAGTTGCGCACATCGACAAGCTCATCCTCCTGACTGTGCCAGATGAATGCCGGCGGGCAGCAAGAGACATCAGCATTCTCAAGGGAGAAGCGCCTGACGCGTTCTTCGTCACCATGGCACAGGGCCAGAGTGCTGCCCTCATGCCCGAGCTTTCCCATCGAGATCACGGGATAGCAGAGCACCAGGCAGTCAGGACGGCAGTTATCGCCGAAATCTGTCCAGTGACAGCCGAGGGATGCGCTCAGATGACCTCCCGCCGAGAATCCCATGACGGCGACCTTTCCGTTAAGCCCGAGCTCAGGCGCCATATGCCTCAGAAAAGAGACCGCCTGTGCAAGTTCGGCCTCTGGCTCGCTTTCAGCAATCAGTTCACCGGTGCTGTAGTGAAGTGAGAAGACATCAAATCCGGCAGCATATAGAGCGCCCATGGCCTCATCCTCCTCTATCACAGAGTGGAAGGCATAGCCGCCGCCTGGACAGATGATCACTGCGGGCCGTGACGAGAAGGCGCTCTCACGCTCACTGCTGTAGTCCGGGTGAAGCCAGCCGGACAGCTCTGCTCCGGCTTTGCCGATTTGAAAATTCCTGATGATCATTGCGTATACCTCTCAGCTCAACAGATAGTCTATTTCGACCTTGATATCTTGGTCGTAGTTTCCGAAGCCCCTGCCGAAAAGATTCATTCCGCCGCTGTTGCGTGCCAGCGCCTCCACACCAAGGGCAAACGTGAAATAATAGCCCTCACCTATTCCAAGAGCATCAAATCCGTCACTGCTCACCCGCTCTCCGTCAACGGTCAGCCCCTCATCGTCGATTATTATCGTCTTGAGCTCGCCGTACTGTGTATTGCTGGTGGACCACCACTGAGGAGTCATCAGCCCGCGGATCCCGCCGTAATCACCGGCTATGTCAAAGGTGTGAATCTTCTTCCCGTTTATTTTCACGTAAATCTCAGACGGCCAGTTGTTGTTATATCCGGGAGCCTCGGAACAGATCTCGAAGCTTAACGTGAGTCTTGTGACCTTGTTGGTGTGAAAGAGCCTGTTCGAAATTCTGTATGAGACCTCGCCGGAGGAGAACCAGAGCAGACGGGCCTGATCATGAAGCGGGTGATAGAATACATACGGCTCGTCTTCCTGCTCAAAGTAGCCGTTCTCTCCAAGCATTCCGCAGGGAGGCTTTATGTCGGCGTTGCTGTAAGAACCTATCGGCACATCCCAGGACAGACTCTTGGACATCTGTTCCTGTGTTGCGGAAAACAGATCGAGCTGCACAGTCTCCACGAAGACGCCGCAGACCTTGAACGAGCCATGCTTGCCGGGCTTTGAGATGACAGAGATCATACCGGCTTCCTTGAGAATGGAGACATGCATGCTGATGCTCGAGATTGAGACGTTGAGCGCCTGGGCAAGCTCGCTGATCGACATGCTCTTCTTCACAAGCAGCTTGAGAATGCCGAGCCTTACAGGTGAGGCCAGCGCATTGACCACGCTGTATGTCCGTTCCAGATCACCCAGATCGCAGAATATCCTGTTCTTCCCGTAATTCTTTCCATCCATATCATGTAATTATGACGGAAAGTCTGTCGCCATCAATCCTCATTTCGTCGATTCTCGCCAGCCTGAGATCCTCACCAGGTGCCTCATGGGTGCCTGCCTGCCGTCCGTGATAGACGACATAGTACCGGCCTCCGTCGCAGATGACGCTGTTGTGTCCTACCCCCTCTGCCTTGTCCGAGCTTCTCATGAGAGGCTGATAGACATCAGCAGATGGATACTTCCTCCATTCAAGAGCCCTGAGATCAGCATCCTCAGGACCATGCGCCACCGCATAGCCGATGAAATAAGTCGGGTTCTGGTAACAGGCGCCGGAGTACATGAGAAAGTGCGTCTGGTCATGGTGGAAATAGAACGCACCCTCAATCGTATGCCAGTCCTGTCCCTGCCTGAAACGGTTGCGCTGAAATATCTCCTCATCAATTGTCGGGACAACGACATCGACAGGATGACCTTCGGGAGTATAAGGATCAGAAAGTCTGTCACATCTGATCACTGTCCCGATCCTGGGGCCGCTGTAGCTGTTTGTGGAATAGAACAGGAAGAGCCCGCCCGGAGTCTTCACGGTATGCGCATCAATGGAGAAAGGAGGAAGGATTTTCCTCGGATCAAGAAAAGGTCCGCAGGGAGAGTCAGAGACCGCGACGCGCATTGTCTGCATGTGGTCGCCGTCCAGACCGGCGTCGACGCTTGAATAATACATATAGAAGCGTCCATCCAGCTTTATCACACAGGGAGCCCATACAGACTTCTGTCCCCGGTCGTCAAGACACTTGCCCTGGAAAATCCATCCGGACAGGAGGCTCTTGCTGGAATAGCAATATCCTCCTGTCGAATACAAATAGTATGTGTCACCATCTTTCATGATGTACGGATCAGGCTGGCACAGCGGCGCGCAGTCCCCGTCTTTTCTTTTGTAGAGTATCATTTGCTGATTCCTTCAATCTGTCCCTTGATGATGTACTTCTGCAAAGCCAGGTAGAAAACGATCACCGGTACGATTCCTATCACGCAGGTCGCAGCGGCCAGAGGCAGGTTGGCAACACCATTGAAGGAATTGAACGCGGACTTGATGACCAGAATCAGCGTGTGTTTCTTGCTGTTCTGAAGAAGATACATCGGCATTAGATATTCGTTCCAGCAGCCGATTGCAGAGATTATCATCTGCGTGATCGTGACGCTCTTCAGCTGCGGGAAAATTATTCTGAAGAATGTGGTGAGTATCCCGGCACCGTCTATCATCGCGGCCTCATCAAGATCGCGTGGGACGGTGACCATGAAACTGGAATAGAGGAAGAGCGCGGCAGGAATCCCTGTTGCGGCACTGAGCAGAGACAGTCCCGGAAGTGTGTTCACCAGCTTCATCGCGACCATGAGCGAATAGGTTCCGACAAGCAGTGAAACAGGAGGTATCATCATGACAGTGAGGTTCACTGTGCCGATATACCCGGCAAGCCGGGTGCGGGCCCTGCTGAGTCCATAAGCTGCCATGGATGAGAAGAGAATTATCATGGCGACAGCCAGGATCACGACGATCAGGGAGTTGAGAAAGCCACGCCAGATCCCGCTTTCAGTGAAGGCCTGTACATAATTATCCCAGTTGACGGCATCGGGCATCCTGAGCTTTGAGCCCAGGTCGTGGATTGACCTGACAGACATGTTGAAAAGTACATAGAACGGGAGCGCAGTAATACAGCAGATGACTGCCGCCGCGATATAGCACAGGACATGTGAAGAATGATTTCTGCTCATCAGTATTCCACCTCCCTCTTTTTCAGGAACCTGTTGATCGGAAGCGTCAATATCATTATCACGACAATCGTCACGACTCCGAGTGCTGCGGCATAGCCCGCCTTCTCATCATTGAAATACAGAAGCTGTATGTAATACGAAAGCGAGAGGGATCCCCTGTTCGGTCCTCCTGACGACATCGACACGATCATATCGTACATCTTCAGACCATTGATCAGGTTGATCACGACCGCAGTGGTGATTGACGGCACTAGAAGCGGCAGCGTGATATGCCTGAACTCCTGCAGTCTGGAGACGCCGTCAAGTCTGGCCGCCTCTCTGTACATATCCGGTATGCCCTGAAGTCCGGCAAGGTAGACAACCATGCACAGGCCTACATACTGCCAGGAATTGACAAGCGTGATCAGAATTACGGCGGCAATTCCGGAAGACATCCAGTAGACAGGTTCCGCGCCGAACATTGATAGGATCTCGTTGAGCACGCCTCCCTGATACTGGACAAAGTAATACATTATCTGGCCCATGATGAACTGGGCGACCATTATAGGCAGATAGACCACCACCCTGATGATGTTTCTGCCACGGAATTTCATGTTGAGATACAATGCGAGAATAAGCCCGAAGACATTCTGCAGCAGAGTCGAACCAAAGCCGTAGATCAAAGTGTTGCCGAGCGAGCGGTAGAACAGGCTGTCAGTGAAGATATCGGCGTAATTGCCAAGGCCCAGGAAACTCATTCTCTGCGAATAGCCGTTCCATTTAAACAGTGACAGCCTTATTGCGTTGACGAGCGGGAATACGATGAAGACCACCAGCATCAGTAGCGCAGGCAGTGCCATCATCATGAGCTTTCTGTTTCTCTTCACTGAAAAACCTCCTTGAGCAAAGACCGGAAATACGATGCGGGCATGACGGCAGAGCAAGCCGTCACGTCCGCACATTCTCTGGCTCAGATATAAAGTGACTGATAGTTCTCCAGCAGATAGGCCTGGACCGCATCGATTCCGGCTTCGCTGTGATCGGAGAACAGCATGTCGCTTGCGATGTCAAACACCTGCCACATGCCGGAAGGCATATACTTCCTGTCCCAGAGATTCTCATAAAGAATGTCACTGTCAACACACTTGTCCTGCATCTCAAGATAGAGCTCTGCCTGATATCCATCGTCATACGGCAGCGATGACTCAAGGGCACAGACATAGCCGGTTGAGGCGGTCAGCGTGGAAGCATTCTCGGGACGTGCCATGAACTCCAGGAAGGCCTTGCTTGCCGCGACATGGTCGCTGTCCTTCCAGATTCCGAATGTATCGCCCTCTCCTACGAAGATGAACTCCTTTCCCCCGTCCTTAGAGGCAAAGTTCGGCAGGAAGACATAGTTCGCGTCCGGATTGAGCGTCTTGCAGCCGACAAGGAACGAACCGCCATTGCCGATCTCAAAGGCAGCCTGGCCGGAAGCAAAGCGCTCTGAGATATCAGTATCGTTGATTGTCAGGGCATCCTCATAGAAATAGCCGGCATCGATCCACTCGGCATACTGCTCGAGAAGCGCCCTGTATGAGCCGAAGTCGTAGGAGCCGTCAAGCATGGCTTCGCTGTCCTCGGCAAGCTCTCCGGGATAGGAGACCCAGGTTCCGGCGATATTCGCAAGAAGACCGGCCTCGGAGGGGTTGTTGATCGGCGTGTATCCGGCAGCCTTGACAGCCGCACAGGCCTCTGTAAAATCCTCCCAGGTATGGATCGAATACGGGTCTATTCCGACTTCGTTGAGAATGTCGAGGTTAGCGACAGTTCCTCCGACCATGAGGCTGGTCATGAGTACGTAGATGCTTCCGTCATCATCCCTGATCACGCCAAGAGCCGCATCAGTGTAATCTGAAGCCCATGGCTCATCTCTCAGATCCATCAGATACTCCTTATAGCGGAGTATTGACCATCCATGAGTCTGGAAGACATCAGGAAGGCTGTTTGAGGCCATTCTGGTCTTCATCGTGTTCTCATAGTCGTTGCCGTACTCGACAACTTCCACATTGACACCGGACTCTGCCTCGAACTGGCTTACGAGGTTTTTGAAAACATCTGATTGTATGCCGGTATAGTTAACTGCGACCTCAATCGTCTGCCCAGCGATATCCTGGCTGTCAGTCGATTCCGTACCACCATTTGCGAAGCACATCACTGCCGCAAACATGAGAATCATCAAAAGTGCTGTGAACTTCTTCATGAAATCAATTCTCCTTGTTGACTCAAGTCTAGAATCCGCGAAGAGCCGGCTGCAACATCATTTTGAATTTTTGTAAAACATTTAAGATGTTACTACATAAATCATGAAACAAATCCATACATGATTATGTGAAGCTTTCATATGATGTGACCTCTGTCAAGTATCAATTTCTACTTTTGTTGTTCCTTGTATGCCATGTAATTATGTACTTCCAGACTCTCCAGGCAGACTGAATCAGTTTTTCAGCATTTGACCACTTTCATATTCATGGATTGGTTACCGTAG
>CALXOO010000030.1 GCA_944390045.1 uncultured Spirochaetales bacterium | reverse complement strand
TTGCCCTTTTATTCCGGCTGATGATTTGCCCTTTCATTCCGGCCACGGTGTGCCCTTCTAAACCGGCGCCAACACTGTTAAAGATGATGGAGTTGATTTTCATCAAAGATTGAAAGAAATTCAGCAAGAATTACATATGTTACAGACACAATCTAATGAGCTCATGGCACAGATAATGAAGAATATTGAGGAGCTTACTAATGAGTAAGAATACCTTAAGAATTCCATTTGACGCTCCTTTGTGTGAGTATGATACAGAATGTCAAACATATGGATGTCGGGCTACAAATCCTGATATATGCAAAAATAATATGCTTGATGGAGTATGCGCATTTGTTTCACCCGATTCAATTTGTCATTCTCCATCAAAGGTGTGGAAGAAACAATATACAAAGTTGTTAGGTTCTGGAGATCTAAAATGACACTAAGCGATGTTTGCGTGAAAATATCTGATTGCCCCCATTCTACTGCAACTGATGAAGGTAAGGGGCACCCATTATTACGGACACCAAATATAGGAAAAGGTACTCTCCTTCTTGATGGTGTACACCGCGTTTCTGATGCTGTTTACGAACAGCGTGTGTCTCGTGCAGTTCCGGAGAAGGGGGATCTTGTATTGGCAAGAGAAGCTCCTGCTGGCAATGTTGCAATTATTGATACGGATGAGAAAGTATGCCTTGGTCAACGCACGGTTCTTCTTAAGGTGGATAGACAAAAAGCTGATCCAAGGTATCTGGCATATTATCTTCTCTCTCCTAAAATGCAATATGAACTATTGGGAACTGCAAATGGTGCAACTGTAGCGCATGTTAACATGTCTACTATTGCAAGAATCCCAGTCGTGTTACCTTCATTGGATGAGCAGAAAAAAGTAGCTCAAATGATAGGCGCCTACGATAATCTGATTTGTAATACACTTAATCGGATTAAGCTACTTGAGGAATTTGGTATGCTACTTTTCAAGAATATGCTATCCGAAGAAAATGATCGAAAGAAGGTAACAGATTTAGGCTGTTTCAATCGGGGAAAGACTATTACTGCTAAAGACTTACATGCTGGAGAGATTCCTGTGATTGCGGGAGGCCTTGAGCCTGCATATTATCATGATAAGGCTAACACTGTTGCTCCTGTGATTACCGTAAGTGCATCTGGAGCAAACGCCGGTTATGTAAATATGTATTACTCTCCAGTATGGGCATCAGATTGTTCATGGCTGGATATTAATGGGACGAAGAACCTTTTCTATATCTACTTCTATTTAAAAATGAATCCTCAGATTCTGAATAATTTGCAGAGAGGCTCAGCACAGCCTCATGTAAATGCAAAACAGCTGAATGATATTGAGATCCCAATCGTGTCACAGAAGCAAATGGAGGAATTTAACTCGACTGTTAGTCCTCTGTTTATTCAGATAGGGAAACTGAAAAAACAACATACGCTATTAGAGTCTTCTAAAATGCTATTGATGAGTAAGATTTTTACAGAACTGACAAAGACTGAATAGCATTGTATATTGTTGCTATAGTTTGAAAAGAGGGGGTGATTATGAGCTATGAGTACTCAGAAAATATTGTTGTACGTGATGGTGCAGGGGACTTGCTGAAGAATGAACTGCACTGGGATGTTGAGTATGCACATACAACAGAGGTTTTGGGTCCAGATGGAACCTTTGGAAGAGAATCGTATAAAGAAGTTCTTCTCGTAAGGTATATCAAAAAAGCCCTCATGAAGTTTAATCCATGGATCAATGGCAATCAAATTGATGAAGTGATCAAGGCTTTGAAAAGACGTTTATCAACACAGAGTAGCCTTGAACTTAACGAGGAAAAGTACAACCTGATTCGAAATGGGGTCCCTGTAAAAGTTGTAAATAAGGATGGTTCTGTTGAGACTCGAGTAGCACAGCTCATAGATTTTAGTAATCCAGAGAATAATGATTTCCTTGCAATCAAGGAGTTGAAGATTCATGGTAGCGTATATCATCGCCGTGCTGATATTGTTGGATTCGTAAATGGTCTTCCTTTGCTGTTTCTTGAACTCAAGAAGACTGGCGTTGATGTGAAGGCAGCTTATACGGACAACTACACCGATTACCAAGATTCAATACCACAGCTCTTTTACTACAATGCGTTTGTAATGCTGTCCAATGGACTTGAATCGAGAATAGGAACTCTTGGTAGTAAATGGGATTTCTTTGCTGAGTGGAAGAGACTGAATGAGGAAGATGCAGGCGACACGTTACTTGATACAATGCTCAGGAGCGTTTGTAGCAAAGAAAACTTTCTTGATCTCTTTGAGAACTTCATTCTCTACGATCATTCAGATGGCAACCTAGTGAAGATTCTTGCCCGTAACCATCAGTTCTTAGGCGTGAATAGGGCTATTGAAGCCTACAGAAACCGTGAGGAGCTTGAGGGACGCTTAGGCATATTCTGGCATACCCAGGGTAGTGGAAAGAGCTATTCAATGTTGTTCCTTGCGCAGAAGATCAGACGGAAGTTTGGTGGATCTCCTACTATTGTTGTTCTAACGGATAGGGACGAATTGAATAAGCAGATCAGTGGAACATTTGAAAGCTGTGGTCTTTTGAACGGTATACCAGCAAAAGAATGCATCCCATCAAATGGAGAGAAGCTTGTTGAGAGGTTGAAGAGTAATGCCAGTTATATCTTCACCTTGATTCAAAAGTTCAACAGGCCGAATGAAGCACCAATTTATCCGGATCACGATTTGATAATCTTCTCCGATGAGGCTCACCGCAGCCAGTATGGAGTGTTTGCTGACAACCTGGACCATCTTCTTCCTTCCGCTAACAAGATTGGCTTTACAGGGACTCCTTTGTTCACTGATGACAACATCATGCAAAGGACCTTTGGCAAGTATGTTTCAATCTATGATTTCAGAAGGGCTGTTGAGGATAAAGCAACTGTACCTCTTTTCTATGAAAATCGGGGAGTGAAAATCAAAGGGATAGACAATCCAGATCTGAACGATGAAATCATAGATGCGATCGATGAAGCGAATCTTGATGAGGAAGAGCAAGCAAGATTGGATAAGCAGTTCAGTAGCGAGATTCATGTCCTGATGGCCGAGCCTAGGCTCAGATTGATTGCAAAGGACTTTGTGCATCATTACTCCGACTTGTGGACCACGGGAAAGGCAATGTTCATCTGTCTTAACAAAGTCACATGCGTCAAGATGTACAACTATGTTCAAGAGTATTGGAAAGAAGAGATTGCCGATCTCGAACTTCAGATAAAGAAAGAAAAAGACCTTCAAACAGTTATGGAACTCAGGAGAAAACTTGCCTGGATGAAGGAAACGGAGATGGCTGTTGTGGTCAGTCCGGAGCAGAACGAAGAGGCAATATTCAAGAAGTGGGGGCTGGATATTATTCCACATAGAAAGAAAATGATGGTAAACCCTGATCTTGATAAGGCTTTCAAGGACTCGGACAATCCCTTCCGTATTGTCTTCGTATGTGCAATGTGGCTCACTGGATTTGATGTCAAATCACTTTCCTGCCTCTATATTGATAAACCGTTGAAGGCTCATACCCTCATGCAGGCAATCGCCAGAGCGAATCGTGTGAATGAAGGTAAGACGAATGGTTTGATTATCGATTACATAGGTATAGTCAAAGCGCTTAGAAAGGCATTGGCTGACTATACTGTCAGATCAAATGTTACCGGAGTAGATCCGACAATAGACAAGGATGAGTTGATTGCCCATATCAAGGAGTTGCTTTCTCAATTGCGGTCTATGCTCAGTGATAATGGCTTTGATCTCGATGAGCTGATTCAAGCTTCTGGACTCATGAAAGTCAGGAAGCTTCGAGAGGCTGTAAATGCTATTTGTTATCCGGAGAAGGTAAAAAGGGTCTATTCATCTCTAACATCTGAGCTTGTCAGGGTATCAAAATATGCTGATCGTGACGATTTGACATACCAAGAGATTAGAGAACGTAATGCTTTGGCAGAGATCTATAATGCTTTGCATATGAAAGTGAAGTCTCCTGATTCTACAGATTTGATGGTCAAAATCAATGCAATCATCAATGATGCAATTTCGATGGATGATACATCTTCGTCTGGTGCCAAATTCGATATCAGTGCTATCGATTTCACTTTGTTGGTAAAGGAATTTGAGAAGACCAAGAATAAGGCCCTGCTTCTGAAGGATCTTCAGGATGTAATATCTCAGCAACTTCAGGATATGTGTTCAGCAAATCCTGGTAGAATCGATTATTACAACAAGTACCAGTCAATTATCAAGGAATATAACGAAGCGCAGAACAAAGCAGAGATTGAGAACATATTCCAAGAACTTGTTGATCTGGCGGCGAAGTTGTCAGAAGAAGCTTCCAGAGCAGTTAGAGAAGGTTTTACTTCCCAGGAAGAACTGGCAATATTCGACATGATCAAAACCGACAATCTTTCCAAGGAAGATATTCAAAAGGTTAAGAAGACCTCGATTGATCTTCTGAAGAAGGTGAGGGATGAAATTGCATCGATGGATCACTGGAAAGACAAAGAAGAAACTCAGGCTTATGTTCTTGTGTGTATACGTGACTTACTCGCTGAAGAGTTGCCTGAGTCCTATGATTGGACTGCAATCAATCTTTGCAGAGAGCGAGTGTATGACTACGTGTATACGCACTACAATAGCGAAGTTGCTGTTTGAGTTTGACTGATTTGGTTTGCAATAGGGCCGGTCGGGTACTTGTCGGGAGTGCCTTGCCAGCCTTTCTTTTCGCTCAGTTCTTTGCAGTTTTTGACGCTTTTTATCAGTATTTCAGGGGAGTTTTGATTCCGGTTTTAGTTCCACAAGATGGGGTAAAAACAGAACAACTCTCCGCATTGCAGAGAGTTGCTTGTTGTGGAGCTGATCGGGATCGAACCGACTACCTATTGAATGCCATTCAATCGCTCTAGCCAGGTGAGCTACAGCCCCAGTATTTCAGTTACCCGACTAAACTAGCCGATCATTACAAAATAATCAATAGGGTTTGCTGTAATTCACAGAAAAAAGTCTGGCAGAAAACATTTATCTTCATATGTCAATCAGATGAATGGATTCACCTGCGAGACTGTAAAAGTCTGAAGTAGTTTGAGCAGCCTGTGGAGACGGACAAAGGTGGACGAGAGTGCAAAAGCACCTAAGAAGCCTGACGTCGGGGAAGCAGGAAGAGTTCCGGAGACTAGCTCTCTGGAAGCTCCTCGCCTTTAGGCGGGAGAGTTGTCACTCATGCCCTGACGGTCTTTACAGCGAGTCGCTCGTCAATGCCAGAACCGGCTTCTCCGTCTCCTCCAGCATCAGCGTGTCCTTTTAAACGGTTTAAACGTTTTTTGATAGAATTCTGCCCGCGCGGATTGCCCCCGGAGGGCTTTTCTGCGTGTTGCACAAAAGGGGCTTATGCAATACTCTTTTGAAACAATAAAAGTAACTCAAGGTAGGGTTTGCCATGGACAGGAAAATCAAAGTTGCCGTTATGGGCGCCACTGGTGCGGTCGGCCAGGTTTTCATGTGGATGCTTTCTAATCATCCGTGGTTTGAACTCGCGTATTGTACGGCTTCCGCCGCCAGGGTGGGGCAGAAGTACGCATCGACAGTTCATTGGGTCATGCCTTTCGAAATGCCGGAGGAGATCAAGGACATCGAGGTCAGGGAGTTCGATTTTGACCTCATGGCCGAGGCCGGTGTCCAGATTGTGTTCTCCGCATTGCCGGCTGCCGTTGCGGCAGAGGCCGAGCCCCAGCTCAGGGCAAGAGGCTTTTATGTTTTCAGCAATGCCGCTGCCATGCGTTACGACACCAATGTTCCGATTCTTATTCCAGAGACGAATGTTGAGCAGCTTGATCTGATCAGGAGCCAGGGTTATCCGCAGAGCGGTTTTGTGGTCACGAATGCGAACTGTGTGACCACCGGCCTTGCAATGGCACTTGCTCCGCTGAGGAAGTTCGGCATCAGGACAATAACAATAAACAGCTATCAGAGCGTTTCAGGAGCGGGGTATCCCGGACTCTCTTCTTTCGACATCACTGACAACTGCATCCCGTTCATCAAGGGAGAGGAGGAGAAGATCGAGAAAGAAGTCAAGAAGATCCTCTCCATCAACCCGGATGTCTATGCCTACACAGTGCGCGTCCCCGTCATGTTCGGTCATCTTGAGACTGTCTGGCTCGACTTCGAGCAGTCTGTAGAGCCTGAGGACGTGATCAGGGCCTGGGCAGATTTCAAGGAAGTGTCAGACCTGCCTTCCACGCCTGCACAGCCTGTCGTCTACTCAAGTGAGCTGACTTTCCCGCAGCCGAAGTATGCCTTCTGGGGAAATCCCAAAGGAATGGTTGTCTATACCGGCAGGCTCAAGAAGCAGAACGGAAAGATCGGTTTTGTCCTTCTGGTGAACAATATCGTCAAGGGCGCGGCCGGAGGATCGATCCAGAACGCCGAGGCCTTCGTCTCACGCTTCCTGCTCTAGCTGGACGATTGTCATACAGTCTCTGACTTTGACCTTATAGCCGGCTGCGTTCTGTCTGATTGCGTAGTCGGCTTTTCCGTTGCAGTTGCTGCATGGCAGTCCCATTGAGTCATGTCTGAAACAGGCGCGGGAAATGAAGGATGGCGCTGTGTAAGCTACTGCCACAGCCGGTTCGAATGGCCAGATGCCGCCCCAGCTGTCGCGTTCCAGCCACAGGTAGCCTCCGATGAGACTTTCTCCGAGCTCTTCTTTCAGAAGCCGTGCGGCGTATCTGTTTGACAGGTACAGGTAGATGTCCGCGAAGTACCGGTAGCCCGGATGACGCTTCGCAAAGCCAACCTGTGAAATATTGTTCAGGCCTATGATGAGTCCGTGGTGCTCAGTCATAAGCTGCTCAAGCTTACTGAAGAGTCCTTCCTCGTCAAAGGTCACCGGAGGCAGTGTGATGTATTCATGCCCGTCCACAGCCTTCACTTCAAGTCCCCAGGGCAGGTCCCCGTCAAGACAGCCTCTTTCAGGCAGTTTCCATCCGGGTGCCGTCATGGGCAATTCCTCCAGGACAGCAGGTTTCACAGGTCCGCTGTCAAGTTTTGCGTAAAACTTCCTCCGAAGCTCCTTGATGACGGATGGTGGAACAAAAGGCGATTCAAGGCCCGAGTTGTTGATGAAGTCCAGCTTTCCTGCGGTGAAACGGCTGTCGCCGGACTGCCTGAATATCTCGGTGAGTCTCGATTCCAGACCAGCCGGGCCGCGGGATTCCTGGATCACGGCCCCGCATGTGACTGAGACTTGGCCTGTACTTGCTTCCAGACAGTCAGTCCCGATTGTGACTTTCAGGTCCACAGGTTTTCTGTAGAGCGGAATCTTCGTATTCTGCTTCGGCAGGTGTCCTGATGCCGATGAGGTCTTGTAAAGCGTGGTCCCGACAAGATCCTCATCTGTGCTGTGGCGGATAACAAGCCTGTTTCCGCTATGCGATATGATCTGACAGGCGAAGCCGGCTGCACGGGGCAGTCCCTTCGCATCAGGCCGTATGTACTGCAGTCCATCGCGGTCCTCAAGCGGTCTGTATGTTTCGATGACAAGTGAGCCTCGCTTCTGGGCCACAACTTTCGCACAGGCGAGTCCAAGGTGTCCGGGATAGCCGGAAAGCAGGCTTTCCCTGCCTTTCCGGTAGTTGAAGTAACCTGAAGAGGCCTTCCTTGAGAAGCTGGTCCTGACTTCATCCTCAAGTTTCTGTGACGGTGTGCCGTCCAGAACCGCGCGGTAGTAACGGGTAAGGGCCTGGATATAGGCATCTCCCTTGAGCCTTCCCTCTATCTTTGCGCTGTCTATGCCCATCTCATTCAGCTGCCTGAGGAGCTCTCCTGCACAGAGGTCCTCAAGAGAGAAAAAGTATCCGTTTCTGCCGCTGGAGGCCTCTGTGAACCAGCTCCTGCAGATCTGAGCGCATTCTCCACGGTTTGCACTCCTGCCGCACAGGTTCGCGCTGGCCATGCACAGTCCGGAAAAGCCATAGCACAGCGCACCGTGGATGAAGACTTTCAGCTCCACATCCGGGCAGTCCTGTCTTATCTTCCATATCTCATCCAGTGTGAGTTCGCGGGAAAGGACGATGCGCTCAAAGCCCAGGTCCTGGAGTTCTCTGACTCCTCCTGCAGTATGGACCGCAAGCTGTGTCGACGCATGCAGCGGCAGGCCGGGGTAGTGCCTGCGCACTATCTCCACGAGCCCGAGATCCTGGATGATCAGGCCATCAGGCTGATAGAAATCAAGAGCGGAGAGGAGAGTGTTGGCAGCTGCAATCTCCCCATCGTCAACAAGTGTGTTGACTGTCACATATATCTTTTTCCCGTTGTCCTGCGCAAACCGTCTGATCTTTGACAGATCCTCAGTGGAAAAGTTTACGGCACCTTTCCGTGCCGAGAAGTCCTTCATGCCGAAATAGACCGCATCCGCACCTGAGGAGAATGCGCACAGCGCGTTCTCAAGACTGCCTGCGGGCAGAGCAAGTTCAATCATGACGGTAATAATATCACGGCAGACATGTTTTCGTCTTCAGGCGCGGATCTGCCGCCGTTGTGGATATTGCCTTTGATACATATGAAAAATAGAATTGTAGAAAACTTCAGGAGGAGCCATGACTGAGAACAGGATAATACATTTGCCGAAGGGACATGTTCTGTACAACAAGGGCGAGGAGTGCGATACAATGTTCGTGCTGCGCAGCGGGAAGATCTGCCTCTACCTTGATTACGGGACACAGAAACAGTTTGCCCTCGCCACAGTGGGAGAGCCCGGCTCCTCACTCGGAGAGATGGGGCTTCTTGAGGGGGAGAAGCGCAACGGAACGGCTGTCGCCCTGGAAGACAGTGTGCTGGTTGAGATCTCGAAGGATAACTTCGAGCTCTTCCTCTCTCGCTATCCGGCAGATGGAGTCAGGATTGTAGGCGATCTGGCGCACCGCTTCCGTGCGGTGACAGAAGAGCTCAGAAGCACCCAGAATCTTGTTGCCGAGATCCTGAAGGAGGTGCAGGAGAGCCAGAATGAGGTCAAGCCAACGTTGCGCGAGCGCCTGAAGAAGGTTGCAGACTTCTTTCTGGATATCCCCGATGACGTTCCGCCGGACCTCTATGTCAACATCTATGCCCGGAACCACCGCCACATGATCTGACGCTTGCCAAATGGGTGCATTTAAAGTATCGTTAAATACGGCGTTGGAATTGGGGTAAAAGCCTTTTGAACAACGTTTTGATAAGGAGAATATCAATGACTATCAACGACATCAAACATGCGAAGCTTGTCAAGTGGGTCAATGAGATCGCCGCACTCACAACACCGGACAACATTGTGGTTGCCGACGGCTCATCCCAGCAGTATGACGAGCTGGTCCAGAGCTGTGTGGATGCAGGTCTCTGCGTTCGCCTGAACGAAGAGAAGAAGCCCCACAGTGTTCTTTTCAACTCGGATCCTTCCGATGTTGCCCGTGTCGAGAAGAGGACATTCATCTCATCCGTAAAGGAAGAGGATGCAGGCCCCACAAACAACTGGATTGATCCTGTCGAGCTCAAGAAGACTCTTACAGGGCTCTACACAGGCTGCATGAAGGGACGCACAATGTATGTCATTCCCTTCTCAATGGGTCCGCTCGGATCCCCGATCTCAAAGATTGGTGTCGAGATTACAGATAGCGCCTACGTCGTCATCAACATGATGATCATGACACGTGTCGGCACAAAGGTCCTCGACCTTCTCGGTGAGGACGGCTACTTCGTGCCCTGTCTGCACTCTGTCGGCAAGCCGCTTGCCGAGGGCGAGAGCGATCATGGCAAGTGGCCCTGCGCTCCGATGGAGCACAAGTACATTGCCCAGTTCCCCGAGACAAGGGAGATCTGGAGCTATGGTTCCGGTTATGGTGGAAACGCCCTGCTCGGAAAGAAGTGCCTTGCCCTGCGCATCGCCTCTGTCCTCGCACGTGATGAGGGCTGGCTTGCAGAGCACATGCTGATCCTGAAGATCACTAACCCTGAGGGAAAGAGCAAGTTCATCACAGCTGCATTCCCCTCTGCCTGCGGAAAGACCAACCTGGCCATGCTCATTCCGACAATTCCCGGATGGGAAGTCCACACAGTCGGTGATGACATCGCATGGATGAAGTACGGCAAGGACGGCAGACTCTATGCCATCAACCCTGAGGCCGGATTCTTCGGCGTCGCTCCCGGAACAAGCGCGAAGAGCAACTACAACGCTCTTGTCGCTGCCAGCAAAAACACAATCTTCACCAACGTCGCCCTCACAGAGGACAAGGATGTCTGGTGGGAGGGCATCGGATACGATGCTCCCGGCAAGCTGATCGACTGGACAGGAAATGTCTGGGAGCAGGGCAAGAGCGACAAGCCCGCAGCTCATCCGAACTCAAGGTTCACAGCTCCTGCAAACCAGTGCCCCTGCATTGCTCCTGAGTGGGAGGATCCCCAGGGTGTTCCCGTGTCTGCAATCCTCTTCGGAGGCAGAAGACCCTCAACAATTCCTCTTGTCCACATGGCCAGGAACTGGAACCATGGCGTCTTCCTCGGCTCTATCGTCGGCTCCGAGGTCACAGCAGCCACACTGGATGTCAAGGCCGGAACAATCAGAAGAGATCCCTTCGCAATGCTGCCCTTCTGCGGCTACAACATGGGTGACTACTTCAAGCACTGGATCGAGGTCGGCAAGGCCGGTGATCCTGACAAGCTGCCCAAGATCTTCTATGTCAACTGGTTCAGGAAGACACCGGAAGGCAAGTGGCTCTGGCCGGGCTATGGCGACAACAGCCGTGTCCTGAAGTGGATCTTCGAGTGCTGCGACGGAAGCGCAAAGACAGTCGACACACCGATCGGAATCATGCCGACAGTTGATGCAATTGACCGCCCGGAGGGTGTCAGCGAGGAGGACATGAAGGAGCTTCTCACTGTCGATGTCGACGGCTGGCTCAAGGAAGTCGAGGACATCAGGACCAACCACTATCCGAAGTTCGGAAAGCACCTGCCCAAGGAGCTCGCCGACATGCTGGATACACTCGAGGCGAACCTCAAGGCTGCAAAGGCCTGAACAAAGACCCCAGAGGTCAAATGAACAAGGCGGCATGGCTCTGGCTGTGCCGCTTTGCTTTTCTCCGGTTCTCTCATATTTCACTTGTGCACGGTCTGCACCAATGGCGGTATGGAGACGAGGAATAATCGTGATTGATCCTGCGTGTCCTTGCCACATGGCTGTTGACGGCGTTCGGTTTACAAAGGACATGAAGGAGGTTGTGACGTATCCTTCAGGAAGCAGCAGAACAAGCTACAGCGTGCCTGACGGGGTTGAGGTGATTCCGTATGCCGGAATAGTGAACAGTGCCCTGAAGAACCTGATCCTGCCCGATTCTGTAACAACAATCGAGAATGAGGCGATCATTATTGGCGAAACTGTCAATATCCCGCTGAGCGTGACAACGATTGGAAACAGGGGCGTCAGGGCGGATGTGGTCAACTGTGCCGCTCCGTCCGCGCCGTCCGGCTGGTCCTCTTCGTGGAGTACATTCTCCGGAACAGTCAACTGGGGAGTCTGTCGTTTGCATCTGATGATTTTCCGGACTGCCAGGTATCCTGCCTGACAGTCTTATTCCGTCTGCTGAAACAAAGCGGGGTTTTTCCTGCCACATTTTTTCGATATTCATAAAATTGCATCAAGTGCGTATAAAAATTTAGTAAGGGTAGTAGAATTTTTTTCCCCATAGGTTTATGGTTCCTTCATCCATACAAAATCGGAGGACAAATGAGAAAACTTGGTTTGATCGTTCTTTCTCTGCTTGTCGCATGCTCCTTTGTCTATGCAGGCGGTAGCAGCGAGACCACGGGCGTCACAGTCACGACTGCGGCTCCGGCGGCAACGACAACAGAGACTACAACTTCAACAGCCACAACAACCGACGTTCCTGAGGAGTTCCACATCGGTATTGTCACCGGTACAGTCTCCCAGAGCGAGGATGACCTCAGAGGCGCAGAGGCGCTCATCGCGGAATATGGTTCCGTTGACGAGGGTGGCATGATCCAGCACCTGACTTATCCTGACAACTTCATGGAAGAGCAGGAGACGACAATCTCTGTCATCGCAGGTCTTGCAGATGACCCCCTGATGAAGGCTGTCATCGTCAATCAGGCTGTTCCCGGCACGACTGAGGCCTTCAGGAGGATCAAGGAAGTCAGACCTGACATCATCTGCATCGCAGGTGAGGCACACGAGGATCCCGGTGTAATTTCTTCTGCCGCCGACCTGGTCTGTAACAACGACTTCGTCAGCCGCGGTTACCTGATGGTCCACACCGCTCATGAGCTCGGATGCAACACATTCGTCCACATCTCCTTCCCCCGCCACCTGGCCATGGAGACAATGGCTCGCAGAAGGGCAATCATGATGAAGACCTGTGAGGATCTCGGCATGACATTTGTCGACATCTCCGCTCCGGATCCGACAAGTGACGTAGGTATTGCAGGTGCTCAGCAGTACATCCTTGAGCAGGCTCCGTCCTGGATCGAGCAGTACGGCGAGAACACTGCATTCTTCTGCACGAACGATGCTCATACAGAGCCTCTGCTCCGCCAGCTGCTCCAGTATGGTGGCTACTTCATCGAGGCTGACCTCCCGTCACCGCTGATGGGCTATCCTGGCGCTCTTGGAATCGATCTCAGCGATGTCGCTGGTGACTTCCCCGCAATCCTCGAGAGAGTTGAGAGCGAGATCGTCAACAGAGGCGGCGCCGGCAGGTTCGGAACATGGGCTTACAGCTATGGCTACACTGTTTCCGCCGGTCTTGGCCAGCATGCCATCAACGTCATCCGCGGAGAGAGCGAGCTGCTCGACAGAGATGACATCATGGCAGCCTATGGCAAGTACTCACCTGGTGCCGAGTGGGGTGGTGCGAACTACGTCAACGTCGACACTGGTGTCGGTCTCAGGAACTTCTTCCTGGTCTACCAGGATACATACGTCATGGGCCGCGGCTACATGGGCGTTATCGACGTCGAGGTTCCAGACTGGGCTTACACAACAAAGTAAGCTTCTATCCAGCCGGATATACAAGGGGAGGCTGTCCTCCCCTTGCATTTTGTTACCAATAAGGTGAAAAGCTAATGGAATATTCTTCTACACCCCTTCTTGAAATGAAGGGAATCAGCAAGGAATTCTCAGGCAACAAGGTTCTCAACGACATCAACTTCAAGCTCTACCCGGGCGAGATACTTGGCCTTGTCGGAGAGAACGGAGCCGGTAAGAGCACTCTGATGAAGATCCTCTTTGGAATGGACGAGATCAGGGATACCGGCGGTTATGGCGGTGAGATCCTCATCGATGGAAAGAAAGTCAGCTTCAACTCTTCCGAGGATGCCATCAAGGCGGGAATCGGAATGGTCCATCAGGAGTTTTCCCTCATCCCCGACTTCACAGTCGGCGAGAATATCCTTTTGAACAGAGAGCCTGAGAAGTACAGCGTAATCAGCGAGCTGTTCGGCAAGAGGCTCAACACTCTGGACAGGAAAGAAATGCAGAGACGTGCCCTTAAGGCCATTGAGCGCCTGGGGGTAGAACTCGATGCCAATAAAAAGATCTCAACTCTCCCGGTCGGCTACAAGCAGTTCACTGAGATAGCCAGGGAGCTGAGCAAGGAAGATGACGATAAGGGCAGTGATGATGTCGGAATCAGGCTGCTGGTTCTCGATGAGCCCACGGCCGTACTTTCCGAGCATGAGGCGATAGCGCTTCTGAAGGCCATGAGAATGCTTTCGGATGCCGGCATTGCCATCATCTTCATTTCCCACCGTCTTCAGGAGATCATCGACGTATGCGACTCAGTCATGGTCATGAGGGATGGTCTCATCATCCGTCATGTTGACAAGAGTGAGGCTGATACGCAGAAGATCGCCAGCTGGATGGTCGGCCGTGCGGTTAAGCAGGAGCGTGTCGTCCGTGCTGACAGGACTGTCAGCGCAGAGACCGTTCTCAAGGTGGAGAACCTGAAGGTCGAGATGCCCGGCGAGATGGTCAGGAACGTTTCCTTCGAAGTCAGGAAGGGAGAGATCTTCGGTCTCGGCGGACTGGCCGGACAGGGCAAGATCGGCATTCCCAACGGAATCATGGGACTGTATCTCGCTGCCGGATCAGTGGAGTTCGAGGGAAAGAAGATCAGACTCAACTCGCCCGGAGATCCGCTTGGCGCCGGCATGGCCTTCGTCAGTGAGGACAGGCGTGGTGTCGGGCTGCTTCTGGATGAGAGTCTGGAGTGGAACGTCGCCTTCGGTGCCATGCAGGTCAAGGACCGCTTCCTTAAAAAATACGGCCCGATCAAGTTCCGTGACAACGAGGCCATCAGGAAGGTCACTGAGGAATACGTGGACCTCCTGCAGATCAGATGCACATCCACAAAGCAGCGTGCACGCCAGCTTTCCGGCGGAAACCAGCAGAAGATCTGCCTTGCCAAGGCTTTCGCGCTGGAACCCAAGCTGCTGTTTGTCAGTGAGCCCACGAGAGGTATTGATGTCGGTGCCAAGAGCCTGGTTCTTGAGGCCCTCAGACGTTATAACGAGGAGAACGGCACCACGATCATCATGGTCTCAAGCGAGCTTGAGGAACTCAGGAGCATCTGTGACCGCATCGCCATCGTTCATGACGGTGAGATCGCCGGAACTCTGGATGCCACCAGATCGAGTGAGGACTTCGGTGTCCTGATGCTCGGACAGATGAAGGAGGCCTGAATATGGATGCACTTGCAATAAAGGAAAAGGCCACGTCCATGGTCAGGAGCTTTGGACTGCCCAGACTGATAATCACCGGATTCCTGCTGCTTATGTTCGTAATCGCACCCTTCGCCGGGGTGAATGTGGCAAGCGGAATCTCAAATATGCTGACCCGCTTCGGCATGAATGCCGTACTGGTCCTCGCCATGGTTCCGATGGTCCATTCCGGTTGCGGACTGAACTTCGGTCTTCCTCTCGGAATCATTTCAGGACTGCTTGGAGCCACGCTTTCGATCGAGTTCGGCTATGCCGGCCTGTCAAGCTTCCTGATGGCGATCGTGCTTGCGACACCATTCGCTGTTATCCTCGGCGCGGGCTATGGCGTCCTGCTCAACAAGGTCAAGGGCGGTGAGATGATGATCGCCACATATGTCGGATTCTCTTCAGTTTCCTTCATGTGCATCATGTGGCTGCTTCTTCCGTACGATTCTCCGACAATGGTCTGGGGCTATGCCGGAACCGGACTGAGGACGACGATCTCAGTCGCCGACTACTACGGCGGAATCCTGGACAATTTCCTCAGGCTTGAGATCGGTCACCTTGCCATTCCGACAGGAACGATCCTCTTCTTCGCCCTCTTGTCCCTTCTCATCTGGCTCTTCCTGAAGACCAAGACCGGAACGGCAATGACGGCAGTCGGATCCAACCCGGTGTTCGCCACCGCCAGCGGCGTCAACGTCGACAGAATGAGGACACTGTCAGTCATCCTGTCCACCTGGCTCGGTGCTGTCGGCATCATCGTCTATGAGCAGTCATTCGGCTTCATCCAGCTTTACATGGGACCATTCAACATGGCCATGCCGGCTGTCAGTGCCGTCCTGCTTGGAGGTGCCAGCGTCAACAAGGCCTCTATAGCCAACGTCGTCATCGGAACCCTGCTGTTTCAGGGCATCCTGACAATGACGCCGTCTGTCATGAACGGTCTGATCCAGACTGATGTGTCCGAGGTCATCAGAATCATCGTCTCCAACGGCATGATTCTCTACGCCCTCACAAGAAAGCAGGAGGCGGCAAGATGACAAAACCGAATATCAACATGAAGAACGTCTCACCAAAGGAACTCCTGATCAACAATCTGGTTCCAATACTCTTCATCTGTATCTGTATCGTGGGCATCCCCCTGTCCGGCTATTCCGGCAGCTACCTGCTCAATGAGATCCTCTCACGTCTGGGAAGAAACTCCTTCCTGGTCCTTTCTCTCCTGATCCCGGTCATGGCCGGAATGGGACTGAACTTCGGCATGACCCTGGGTGCCATGGCCGGTCAGATCGGACTGATCTTCGTCTCTGACTGGTCTGTCGTCGGAATCCCCGGAATGGTCCTGGCAGCCATCATCTCGACGCCGATCTCAATCCTTCTGGGCTACATCTGCGGTTCGATCCTCAACAGGGCCAAGGGAAGGGAGATGGTTACCAGCTATATCATCGGCTTCTTCATGAATGGTGTATACCAGCTGGTGGTCCTCTATCTCATGGGATCCCTGATCCCGATCAGCTCATCTGAACTGATTCTCCCCAGAGGCTACGGTGTCAGAAACACTGTCAACCTCGAGAGCATGAGAAAGAGTTTGGACAACCTTATCCCGTTCAACATCTTCGGCGCATCCGTGCCTGTGGCCACCTTCATTCTGGTCGCGCTCTTCTGCCTGGTCATTGTCTGGTTCAGGAGAACAAAGCTCGGTCAGGACATGAGGGCGGTCGGACAGGATATGGAAGTCGCGCGTCAGGCGGGAATAAAGGTTGAGCGGACCAGGGTCATCTCAATCATCCTCTCGACAGTCTTCGCCGGATTTGGCATGATCATCTACCTGCAGAACATCGGAACGCTGAACACTTACAACAGCCACTCGCAGATCGGAATGTTCTCGATCGCGGCACTGCTTGTCGGCGGCGCCAGCGTCGATAAGGCCAACATCAGGAACGTGTTCATCGGTATCGTCCTGTTCCATCTGATGTTCACTATCGCTCCGACAGTCGGAAGGAACCTCATCGGTGAGGCCCAGCTCGGAGAGTACTTCAGAGTCTTCGTCAGCTACGGCGTCATCACACTGTCACTCGTCCTGTACGAGATGAGAAAGAGAAGGGCGGAGCGCAAGGCTCTTGAGGCCGGAGAGGAGGTGGTCGCATGAAACTGACAAGAAAGTTCTTCATCAGGACGGCAGCCATTGTCCTGATCCTGATCCTTGCCGTCGTCATGTTCTTCGTCGGCAAGCAGCATACGATTCTGATTGACAATTTCTCCTCCGGCGACTACAGGGCCCTTGATGAGTTCTGGGTGTCGGTTGACGGAAGCGAGCTGCTTGACATGGGCAGGATGATGAGGGAGCAGTTCGTGGTCATGGGCCAGAAGCATACCGTCACGCTGCAGTGGGATGATGAGGCAAGCGGACAGAGGCTTGAGGTCTCTGTACGCGTCAATATCCCGCTTGGCGATGATATGGTGCTCCTGTCAGTGCCCACATTCATGGCGGACATGAATGCACCGCAGAGCACCTGGCTCACACCCTTTGTCAGCCAGGCCACGGCCGTTTCCTCAAGCCCTGAGGACAACACGGTCGTTCTGGACGATACAGCTTCGTTCTCTTCCTTCTAGGAAAACATGCTGTTAAAAAAAGCACCCTGCTGTGTTAGAATCCACGGCAGGGTGTTTTTGCAATGAGTCAGAGCGCACGCTTGCAGTTCATAATCAGATGTCTGAATCACAGGGGAGGAGTGACCCTCAGAGAGATCGCCGATGCTTTTGAGGTGTCTACACGGCAGGCGGGCAGGGATATAGAATACCTGCGTGATCAGATGCATGCACCTGTAGTCTATGACTGGAAGTCCCGCAGATATCATCTTGAATCCATCTGGGAGAGCTACACGAATACTGACGAGCGCATGATCATCATGGGCGCCTATCTCAAGAGCCTTTTTGCCAAGATAAAGCTCGGCAAGTACTTTGAAGACGAGATCATGACTTCTCTCTACAGCGGGATATCGGCAGAGGTGAAGCGTGTCCTTGACCGTGTCGAGTACCGCGGCCAGAGTGTCGACATACCGAACTGGACGATCCTGTCCACCGTGATTGACGCGTTCGCGTCAGGCTCATGTCTCGTGATCAGATACACTTCGCTGAGAGATGAGGTGAGTGAGAGGACCATCGAGCCTGGCAGGCTGATAAACTACAACAACACCTGGTATGTGGTCGCCTACGACTATAAGAGGGATGACATACGCACATTCCACCTGTCCAGAATCCAGGAGGCCAGGGTCGCTGACATGAGAATGACTCATGATGTCGGTGACCTGAAGGGCGGATACGGGATCTTCCTGTCCGATCATCTGGAAGAGTACAGGATAAGATTCACAGGTGCCGCTGCGAGAATAGTCTCGACACAGGTCTGGAGTGATGACCAGAGGCAGGAGAGGCAGGAGGACGGTTCTCTGATCCTGACGCTGAAGTCATCCTCTCTTGAGGAACTTGTTCCTGCTGTCCTGTCATTCGGAGCTGAGGCGCAGCCCCTTTCCCCGCAGTCCTTTGTCAATGAGTACAGGCGGAGGCTGCGCTCTCTCTTTGAGCGTGAGCACATGATTGCAGTTTCTGACTGATTTTTTTTTCATCAAGGACATTCTGTGTCGTACTTGTTCCTCTACCATGAAGCCAGAAGGAGCAGACGATGAAAGAAGAAAAGGATCTGATCAAGGTTGAGGAGATTTTCACTGCCGAGGATATGGCAATCGCACTTGAGGAGGACCTTGCGGAGACAAAGGTCAGGGACATCATCCTCACGATGATTGTCATGGGGCTGTCGTTCATTGTGATGATGCTGGTCTGACCGGCATCATGCCGGAAGTCTGGTGGCCCGGGAAAAAAAGAGGACTACCGGCAGCTGCCTGATAGTCCTTTTACCTGTGAATGAGAGACTCTCCCTTAAAGCATGGCCTCGACGCCTGCCTCATTCTTGTAGCCGACAGCCTTGTTCACAATCTGTCCGTCTTTGAAGACGATCATTGTCGGCACTCCCATGACACCATACTGGGCGGCCAGAGCATTGGCCTGATCGACATCCACCTTCACGACCTTGACATCCGGATGCTTGTCCGCGACTTTCTCCAGCACGGGCGCAAGCATCTTGCACGGGCCGCACCAGGTGGCGAAAAAGTCGACAAGGACTGTGCCCTGCGCGTTGAGCACCTCAGCTGCGAAGTTCTGTTCGGTTGCGTGTACTATATCCATATTCATACTTCTCCTTATTGATAATCGTTACTGATAATATAACACTGATCTGTCTTTCTTTCTGTGACTTTTCGACATAATGTTTTTGATGAAGACCAGAATGGCACCTGCAAGAGCGCCTGCCGTGCCGTTGATCATGTCATTCATGGTGTCCTTGACTCCTGAGTTCTGCCAGCTTCTGCCGAAAATTTCCTTTTCCTCAATCAGATTGCGCTGCACATCCTCTCCCGTGATTATATCCAGCGAGAACTCGCAGATCTCCCAGATGGCAGCTCCTGCGATTCCTATCATGGCCAGGATGAAGATCCTCCAGGGTGCAGTGGATGCATTCCTCACCGCCGCAGGAAAGAGAAGCTCATCTGCCGCAAGCACGATCATTATGCCGGACAGAAGGTGAAGGGCGATATCATATGCGAAGAAGCGGTGGTACAGATCAAAGCGGTTCCCTGTATAGGTCCCGACTACGGCGAATACCAGTATGAAAGCGTAAACGCCGGTACTGAGCTCTGTCCTGAACACCTTCTTCACGAAGGGGGCAAGAGCGTTGACAATGACCAGCGCGATGAGCGAATAGAATCTGATGGCCAGTCCGGCATCAAGTATCACATCTGCGACCATTGAGGCGAGAAGATATGTGTTCAGTATCAGCCTTACTGCGGCTGCCTTCTGTTTTCCCGTCATGCGTGCAGGTTACCTCAAAAACGCCAAATGACCAATAAGTCACAATCTGCTATCATGGCAGCATGGATTACTTCCTGATAGACACTTCAGCCGCTCTTGATGCCCGGATCATGGAGTGGAACGGACTGGACCGCATCGCAGTCGACTTCGAGTGCGAGTTCAACCTCCACATATATGGTGAGCATCTGTGCCTGATACAGGTCTTCGACGGCAGCTCGTATTACATCATCGATCCGCGTGCAAATGCCATTTCCCGTGAGAGCCTGCTCGGCTTCTTCACGTCGCCGGTGAAAAAGGTCTGGTTTGACTGCCAGAGCGACAATTCCCTTGTCTTCAAGAAATATGGTGTCACAGTGAACAATATCTGCGATGTCAGGGTGTATGCGCTGGCACTGGGGCACACATCCAACCTTGTCTCACTTGAGCGCGAGTTCCTGGGAACAGAGACCGTGATCGAACCGGCAGCGAAGAAGAGACTCCAGCAGACAAACTGGCTGCGCCGCCCGCTGGAGAAGGATCAGATCGAATATGCGCTTTCCGATGTTTCCAGTCTGTTCGCTCTTGAGGATGTCCTTGCCGCGAAGGCTGAGGCTGCCGGTCTTGCTGAGGCCTGCGCGAAGACGATGAGGGAGCGGCAGAAGCCTGCTGAAAGCCGTCCGGGCTGGGTCACTCTCGGTGACTGGAGGAGAATGAGCGCCGAACAGCGGAAGAACGTGAAGCAGTACTATATCGCACGTGACAAGGTCGCACGCCGCTTCAATGTCCCTTCCTTCCATGTCATGGACAAGCGTGAGCTACTGCAGTTCTCGCTTTCATGTCCCTCGTCGAAAGAGGCTGTGCTTGCCTTCGCGAGAAAGGCCGGACCGCGTTTCCGGACTCAGCTTCAGGAGTCCATGCTCCAGGCCTTCGACACCATTCATTCCCAGGACTAGACTGTCATCGGGAGGCTGTCACGCAGCCTTCCGTCCCTTCTGTACAATGCGTTTCCGATCGCCGGTGCGGTTGGAATCGTGCACAGTTCACCGATTCCTTTCGCGCCGTAGGCATAGGGACTTCTTTCTGGCCCCTGGACCAATATGGTCTCGATCAGGGGGACATCAGTTGACCTGAGAAGCCCGAGCGTTCCGTATTTCGACTTCACATAGCCGTTTTCAGTGATGAATCTCTCACTCAGCGCATAGCCGATGCCCATGACCACACCGCCTTCGATCTGCCCCTCGATCGCTGTGCGGTTGATCACCGTACCTGCATCACAGGCTGCTGTGATCTTCACCAGCCTGCCGTCTTCATCCAGCTCGGCGACCTGGGCTGAGTAGCTGTAGGCCAGGTGTGAGACGGGGTGGGGCTTGTCCGAGTTTATCGGATCAGTATCGAAGCTGAAGAGTGCGCTGTATTCTCTTCCTTCAAGCTGGTCCAGAGCGTTTGTCTCAAGATCCTTTGCAAGCTTCACGGCTGCCTGCCTTGTGGCCTCTCCCGTGAATGCCGTCTGCCTGGAAGCGGTTGAGGTTCCGCTGTCGGGAGTCCTGTCTGTATCCGGACGTTCGACCGTGATTGATTCCAGTGGAAGCCCGGTGGTCTGGGCCGTTATCTGGAGGACGACTGTGGCCAGCCCCTGTCCCATGCAGGCGGCAGAAGTCCTGACATGGACCTTTCCGTTTTCGACTGAGAGTATGCATCTTCCCTCATCGGCATTGCCCACTCCGATTCCGCTGTTCTTCAGTGCACAGGCGATGCCGGTGCGGGGACTGCTGTAATAGGCCTTTCTGACAGCTTCCAGGCATTCCACGATGCCGGTGTCGGGCCCTGCGATCTGTCCGTTTGGCATTGTGTCCCCGGGGCGGAGGGCGTTCTTCAGCCGGAACTCGAATGGATCCATTCCGACCTTGCCTGCAAGCACGTCAATCGCCTCTTCAATCGCATAGCACGACTGCGTCACTCCGAATCCGCGGAAGGCGCCGGATGGCACATTATTCGTGTACAGACCCAGTCCTTCGATGGAAATGTTCTGGTAGTTGTACGGGCCGGCCGCGTGTGTGCAGGCCCTCTGGAGGACAGGTCCTCCAAGCGACGCATAGGCGCCGCTGTCGGCGACAATGCGGCACTTCAGTGCCCTGAGCGTGCCGGTCCCGTCACAGCCAAGCGTGAGCGTCATGTCCATAGGATGGCGTTTTGGATGTATGTTGAGGCTTTCCTGCCGTGTAAGCCTGACTTTTACGGGACGATGCAGGATAAAGGCTGCCAGGGCCGCATGATGCTGTACTGACATGTCCTCTTTGCCGCCGAAGCCGCCGCCGACCAGCTCACTGATGCATCTTACCCGCTCTGGGCCGATGCCCAGCATGTGGCATATCTCCCGCTGCTCGTCATATATGCTCTGGCCTGAGGTGTGAACCACCACACCGTCATTATCCGGATTGTACAGGGCAAGTGCACATTCCGGTTCCATGAACGCATGTTCAGTGTGGCCTGTGCTGAAGTGGAGACTGACTTTGTAATCGCATCTGGCAAGCTCCGCCTCCGCATCACCTCTTTCGATTCGTTCATGGCTGAGCAGGTTGCTCCGTCCTTCATGGACAAGAATCTTGTCCTCCAGTGCCTCAGCGGCACTGTAGACACCGGGCAGGACTTCGTATTCGACTCTGATCAGAGAGAGTATTTCTTCCAGGTCCTCTTCTCTTGTGGCAACGGCCATGCAGATGGCATCCCCTGTATACTGCGTCGTCTTTCCTGTCTCGATGAAAACAGGCCAGTCCCTGATGATGTGTCCGTGCTCATTGTGCGGGACATCCCCGGCCGTGAGGACGGCCACGCATGACGGATGGGCCTGTGCCAGGGATGTGTCGATGGAAAGGACTCTCGCCCGGGGGTATGCTGATCTCAGGCACTTGCCGTAGAGCATGCCCTCAACATGGAGGTCGTTTGTGTATATTCCTGTTCCCAGTGTCTTTTCCCGGGCATCAATACGCATCGTGCGTCCGCTCAGGTGTCCGTCATCCTCAGTTTCCGGCACTTCCAGATTATCGCGGAACATCCGTGCGGCAAGCAGAATTGCCTGCTCAATCTTCACGTAACCCGTACAGCGGCAGATATTGCCCCTGATCGCCTTTCTCACATCATCCCTGGAGGGATTGCCATTCTGGTCGATGAGAGACTTTGCGCTGATGACCATGCCCGGAATGCAGAAGCCGCACTGGACGGCCCCCGCCTTCGCGAAGGCATATGAATAGACTGCCTTCTCACGCTCTGACAGGCCCTCTATTGTCACAATCCTTTTCCCTCCGAGCCGTGAGAGGAGGGGAACGCAGGCCTTTGTCTTTTTCCCGTCGACAAGCACCGTGCAGGCTCCGCAGGCACCTTCGCTGCAACCGTCCTTCGTGCCTGTCAGCATGAGCCTGTCCCTGAGAAAGGCCAGCAGCTTCATGTCCTTATCTGAGCAGTATTCCCGTCCGTTTATGTTGACCCTGTACATTTCCGTCTTTCCTCCGGTCATGATGCACCAGGCCTTGGCCGCTTAGCCTTCGCAGAGGTCTGTGATACCAATCGCCCAATTGAATTGTACACCACAATCATCTGCCAGGGCTATGGAATGTTTCAAGCATGGCTGGCCATAGAAAAATAAGTTCGATTGAAAAGGTAAATGCTACCCTTACCGAGTAGGCCAGTCGCATTAACTTCTTCACGGGTAGGGTTGCAACAAGTCGGTGTTGTATAATCAGTTCAGGACGTCGGGTCCAGGGCAGCGATTCCCAATGGAGAGGAGGCCTGGAAAAAATGTCCAAGACCCACCTGACCCTTTCGGACAGGGTGAGAATACAGTCCGGACTGGACAAGTCAGAGAGTTTCAAGAAGATAGCCCAAGATATAGGCAAGAACTGCACGACAGTGTCACGTGAAGTGAGGAACCATTTCGTGGTCGAGAGGACAGGAGGCAAC
>CALXOO010000029.1 GCA_944390045.1 uncultured Spirochaetales bacterium | reverse complement strand
CGACTCATGACAGTTGCATTTGCCTTTACAAAGTTGCATTTACTCGGTAAGGGTTGCTTTTAACTTTTCAATCGACCAAAACAACATGGTGCGAGATTCCGGTTCTGTTAGGAGAAAACTATGAAGAGAACAGTTTTGGTATTGATCTGTGCACTTTCAGCATCCTGTGCGCTGTTTGCCTCATTTGACGGGCACAGCAGTCTGTCCGGTGTCTATACTTACGATGACGGGACCCACTATCTTGGAATCGGCAGCGACAGCTTCGGTTTCGTAAATGATTTCCCGCTGGGTTATTATGCCGGAATCGACGCATCTTTCAGCACGCAGGATGTTTCTGACTGGCGCATCGGCATGATCGCCGGACCAGCATACAGCTATGATTTCGGTGACAGCGGAGTCAGCTGTGATGTCGCGGCTGGCATTTCGATGGATGGCACACCGGATGCATTCTCATTCGGACTTGGCGGTTATATCGGGGCAAGCTGGAAGCTCAACGGAGTCTTCGGTTTTGGAATCGGTGCCTCTCTGGGTAGCAATTTCGTTGACGTGGCGCTGGATGACGGCTCATTCTCCATTGACGGCGACTTCTTCGTCACTCCATCCCTGAGTGCAATCTTCTACTACTGATGCTATCATCCTGATATGATCAGAATTCTGATAGTTGAGGACGACAGGGACCTGAATCTGGCCATGAGCACCTTTCTCAGGCGCCGCGGCTATGAGGTCTCTGCCGCCCACTGTGTTCCTGAGGCCTGGGATGAGCTGGCGGAGCACCGGCACGACCTGATAATCTCAGATATCATGATGGACAAGGTCGACGGTTTTGAGTTCGCCCGTATGATAAGACAGGAAGACCGCGGCATCCCCATCATCTTCATTTCAGCCCGGGATGACATTCAGGCCAAGACACGCGGCTTCACAGAGGGTGTGGACGATTATATGGTAAAGCCCGTCGACTTCGAGGAACTTGACCTGAGAATCAATGCCCTGCTGAGAAGAGCCGGCATAAGACAGACGCACAGGATAGAGCTTTCGGACTTCGTCATGGATGAGGAAGAGCGGGCGGCCTATCTGGACGGGCAGGAGGTGAAACTCACCAGCCGTGAGTTCGATATCCTGTTCAAGCTGCTCAGCTATCCGCGCAAGACATTCACACGTGCCATGCTCATGAGTGAGTTCTGGGACCTTGAGAGCGAGGCCACACCCAGAACTGTCGATGTCTACATCACCAGAATAAGGGAGAAGGTCCAGGCAGCGGAGTCCTTCGAGATCGTCACTGTCCATGGCCTGGGATACAAGGGAGTGATCAGGTGAGATACTTGAAACGCTTTCTTGTCCGTTTTTTCCTTTTCCTGGTGCTTGTCGATGTCACGCTGACTTTCTCAGTGTCCATTTACACCCGTGCGATAGAGGCCTCACTGATGCGCTCCCTGACTCAGGAGGAGATTACACAGGGGGCCTTCCTGGTCTTTGTGAACGCTTTCACGATCTCGTTGCTTTTTGCTGTCTTCGACCACATCGTCTACAGGCTCACCGTTGAACGCGATGTGAGGAGCATACTGGATTTCACTAATGCGCTGGCACAGGGTGACTTCGGACGGCGCATCAGACGCAAATCCGGACTCCAGCGGGGTGACTTTGCCCTTATCGCTGACAATCTGGACAAGCTCTCGGCTGAACTTGCCGGAATGCAGGTCATGCGCAATGACTTCGCAGCCGCACTCAGTCATGAGTTCAAGACGCCTCTGGCCATCATCAGAAACTATGCCGAGCTCTACAGATATGACAACAGGAGCGAGTATGTTGAACGCATTCTGGCCACGACTGAGCGTGTTTCCAGTCTGGTCGCGGACGTGCTTTATCTCTGCCGTCTTGACAGCCAGCAGATCTGTCCCGGGCAGGACATGATCTGCCTCAGTGAGACTGTCCGGGAGGCAGTGATCGGGTATGTGGAGCGGATTGAGGAAAAAGGGCTTGAGCTCTCCGTTGACATCAGCGGTGAGATTTACCTGAGAAGCGATGCCAATCTGGTCTCCATGATGGTGTCGAACCTGGTGTCAAACGCATTGAAATTCACCAGCCGCGGCACTATAACGATCAGCCTGGAAGAAGAGGCAGGCCGGGCCAGAGTCAGCGTGCGCGACACCGGCTGCGGAATAGACAGGGAACATCTTCCGCGCATCTTCGATCGCTATTACCGCGCCGGCAGCGGCAATGAGGGTAATGGCCTCGGGCTTGCCCTTGTCAAGCGCATTGCTGACCTGCTTCATGTCGATATAGAAGTGGAGAGCGTTCCGGGAAGCGGAAGCTGTTTCTCTCTGTTTTTCCCGATGGAAACAAAAGAGAAACATGGCTTCAACCGTTAAGCAACAGCACTGTTCCATCATTCATCCCGTAAGGAGAAAAGAAGATGGAAGAGAAGAACACTTTCTCATATTCCCCGCGTGATGTGGAGAAGGCTAAGCGGATCCGCAAGGAGTATTCAAGCGAGAAGAGCGCGATGGACGAGCTTGATGAGATCGGCAGGAGGGTTCACTCGAGGGCAATGATTCCCTCAATAAGCCTGGGCCTGATCTCCGCCCTCGTGCTTGGCATTGGCATGTGCCTTTCCATGCTGACCAGCTTCCTCATTCAGGGGATTGTGATCGGTCTTGCAGGAATAGCAGGTGCCTGTCTGGTTCCGCTTTTCTACAGGAAGCGGATTGAGACAGAGAAAAGCAGGGTTGCCGACAGGGTCATGGAACTCTCCGGCAGGATCATAAACGGCTGACTGCATGTATACGACTTTTGTGGCGGCCTGCCTTGCGCTGGCTGTCTCGGCTGCCGCTACGCTTCTGCTTGATGAGAGTTAAGCCTCGCACATTCCATTCTTGGCCGTATGCCAGGGTGGAGATAGAGGCTTGCAGGATCAGGGAGCATCATCCTTGTTCTGGTTTTCGATATAGTTCCGTATGGTCTTGTCGTCGATCTCCGATACAGTAGACAGGAAGTAGGATCGCGACCAGAAGGTTCGCATTATGCTTTTCATTCAAGGCAGAATCGGAGCTTGCTGAAACAAAGAAAAGAATACTCTCATGCGACATAGGAATAAACAACGCTGCAGTCATGTCGGAGATGGAAGAGGACGGTACTGTCATAGCGAGAAGGTTCACCTCCTTCCCTGTAGAAGAAGACCGTTTCAACTCCATCCTGCATGAGATCAGAAAAGCGCATTCCGCATCGTTCTGCAAGACGCATCGTCTGAACAGGTATGCTGATAACTACAATGAGGCATTGTCGATAAAGACAGCTTCGGCGATTGTGAAGATAGCGGCCGAATTCAGCTGCGATGCGATCGTGATGGAGAACCTCAGAAAACAGAAGGGAAAGAAGTATGGCTCAAAGGCCATGCGCCTTGTTCTGTGGAGGAAGAGTGATATCGCAAAGAGGGTGGAAAGGCTTGCGCATTCAAGGGGGATAAGATTCTCGACCGTATGCGCATGGAATACATCGCGTCTTGCCTATGATGGTTCAGGGCTGGTAATCAGGGATCCCGGGAACCACAGCCTCTGCACCTTCTCCACGGGCAAGAAGTACAACTGTGACCTGTCCGCTTCGTATAACATCGGAGCGAGGTATTTTGCCAGAGAAATCTGGAAATCGTTGCCTGAGAAGGCAGCGTCCACGCTTAAGGCCAAAGTTCCTGAGCTGTGGTACGGAGCACATTGCACACTGTCTACCTTAAGAGATCTCTATGCGGTGAAGGATGAACTTCCTGAACTGAGTTCAGATTGTTCGGTAGAAGTGCATTCCCTGCCTTCTAAAGAGGCAACTGGGATTACCCAGCCAGAGGGAAGCTCCATCTATAACTGAATGCAGTTTAGATGGAGAGGCTTCACGATGCGGGCCTGCGCAGTGTGATGAGGCGTGCAGGTCTGATCAGCGGGGAATGAGGCTCTCCCTGACTGCCTGTCTGATCACAGAGTTCACCTTCTCAAGATTATCCCTCACTTCTGGTCCGCATTCCCTGGCCTTTCTGGAGATTCTGGCAACCGCGAGCGGAAGCATTCTCATCACTCCGTCTGCTGTCCTGAAGCCTGACTCCCTTATCATCTCGTATACGGTGTCTATGAAGAGGGAACGCTGCGCGACTGTAAGCTTTTCCAGTATAGAGGAGCAGACGCGGCTGAAGAAGAGCGCATCAGGGCTGAGCCTGTCCACACGGACGAAGTCAGTTCCGTCCGTCCTCCAGTTGAAAGGGTAGTGCTGAAGGAAGGATATGCTGTCGCTTCTGACTATTGTCAGTGGTTCATTGCCGTTCATTATGAGGCCGAAGAGCGAGGACTGCGGAACTGTCTTGGTAATCCTCTCCCTGATCCGCCTGTATCCAGGACTCTGGTAGAAGGAGGCTGGAAAGCCGGGTCCGTCATGAGACCAGACATGCTCAATCCGCCCTGCGGTGCAGGGATCCGCGCTGCTGGCCGCATAAACGGCAAGATTGCCTCCTTTTGAGTGTCCCCCGACATAGATCCTGCCGTCTGTCAGGGCCGCGGCCTGTTTCAGATAGGCCTGAGCCTCGCTCTGGCTGGGGATGGGGCATTCATAGGCCATGTTGAAATCCTCTTTCCATCCGACAAGTGAGTTGTCGGTACCCCTGAATGCGACATAAATATCTCCGTTTGGAAGGAGGTAGGTGAGGGATGCATACTGCATCTGCCGCTCTTCATCATCAATCTGCCTGAAAAGACAGATCCTGACATCACAAAAACGCCTGCTCCGTGTCAGCATGAGATAGAGCTTCTTGGATCTCTCCGGCCCGTACATGCGGCTGAACATGTCAGTGAAGTCGCTGTCAAACACGGCATCCCGGAATGCTGTTCCCTCTCTGCCGGAGATTGCAGTCAACCATGCCGGCCACTGCACATAGGCCATCCAGGAGAGTATTGTGCTGTCTATGCTGTTCAGCGGCAGCTCGTCAAAGTCTGCCGTCTGTCTTTCCGCCCAGGTCAGAATAGTCTCTTTCACAGTTGGAAAAACTACACAAGTGGAGACAAAAAAACAACAGCAGTGTTTCCACTGCTGCTGTCGAAATGCGCTGTCCTGTCTTCAGGCCATCTGCGAGAGCTGGACGAAGATGGGAACGACGCTCATCAGGACGCCTGCTGCGACTGCGCTTCCGATAACACCGGAGACGTTCGGTCCCATGGCGTGCATGAGCAGGAAGTTCTGCGGATCCGCCTCCTGTCCGACCTTGCTTGAGACACGGGCGGCCATCGGGACCGCAGAGACGCCTGCCGATCCGATGAGAGGATTGACCGGATGCTTGGGATCCATCTTGTTCATCAGCTTTCCGAGCAGGACGCCGCCGGCTGTTCCGACACCGAATGCGATCATTCCGAGGAGCAGGATTCCCAGAGTCTCGAGGTTGAGGAACTTGTCCGCAGCCATCTTTGATCCGACGGAAAGGCCCAGGAAAATAGTGACCGTGTTCATCAGTGCATTCTGCATCGTGTCGCTGAGGCGGTCGATGCATCCGGCCTCACGGGCAAGGTTGCCGATCATGAGTGCTCCGATGAGGGAGCAGGCAGAAGGCAGGAGCAGGGCGCAGACCGAGATGACCTCAAGCGGGAAGAGGATCTTCTCCAGCTTGGAGACCGGGCGCAGCTGCTGCATCTTGATCTTCCTTTCCTTCTCTGTCGTGAGCGCCCTCATTATAGGCGGCTGGATGATCGGGACCAGCGCCATGTACGAGTAGGCCGCAACGGCTATTGAACCAAGATAGTCAGGAGCCAGATAGCGTGTCACATAGATCGCGGTGGGTCCGTCAGCACCTCCGATGATTCCGATCGAGGCGGCAACGTTCAGATCGAAGTTGATGCCAGGAATGAATGACAGGAGGAGTGCGCCGATCAGGGCCGTGAAGATTCCCAGCTGTGCGGCAGCGCCGAGGAAGAGCGTCTTCGGGTTCGCAATGAGCGGTCCGAAATCGGTCATGGCGCCGACGCCCATGAAGATCAGGACAGGGAAGAGTCCGGATTCAATTCCTGCGTTGTACAGGATCTGGATGAATCCGATCTGTCCGTTTGTGGGGTCCGGATCTCCGGCGATATAGGCGAATGGGATGTTCGAGAGGATACAGCCCATGGCGATAGGGATCAGCAGAAGAGGCTCAAATCCCTTTTTGATGGCCAGGTACAAGAGCAGGAAGCCCACCAGGATCATCACGAAGTTCCCCCAGCCGCCTGCCTGGAGGAATCCGTAAATGCCTGTGCTCTGGGCCAGATACTGGAGACCTGTTGCAATTGCTTCAAACATAATTCCAGCTCCTTATGCGATTACGAGAATCGGATCGTCAGCCTGCAGCTGATCGCCCTGGCTCACGAGAATGTCGGCGATGACACCGGAGCAGGGGGCGTAAATCGGGTTCTCCATCTTCATGGCTTCCATGATGATGATCTCGTCATTCTCCTTGACTGTGTCGCCCTTCTTCACGTTGAGGCGGAGGATAAGGCCGGGCATCGGTGCACTGACCGTGTGTCCTCCGGAAACCGGAGCGGCGGGTGCGCTCTGCACGGGAGCGGCCTGAGGCGCAGGTGCTGCCTGCGGGGCAGGGGCTGCCTGCGGAGCAGGTGCTTGGACTGTGGTGCCTCCGATCGTGAGGATGAGGTCATCAGCCTGGAGCTGCTGGCCCTGGGAGACGGCGATTGATGTGATCTGTCCGTCGCAGGGAGCGTAGATCGGGTTCTCCATCTTCATGGCTTCCATGATGACGATCTCGTCATTCTTCTTGACTGTGTCGCCAACCTTCACATTGAGGCGGAGAATGAGGCCGGGCATAGGAGCCACGACATTCTCGCTGCCTGTGACGACTGTCTGTGCAGCGGGAGCAGCCTGCTGGACAGGAGCCTGTGCCTTGATTCCGTCCACGATTGACAGCGGATAGCTGACACCATTGACGAGGGCGGCATTGTCAGAAAGCTTGACGCCATAGGCAGTTCCGTTGACTGTGACGGTGTACTCGCCGCCGGCATTCTTCTTCTCTGCCTTCTTGGGCTCGGTCTTCTCGACCTTTCTGACACCGTTGACCTTCGCCTTGCCTGTGAGATAGAGGATTCCCTTTTCCTTGCAGCTGGCTGCAATGAAGATGTTCTCCTCTGTCTTCTCAAGACCTGCCTCCTCGAGCATCTTCTCGGCGGCGGCGCGTCCCTTCTTGGGATCCTTGTCATTCAGGTCGACGACCTTCTCTGTCGTGGGCTCGAGCTTGAGCTGCTCGCTTGCGGCCTTGACGACTTCCGGATCGGGCTCGACAGGTGTCTTTCCGAAATATCCGAGGACCATCTTTCCGTAACCTTCAGCGAACTTCTTCCAGGGTCCGAACATGACGTTGTTGAATGCCTGCTGGAAGTAGAACTGGGAGACAGGAGTGACGCTCGTTCCGAAGCCGCCCTTCTTGACGACCTCTCCCATAGCCTCGACGATCTGCGGATACTTGTCCATGAGGTTGTTGTCACGCAGCATCTGTGTGTTTGCCGTGAGGGCTCCGCCGGGAAGCGGGAAGAAGGGGATCTCGGGGTTGACAGCCGTTGCCTCTGGCGGGAGGAAGTAGTCCTTCATGCAGTCCTGGAAGACTCTCTCGGCCTCCTGAACCTTTGCGACATCGATGTCCAGGTCATAGTCAGTGCCCCTGAGCGCATGCCACATCGTGAGGATGTCGGGCTGGCAGGTGCCGCCTGAGCAGGGAACCATTGAGAGGTCGACCTGTGTGGCCCCGGCCTCGATGGCGCTCATGTACTGCTGAATGGACACGCCTGCGGTCTCGTGAGAGTGGAAGACGATGTTCATGTTCGGTCCGAGCAGCTTTCTGGCCCTCTTGATCGTCTCGTAGACATTGTGGGGCGTGCTTGTTCCGGAAGCATCCTTGAAGCAGAGGGAATCGAATGGAATTCCCGCATCGAGGATCTGGCGGAGGATCTTCTCATAGAAGTCGGGGTTGTGTGCGGCTGCCTTGTAGCTGTCTGGCAGGCTCATCATCGTGACTGTGACCTCATGCTTGAGCCCTGCGTCATGGATTGCCTTTCCGCTGTCGATCAGGTTGTTGACGTCGTTGAGGGCGTCGAAGTTGCGGATCGTGGTCATGCCGTGCTTCTTGAACATCTGGGCATGGAGCTTGATGATGTCTCTCGGCTGGCTGTCAAGTCCGACGACATTGACGCCTCTTGAGAGGGTCTGGAGGTTCGCATCAGGTCCGGCGACTCTCCTGAACTCGTCCATCATCGCGAAGGCATCCTCGTTCGTATAAAAATAGAGGGCCTGGAAGCGGGCACCGCCGCCTGCCTCAAAGTGCTTGATGCCTGCATGCCTTGCAGCCTCGACTGCGGGCATGAAGTCCTTGGTGAAAACACGTGCGCCGTAGACAGACTGGAAACCGTCGCGGAACGCTGTACACATAAAATTAATCTTTTTCTTGGCCATATCGTTAATCCTTTCAGTTTCTGGACTTATTGTAAGCGGCGGCAATAGCTGCGGCTATCTCCGCATCCTTTGCACCGGTGCTTGACGGAGCGGCTGCGGCAGGGGCTGCCACGGCGGCTGCGGGCGCCTTCTTCTTCGGCTCCGGCGCCGGAGATATCTTCGCACAGGCCTTGCTGAGCATCTTTGTGACGAAGACTAGCACCGCCAGGAAGATGAACACAAAGCCCATGCCCAGAACGAGAAGCACCAATCCATCCTGAAGCTGGCGGATCAGAACATCCCTTGGCATGTTTGTTAAGAGTGTTAACATTATTGAATCTCCTGAATTAGAGTAGAATCGTATTCAGGACAAACTATAGACCAAGACACGAAAAAAAGGCAATAAGCGCAATAATGTGTTTCTTGTGGGGACGCAAAGAATAAGAGTTGAAAATACACTGCGTTCATGCAAGAATCGCACATATGAAAGCGGTCAATTGCAGGCGGGAGCTCAGAAGCTACCTCCAGATCATAGTCGGGACCTTCATCGGCTCGCTCGGTGTCGCGCTCTTTTCCAACCCGGCCAGGCTGACCGGCGGCGGTGTGACGGGAATCGGAACAATACTGTTCTACACTTTCGGAATCGATCCCGGCGTCTCGATGTTGTGCATAAACATACCGTTGTTCTTCCTCGGGATGCGCTTTTTCGGATCGAAATACGGTCTGAAAGTCTTCGTCGGCGCGGTGATGCTGTCGGTCTGGACCAGCGTCATCGGAAGTCTGACCGGCTACAGGGGAGTGCTGGACTACAGTGACAGCACCAATGTCCTGATCTCGGCCGTCTGCTACGGTGTCCTCATGGGAGGCGGAATAGGAATTGTCATGAGGGCGGGATCCAACACGGGCGGAACTGATATCCTGGCACAGATAGCGGCCAGATACACACCCTTCAACGTGGGCAGCATAGAGTTCTGCATGAACGCCTGTGTCGTCATCGCAGGCGGCTTCTTCTTCGGCGTGCGCAACATGATCTTCGCCTTCATCGCGATGTATATCTCGGGACAGATGATCAGCTTTGCTGTAGTGAAGTGGGGCACGAGTCTTGCCAAGACAGCCTACATCTTCTCCAACGATCGTGTTCCTGATATCTCAAGGCGCGTCATCAGGGAGCTGCACCACGGCGGTACTCTCTTCAAGGGCATCGGCATTTACACCTCAAAGGAGAGGAATATGCTGATGGTCGTCGTGCCGAACAACCAGCTCAAGCTGCTTGAGGAAATTGTCCATGAGGCCGATCCCAAAGCCTTCATGTTCATAAACGAGACATTCCAGGTTCTGGGAAACGGCTTCACTCCGCTCAAGGACCAGATCGAGTCAGGCGGACAGGGCTAGGGCAGGAGAGTGCAGGCCAGCTGCACCGGATCAGGCATGCGCGACAAATTCACGTCCCTCTCAAAGTGGTCCGCATAGGACTGCATGTATCCGTCGAAATTCTTCTCGAAGCGCCTGAATGTGCTCCTGTCATTGAAGCGGACGCTTACGGGCTCACCCTCCAGGACCAGACTGATCATTTCCCATGCCAGATTCTCGAGGTCTGTATGCTTTCCGGCCTCCAGTCCCAGCAGCCGGTGCGGATTGAAGTCCAGACTGCTGGCGGCAGGATGCCTGTCATAAAGCGGATCATTGTCATGATCCCTCGCCATCATCCGGTCCGTTATATTAAAGTATATATATGAAGGGCAGCCGGGGATGTCCAGATCATCCCAGGTGACATCCACGAGCGTGTAAACGCCGTCGATGCACACGATGTTCCAGGCATGCGGCTCCTGTTCTCCGTCGCTGTAGCCGGTGCCTCCGACAACCGAGCAGGGGATGCCTGTAAGACGCATCATCAGGGTGAAGGCCTCTGCATAGCCCTCGCAGGCCGCCTTCCCATAGAGAATCGCGCCGTAGGGTGTGTAGTCAGAATCGTCTTCGACTGAGTAACTGACCATTTCTATGAGCGCGTCATGGAAGGCTGTCTCGTATTCCAGGCTGCCGGCCTGACCAAGACTGGCAATTGCCGCATTGATGTCTCCTGCCATGAGTGCGTAGTAATGCTCTGCATTCTCTCTGCCCATTGCCGGCGTGAAGCTGACTGCCGTGATCCGGTCGTCCCTGTCTCCCCGCCACTGATATATGTATTCATCTCCCACATAGAAGAGCTCGGGGTAATCGGTGAGAATGTTTTCCACGGCGGCATCCAGGTCACGTGCGGCGACAGGGGAGGGGAAGGTTATGTCATAGATATGCTCTGACAGGGAAGCATAGATCATGTCCACGATATCCCTCTGGCCTCTGGTGAGCGCCGTGTGGTAGGTGATCAGCGTTCCGCTGTCGTATGGCGTGTCTGGCAGTGCATAGGCCTGAAGTGCGGCCAGTGTGAGTGTCAAAACAGTCAGTAATCTTTTCATGGAGCAAATATGTTTAAAAAACATCAAAAAGACAAGAGGAAAAAGAAAAGGGGTGACTCCCATTGAAGGCTGTCACCCCGTGATCTCAGATTCTGGCCAGCGCCTCGTTGATCGCCTTCGCCAGCTGGTCTGGACAGCTTGTGCCCTTCATTCCGCACAATGTGCCCTCCAGCGTCTTTGCCACCGACCGGGCATCAGCATCCTCGCACAGCTTTCCGATTCCCTTCAGGTTGCCGTTGCAGCCGCCGAGGAATGAGACGTTGTGCAGCCTTCCTTCCGCGTCGATGTCGAAGTCTATCTGGCGTGAGCAGGTTCCGTGTGTACCATATGTGTAGTGCATTCTTCTGATCTCCTTGTCGCTATGAGAAAATAGTGCAAATCGCCGCGAGTGGCAATCGGGTAGTGCTCTGTCTGCTAACTGTCAACAAGACAAAAAATTAGTGTTGACATTTTTTCCACGCTCCTATATAGTGTCGATCGTGTCTGACCCGGCAAGGTCAACTTCCGTGTGCAGACAAGTGAGCCAAACTGGCTTCGCCGTGAGGCGGGATCGTGTGGTTCCAGATGCAGTAAGTTCTTTGATAGCTTATACGTATGTCGACTTGAGCAGAGACTCCTGCCGACCTCTGGTTCTACGAATAATCCGAATCTCACAGCACCGGTTTGTCCACCTACGGAATTGGTAAAGGCCTTGGCCTTTATGACAATACTATTTTGTTTGTGACACATTCGTCACAAGGAGGAACTGATGGCTAAGGAAAAATTCGAAAGAACTAAGCCACACGTAAACGTTGGTACCATCGGTCACGTTGACCATGGTAAGACCACCCTTACAGCCGCTATCACAATGCACTGCGCAAGACTGTTCGGCGACAAGGCTCTCTCCTATGATGCAATCGACAATGCACCGGAAGAGAAGGCTCGTGGTATCACCATCAACACAAGACACGTTGAGTACCAGACAAAGAACCGCCACTATGCACACGTTGACTGCCCGGGCCACGCCGACTACATCAAGAACATGATCACAGGTGCTGCCCAGATGGACGGTGCAATCATCGTTGTCGCTGCAACTGATGGTGCCATGGCCCAGACAAAGGAGCACATCCTTCTGGCCCGCCAGGTTGGCGTTCCCTGCATCATCGTCTTCATCAACAAGTGCGACCAGGTTGACGATCCCGATCTGATCGACCTCGTCGAGGAGGAGATGAGAGACCTCCTGACCGAGTACGGATTCGACGGAGCCAACTGCCCTGTCATCAGAGGATCCGCCTACCTCGCCATGACCAACCCCGACGACCCCGAGGCTACAAAGTGCATCGACGAGCTCCTGGATGCCATGGATTCCTACATCCCGCTTCCTGAGAGAGCTGTTGACAAGCCCTTCCTCATGCCGATCGAGGACATCTTCTCCATCTCCGGACGCGGAACAGTTGTTACCGGCAGGGTCGAGAGCGGTGTCATCCACGTCAACGATCCTGTTTCCATCGTCGGAATCAGGGAGACCAAGGACACAGTTGTCACAGGTGTTGAGATGTTCAACAAGCTGCTTGACGAGGGTCAGGCCGGCGACAACATCGGTGCTCTTCTCAGAGGCGTCGACAAGAAGGAAGTTGTCCGCGGACAGGTTCTGGCCAAGCCAAAGTCAATCACACCGCACGCCAAGTTCACAGGCGCTGTCTACGTGCTGAGCAAGGACGAGGGTGGACGCCACAGCCCGTTCTTCACAGGCTATCGCCCGCAGTTCTACTTCAGGACGACAGACATCACCGGAACCGTCACTCTTCCCGAGGGCAAGGAGATGGTCATGCCTGGCGACCACACAGAGATCAACGTCGAGCTGATCCACCAGGTTGCTATGGATAAGGGCCTCAGGTTTGCTATCCGTGAGGGTGGAAGGACAGTCGCTTCCGGTCAGGTTACCGAGATCAAGGACTGAGTCCTGTAGACAAGATACGTTTTTCTGCCGGGGATCCGTTCCCGGCAGGAAACTTATGATTTTTGGAGATTTTTAAATTATGGCAAACGAAAGAATCCGCGTCAGACTTAGAGGCTTTGATGTTGAACTCGTAGAGCAGAGCTCGAAGTCTATTGTCCAGACCGTTGTCAAGGCTGGCAGCCAGGTATCGGGTCCAGTACCACTTCCGACACGCATCAACAGATACACAGTCTTGAGGTCCCCCCACGTCAACAAGAAGGCCCGCGAGCAGTTCGAGATGAGGACTCACAAGAGATTGATTGACATTCTGGATCCTACTCCCAAGGTTGTCGAAGCCCTTATGAAGCTCGAACTCCCAGCCGGTGTGGATGTTGAAATTAAGCAGTAAAGAGGTAAGAGATGTTAGGGCTTATCGGCAAAAAGATTGGAATGACACAGGTGTTCGACGCCAACGGTGTCCTTACCCCTGTGACAGTAATTAAAATAGAGGACAATGTAGTTGTCGGAAACAGGACCCAGGAGGCGAATGGTTATTCCGCCGCTGTCCTCGCTTCCGGTGACATGAAGGAAAACCGTGCCACAAAGCCGTATGCCGGACAGTTCAAGGAGGCTGCATGCCCCGTCAAGAAGACTGTCATGGAGATGAGGGACTTCGATCAGGAGGTCAAGGTCGGCGACGTGCTCGGTGTGGATATGTTCAAGGACATCGCTTTTGTTGATGTGACCGGAACCAGCAAGGGCAAGGGCTTCCAGGGTGGTATGAAGCGCTACGGATTCGGTGGCGGACGTGCGACCCACGGTTCAAAGTTCCACAGGGACCTTGGCGGTACGGCAATGTCATCAACACCCTCGCGCACCTTCAAGGGCCACAGAATGGCCGGACACATGGGCGCGGAGAGAACCACCGTACAGAATCTGAAGGTGGTGGCCGTGGACAGCGAGATGCAGGTACTCATGGTCAAGGGAGCCATTCCCGGACCGGCAATGAGCACTGTCATCGTCAAGAAAGCAATCAAGAAGTAGTGGGGCTAGAGATGGAAGCAAAAGTATACTCTACAGCAGCCAAGGAAGTTCGCACCATCAACCTCAACGAGGAAGTCTTCGCCAGAGAAGTGAGCAATGGTGCCATCTACTACGCTGTTAACAACGAGCTTGCCAACCGCCGTGTTGGTACTGCATGCACAAAGACCCGCGCTGAAGTCAATTACAGCAATACCAAGCCTTATAAGCAGAAGGGAACTGGTAATGCACGCCGTGGTGACAAGAAGTCGCCCATTATGGTTGGTGGTGGCACCATCTTCGGGCCCAAGCCGCGTGATTACTCCTTCGCTCTTCCCAAGAAGATGAAGCGCCTTGCCTATAAGAGCCTTCTGAGCCTCGGTGTTCAGGAGAACCGCCTGGTTGTTGTCGAGGACTTCACCAGCGAGAACGGCAAGACCAGGGATCTGGTACAGATCATGAAGGCCTTCGACACGGAGAACCAGCGCACGCTCATCATCATGAAGGATGACGATGCCATGCTCCGCCGTGCCGCCAGGAACATTCCTTACCTTCATGTCCTTTGCTACGACAAGCTTTCCGCAAAGGAGCTGCTCTACGGACGCAAGATTCTTGTCCTTGAGACTGCTGCCGAGAACCTCGGAAAGTTCTACGGTGAGAGGTGAGAAGATGAGAGCAGATCAGGTTATTATCAGACCAATCGTCAGTGAGAAGAGCACGCTTGCCCGCGAAAGCGAGGTCAAGAAGTACACCTTCGTGGTCGACCCCAAGGCCAACAAGTTCGAGATCATGGCCGCGGTCAAGGAGATCTGGGGCGTTGAGGCTGTCAAGTGCAACGTCATGAACTACAAGGGCAAGCCCAAGTACTCCAGAGGCAAGGGCGGCTACATCAAGGGCACGACACCCTCCTGGAAGAAGGCAGTCGTAACCCTGGCCAAGGGCCAGACGATCAGCGCCTTCGAGGGCGTATAAGGAGAAGTGAGAAAATGGCACTGAAATCCTATAAACCATATACTCCGGGCCTTCGCCAGAAGACTGTCCTCTCCTTCGAGGAGATCACGGCAACGAAGCCTGAGAAGAGCCTTACAAGAAAGCTGACCAAGAAGGCGGGACGCGACACATTCGGACGCATCTCAGTCCGCAGGCGCGGCGGCGGCCACAAGAGGGCCTACAGGATCATCGACTTCAAGAGGAACAAGTATGGTGTTCCCGGCGTCGTCAAGACGATCGAGTATGATCCCAACAGAAGCGCGAATATCGCCCTGGTCTTCTATGCTGATGGCGAGAAGCGCTACATCATCGCCCCCAAGGGACTGACAGTCGGCACACAGATCATCAGCGGACCCGATGCTCCTCTCACGGTCGGCAACAGCCTTCCTCTGAAGAACATCCCGCTTGGCGTCACTGTCCACAATGTCGAGCTGACTCTTGGACGCGGCGGACAGCTGGTCCGTTCAGCCGGAGAGGGTGCGACAGTCGTTGCCAAGGAAGGTGACTATGTCACGCTCCGCCTGCCTTCAGGCGAGATGAGAATGGTCTTCGGCGAGTGCTGCGCGACAATCGGAACACTCGGCAATGAGGACCACATGAACGTGTCTCTGGGCAAGGCCGGCGCCAGCCGCCACCTGGGAAGAAGACCCAAGGTCCGCGGTGTTGTCATGAACCCGATCGACCACCCGCATGGAGGCGGTGAGGGCAAGACCGCTGCCGGACGTCATCCTGTGACTCCGTGGGGCAAGCCGACCAAGGGCGCCAAGACCCGTTCCAAGAAGAAGCCTTCGGGCAAGTTCATCGTCAAGAAGCGCAAGTAGGAGTTAGCTAAATGGCAAGGTCAATAAAGAAAGGTCCTTTTGTGGACGACAGTCTTCTCAAGAGGATTGAAGCATCGAACAAGTCTGGTCAGAAGCCAATGATCAAGACCTACTCACGTAGCTCAATGATCATCCCTGACATGGTAGGTTTTACCATCTCTGTCTACAATGGCAAGACCTGGATCCCGGTCTATGTCACCGAGAACCTTGTTGGACACAAGCTCGGCGAGTTTGCTCCTACCAGGGTTTTCCGTGGTCATGCATCAGATAAGAAAGGTAAGTAAGGTATAAAAATGGAAACTAAGAAAGGTTATCAAGCAATTGCCAAGTATCTTATGGTTTCTCCTTCCAAGGTCCGCCCTGTGGCCAATCTGGTCAGGGGCAAGAAGTACCCGGAAGCGGTTGCCATTCTGGAGGCAATGCCGCAGAAGGGCGCTCGCCTTATTCTGAAAGTTCTCAAGTCCGCAGGTGCCAATGCCTTGTATGTCAACAGAAGGCTGGATGAGGATTCCCTCTACGTCGCAGCCATCACGATTGATGATGGTCCACGCCTGAAGAGAGTCTGGGCAAGGAGCCACGGAAAGCGCGACATTCTCCTCAAGAGGATGAGCCATATCACAGTCGTTGTAGATGAGAAGGTAGGTAAGTAATGGGCCAGAAAGTTAATCCTATTGGACTTAGGTTAGGTATAAACAAGACCTGGAAGTCAAAGTGGTATGTCGATCCCAGGGATTACGTGGACACTCTCCATGAGGATCTTGTCCTGCGCAAGAGCCTTCTGGCCTGTCCCGAGGTCCAGGGTGCCGATATCTCTGATGTCGAGATCATCCGCAAGCCCCAGCGCATCACGATCGTGATCGCCACGGCCAGGCCCGGAATCATCATCGGAGCCAAGGGTGCCAATGTCGAGAAGCTTGCCGAGAAGATGCAGAAGCTGACCGACAAGAAGCTCCAGATCAAGATCAAGGAGATCAAGAAGCCCGAGATCGATGCCCAGATCATCGCACAGAATGTGGCGAAGCAGATCGAGAACAGAGGTGCTTTCCGCCGCATCATGAAGAACAGCATCTCCCGCGCCATGGCAGGTGGTGCCGAGGGCATCAAGATCAAGCTCTCCGGACGTCTTGGCGGTGCCGATATCGCGAGAAGCGAGTGGATGAAGGAAGGACGCGTTCCTCTTCACACTCTCAGGAGCGACATCGACTATGGATTCAAGACAGCGAACACCAGCTATGGTGCCATCGGAGTCAAGGTCTGGGTCTTCAATGGTGAGATCTACGCCCATGGAGCTCCCGAGGAGGAGGCTGCCGGCGGTGTTGTGAGAAAGAAGCCTGCACAGGCGGACGCTGCAACAAGGAGTTAGTGCAATGCTCAGTCCAAAGAGAATCAAATACAGAAAGAAGCAGCGCGGCACACGTGATGCTGTCGCGCACCGCGGAAACACTCTCAGCTTCGGTGAGTACGGCCTTATGGCCACGGAGCCCAGGTGGATCACAAACCGCCAGATCGAGGCTGCCCGTGTCGCCATGACGCGTCACATCAAGAGAGGTGGAAAGGTCTGGATCCGCATCTTCCCCGACATGCCCTACACAAAGAAGCCGGCTGAGACCAGGCAGGGCAACGGAAAGGGTGCGCCCGAGGGCTGGGTCGCGGTTGTAAAGACAGGCGCGATCATGTTCGAGATGGGCGGTGTTGACGAGCAGCTGGCCAGAGAGGCCCTTGAGCTTGCCGCCAGCAAGCTCCCGATCAAGACCAAGTTCGTCTCAAGAACTGTCCAGGAGTGAAGTGATGAAGAAGAAAGAACTCGCTAAGATGAGCTACAACGACATGGTTGCCCAGCGCGACAAGCTCAGAAAGGAACTGTTGAATCTCAGAGTGGAGCAGGTGATGAGCCACCTGGACAACCCGCTTGCCCTCAGGACAATGAGAAGGGACATCGCCAGACTGAACACACTGATTCATCAGCACGACATCGGCATTGCCAAGGCTGGCAAGTAGAGAGGCTGGAAATGGAAGCTAGAAAGAAGACTTTTAATGGTATTGTAGTGAGCGATAAGATGGACAAGACCATCGTTGTCGAGGTTACCAATAGAACCCTGCACCCTCTCTACAAGAAGTATGTCAACAGCACCAAGAGGATCAAGGCTCATGACGAGAGGAATGAGGCCCACGTCGGCGACACAGTCCGCGTCATGGAGTGCCGCCACCTCAGCAAGGACAAGTGCTGGAGACTGGTTCAGATCGTCGAGAAGGCCCGTTAAGGAGATTTTGTCATGGTACAGATGCAGACTTATTTGAATGTTGCGGACAACAGTGGTGCAAAGCGCGTGCAGTGCATCAAGGTCCTCGGCGGCAGCCATAGATACGTCGCTTCGGTCGGTGACATCATCGTCGTGGCCGTCAAGGACGCCCTCCCGAACGGAACCATCAAGAAGGGTGACGTTCTCAAGGCGGTTATCGTCCGTACTAAGAAGGAATACCGCAGACCTGACGGTACCTATATCAGGTTCGATGACAACGCTTGCGTTATCATTGATGCCAACAATAACCCACGCGGAAAGCGTATTTTCGGACCAGTTGCCCGTGAACTTCGCGACGGCTACATGAAGATCGTTTCACTCGCACCGGAAGTGTTGTAGGAGAAGACAGAATGAAACTCAAGAAAGACGACACAGTCAAGATCATTGCCGGTAAGGACAAGGGCAAGATCGGCAAGATTGTGAAGATTGACCCCGTGAACGAGAAGGTTATCGTTTCAGGGCTCAACATGGTTTCCAAGACGATCCGCAGGAAGAACCAGGCGGACAAGGGCGGAATCATGCAGGTGGAAGCTCCGATCCACGTTTCAAATGTCGCAATTGTCAGCAAGGACAAGACAAGCAGGATTGGATACAAGTTCGAGAACGGAAAGAAGGTCCGTTACGCCAAGAAGACAGGAGAGGTGCTCTAGTATGGCAGAAAAGTTTATTCCCAACTTCAAGGTCAAGTACAACGAGACCGTAGCTCCCCAGCTCTTCAAGGAGTTCGGATATTCTTCGAAGATGCAGGTTCCCGCTATCGAGAAGATCGTCCTTTCCGTCGGTGTCGGCGAGGCCACCACAAACAAGAAGCTCCTCGATGCCGCTGCCAAGGAACTTGAGCAGATCTCAGGCCAGCATGTCGTGAAGACAAAGGCCAGAAAGTCAATTGCCAACTTCAAGGTCAGGGAAGGCCAGGAGATCGGTGCCATGGTCACACTGCGCGGTGACAACATGTGGTACTTCCTAGAGAGGCTCATCTCCATCGCGCTTCCCCGCGTCAAGGACTTCAAGGGTGTCAACCCCAATGCCTTCGACGGCCATGGAAACTATTCCCTTGGCATCACTGAGCAGATCATCTTCCCCGAGATCGATTACGACAAGATCGAGAGGGTCAGCGGTCTGAACGTTGCCATCGTCACATCTGCCAAGACCGACGAGGAGGCCTTCGCACTTCTCAAGAAGCTTGGTATGCCCTTTGCTAAGTAAGGAGTCGGGAATATGGCAAAGAAATCTATGATAGTCAAGTGCAAGAGGGAGCCCAAGTTCTCCACCCGCAGCTACAACAGGTGCAGGATTTGCGGACGTCCTCGTGGATATATGCGCAAGTTTGATATGTGTAGGGTTTGCTTCCGCAAACTGGCAAGCGAAGGCCAGATCCCTGGCGTTACCAAGTCAAGCTGGTAGGAGTTGAGATATGGCAGTTAGTGATCCAATTGCAGATATGCTGACTAAGATCAGAAATGCTAGTCAGGCCAAGCATGAGAAAGTGGATATCTCCACAAGCAAGATGAAGCTCCAGATCATCAAGATCATGAAGAACGAGGGTTTCATCAAGAACTTCAAGAAGGTTTCCAAGGACAACCTTTCATATATCCGTATCTACCTCAAGTACGACGAGACCCAGGCTCCTGCGATCCACGGACTTGAGAGGATCTCCACTCCCGGCCGCCGTGTCTACAGCGGTTACAAGGACATGCCCAGGGTCTACAACGGCTACGGCGTGGTGGTAGTCTCTTCTTCTTCCGGCGTCATCACCGGCAGGAAGGCGGCTGAAGCGAAGGTCGGCGGAGAGCTGATCTGCACAATCTGGTAAGGAGGCGGACAATGTCACGTATCGGAAAGTTGCCTGTCGCCATTCCGGCAGGTGTCACAGTAACAGTCGCTGACGGTATGGTCACGGTCAAGGGACCCAAGGGAACCCTCAGCCAGGCCGTCAAGGGTGACATCACAATCGCAGTCGAGAACAACGAGGTCCTGGTCACAAGGGCCAACGACGAGATGGAGAACAGGAGCTACCATGGTCTTTACAGGCAGCTGATCCACAACATGGTCACCGGTGTCAGCCAGGGCTTCTCAAAGAGCCTGATGATCAACGGTGTCGGTTACAAGGCTGAACTGAACAAGAACATCCTCACGCTCTCCCTCGGCTATTCGACCATCATCGACTACATCATCCCGGAGGGAATCCAGGCTGCGGTCGATGGAAACAAGGTCACGATCTCCGGCATCAGCAAGGAGAGGGTTGGCCAGGTCTGTGCCGAAATCCGCTCACTGCGCGGACCTGAACCCTATAAGGGCAAGGGTATCAAGTATGAGACCGAGAACATCCGCCGCAAGGTCGGCAAGTCCGGTGGCAAGAAATAAGGGGTAGGCGAAATGAACAGAATTGTCGATAAAAACCGCAAGGCGGCACGCCGCAAGGCTCATATCAGGAAGAGAGTCTCCGGTACTCCTGAGAGGCCGAGAATGACAGTCTTCAGGAGCAACCTCCACATGTATGTCCAGGTCATCGACGACACACAGGGCAAGACGCTTGTCAGCGCCAACACCCTCGAGGCCGGCCTGAAGGATCTCAAGAACTGTGTCGCTGATGCCGCGAAGCTCGGTGAGGCTGTTGGCAAGCGCTGTCTGGAGAAGAACATCCAGGCTGTCGTCTTTGACAGGAACGGCTATGTCTATCACGGCATTGTCAAGGCCATTGCCGATGGCGCACGTTCCGCCGGCGTCAAGTTCTAAGGGGTTTTATATGGAAAGAGCAAGAGATAGAGAAAAGGAAGTCAAGGACGGATACGTTGAGAAGCTCATCAAGATCAACCGTGTCACAAAGGTTGTCAAGGGTGGCAAGAACTTCTCCTTCTCCGCGCTGGTTGTCGTCGGATACGGCGACGGCAGGGTCGGCTATGGCTTCGGAAAGGCCAATGACGTGACCGATGCGATCCGCAAGGCCACAGAGAAGGCCAAGGCACACCTGATCACAGTGCCGATGAAGGGCAGCACGATCCCTCACGAGATGCTTGGCAAGTACAAGAGCGCGAGCGTCCTCGTCCGCCCGGCAGTTCCCGGTACCGGCGTCATCGCCGGCGGAGCCGTCAAGGCTGTCGCCGACGCTGCCGGAATCAAGGATCTTCTGAGCAAGTCCCTTGGAAGCAAGAACAACATAAACACAGTCAAGGCGACATTCGACGCTTTCGAGAACCTTTTCGATGCAAAGAAGCTTGCGTCGCAGAGAGGCAAGTCACTTAAGGAAATGTGGGGTTGATTATGGCAGACAAGAACATTAAAATCACACTGGTTCGCTCGGTGGCTGGCTCTCTTCCCAAGCAGAGGGCCACGATCAAGGCCCTCGGCCTTGGCAAGATGCACAGCAGCGTTGTCCATGAGGCCACACCTGCCACACTCGGCATGGTGCGCAAAGTGGCACACATGGTAAAGGTTGAGGAGATTTAAGATGGGACAGATCATTGCACCCTTTGGTGCCAATACCAAGAAGACCATCGTAGGCCGCGGTGCCTCCAGCAAGGGCAGGGCCTGCGGACGTGGTCATGATGGACAGAACAGCCGCTCCGGCGGTGGTGTCCGCCTCGGTTTCGAGGGTGGCCAGATGCCTCTCTACAGACGCGTCGCCCGCCGTGGTTTCTCCAACTATCCTTTCAAGGTCACCTATGTTCCGGTTTCCCTGAGCGACCTGGACGCCGCCTTCTCTGATGGCGATGTGGTCAACACCGACTCTCTCAGGGAGAAGGGACTGATCAAGGGCAAGGATGTTTTGGGCAAGATCCTCAACAACGGGGAGATTGGAAAGAAACTCACCATCGAGGGCGTAAAGGTTTCCGCCGCGGCCGCGAAGGCTGTCGAGGCGGCCGGAGGCTCGGTCAAATAACAAGAGAAGGTTGTCATGTCAAACTCACTAGTGGATATGATGAGAATGAGGGACGTCCGGAAGAAGGTCCTGGTAACGATCGGCTTGCTTGTAGTAAGCCGAATCGGTACTGTTGTGCCAATTCCGGGAATTGATCCTGTCATCCTCGAAGCCTATTTCCTCTCTGCTGCCCAGAGCTCGACAATAGGTTTCACTGAATATCTGAACTTTTTCTCGGGCGGTGCCTTCAGCAACTTCAGCCTGTTCATGCTGGGTGTGATGCCTTACATCAGCACCCAGATCATCGTTCAGCTGCTGATGCTGGTCGTGCCATCCCTCAAGAAGCTTGCGCAGGATCCTCATGGCAGCAAGAAAATCCAGCAGTATACGCGTTACGGCACGATTGTGGTCTGTCTGATCCAGTCATTCGCCGTCACCGTTTATGCCACGACGATTCCCGAGGCCATCATCATCGGCCGCGTGCCCTTCACCCTGATCGCGATGGTATCCGTCACGGCAGGTTCGATGTTCCTCGTCTGGCTGGGTGACAAGATCACGCAGCACGGAGTCGGAAACGGCATTTCCCTGCTGATCTTTGCAGGCATCGTCGCCAGAATGCCCTCCGCATTCAGCACGCTCTTCAGCTCGATCGCCAGCGGCAGCCTGAACTGGCTGGCTGTTGTCGTTGTCGTCGTGATGTACGTCTTCGTCGTCATCATGGTCGTCTACGAGGAGAAGGGCATGAGAAAGATCCCTGTGAAGTACGCAAAGCGTGTCGTCGGAAACAAGATGTATCAGGGTGGATCGAACTACATCCCGTTCAAGATCAACCCCTCCGGAGTCATCCCGGTTATCTTCGCCTCCGCACTTCTCACATTCCCGCTCCAGATTGCGACCAGCCTCGCACCGAATGTCGGCTGGCTTCAGTCTGTCGCGAACTTCCTCAATCCCCAGGGTGCCCCCTATCTGATTATCTACACCCTGTTGATTATAGGTTTTGCATTCTTCTACACGCAGGTCAGCCTGAATCCTGACGAGATTGCAAAGAACATCAGGGACAACGGCGGTACAATCCCCTCTGTCAGCAATGACAATCTTGAAAAGTACCTCAGGAAGGTTCTCAACAGAATCGTTCTCCCCGGATCCCTCTTCCTTGCATTCATCGCCCTGATTCCGACGCTGATCCAGAAGCTCTTCAACTTCCCGGCTGATGTTGCAATGCTCTTCGGCGGTACATCACTGATCATCATGGTCGGTGTCTGCCTTGAGACGGTCCGCCAGCTCGACTCGCAGATGAAGATGCATCACCATGACGGTTTTATGACCACAGGTCGTAAGATCAAGAAACTTTAGGAGTTTTCACTATGAAAGTAAGAGCAAGTGTTAAACCGATTTGTGACAAGTGCAAGGTCATCAGACGCGCAGGGGTTGTGCGCATCATCTGTGAGAACCCGAAGCACAAGCAGAGACAAAAATAAGTTAGGAGGCCTTGGAATATGGCACGTATTGCAGGTGTTGACCTGCCCAATAAGGCAGTCAAGATTGCCCTGACCTACATTTATGGCATCGGCAGAACATCCGCCATGGAGATCTGCGCCAAGACAAATATCGATCCCGACGTCAGAATCAACACGCTCAGCGCTGATGATGTCGCCCTTCTGAGAAAGGTTATCGAGGAAGAGTACAAGATCGAAGGCCACCTCAGGACAGAGGTCGCCCTCAACATCAAGCGTCTGATGGATATCGGCTGTTATCGCGGCCTCAGGCACAGGAAGGGCCTTCCCGTCCGCGGTCAGAGGACCAAGACCAACGCTCGTACCCGCAAGGGCAAGAAGAAGACCGTTGCAGGAAAGAAGAAATAAGGGACAGGTGTAATCTATGGCCAATGTAAAACGCAAAGTCAAAAAGACTGTTCTTGAAGGCAACGTCTACATCCAGGCGACCTTCAACAACACAATCATCACTGTTACCGACCTTGCCGGAAATGCCCTCTCCTGGGCCAGTGCCGGCGGTCTTGGATTCAGAGGTGCCAAGAAGAGCACTCCATATGCTGCCCAGACAACTTGTGAGACAGCCGCCAAGAAGGCCATGGACTATGGTCTCAAGAGCGTCAACGTCTTCGTCAAGGGACCTGGTGTCGGACGTGAGAGCGCAATCAGGACTCTTGGTGTTCTGGGGCTGAAGGTGCGCACCATCCGTGACGTCACCCCGATTCCTCACAACGGTTGCCGCCCGCGCAAGACAAGGCGCGTCTGATCCGGGCGTGGGACAGCCAGGCGCTGTCCCGCCTCCGCTCAGAAGAACGTTCGTTGAACGTTTAATCAGACTAGATAAGGAGTAGTCATGGCACGTAAAAACCTTCTAAAGGGCTTCAAGAGGCCAGCCGGTGTCACCTATGACCACAGTGTCTCCGATCCGAAGTATGGAAAGTTCATCGCCTATCCTTTCGAGAGAGGCTTTGGAACCACAGTCGGAAACACGCTCCGCCGTGTGCTCTTGTCATCAATCCAGGGTTATGCGGTAACCGCAGTCCAGTTCACTACATTCGCCTCCAGCGAGGGACGTGAGCCCCACACTGTGACAAGCGAATACGAGTCCATCCCCGGTGTGCGCGAGGATATCGCGGACATCATCGCCGCTCTCAAGAAGCTGGAGATCAGCATGCCTGAGGACAGCGAGGGCACCACGCTGACCATCAGCTGCCAGGGACCCGGAAGGGTGACCGGCAAGACTCTGGAGAGGGATACGGTCACAATCCTGAATCCTGATCTTGAGATCTTCACCATGATGGATGACTGTGATCTCGAGATGGTTGTTGAGATCAATCTCGGGCGCGGTTATGTCCCTTCCGAGCTCAACGAGAAGTATGTCGAGGAGCCCGGTGTCATCGCGATTGACGCCTTCTTCTCGCCGATCAAGAGAGTCAAGTACTCCATCGAGCCCACCAGGGTCGGACAGAGGAACGACTATGACAAGCTGATCCTTGAGATCACGACCGACGGCACGATCTCCCCGGAGAACGCGCTCGCGCAGGCCGCCAAGATCATCAAGGAGCACTTCACGATCTTCATCAACTTTGACGAGAGCCAGGTGTCCAGCAGCGAGGACGTGGATGAGGAGGAGGCCAGGATCAGAAAGATTCTTGACACTTCCGTCGAGGAGCTTGAGCTGACTGTCCGTTCATCCAACTGTCTCAAGAACGCGAACATCAGGACAATCGGGGATCTGACCAGGAAGACCGAGGATGAGATCGCCAAGACAAGGAACTTTGGAAAGAAGAGCCTGAGCGAGATCAAGGAGAAGCTGAAGGAGTGGAACCTCTCCCTCGGAATGACCGACTACAGTGTATTGAAGAACGCTATAAAAGTTCCAGAAGCAAAGGAAGAGAACAATGAAGCATAGAATTGGTTTCAATGCGTTGAGCAGGAAGTCCAGCCAGCGCAAGGCGCTCAAGCGCAACATGGTCACATCCCTCTTTCGCTATGAGAGAATTGAGACCACAAAGGCAAAGGCCCTTGAAGTGAGGAAGATGGCCGAGAAGCTGATCACGAGAGCCAAGGTTGACAATGTCCACAACCGCCGCATCGTTTCCGCCTATCTCTATGACGAGGCCATCGTCGCAAAGCTCTTCAAGGAAATCGCCCCGCTGTTCCAGGACAGAAAGGGTGGTTACACAAGGATCCTCAAGACTGGCAACAGGCTTGGAGATGCGGCCGAGATGGTGATCCTCGAGCTCGTCGAGAAGACAGAGAAGAAGGAGGCCAAGGCCGAGAAGAAGGCATCCAAGAAGGACAATAAGGAAGCCTGAGACAGATCATTCCTGATCTGAGCCGTCACCGTCGGGTGGCGGTGTTTTTTATTTGTCCGAAGCTGTCAATAAAAAAGATTGGACAAGAGAAATAAAAACGTAAGTACATGAATAAGCTTTA
>CALXOO010000028.1 GCA_944390045.1 uncultured Spirochaetales bacterium | reverse complement strand
TCAGTAGCCACTCCGTTTTAAGCGGCCAGCTCACTCCGTTCGGGCGAATTGGCCGCTCCATTTTTCCGAACATAGCAGTACAGTTTTACTGCACAACCAAAAAGAGAAGGCATCTACATAGTTCTGAATCTCTAATCAATTCGTGTTGAGAATTCTCATTGCCTTCGATGCCTATTCAAGAAGAATGAATGCATCATTCTCTGCATCGGGATTCTGAGTTTCAAGGATTGCCTTTTCTTCCTCATCGACAACAGTGATGAGTTCTCTGAATGCGGATACATAAACACCAGTCTGAAGATAATGCTTCATCCTTATCGTGAATCTCGAGCTTTCATAAAGCTCAGGAAGAATCGACCAGTTTCTAGCATGAAATATGCTGTGAGAGGAAGCATGGCATATTGCACAAGCTCCCTGTTGTACAGCTCTTCTGATATCATCTCCTGCTATCGGCGGACATAGCCCTTCAAGGTTGCCGTATAGAGGCCTTGTATCTAGACCAGCTGTGTTCTGTCAGCGCTTTCCCATGCTCTGAGTTCATCTATAGAAGAGACAAATCCACAGAGGATATCTTTTTCGGGAAGAGTATCAATATATGTTCTGTATTTCAGAATCTCACCTTTTCCACACTGCTGGAGGATTATCACTGGATCGATATCGCTTGTCTCCTTTGCCTCACTTCTGCCATAACTGCCCTGAATACCGAGAAAAAGAAGATTATCATTGAAAAGAGCGAGAAGATTATCCTTGAAAGATTCCATGAATATGCTTATGTCCATTTATCCCTCCAACTGAGTGTCAAGCTTTGAGAGGTTAACAAAAATGTGCAACTGAGTATTCTATACTGAATAGTTCAGAATATCATCAGTTGCACAAAACAGGGTCAATTCGGGGTCAATTCGAATTTTATTTCTATCTATTATAGAGAATTACTTTAAATTGAGATCACTCCCACTCAATGGTTCCAGTGGGCTTAGGAGACAGATCATAAAGCACTCTGTTGACGCCTTTCACCTCCTTGAGGATCCTGTCCGTGATTCTGTGAAGAAGCGGGTACTCTATCTCCTCAATGCTTGCGCTCATGGCATCTCTTGTATTGACGGCACGGATTATGACAGGCCACTCGAAACTGCGCTGGCCATCCCTCACGCCGACACTCCTGTAGTCTGGTACAATCGTGAAATACTGCCAGACCTTGCCTTCAAGCCCCGCTGCTGCGAACTCCTCACGCAGTATTGCATCTGACTCCCTGACGGCTTCTAGCCTGTCCCTGGTGATGGCTCCAAGGCATCTGACACCAAGTCCAGGACCGGGGAAAGGCTGTCTGTAGACCATGCTGTCCGGCAGACCAAGAGCCTTGCCCACTACCCTGACTTCGTCCTTGTACAGGAACTTCAGAGGCTCAACCAGCTCGAACTTAAGATCTTCAGGCAGTCCGCCGACGTTGTGGTGGGCCTTCACTGTTCCGCTTTCCAGTATATCGGGGTAAATCGTTCCCTGTGCAAGGAACGAGATGCCGTCAAGCTTCCTTGCTTCCTCCTCGAAGACTCTGATGAACTCTCCGCCGATGATCTTTCTCTTGGTCTCCGGATCATCAACCCCGGCCAGCTTATCCAGGAAGCGGTCTACAGCATCCACATAAATTAGGTTTGCATCCATCTCGTTCCTGAAGACCCTGACAACCTGTTCAGGCTCACCCTTTCTCAGCAGTCCATGGTTGACATGGACACAGATGAGGTTCCTGCCAATTGCCCTGATCAGCAGGGCCGCCACAACAGAAGAGTCGACTCCTCCGGACAGGGCAAGCAGCACCTTGCCGTCTCCGACCTGTGCCCTGACAGCCGCCACTTCCTTCCCGATGAAGTCCAGAGCCTGTGACTCATTCTCAATCCTGACCATTTCATCCGGTCGTTTGTTGCTTGACATCTCTTTTCTCCTTACGGCGAAACTCTACCCGAAGAATCAAGTCGTGTCACCACTCGGACCGGATCCTGATCTCCAGCTGTAGCTCTTTGTCATGTAAGCCTTCTTGACGCTGTCCAGAATTGAAGCCCGCAGCCTTTGTTCCGTCTCTCCGTTCAGCCGGAGCCGTGACAGCGTTGCAGAAAGCCGGCGCATGACCTCATATGAAAGTTCGTCCGAACGGCCCTCATCGGCCAGGCGAGCTCCGCTGCGCTCAAGCCAGTCCCGGTACTCCGCCAGAACTTTTTCAGCTTCTGCCCTGATGTATGCGGCCACCCTCTCCTTCTCAGGCTCATCCACACCGAGGCTGTCCTTTCTTATGACGTTCGGGCTGTCCGGAAGATCAGCAGGAGAAGCAAGGTCATACATTGGCTTCGGAGCAATGGAAAGGCACTCCTCCAGCGAGAAGGTATGATAGAGCCCTGACGAGACGGAGACTATGGCATCTGCCCAGGCGGCCTCTTCCATCTTCCTTTCATATGACACTGGCAGGGTGCCGGCTGGAGCGAGGAAGGTCTTGGCCTCATCACGCAGTGCGACATGCACCTCATGTCCATCCCTCAGCAGGCTGGAGATGACGACGCGCGCCCCCTCACCGGAACCGGTGACGAGAATGCGCCTCAGGTCCGCAAGTCTTCTCGCAAGTTCATCGGCTATGCTTCTGTCGAACACTCTTACCCTGATCCCGCTGTGGATCCTTTTCGAGAAAGACACTGCCAGATTCACCAGCTTGTTCAGCTGAGGGCATGAGGTGCCGGACAGCCTGGCGACGTCACCTGCAAGGGCGAGCTGCCCCTGAATCGTATCCTCTCCGAAAAGAGGTGAGATGACTCCGGCTGAAAGCAGCAGGATATGCCTGACTGCATCATCTCCGCACAGCGAGTAGCGGTACCTCGAGACTGCCGCAGGATTGAGGGAGAGCGCACGCTCCAGTATCTCGCAGCCGGCGCTCTCCATGCTGATGACCTCAGCCCTGTCGCAGGTAACGACAAGAATGAACGGGAAGCGGTACTGCCGCATGAGCCTGCCCGTGGCAGAGGACAGCAGCTCCCTTCCCCTGTTCTGAAGATGAGCGAACAGGAGGGGCTGGCCGGTAAAATCTATTCCAGTGATGCAGATCATCCTGACACAATCTTCCTACACTTGCGGCCCGTGATGCAAGAAAGGGGCAGGCCTGGCAGGCTTGCCCCCCCCCTGAAAGACAGGAACAAAGGATACAGTATCAGATGCTGTTTGCGACTTCGAAGGCATCCCAGACAGCATACATGATATTCGCAACCTTTCTCGCATCGCCTATCACATATGATTCAGCCAGAGAACCCTTCAGTTTGTCATACAGGGCATTCTCCTCCCTGTAGCCGACAGACAGGATCACACTGTCACAGACAAGCTCATGTACAGCTCCGTCCTTCTCATAGCGAAGGATACGGCCGTCATATCCAAGAACCTTCGCAGAAACTACGGTTCTGATTCCATTATACGGAATGAGGGCTTCCAGCATGTCCTTGTTGGCATGGCATAGCGGACCGTTGACGAGAATCCTGTCCAGGCCCTCGACCAGAGTCACATCCACGCCCTTCTGCCTGAGATGCAGGGCAAGCTCACATCCGACAAGGCCGGCACCCACCACGACAGTCCGGCGGCCGGGATCCGCCAGACCAAGCAGGACATCCTGTGCGAGATGGACTTTCGCATCACAGCCAAGCGGGAACCGCTTTGGCCTGGAACCTGTTGCAAAGACAACAGCATCGAATGATGAGAAGTCAAACGTCTCGTCCACGACGCTTGACAGATGGACGTCCACCTTGAGGCGGGCCAGCTCACTGCCGTACCATGAGGCAAGAGCCAGATCATCCTCCTTGAATGACGGTGCTCCTCCAGGTATCAGATTGCCGCCGAGTACGGATCCTTTCTCATAGAGAGAGACCTCGTGGCCACGGGTCTTCAGCACTCTCGCGGCCTCACAGCCTGCGACACCACCTCCGATGACGAGGACTTTCTTGCGCTCAAGTACAGGTCTGTAGGCAAAGTCACGCTCTCTGGCGGTCTGTGGATTGACGGCACAGTTAATCGCACTGAACTCCTGGATCCTTCCCATGCAGCCTTCCTGGCAGGAAATACAGGGCCTGATGGAGGCACGGTGCCCACTCCAGAGCTTCTTGACATAATCAGGATCAGCAAGCAGTGGACGGCCTAGGTTGATGATATCGCACTGTCCTTCCTCCACGGCAGTTCTGGCCATATCGGGATCATCCATTCTCCCGGCACACAGGACAGGAACATCGACGACTTTCTTGATCATCGCACAGTAGTCCCTGTACAGGCCTTTCTTCTGGTACATCGGCGGATGATTCCACCACCAGGAGTCGTAGGTTCCCACATCGGCATCCAGTGCGTCATAACCGTAAGAGACAAGCAGTCTGGCGGCCTCAAGGCCCTCATCGATATCCCTGCCCTTTTCCCTGAAGTCCTCACCGGGCAGGGCTCCGACCCTCCAGTCCTTTATCATGCTCTTGAGGGAGAACCTCAGACTCACCGGATAATCATCACCGCAGCGTGATTTTATCTCCTCGACCACCTCGCGGGCAAAGCGCAGACGGTTCTCAAGCGATCCGCCATACTCGTCTGTACGCTGATTGAACATGCTTATCGCGAACTGGTCCAGCAGATAGCCCTCATGCACGGCATGGACCTCAATTCCATCAAAGCCTGCCCTCCTGGCATTGAATGCTCCGTCACCGAAAGACTTCACGATGCTCCTGATCTCGCTCTTCTCCAGCGGGCGGCAGGTCCTGTCCAGCCAGCGGTGAGGAATCGCAGAGGGTGCGACAGGAGGGAAATCGCCAAGGTTTGTCGGAATAGTCACACGACCGAAGCCTGCGCTCATCATCAGGAATATCCTCGCGTCATAGGCATGCACACGCTCCGTCATCTCCCTGCTGGTGCGTACGAAGTGGACGGGGTTGTATGTTGAGTTCGGACAATTCGGCATGCTCTGCTTCTCAACAGCGCAGTCAGAGAAGGTCACTCCTGTGATAATGAGTCCGCATCCGCCCTGGGCACGGCGGACGTAATAGTCTATTCCCCTTGTGTTCCAGCCGCCCTCGCTGTCCGAAAGGCCTAGAGGCCCCATCGGAGCCATCGAGAAACGGTTTTTCAGCTTGAGTGAGCCGATCTTTACGGGTTCGAACAATATATCGTAATCCATTCTCTCCTCCTATCTGATGTCCACCGTGCATCCGGCCTGCTGCGCCATTTCCTGCCAGTGATCCATCCTGCGCTTCAGCAGAGCCCTGCTCTCCTCATCACTGCGGAACGCAACCGGCGTCCAGGGCATCTGGGCCAGTGCAGTGCAGACTTCATCCAGTTTCTGGAAAGGAATCGCTATCATTGTCAGCCCGGCGGGATAGGTTCCCCTCCTCTTCAGTCCATGATAGAAGCCTGTTGTGATGTGGTTAACCTTTCCGGAGATAACAGGGTATGCATACATCCAGGCGCAGCTCAGCACTGGAGTTGACCGGGATTCCCAGAAATCTCCTGAGATATAACTTGTCGCACACAGCAGGATATCGGCGGAGGACTGATCGCAGACGCAAATGACAAGATCAGGATCAAAGGTGGCATCCTGGAGTCTCGCAAACTGCACATAACGCACTGTTCCGGGCTCGATCACGGGCATCTCCTGATACAGCCTCCTGCAGGCGGCGGGACTCCTGTAAAGATCAAAGTCGTAGCCGGCCTGACCGCTGGCAGTCACCGCCGGTTTCTCTTCCATGCCCAGAGGAACCTTCCCGTAGCAGGCATCATCATTCACATCGGTGTAGAATGTTCCGCCGTTCTTCTGAGCTACCGACACATACTGGCAGAAGGCCAGTTTCTCACCATCGTAATGCGGCACCCCCTCCGGAACAACGACATGATAGCGAAGTGCGACAGCGGGATAAGGCATATTCAGGTCTGAGAAAAGCTTCTTGCTTTCTGAACTTACCACTTCTCACCTCCTAGAATGCGGCAATGCCGAAAATCCAGGAGAGGACGAGGATGACCACCGAGAATGCCCAGAGCTTCAGGAAGGTGAACTTGAAGTAGCTCTTTGTGGACACATGGCACATGTCAGTCAGCAGATAGAGATTCGGCGTAGTGGGGGAACAGAGCATTCCTATGCCCTTTCCGATCATGACCGTGATGCAGTAGCCGATTACGGGGACACCGAAGGAGGTTGCGATGTTTCCGGCAAGCGGGACGAGGCCGAAATAGAAAGTATCCGCACCGAGGAAGAAGTTGAGCGGGACAGAGACAATGCCGATCAGGTCGTGCAGGAACCTCATCATGAATTCAGGCGCGATTCCCAGCAGGGCACCGACCATGGCATCCATCATTCCTGTCTCCTGCATGACATTGCTGTAACCGCCGGCGATGAGGAAGATGACTGCGACGAACATGGCCATCGGAGCGCTTTTCCTGATCATCCCGACCTGTTCCTTCGAGTTAGGATAGTTGACGAAGACGCACAGGGCAAACATGAAGACAAAGAGAACGGCACTGTCAACGATGCTCGTAAAGAGACAGATCATCAGGATGACAGTCATGACCCAGTTGAACGGGAGCAGTTTCTTCTGCCTGGCAGTGAGTTCCTTGATGCCGCTTCCGGAGGCCTCTGCCATCTCCGCGTCAAGGTAGTCATTCTTACCGGCAGCAATCCTCTTCTTCTCATTTATGGCCATCAGCACGGCAAGGACAAAACAGGCAATGATTCCTATTCCGAATGAAGGCAGAATCTGGGACCAGATCTCCTCCACGGGGACCTCGAGGGCTGTGGAGACCGCCATCATGGCACTTGTATAAGGAAGATACATGAAGACGCCGACCGTCACCGTTATGATGAAAGCAAGGTTCTCGGGACGTATCTTCATCTTCTTGAAAATCGGGTACATGACCGGTGCGGTCACCACGATTGTCGAAGCAGACTGGCCATCCAGAGTCGTGACCATGCTGATGATCGTGGCGGCGATGAAGACGAGGATGATGTTTCCGCTACAGCGCTTCACGATGGCGTTTACGATAGGATCAAAGGCACCTACCTCGTTCATCATGAAGAAGTAGGACACGGAGAACATCGCGAGAACAGCATTGCGTGCGTTCTTCGAGAAACCGCTGACGTACATCGGAACGATCTCACTGACCGAGTAACCGAGTATCATGGCAGCGACGACAGGCAGAACAGCGAAGATGATCGGGGCACAGGCCTTTTCCTTCATGATCAGAAGGACAAGTGCGATGATTATCGCAAAACCCAGGATAGTTGTTAACATAAGCAGATTGCCCTGAAGGGCTTCCTCCTTGGTAGAGTTTGCCTCGGGGCTTTGACTTATGATATTCCGGCTGCAATTATGCGCCGGCCTGCACCCTTTGTCAAATGGAAAAACGGGCTGTCTGCCTGTATGAAAACCTGACAAGTCCTTTTCCTGTATATTGTGTTTATTCCGTCCAACGTTGATAATGGGACAAGACCGATAAGGGAAAGAGATGGAAGAATTCAAGAGAGCAAGCCTGTCAGACCAGATATTCGATTACATTAAGAGGCAGATTGACAACGGTACCTGGAAGCCGGGAGAGAAGATACCCTCAGAAACCGAGCTCGCCAGGGAGCTTGGCGTAAGCCGGATGAGTCTGAGAAGCGGCATAAAGAAGGCCAATGTGCTCGGCCTCACCGAGACCCGTACAGGAGAAGGCACTTATGTGAAGAAGTTCAGCATGGGCTCATATTTCAAGGAGCTTTATGACTCTGACATCCTGTCCTGGAACGCAAACGACCTTAACGACCTTTTCTCCATCCTGCAGCTAGGAAGTGCCAGAATATCAATAATGAATGGACGCTCAGACAGGCATCTTGAGAAACTCTGCCTGCAGCTGGAGGCCATGCGCAATGCCGCGTCACAGGAGTCAATTGGTGACTTTCACCGTGCTGATCTCGCCTTCCACAGGGAAGTGTGCGCCATGTCTGAGAATGAGATCCTGATGATGATATTCAACGCCATCGAGTCACTGATCAGCGAGAGGATCAACGAGAATGTCCGCAGAAGCATCGAGATACACAAGGGCTTCGACATGGTACTGTCACACCATAACGATGTCTATGAATCAATCAGGGACAAGGACCTCAGCCGGCTCACAAGCGCATACGAATCATCAATCATAAGAAGCCACAGCTATTACAAACAACCCTGAGTGGATGTGACACTCATACAAACCTGTCAGGCAAGTCCTTTATCAGAAAGGACTTGTTCTTTCTTATCATAATTGCTGCATTTTATTTGACAAATTCTGTATGCCAGTCATACAATATACTTGTATAACAAGCTAAAGGGCTAACAACTTATGATATTCCAAATCAGATACTTTTTGGCAAAAGGAGAAAGAAAATGAAAATCACAAGTGTTGACGTCATCGAGTGCAAGCCCAATGTCATGGGCTCAGTCATCTGTGTCAAAGTGAACACGGACAAGGGGATCTCCGGGTTCGGAGAGGTCGGACTTTCCTATGGAAAGGCACATTACGCGGGTGTTGGAATTGCGAGAGATTTCGGTGCCCTGATCGTAGGAAAGGATCCGATGAAGATCGAGTCCATCTGGGAGATGATCTTCAGGACCACATTCTGGGGACTTGGCGGCGGAACAGTCATCAATGCCGGCATCAGTGCGATCGACACAGCCCTCTGGGATATCAAGGGCAAGGCCCTGGGTGTTCCGGTTTACGAACTGCTGGGAGGAAAGACAACCGACAGGATCAGGGCCTACGCCAGTCAGTTGCAGTTCGGCTGGGGTCCAGAACATCTCTTCCTCACAGACCCGGAAGACTATGCGAAGGCGACAAGAGACGCTCTGAATGACGGATACGATGCCATCAAGGTTGATCCGATGGGAGTCACTGACGAAGGCAAGTGGGCCAGAGAAGCCACGAACCCCAACTGGAAGATGAGGGGAAAACTGAGCAATAAGATGCTTGATACGGTCTACAAGAGGACAGAGGCCATGAGAAAGGAGGGTGGAGATGATCTGGACATCATCATCGAGACTCACTCCTACCCCGACATGAACACAGGCATCCAGCTTGGTAAGTGCCTTGAGTCGCTCAACATCTACTATTATGAGGAACCCTGCAATCCGCTGAATGTGGACAACATGCTTGAGATCCACCGCGCGCTTCCCAATGTGGCGCTGGCATCAGGTGAGAGGATATACACCAGGTGGGGCTTCAGGGAGTTCCTGGAGAAGCACGTCCTTCAGGTCATTCAGCCTGATCTCACACTCTGCGGAGGCATCTCAGAGACGAAGAAGATCTGCGATATGGCGAACATCTATGACGCTGCGGTCCAGGTCCATGTCTGCGGAGGACCGATCGCCACGGCAGCTACACTCCAGGTCGAGTGCGTGATCCCCAACTTCCTGATACACGAAGTCCATGAAGGTGCGATCAAGAAAGCCATGAGGGAACTTGGGAAGTACGACTATCTGCCTAAGAACGGTTACTTCGATGTGCCGGACCTGCCCGGAATCGGCCAGGAGCTGTCCGAGAAGGCAATGCAGGAGGCCGTAAACATCTACACAATCAACGCTTGAGCTTTCTGAATGCGGGCGTGTCCTGATCAGGGGCTGCCAGGGAAAGAGAAATCCCTGCAGCCCCTTCTCTTTCGCGGCATCAGCCCTTGACGGCTCCGGCGACAAGGCCCTTGACCATGTACTTCTGGAAAAAGAAGAAGACGAGGACCATCGGTATGGTGCCGATGACTGAGATCGCGTTGATCAGGCTCCAGTCATAGGACAGCTCACCGAGATACCTGAGGGAGATTCCGATTGACAGAGTCCTCAGATTGTCGCTTTGGATCAGGGTTGCTGCATGGAGATAGTCATCCCAGGTCTGGAGGAATGCGTATATTCCGACAGCCAGCATTCCGGGCTTGACCAGAGGAGTGATGACGGAGAAGAGAATCCTGTTCCTTCCTGCCCCGTCGACATAGGCTGCCTCCTCGATCTCCTTCGGCACATTGCGGAAGAAAGAGGACATCAGTGTGGCGCAGAACGGTATCTGTGCGGCACTGATCGCGAGGATGAGACCGGTGCGCGTGTTGATCAGCCCTATGTCTGACATGAGTCCGTAGAGACTGATCATCCTGCTCACGATCGGGAACATCTGGGTGAACACCAGCAGGGCGGCTACCAGGACCGTCCACCTGATGTTGAAGCGAGCTATGGCATAGCCTGTGATTATTGACACAAGCGTGCAGATCAGTGCGGTTATGCCAGATACAATGAAATTGTTGACATAATAGACAAAGAACTGGTTGTTCTGCGTGAACAGCGACAGATAGGACGAGACCGACACCTCAGACGGGAAGAAAGTCGGTGGATACTGATAAGCCTCCATGTTTGTCTTGAAAGAGGTCGCGAGCATCCAGTAAATGGGAAAGAGGAGGAACAGTATGATTGCCACGAGCACCAGGTATCTGAGTACAAGTGACAGGGTTCTGGTTGTCTTGATATCCATACACACTCCCCCTATGAAAGATCCTGCGTCCTGAAAAGCCGGTTGTAGACGCCTATGGTGACGATCATCAGGGCCATCCAGATTGTTGTCACGGCAGCGCCTGATCCCATGTTCATGCTGACGAAGGCCTCACGGTAGCTGAGAATGGCCAGATTCGTGGTCGCACCGTCCGGGCCACCTCCCGTCATCGTCCAGAAAAGCGGGAACTGCTTGAAGTTCTCGATTATGGACATTGAGATGGATACCTTGACGACCGGAGACAGATAAGGGAGCGTGATCCTGAAGAATTTCCTGACAGAGCCCGCACCGTCAATCGTCGCAGCCTCGAGAATGTCTGTCGGGACATTCTGCAGTCCTGCAAGCAGCAGCAGGGTCATCAGCGGAATCTGCTTCCAGAGGGCGGCAATGGAAACTCCCAGCAGTGCCGTTGAGGGATTGTTCAGCATCGCGAAGTCAGTAACTCTTCCTCCGGTGAAGACCTCGACAATGTATTTGAACAGCCCGTACTGCGGCTGGAAGAGCCACATCCAGATCAGGGCCGAGATGACAGTCGGGACGACCCACGGCGTCATCATGATGCTTCTGAAGAACCTGGCGCACTTCACGTTGGAGTTGAGGACCAGGGCCAGAGCCATACCGAGTACGAACTGACAGAGAATCACCAGGATGACGAAGCTGAATGTGTTGACCACAGCATTTGGCAGGGCGCCGGACTGGAAGATCTTCGTATAGTTTTCGAAGTTGTTCCACTCCCCCGGGATGTTCCCGATGATATTCCTCACCTTGTAGTCCTGGAAACTCTTTATCACGGAGTCGATGATCGGGATGAAAATGAACAGCAGGGCGAGAATGACGGCCGGCAGCGTGAGCGCCATCGCATAGTACATGTCTCCCCTTTTCTTTGTCAGACTTCTCAAAACAAACCTCCCCCAGAGGTCTGGACCGCACTCAGGCGGTCCAGAAAACAGAATCTGCGGTTCAGATCTTGACTGACGCGCTCCTTACGAAGGCACTGATGGCCTCGTCAACAGGCGTGTCAGACACCGTCACCGCCTGGGCCAGCGTGCACAGATCGAGGCTGATGTCGCTCATCGCGCTGACATAGGGCACCTTCTTCACATTGCTGATCGAGTCAGCTGCACCCTTCAGGACTCCTGAGTTGGCGACAGCCTCCATGTCAGACATGGATTCTTTTGCCGGGTAAGCAGGAGTGACTGAGGACATGTAGTCATTGAGAACCTCTTCGCTGATCACATACTGCACGAAGGTGTTGACTGCCTCGTTTCTGGCATCTCCGTTGTCAACCAGGATGAAGCAGTGAGAGCACAGGACTGCCTCTCCAGTGCCGCTGCCGCCGGCAAGCGGGGCAGCCGAGGCGGTGAATGAGGCGGCATCAGGATTGATTGATGTGACACCGTTGAAGCCCCAGCTCTGATCATAGTACATGGCCAGCTGGCCGAGGGCGAACAGGTTCCTCAGATCCTTGAGCTTGGCATTCTGCGGGTTGTAGCCATTCTCATCAAGCAGCGCAAGCATCTCAAAGGCCTGTCTGAAGCCTTCGTTGTCCACATTCAGCTGTCCGTCCTCAGTGAAGACATCTCCTCCGAAGTTGTAGATCATGCTGATCAGTGCGTTGCCTGACACGACGACAGAGGCAGTTGTCTGGCCGAAGGCATAGACCTTGTTGCCATTGGCATCGGTCAGCTGGGAAAGCTTCTGTGCGGCGGCAAGCATCTCATCATAGGTCTTAGGCGGATTGTCCGGATCAAGACCGGCCTGCTCGAAAAGGTCCGTATTGTAGTATAGGATGAACGGAGAGACGTAGAGCGGCACGCCGTAGATATCGCCGTCAATCGTGAACACATCCATGACCGCAGGATCGAAGTCCGAAAGGAACTCCTCATCCACTATGCCTGTCACAGGGGCCGCAAGACCGGACGCGTAAAGCTGGGGGACCCAGGCCTCCTCGCCGAATATGACATCTACCCTGTCGCCTCCGCCGGCCATATTGATGACCTGGTTCAGAATCTCGCCATAAGGTGCAGTCACCCATTCGATCCGGTACTGTGGATACCTGGCTTCAAAGCCCTCCTTGACGCCATTCCAGAAATCCTCATAACCGCTTTCCAGAAGCGCGTAGTTCGCGACCTTGATCGTCAGCGGGTTCTCGGCACTCGCAGCCACAGCTGTGGACTCTGCTCCGCCTCCGGCGAACAGAATGCCTGCAGCTGACAGGACAATTGCCATCAAAGTCAAAATCTTCTTCATACAAGGCCTCCTTTTTTTGCCTGTTGATTTGGTTTTGCTATACGCTTTCGCGTTCTATCAGATCAGTTTCCAGCTGGACGGTGAGCACCTCACCTCCGGCATACCTCTTTATTCCAGAGAAAAGCTCCAGTGTCGCTGAGGCGACATCTGCCTTTCTGATCGCGAGTGTCGTCAGTCTGGGCTTCGTGTACATCGCGATCCTGCTGTTGTTGACTCCGACGACCGAGATATCGCCGGGAACCCTCAGCCCCATAGCATCAAGAGCCAGGAGGCTCTCCGCTGCCATGCGGTCCGTCCTGCAGAAGAGTGCATCGAAGCGGCTTGCCTCATAGGCCTGTGCCAGCTTGCGGCGCAGATCAGCAGAACCCACACATGCATCTATCACTATCTCACCGGCACCTTCCAGACATTCGCTGTAGCCGATGAACCTGTAGCCGGAACGGTCTACCGGACGGCCCGCCGCATTGAAGGAGTCCACAAAGGCAATCCGCCTGCGTCCACGGCGCCTCAGACAGGCCATCACCTCATGCGTCCCGTTTCTCAGACCTGTCAGCACAAGGCCATAAGTGCCGTGGAATCTCGGGTACTCATTCATCGACAGGATGACTGTCGGCATTCCTGTGCCGATGATCCGCTGAATATCATTCAGTGATATCGTAGCCGATCCTATGATGATCCCGTCGAATGACCAGTTGCAGACAGTGTCGACAAATGAGCTGTCTCCCCGGTCGCTCGCCAGCGAGAAGAGAAAGCCCTTTCCGACGACGAGCCTCTCCATTTCGGCGATTATTGACCCGAAATACTCGGAGACAATGTCATCAACGATGAAGAGGATGTGATGGGCATCTTTCCCCTTCAGGGCCCTGGCTGCCGGGCTGGGCACATAGCCAAGCTCCTTTACGGCCTTCAGCACTCTCTCCTTCTTGTCCTTGTCGACATAGCGGTTGGCATTGAGCACATAGCTGACGACAGTCTCACTCACGCCCGCAGCCCTGGCCACGTCCCTCCGTGTCACCCTCATATGCTTCCTGCCGGCTTGTCGTACTTCTTCTTGAAACGGACGAACTCCTTTATCGGGAGACCTGTATCATAGTCGAGCTGTCTGGGCTCATCATCGGCCGTGGGACGCTGTCTGGTGCAGTAATCGCACTCCCAGTCAGGACGGCACCTGTCCTTATTCCACTTCCTGGTCCTCCACTGATAGCCCCGGAACGGATCTCTCGTGTCATTCATCATCGCAAGCAGCTTCTCGTGAAGGGCATCCCTGACCTGTGCATAAGATTCGTCATAAATCAGGTTCTTCAGCTCATGGGGATCCTCCTGACAGTCAAAGAGCTCATCAGTCTCATCCAGAAGGAATATGGCCAGCTTGTAGCGGTCACTGATGGCCGCCCTCATGAACTGGATGCCGCCGAAACCGTCATGATCGATCTCATAGCGGTGGAACTCGGAGAACACGACATCATGCAGCACATTGCCCTGCGGATTCTCGATGACAGGACGCATCGTGACACCGGGCATCTCCGGATGTTTCGGAATGTCAAAGTAGTCAAGGATCGTAGGAGTGATGTCTATATGGCTCACCACATGATCGTAAACCTCTCCCTGCGGCGCCTGGCAGTAGGCCCCGCCCTTGATGATCAGCGGAATATGACAGATCTCCTCATACACACTCGGGCCCTTGAGAGAAAGAGAATGGGCCCCCAGTGCCTCACCGTGATCAGAGGTGAAGATGACCATGGCATCCGGAGCATGGGTCCGCACCGCATCCAGGACTCTTCCGATCTCATAGTCGGCAAAGCTGTTGCAGCCGAGGAAGAGCTGTGGCCGGATGTGGAGCTCCGACTTGTCCTCGCCGAGGTTCTTCGCAGCCCAGAGCCTCTCAAGCTCCGGCTTGTCCTTCAGGTCATCGTAGTAGGCGGGTGTAATCAGCAACTCATAGCCTTCATACATGGACGCAAAGGGCTCAGGGCAGAGATAGGGCTGATGCGGCTCATCAAAGCTGACAGTGAGGAAGAAATCCTCATCCTTCCCCTCATTCTCCAGGAAACTGATCGCCCTCTGGGCAATGCGGTGGCCGAAGGTGAAAGTCTCGTCCACCCCGCCGTCCTCAAGTGATGATGATTCCTTTCGCGACTTCACCTTGTCATCGTCTGATAGCTCGTCAAGGTAGCGCTTCATGTCAAACCAGTACCGCTCATCAAAACCCTCCGGACAGATTCCGTTTCCGAAATAGTCGCCACCGTCCAGGTGCCACTTGCCGATGTATACGCTGTGCACGCCCTTCTCACTGAGGCGCTGTCCGACTGTCTTCACGCCGGCCCACAGAGGCACACAGTTTGTGAAACTGCCGTTTGAGTGAGGATAGAGGCCGGTGAAGATCGCGCTCCTGGCTGGGCCGCATACCGGCTGGCAGGAGTAGGCCTTTGAGTAGCGCACTCCTTCTGAGGCGAGTCTGTCGATTGAAGGCGTCTTCATGTCAGGATTGCCATAGCAGCCCACCATGTCATGGCGGGTGGTGTCTGTCATGATGAAAACAACCTGATGCTTCTTGTCCATACAACCTCCATATACACTCGAGTGTATATAGTGTTGGCCCTATTTCCGGAAGCTGTCAAGGAAAAGTTTGTGTTCTAATCATGAAGAGAGTCAGGGCCTCATTCAGGACATGCTCAGCATCAGGATCGAGGCGACAAGCAGGGCCAGGGAAACCGTGTCCGCCTTTCCGGGCCGTTCATGGAAGGCCACGACGGATACAAGCACCGCAAGAAGCGAGGCCCCACCGTTCAGGACCGGGAAAAGGACTATGGAAGGCAGCATGGAGGCAAGCGCGAGGTTGATGCCATACTGAAGAGAGTCACAGACTCCCTGGAACAGACTGAGAGGAATCCTGGGACCGGAGAGCGGAGGACGGCCCTTCAATCCGGGAATTAGGGACAGCAGTGAGAATATGCTGAAGAAAAGGAAGGTGAAAGCCATGAAGCGGCCCTGATCTGAACCGGCAGTACTGTTTGCGAACACTTTCTGGATGATGTTTATGCTTCCGGAAGAGATAAATGATATAAGCGCCCAGAATGCCCACCGGCGCGTCAGGCGGACGCCCTCACCTCCTTTTGTGATACATGGAAGCGCAATGCCTGCCATCATCACCAGCAGGGCAACCAGCTGCAGCGGACGGATGGACTCACCCCAGGCAAGAGGACCTGCGATGACAGGAAGCACCATGCCAAGCGAAGTGGCAAGGGACGTATACGACATCGGGCCGAGGCTCATCGCCTTTGAGTAGCTCGTGAAAGCCGCGAAGTAAACAAGGCCGAAGAACAGGGCCAGAGGCAGCATTCCGGTGCCGTCCGGTTCCCAGGAGGCGGACACGATGAACAGGAGTGCGGATGCGGCAAGACCGGCAATAGTATTGAAGAGCCTGGCATCCTCCCCTGTTCATAGAGACTGTCGGCACAGTCGAACTCCATGGAGGAGTGAATTCCGTTTTCTGAGGCGAAAATCCTCCTGCGCTGAGGATCCGGCTCTGCGATCGCGACGATTCTCAGGTCATCAGGGTTGCTGCGGGCATACGGCGCATAAGCATAGCGGGCCCGGTTGCCGCCACCGACCATCACTGCAGTCACGGCAGCCATCTCAGGCCTCCGTTATCACTGTGGGGGCACTGGAGGAGAAATCGGCTATGCGGTCCAGGTCGTCCAGAAGTGAGGCGCTGTCCCTGTCCAGGAAGAGGTGGAAGTCGGGATGCGTCTTAAGGAGGGTCGCGGGAACAGTGTTCGTGACGACTCTTGAATAAAGCGTGTCACGCACCGCTGCAGCTTTCTGGGCATGCGGGACGGCACTGACAATCGTCCTGCACTTCAGGATCTGACGACAGGACATTGACACGGCCTGGCGGGGGACGTCCGCAGTTCCAGCGAACCAGCCCTCCCTTACCTGCTGCTGTTTGCAGGTCTCACTGAGGTTGACGATGATATACGGATCCGCAGTGTCGAAGTCGCAGGGAGGATCATTGAATGCGATGTGTCCGTTCTCGCCGATCCCGATGAGCCCAAGGTCTACAGGGCTCTCAAGCAGGAGTCCGGACAGCTGTTCAAGCTGGTCCGCTCTTCCCTCAACAAGATGCCAGGCCCTGAGCCCCACCTTTGAGATGAACCTCTCTCTGAGATACTTCCTGAAACTGGCCGCATGAGTCTCGGGCAGGTCAACGTATTCATCAAGGTGGAACATGGTGACACGCGACCAGTCGACATCGCTGGCAACCAGAGCCTCCAGTGTCTCGAACTGGCTCTGCCCCGTGGAGAGGATTATCCTGGCCTCCCCTTTTTCCCTGATGGCGCTGCTGATCACAGCCGCACTGTATTTCGCGGCCGCGGCTCCAAGACTTGCGGCACTGCTGCAGATTCTGACTTCCATGAAAAGCCTCCTTTTGTCTGCAGACAGCCTAGCACCGGCATATGCCGCGGGCAACAGTCAAAAAAGGAAAGGTGAACAAACGGAGTCTGTGCAAGACCTGTATGTCCTGAAAGAATCGAATGCGCTCAGGTTTAATCCTTTCCTCTCATGCTTCTGTGTATTTCCGTCAAAGCCTTGCCGATGAGCCTGAGATTCCGCTCTTCGGCAATCCGGCGGCCAGCTGCAAGGTCATCCCCATTCTTCCCGCACAAGGCAGCCCTCACCAGGACCTCGCACTCATCAAGGGAAGCAAAGAGATGAGGACCGGCCCCGCCGGAAGCAAGCTGGCGGCAGACCGGGATGTCCCTCATGCGGCAGCCATGCAGGGAAAAAGGATCACCACTGTGCCCGGTGCGGCCATGCGTTCACCATAGTCTGCCCTTCATGTGGAGGCAGCTGCCGCGGGGAAGACAGTTTCTGCAGCAGCTGCGGTGCGAAACTTGAGTGAGTCCTACAGCCCCAGTGAGCGCATCAGTACACTGTCGTATTCGGGAATCGCAGCCTGTCTTGCCACGACATAGTCAGCCACCATGGAGGCCTTTTCCAGACAGACTGCGCTCTCAAGCCCGAGACTGTTGAAGAAAAGAAAGGCGGCGGACAGACTGTCCCCGGCGCCCACAGTGCTGACCACCCTGCCCCTGCCACAGCCCGAGCGCGACACGCGCCCTCTCTCATAGCAGGCAGACCCCTTACTGCCCTGCGTCAGGATTATCTTTGACAGCTTCGGGTAGATGTCAAAAAGCCCGGCAGCCGCATCGCAGCCGGCTGCACGGACCACAAGCGGCAGTTCCTCATCATTCATTTTCAGTATTGTGGCCCTCTCAAGCCCTGCCCTGATCAGATCATCAGTGTAGAAGCTGAGGCGGATATTTACATCAAAGAAGAAGTCCCGGCCCCTGATCCGGTCCAGCAGTCTGAAAAGCGTGGTCCTGGACCTCTCATGCCTGCAGGCCAGCGTTCCATAGATGACGGCGTCGAAGCTGAGGGAGGAAAGCCTGTCCAGCTCTTCCTCACTGAGCCATATGTCATCCCATGCCGCGGGGTCGTTGAAGCGGTATGAGGGGATCCCATCCTCCAGCAGTATCTCGGCATAGCCGGTGGCGCAGGAAGATCTGTGGACCAGGGACGAATCGACTCCAAGCCCGTCAAGGGCGGCAGCGGCATCATGTCCCAGACTGTCGTTTCCAAGCGCGCTGACAATCATGGCCTGCCCGCCCAGACGCACAATGTGTCCTGCGACATTGAGAGGGGCGCCTCCGAGCGTCCTTCCGCTGCTGCTGATATCCCAGAGTATTTCACCAAAAGCCAGTGCTCTCATGACTCCGCCTCCTTCACAATGTACATTCTGGTCCCATTGTCTCCGATGACGCGGGTCGACGGGAAGAAGCCATTGCCTGTGAACTGGGGAGACAGGCTGATGCCGCAGGTGCAAAGAATGCTTCCGGAGACCGTGATGTCGCAATCCTCCCCGCCTTCCTTGTGGAAATCATTGCGCAGACTGCCGTAACAGGCGGGATCAATGTGCACAGGGCGCTTTGTTATATGATAAGTGCGCTCTCTGTCCAGAAATGGAAGCCTGAGCCGGTCACAGCGACCGGTGTGAGCCTTGTTCAGCACGACATATTCCATCACGATTGTCGTATCGCCAAGGCTTGCCGTCCACCAGATGACTCCGTCATCAGCACTTCTCAGTCTGCGGAAGGTGCCGAACTGGAAGACTCTCCTGTATTCCTTGTAGAAGGCAATCTGCTTCCTGACAGCATCCGTATCGTCCTCATCAAGGGCACAGAGATCAAGCTCATAGCCAAGCACACCGAAGGCCGCGACGTCAAAACGGCTGTCTATCCTGCTCACTCTCAGACTCTGATGCCCCGGACTTGCCGATACATGAGCCCCCATAGTTGAAGGCGGGTAGCCGGCAAGCGTTCCCTCCTGGATCGCCAGTCTGTGGTACAGGTCAGTGTTGTCGCTTGTCCAGGTCTGCGGCATATAGCACAGCATTCCAAGATCGTAGCGGTTGCCGCCGGAGGCGCAGGACTCAAAGAGGATGCCGGGGAAGTGTTCAGTGAAACGTCCCAGCAGCCTGTACAGGGCGAGGATATACCGGTGCGGATAGCCCAGTGCACTGCCCTGCACTGAGTGATAATCGGTGAGCACACTGTTCATGTCCCATTTGACATAGTCCACTTCGCAGCGCGACAGCACATCACTGATTCTGTCAAAAAGATAGTCGGAAACCTCACTGCGTGTTATGTCCAGCACATACTGGTGGCGGCATACGGCAGCTGCGCGTCCGGGGATCTCCACAAGCCAGTCGGGATGTGTCCTGTACAGCTCACTGTCACGGTTGGCCATCTCAGGCTCAATCCAGAGTCCGAAAAGCAGGTTCAGGGCATGAATCCTTCTGGAAAAATCTTCCAGGCCGTCCGGAAAGACTTCCTCTGACACCCACCAGTCTCCAAGACCGCTGGAGTCATTGCGCCGGGAACTGAACCAGCCGTCATCAAGGACGAAAAGCTCGATTCCCAGTCCGCTGGCCTTCTCTGCCAGGCCAAGCAGCCTGTCCCTGTCAAGATCGAAGAAGCAGGCTTCCCAGCTGTTAACCAGCACAGGCCTTTCCCTGTCCTTCCAGACACCGCGGACTATATAGCGGTTTATGAATGCATGGAAATTGCGGGCCGCGCCCTCCTTGCAGTCAGAATACGTCAGCACAGCCTCAGGGGTGCAGAAAGCCTGTCCGCTCTCAAGCGTCCACTCGAAGCAGTATGGACTGATTCCGGAAAGCAGACGGACCTTTCCGAAAGGAGAGACCTCAACAAGTTCCCGGTGACAGCCGGAGTATATCAGGTTCGAGCCATAGACCTCACCTGTCGCAGCGCGCTCAAGGTAGACCAGCGGGTTGTGCTCACTGCCGCTGCATCCGAGCTTGCTGTCCAGCTCGACAATTCCGGGATACAGGATACGCCTGTGCTCACACCTCTCGCGCGCCCAGGCTCCGTCGTAGGAATACAGGATGAAATCATCAAAGGGAAAGTCGAGACAGTAAGAGGCCGCACTGTCAAGACGTAGCGGGCTGATTCCCCTGTTGATGATCTTCGCTGAGCGCAGAATGATATCTTCCTCTTCATAGACGGTGTAGAACAGTCTGACCTCAACTCCGGCCAGTGCATCACAGAGTGTGATCTCAAGAGTCTCTGTCGAGGCACCAGACAGCGCATGGGCCGGAAAGGAATCATCCTTGCCGCTGAAAATCCGCCATCCGGAAAAGACAAGATCGAGTGTGTTGAGTCCTCCCGCATAGCAGACCTCAAGCGAGGGTGCGCGGTCATCGCCCCTGCCTGCTGTGGAATACTCGTACAGGATGCGGGCAGGGAAATGATGAGGATGTTCCTCATCAGCATAAGGCAGTGTTCCGATGTTCAGGTCAAAACTCTCACTGATGTTTTCATAGCCGGTCAGATCCGTGAGCCTGGCTCCGTAGTGGACATTGTCAAGGTGTCCGGTCTCCAGAATGCGGATTATGTATGAAGAATTGGCACTGGCCAGATGAAAGATGCTTCCATCGAATGAGATCATCGTCTCTTATCCTCCGTTGACAGTGATGTCTGCCAGCCTTCCGGCCGGCACACAGGACGGTGCCGGGGCCTGCGGACTCAGATGAAAAGCAGGCCGGCTGTATGAACCAGCAGGGCGGCTATGTATGCGATCACGCACTGCATCACGACCACAAGTACGGCACTCTTTCCGCCCATTTCCCGCTTGACCGCACTTATGGCCGCCACACAGGGTGTGTACAGGAGGCAGAAAACCAGGAAGGTCACAGCGGTCAGCGGGTTGAATACGAGAGAGAGATCCGCATTCGGGATGAGAATCGTCAGCGTGCTCACGACATTCTCCTTGGCGATGAAACCGGTGAAAAGTGCCGTGGAAACTCTCCAGTCATCCAGTCCCAGCGGACGGAAGGCCACGGAGACCAGGCTTCCGAGACTGGCCAGAAGTGAGTTCTGGCTGTCGGTCACCACATTCAGCCTTATATCGAATGTCTGGAGGAACCAGACCACTATGCTCGCCACGAAGATGATCGTGAAGGCCCGGGTGATGAAGTCTTTGGCCTTGTCCCACATCAGTCTCACAACAGAGACCGGGGAAGGAATACGGTAGGTTGGAAGCTCCATGACAAAGGGCACGGCCTCTCCCTTGAAGAAGAAGCGGTTGAGGATGAGCGCCATGATTATTCCCACGACAATTCCGCCGAAATACAGACCGATCATCACCAAAGCGGCATGATCCGGGAAGAAGAATGCGGAAAAGAAGGCATAGATCGGGAGCTTGGCGGAACATGACATGAAAGGCACAAGCATCACGGTCATTTTCCTGTCCCTCTCGCTCGGAAGGGTCCGCGCCGACATTATCGCCGGTACGGAGCAGCCGAAACCGACCAGCATCGGGACAAAGGACCTGCCGGAAAGACCAAGCTTTCTCAGCAGGCGGTCCATGACGAATGCGACACGCGCCATATAACCTGAATCCTCGAGCATGGAAAGGAAGAAGAACAGTATGACGATGAAGGGCATGAATGAGAGCACAGTGCCCACACCTGAGAATATTCCGTCCACCACAAGGCTGATCACTACCGGATTAGTCCCGAATGCCACCAGACCGGCCTCAGCCAGGGCACCGAGCCTTTCTATTCCAAGCGCCATCAGGTCACTCAGCCAGCTTCCAAGCGGGCCGAAGGTGATGAAGAATGTTATGGCCATGACCAGGATGAATACAGGAATGGCCGTATACTTTCCGGTGAGGATACGGTCTGCCTTCCGGCTTCTGGCCTGTTCCCTGCTCTCTCTCGGTCTTACCACAGACACACGCGTCAGTGTCTCAATGAAGCTGAACTTCATGTCGACAATCGCGGCCATGCGGTCACAGCCCGCCTCCTCCTCCATCTGGGAGAGGATATGGCCTATCATGTCCTTCTCGTTTTCCTCAAGTCCCAGTTCCTCAATGACCAGGTGGTCGTCCTGGCAGATCTGGGTTGCCGCGAATCTGAGCGGATAGCCAACAGCCTCACAGTGATCCTGGATTGAATGGCAGATCGCGTGAATGGCCCGGTGTACTGCTCCGTGGTCCTTTCCGTCAGGAAGGCAGAAGTCAGTGCGCCGGGGCAGCGTGGCGTTGAGCGACACGTTTATGATGTGTTCAACCAGTTCTCCGATGCCCTCACCCTTGCTCGCTGAAATCGGGACGACGGGAACTCCCAGCGCCTCCTCGAGCGCGTTTATGTCGATCGTACCGCCGTTCTGTCTGACCTCATCCATCATGTTCAGCGCTATCACCATCGGTTTGTCCAGCTCCATCAGCTGTGTAGTCAGATAGAGATTGCGCTCTATGTTGGTCGCATCGACGATGTTTATTATTCCGTCAACCTTGTTCTTGATGATGAAGTCGCGGGTGACGATCTCCTCGCTGCTGTACGGAGCCAGGGAATATATTCCGGGAAGATCAGTAACCGTGACCTCCTTATGTCCCCTGATCCTTCCGTCTTTCCGGTCCACGGTCACCCCGGGGAAGTTTCCGACATGCTGGTTGCTTCCGGTCAGCTGGTTGAAAAGAGTCGTCTTCCCGCAGTTCTGATTTCCAACGAGAGCCAGTGACAGCGGAGTACCCGCCTTGCGTCTGGCCGCCTTCGGAAGCTGTCGGTCCTCTCCCAGATTCGGATGGACGGTGGCGTTTATCCGTTCACGCTCGACCTCCTCGTCCACTTCCTCATGTGATTCGTGAACGCCTGAGATGTTTATATTCTCCGCCTCGCTCTTGCGGATCGTGAGATTGTAACCGCGCACGAGTATCTCGATAGGATCCCCAAGCGGCGCGCTCTTCAGAAGCGAGACCTCCACGCCAGGGGTGAGACCCATTTCCAGAATATGCTTTCTCAGCGATACATCCCGGGTCTCAACGCTTGTGATGACAGCATCCTTGCCGATTGCAAGTTCCGAGAGGTTCATATATTGAAAAGACTCCTTCTATTCTTCTGGGTGGAGTTTATGACAAAACGGGCCGGAAGACCAACTGGGCAGGAGGAAAAATCACAGGACTTTCTCAAGTGCCCTGTCGTAGTACGGCTTCTCCTGCGGAAGATAGCATGCGACAGTTATGTCGAGTGCACTTCCGGACAGCTCACGTACAGCTATCTCTGCGGCCCTGTCCTTCGGAAAACCGTAAACTCCGGTGCTGATGCACGGAAAGGCTATTGACCTGATCCCCAGCCTTTCCGCCTCAGCCAGGCAGGACCTGTAACAGGATGCCAGAAGCTCTTCTTCCTTATAGGCCCCTCCACGCCAGACGGGGCCGACTGTGTGAATGACATAGCGGCACTTCAGGTTGTAGGCACCTGTCGTCCTGGCCATTCCTGTCTCGCATCCGCCAAGTCCCCTGCACTCCTCCAGAAGGCCGGGACCTGCCGCCATATGGATTGCGCCGTCAACACCTCCGCCACCGAGCAGACTGTTGTTCGCCGCATTGACAATCGCATCAACTTCCAGTGAGACGATATTGCAAACTCTGACTGTAATCATGTCTTACCAGCATAGCCCAAAACTGCCGCTGGCGATATAGTCAGGAATCATGAAAGACAAAGTTTCCACGACAGAACGCTACCACACCTTCGTGCTTCTGATGCTGGCCGGGGGGTTCATGGGCAGCTACTCTTACTATCTCAAGGGAGGTGTCTTTGCCAATGCAGAGACCGCCAATCTCCTCATTCTCTCACTGAACGCCGCCAGCGCAGACTGGTCAGGCTGTGCCAGAGTGCTTGTCCCCATCCTGACATTCCTCTTCGGATCCTTCCTGTCGGAAGTCATGATAGACAGGCTGAAAAAGGCCTGGCCTCCGCTTCTGATCACCTGTGAGATTATCCTTCTGTCACTGCTTTCACTCCTCCCGGAATCGACACCTCAGACCATCTATCATGTGTCGATCGCTCTGATCAGCAGCATGCAGTTCAACACATTCCGGCAGGCCCGCGGGGTTGCCCTTTCCACACTCTTCTGCACAGCCCATCTCAGGGGCTTCGGGGCAGGGCTCTACCATGCCATGAAAGACAGGGACAGTGATGTCCTGAGGCGTGCACTGTATCACATCGGACTGATTCTGACATTCGTGCTCGGCGCATTCTGCTGTGCACGGGCAAGCCGCTTGCTCGGCACACGCACACTCGTCCTGGCTGTCATCCCGCTGGTCCCTGTACTCATTGAGATCCTGAGGACATCCGGTCGCTGCAACTGAGATTATCCAGCTCAGCTGGACGGCCCCGGGGTGTCTTGCTCCGGGGTTTTTTCTTCAGGCATGACCATGACAATATTTTGCATTCGAAAACTGACAGGAAAAAACTCAATCACAATTGAAGACAGGTGATTTCAGAGAATATGCCAGCACCTTCTTTTATGGCAGTCCAGCCGGTTCTCACACTTCTAGTGCAAGTATGATGGCGTGGATTTCTGGTTTTATGCAGTTTCACACAGATATTATCCTCTGATAAGCCATAATATCACTGAGTTACTTTCAAATGCGGTTAACCACTGATGCTTTGCTTTAAACAATCACCTTAAGTGCTCAAGTTATGGCGAAAACAGCTATTTTAAAGCGCCAATATACCTCTTTTCCTATTCAGACTACACTGGATTGCTAATGTGGCAGACACCATGCATAGCCGAGATATCCGAAACTGAACTGCAGTTTTCATCAGGCCGTAAACAGCTTTATATGAAAGTGTTCTGACTTGATATATTTTATTATGATGCTGCTACAGCTCACACACGTCCTTTTCCTTATTTGATAGAAATTGCGACTTCTCTGCTGAAAGCTTTTCTGCTGCTGGATGTAGCATATTCTCTGCAGTTTCAGGTGACAATGCGAAGAGGGATCAAATACACATCTCATAGAGTCCCGATACCAAGCTTTTGTGTGCTCATCAGCTGAGCAGCAGCGGCTGGCTTATACTGTCATGCATCTGCGTCTGTACGCATTCCGGATCATCTCCGTTTCCGCCTCAACCATGCCAGACCAGAAAGTAGACTGATGAAAAAGGGCAGACCCGCCTGCCCTGTATTTCCAGTACGGGGCAACCGGATCCACCCTTCAAGGAGGAACCGCAAAGCGGCGAACTTTGCTGTGGGCTCTGAGTTCACTCAACACACACCAGCGTCAGAACCCACTTGCCGGGCTTATGAAAACGGGAAAACACTGGCAAAACCTTTATGGTCTGCAGGACTTTTCCAGAGCCCCCTGAACCACCCCTCTTAAACCCGTTTCCAGACCGTCCGGCAGCCTGAAAAGTATCAAAAACCGGCTGGAAGAAGAGAAAAGGCTGTTTCTTCTTCTTTTCTTCACATAAATACACTAACATTACATATGCTTTTTGTCAACACTTATTTTTGTAAATCTTTATAATGTATAAAGTTATTAACATTCTTATTATTTATAAGAATAATATTTATATTATTTCTTTAAATAATTTATTCTTATCCTTGCATCACAGTGACCATTTAAGCCCCCTTCTCTTCCTTTTTTTGTGACATTACAGGCTTGGCTGCACATAAAACAGAAATGTGCGCTTGAATGGAACTCGCAGGCATCATCTGACGGGCATACTACAGCAGGACCTGTACTTGTCTTTTTTTGTATTATCCTATAATATACATCCCTTTTTCGGTATATTTTTCTTTATTTTATATGTATAATTCTAGTGTTTTTGCATTTGTAGTCTCTATCTTCGTTTTTCCGGCTGCAGGAGATCATGTAGGGCATTCACTTTTTTTGCACAACTGTCCCGCTTTTCTCCGACTGTATGGCAGGAGGAAAGCCTATATGAGTAAGAATAGCAGGACAGGTCCAACCCTCAGGGCATCCGCAAGTGAGATCAGGCGCTTCATCCGCCGCCTGTCTCCCATGGAGAA
>CALXOO010000027.1 GCA_944390045.1 uncultured Spirochaetales bacterium | reverse complement strand
GTGAAGCCCATTCATCTCATTCTGTTTAAAAAACTTGGATTTTCTGGATCAGGTCAAACCGCTTCGGAACCATGGAGGAAAGGCAAAAGCCAGAAGACTCTTCTGTATCGATCCCTGCGTAAAGTCTATAGCCTTGCTCACAACTTCATCCTCCCGTCAATGAAAAATGGTTTAGCACAATGTCGGATCAAGATGCAATCAGGGTATCATTTACTTTAAATGCAATGACTTGCAACTTTGCATACACTCACGCAGTTTTTCTTATTGACTTTTCTCCCGGCTTTTTGCTAGTATCACCTTGTTGTCAAAAACAACCATCTGGCGAGATAGCTCAGTAGGTAGAGCAAGCGGCTCATATCCGCTCGGTCGGGGGTCCGAGTCCCTCTCTCGCTAACAAGGAAGTCCGGAACATCTTATCCGGACTTTTTTCTTTCCTCAGCGGAAGACTGTCCTGTAGCCGATCAGACAGTACAGACCATCATCGTCTCTGTCCGGAACACAGACCACATCATCCGCGATCTCCCGTCCCCTGAGCACTGTCACGCTTGTCAGCCTGACAAGGCACACGGCCTCTCCTTCGCTGTCTTCAACTGCCTGAATGTCACCGGCAGACGGAACATCCTGGCAGCAGAGCTCGAAAAGTGAGCTTGAAACCGCTGCCTGCCCCTCATCACTTTTGATCAGCTCACCGGGAATCAGGCAGTAGTCATAATCACGGGCATCAGGATTCAGCAGGCGGTAGGAAAGGAACATCTCGTCACTTGTCATGCCCATATTCTGCACAAAACTCTGGATAATATACAGTGGAACATTCCGCTTGTCCGGATGCCTTTCCCATTATTCCTGTATTTGAGGCTGCTTTACCACCACAGTTCATCTGGCAGTCAGCTCAAAGACCACGGCGACACAGATATCCAGGGAAAGGTCAGGTGCATTATACAGGTGACGGTTGTCAGAGGCTGTACTAATTTCCCTGTCTGCAAGTTCATATTCCACCCTCAAAGGATAATCATCCTCCTCTATTTCTTTAATGGATATCGGATTTCCAAGATTCATTCCCGCTGATTCGGCATATGTTGAAGCCTTTGAGACAGCATCGGAGAAAGCAATTTTCCGGGCCATCGAATACTCAAGACTCTTATCCTTCTTTGACAGAGTCACATTTGGGATCTCAATGCCGCCAAGGCTGCTCAGTCTGTCAAAACACGGTCCTATGAAGGATATGTCATTGAGCTTCACCGTGATTGACTGGTTTGCCTTGCCGCCGCATGGAACATATTCCCTGGCATTCTCACTCCACTTCCTGTATGGGGCAATCGAAATCTCCTTAGTCGCTATATCATCCTTGCTGACACCGATGTCCAGCAGGATCCTGATCACTTTATCCAGAAGACGGGAAGCCGCTCTGCTTGCATCTTCCTGGGACAAGGCAACCTTCTCAACACTGACACTGAACGAAGCCTCATCCGGCTTCACATCTATATGTCCTTTTCCTCTGACCGATACGGTGCGGATTCCGCTTTCAGACACATCACTCATCGTTTCCCTCCTCTATCATGTACTCCACTCAATAATTACTTCAAAATTAATTAGTTCAATCAGATAATTTACCTGTACTAGTAAAACAGTAACCTTCCACCATCGAAAGTGTTGACAGCAATCTGAAGCCTCGTTGTTAACACACTTAGTCGTTACACAAGACCGGAGCCGTAAAACGGAAGATGGCCTCAGTACTTCCTCTTCGTTAGTACTTATTTAAACACTAGTCCGAAGCTTGCAAAGTCGGGCCCAAAGCCTCACGGGTGCTTCGTCAGTACTTATTTTTCTTTGGGTCCCCTCATGCATTTTCTCCCAAGTTACGTAATCATACCATGTTAATTAGCTGTGCAATAAAAAAGACATGCTTTTAACTACCAGACAGTTTAAATCTTATATTCCAACGAACTAATTGCAGCAATCAAACTCATTAGATATGAACCCTGCTTATTCCTAAACCTTATAGAATCAGACTCATCAGGTTTCCAATACCATCAGGCTGCACACAGGTCGATATTTTTCCCAAACAGTGCTAATCTGCCAGCAAGCCATTGGAGATGAGATATGAAATACTTCCCCGATAATTACCACCCTGTACTGAACGGCAGGGAGACAGAGAGGGCGATCAAGATCGTCAAGGACCTTTTTGAGAAAGAGCTGAGCGGCGCGCTGAGGCTCAGCCGCGTCACAAACCCACTTTTTGTCCCCAGCGGAAGCGGAATCAACGATGATCTGAACGGTGTGGAACGTCCCGTCCGCTTTGAAGTCGGCAACATGGGCAATATGAAAATGGAGATTGTCCAGTCTCTTGCAAAGTGGAAGCGCATGGCGCTTGCTGATTACGGAATCGCAGAAGGCTACGGACTCTACACGGACATGAACGCAATCCGTCCTGATGACGATATCGATGCCATCCACTCGATCTATGTCGATCAGTGGGACTGGGAAAAGGTAATGTCTCCCGGTCAGCGCAATCTCGACTATCTCAAAAGCGTCGTACGCGAGATCTACAGCGCCATCAGACGCACTGAGTTCCTGATCCATGAGACTTACCCGCAGGTGGAGCCCTGTCTGCCGGACGAGATCACTTTCATCCACAGCGAGGACCTGCTGGAGATGTATCCGGGGCTTTCCCCTCAGGACAGAGAGAGGGAGGCGGCCAGAAAGCATAAGGCCATCTTCATCATTGGAATCGGCGCGGAGCTTGCTGACGGCCAGAGCCACGGCGGACGTGCACCGGACTATGATGACTGGTCAACGCCCACTGGTGAGGGACACAGAGGGCTCAACGGAGACATCATAGTCTGGGACAATGTGCGCAATGACTCACTTGAGTTGTCAAGCATGGGAATCCGTGTTGACGCAGACAGCCTGTTGAGACAGCTGGAAATGAAGATGTGCATGGACAGAAGCGGACTTTACTGGCACAGCCGCCTTCTGAAGGGTGATTTTCCTCAGACTATTGGCGGAGGCGTAGGGCAGAGCCGTCTGTGCATGTTCCTCCTCAAGAAGGCACACATCGGGGAAGTACAGGCATCAGTCTGGCAGGAAGAGGCAAGAGCTGAGGCCAGAAGTCTGGGCTTCAGCCTGTTGTAAGTCACAGCATTGTCTTGCTGCGGAATGAGATGTCAAAAAGTAGCGGTTTTTTGCCAAATATTATTGACTTAAATATGCCTCGTGAGGTACATTTCTCCATGTTGCGGCAAGCAATGCAACCCAATGCGGTCGTGGTGGAATTGGTAGACACGCTAGCTTGAGGTGCTAGTGGTCGAAAGGCTATGCTGGTTCAAGTCCAGTCGACCGCACTACTGAAAGTCCTTCTGTGATGAGCAGGAGGACTCTTCTTTTACTGCGCTGATGTAATGCAGGGACTCACCTCAGTACGGCTTGTATCTGCACGCAGAAATAATATATTGTGGTGTGGAAAAATCATATAAAGGAAAGATTATGGCAAAAGAAAACGGATTCATCTCAGGATTCAAGAAATTCATCACCAGAGGCAATGTGCTTGACATGGCAGTCGGTGTCATTATCGGCGCTTCTTTCAACGCAATCGTGAACAGCCTCGTCAACGATATCATCAGCCCGGTGATCGGACTGGTCACAGGTGGAATTGACTTCAACTCCCTGTGCATCACGCTCGTACAGGCCACGGCAACAAGCGAGGCAGTGACTATCAACATCGGAACCTTCATCAACACAATCATACAGTTCCTGCTCATCGCGCTCACGCTCTTTGTCGTCATCAGGGCCTTCAACAAGATGAGCGACATGAGAAAGAAGAAGGAGGCAGAGAGCGCTCCCGCACCTGCGGCCAAGCCTGCCGACATCCAGCTGCTTGAAGAGATCAGGGACCTCCTCAAGCAGGGAAAATAAAGATTCCAGTCCGGGAGGTGCTTCACTTTTCTTTCAATCATGTCGTTGACTCATAAGAGATTGTAAAATGATTGTTAAGAAAAACAGCACCTCTTGACGATTTTCCAAAATAACAGTATTAATTGGGCCGACAAAAGGAGAATCTTATTGGTATAGGAGGCCTTATATGAAGGCATCGGATGTCAGCTTGATTCTCACAACCACAGAAGGCCATTTCACAGTGCCCGAAGTACCGCAGCTCTATGTCCAGATCCAGGCCCACAGGGCGGAGATCGAGAAGAGGCTCGAGAGGCAGATCAGCTTCGAGGATGCACTCTACTCCTGGATGGAGAACATCTACCAGCCCATCATGAGCGCAATTCTGGACAGTTTCAGGCTTCAGCTCGTGTCAGAGGGAAAGAGAATCAGCGAAATTTACTTTGAGATTTACGACATCGCCCAGGAGGACGACTTCAAGTCCATTGATGAGGCCGTGAGGACCTACATTGAAAAGCACGCAGTCAGCTTCCTGCAGCTTCTGTCGGCTCTGATTCACCACAGAAGACACGTCTTCTGCGGCGAGGCGATCTGAGAAAGGGAGGCAACCAGCCTCCCCTCTTTTTCTCAGCAGTTCCAGAATATTCCTTTCTCCAGCTTTGCGGCGGCCTCTTCGCCGAAGAGACGTGCACTCAGTCTGAAGACCAGGGGCCAGGCATAGGCTACGCTCTTTGCAGTAATGATGTTGCCGTCCTCAACGACGCCATCCTTCGAAAAGGACACTTGAGGTGCGAGATCCTCACAGCCAGGAAAGCAGGTAGCCATCCGGCCTTCCAGCAGTCCCAGCGGCCCAAGCACTGCAGCAGGAGCGGCGCAGATCGCGCTTACCAGAGCACCCTTTGCGGCATGTGAGACGATGATCCTGTTCACATCCCAGCACTGGGCCAGGTTCGTGCTTCCCGGCATTCCTCCCGGAGCGAACACAAGGTCGAATTCCCTGTCCCCGATATCCTCCACCAGCATGTCGCAGACAACAGGCACATTGTGACTGCTTGTCACAGTCAGCCCGCCTCCGACGGCGGCCTTGACCACATCCACCCCGCAGCGGATCAGACCGTCACAGACAGTCAGGGCCTCAACTTCCTCAAAGCCGTCAGCAAAGAAGACCACAGCACTCTTTCTCATCACAGCACCTCCTCCTGTCCGCCGTGTTCAGCGGCACGTCTGAGTATATTGGCAGAGGCGGTGAGTATTCTCTCCGTCTCTTCCCAGCCGATACAGGCATCTGTAATGGAGACGCCGTAGGCCAGATCTCCGCCAATCGGCTGGTTGCCCTCGTTTATGTTGCTCTCCAGCATGAAACCCCTTATGGAATCATCACCCCACACCACCTGATCGACAACGCTTCTCAGCACTCTCTTCTGCCTCCTGAAGTCCTTGCGGCTGTTTCCATGTGAGCAGTCGATGACGATCGCGTCATTGAGGGAACTGTCAAGCAGCTTCTTGCGGGCGGTCTCGACATCGTCCTCATAGTAGTTCGGAGCCCTGTCGCCTCCGCGCATGATGAGGTGGCACATATTGTTACCGCGGGTACGGTAGACCGCGCTGCGTCCGTCCTTGTCCATTCCGATGAATGAGGCCGGAGCGGCTGCGCTCTTGATCGCGTTTATGGCATTGGAAAGCTCTCCTGAGGTGGAATTCTTGAAACCGACAGGGACAGACAGTCCACTGGCAAGATTCCTGTGTGTCTGGCTTTCCGTAGTCCTGGCGCCGATGCTGGCCCAGCTGATAAGCTCATCGATGTACTGGGGAATGATCGGATCAAGCATCTCACAGCCAACTGGCAGACCGAGCTTGCCGATTTCGATCAGCAGGTTTCTGGCCTTGATCAGGCCCTTGTCGATGTTGTAGCTGCCGTCAAGATCAGGATCCAGGATCAGTCCCTTCCAGCCCACCGTTGTCCTGGGCTTCTCGAAATAGGTTCTCATGATGACGAAGAAACGGTCCGAAAGCTCATCGGAAAGCTTCTTCAGCCTGCCTGCGTAGTCCAGTGCGGCCTCAGTGTCATGGATCGAGCAGGGACCTACTATCGCAAGCAGTCTGCTGTCCTTCCTGGTCAGGATGTCCCTCACCGTCTGTCTGTAGGACTGGACCCTGTCCTGGAGGGCCTGATCCACCGGACACAGGCGTGCGATCTGTGCCGGTGTCATCAGATCGTCAATCGCCGCTATATTTATGTCATAATTGGGAATTCTGTTTGCGCTCATGTGCCGGAGTATACCGCTTTTGGCCTTCTGTGTTCCATACTTGCACCACAGCGCCATCCGGAAACAGCATGCCGGACAAACAAAAAAAGGACCAGACCAATTCAGTCCGGCCCTGTGTGAGAACTGATCAGACAGTAACTGTCAGCCGATATTCTCAGGCATCTGGAGCTCCTCGCCGTTCAGCTGGATGCTTCCCTTGCCTCCGGCATATGAGGCAGTAAGTTCATAGACGCCAACACCTGTCTCATCGATCCTGACATCGCAGCTTATAGAAGCATTCGCCATTCCAGCGTTCATGTTTCCTGAGACAGTGAATGTTCCATAGAGTTTCGCAGCACCGAGGCCGGGAACCTCAGATAGGGATGTGACCTCATAGCCATTGAACTCGAATTTCACATCTCCCGTGCCATCATCTTTCAAGTTTCTCGTGATTGTGAGTGTGCCGGCCTTGTTCGACCCGCTGACAGCTTCGTTGTCTTTCATGATGTCAGCCACTTCAGGATCACCGAATACAGCCCCGAGGTAATTAGAGCGCAACGCCACGAAGGCAGCTTTATCTGTAGCTGTCATATCAGCGAAGTAGTCGCCGCTGTCGACGGCCGGCGCATCTGACGGAATGTCCGGATTCGGAGTCTCACCATTACAGGAGACAAATGCGAAGATCACGAGAAACGAGAGAATAAGCAGCAGTGTTTTTTTCATGTTTTCCACCCTCAACTTTTTTTCCATGACCACGGGCCATGATTCCATTCCCTGTCCACGACAAGGACACAGAACATGACAGAGAATAAGCTATTTTTTTTTCCACGCAAGAGTTATAGCATCTTCAGTGTCTGCTGACGTATCAGGTGTGCAGTTAGATGAGAATGGAGCAAGCCGGATATGATTACAGGCAGAAGTTCATATGGCTGCCGCACCGGTGCCCTGTCTGCAGCTGACAGAGCACCGTCAGGCAGCATCACTTGCCGCTGTCTTTCTTCTTGGGATAGAGGAAACGCTTGATCTTCTGGGTGGCAGTTCTCTCGAAATCCTCCTCCTGAAGCTCCACGGAGTCAATCCTGTTCTGGGCGCTGAGCTCCTTGTTCACTTCTCCGCGAAGAGATGCGACATAGCGTCTTGCCTCCTCTCTTGCCTGATCAATGTCGATCTTGAGGTTCCTGGCCATAAGCTCGATGTCGATCTTTATCAGGGCAAGCAGGCCCGTGCCTTCCGGAACGACCAGTGACTCCTGGACGTACTGCATGTTGTTGATCACGCTCTCGATCGACTCTGGGTAGATGTTCTCACCTGCAGGACCGAGGATCATTGTCTTGCACCTGCCCTTGATGCAGAGCCAGCCCTTTCTGTCTATGCATCCAAGGTCACCTGTACGGAAGTAACCGTCTTCAGTGAAGGCCTCGCTGTTGAGTGCCGGGTTGTTGTAGTAGCCCTTTGTGACATTTGCACCCTTCACGGCAATCTCACCCACCCCCTCTGAATCCTTGTTGAGGAGGATCATGTCAACATCAGGATGGACCTTGCCGACAGCAGTGCGCTTATGCTGCTTATGCTTCGGACCGCAGCCTGCAAGCAGGGGGCTTGTCTCTGTAAGACCATAGCCCAGTGCATAGGGAAAGTGTGCCCTGTAGAGGAAGTCTTCAACCTCCCTGTCCAGTGCACTGCCTCCGATACCGAAGAAGATGAGCTTGCCACCAAAGGAGCTTTTGAGCTTGTTGCCGATCAGGCGTGCGACAAGATTCTTCGTAAGCGGATTGGCATAGGCCTTTGCAAGCTTGCCCTCCCCCTTGATCACAGGGGCGACTGCCGCCTTGTAGACTTTTTCAATGAGCAGCGGGACCGTCTGGATAATATGGGGTCTCACCTTCTTCAGGGCCGGCATAAGCACGGAGACTGCTGGCGGCTTGCCCAGAAAGTGGATCTCAAGACCGCAGTTCATGCTGAGAAGCTGTCCTATTGTGAATTCATAAATATGGCTGATGGGCAAGAGTGACAGCACCCTCATGCCGGGTTTCACATGAACATACTCATAGCTTGATCTGTCAGCATTGCGCAGGATGTTGAGATGAGTCAGCACAACGCCCTTTGAGGAGCCTGTCGTACCACTTGTGTAAATGATCGACGCGATATCATCCTCATCCAGAGGGATTGAGGAGATGGCCTTCAGGCTGAACTTCGCATGCGTGGTGTCGACACCGGGCACCGTGAGGAAGTTTTCAGCAGTGAGTGTCGATTTCACCTCCTGTGGAATGTGGAAGAGATCTTCCAGGCGGAAGACATCCAGGTTGTTCTCCTTCACATAGTCAGCAACTGAGGCAAACTGCCTGGCCTGGGCGCAGATCGCCCTGCAGCCGGAATCTGACATTGCGACGGCCGCCTCCTTTCCGGAAAAGCCGGGAAGGATCGGTACGGCCACACAGCCGATTTCCGTAAGTCCAAGATAGAACATCATCCACATCGGACTTGACTCTCCGTAGATACAGATCCTGTCTCCCTTTCCGTATCCCAGATTCAGCAGGTACTGACTGATCGAATGGACCTTGAAGGCCAGATAGCGATAGGAGAAGCTCACCTCATCCTCCCCTCCGTAAACGGTGTAGCACATCCTTTTGCCATAGCGGGCACACACCGCATCCACAAAGTCGCGGAATGTGTATTTCTTCATTCCGTACATTCTCAGTCCGTCAGCCCTCCTGACAGAGGAACAGGCCTTGAATGAATACTCCCTGGCCTTGTCGGCCTTTTTCTTAGATCTGGACATCGTAGCCTCCGTAAGTGGCACCCCGCTCGCAGACCACAGGCTCATGGGCGCTGCCGCTGTACAGGCCGCGGACGGCCTGCGGGGTATTGTTGTTATCTGAAAGATGAATGAGGAAGATCCTGCGGCCGTCACATGGCAGCATGCCGATGAAATCATGTGCCTGTCTGTTCGACAGATGGCCGCGCACGCCCGAGATCCTCCTTTTCAGGAAGGCGGGATAGGCACCGGCCTCCAGCATAGTCTCATCGTAATTGCTCTCGATGAAGAGCACATTCGCCCTCAGTGCGAGTTCATGCGACATCTCAGGAAGGACTCCCGTGTCAGTCATCAGGAAAAACCGGCTCTCTCCGTTCTCGACCAGGTATCCCGCACTGCCTGCGGCGTCATGGCTGGTCGGGAAAGGCGTGAGTGTATAGTCTCCGGTCTGCACCGGAGTGCCGAAGTCGAAGGGGATGAAGTCTTCTGCCCTCAGCCCGAGACGGGCATAGACACGCTCATCAGCCGTGATGCTGAAGCGTGACGCGTGAAGCTCAGGGGCGATGCTGCGTCTCAGCACGCCCAGGCCCTTGCTGTGATCGGGATGGCTGTGCGTCACGAAGACGTCTGTGATCGCCTCGAAAGGGATGCCCACATCCGCCAGGCGCTTCTTCAGGCCGGTCAGAGTCAGTCCGTCGTCAATGAGGATTGCGCTTTTTCCGTCATAGAAGGCATAGCAGTTCCCGCAGCTTCCGGAAGTCAGAATGGCATAACGCATCAGTCACCCTCCTCGAGGAAGGCCCTGTCAAAACCGGCCACTGCACGTCCCCGTCTGCGAAGGATAGGAGTGGCGATGATCTCCGGATGCTCCATGAGCTCCTCAGCGGGATCATATTCCATATAGACAAGCCTCTTCCTGTAATATGGGCTGTTGCGGTCAATGAGCGCATCTGGCTCAACGCATCTGAAAATGCTGTCCCATTCTCCCCGGCTCAGGTCCCTCTGGGACAGGTCAACGAACTGAAAGTCCCGGCCGCGCTCACTGAGATAGCGCATGGCCTTTTTTGTCTCAAAGCAGGACTTTCTTCCTATTATCTGGATCAAAACTCATCTCCTTGGTCAAACTGTTCCAGTCTGATCATTATCTGTCAAATTGATATTCCACCACAAGACATGGTCATTATTGACTATGGAAGCCAAAATACATAGGATTTTCACCAATATCCAAGATAAAGGAGATTGTTTTATGAAGGAAAGGATCAAGTCAATTCTGACGCACAGCCCTTCAGACGAGATCATCAGCGTCGAAGGATGGGTCAGGACCAAGAGAGACAGCAAGAACGTCTGTTTTCTGGAAATCAACGACGGTTCCACAGTCAAGGGACTGCAGGTTGTTGTGGACAAGGCGGCCTTCAATAATGACAATCTCCTCTCACAGGTCGGTACCGGCGCCGCAGTAATCTGCACAGGAGTCCTGGTCGAGAGCCAGGGCCAGGCACAGAGCGTCGAGCTCAGACTCGGGACGCTTGAGCTTGTCGGACCCTGCCCCGCTGACTACCCTCTTCAGAAGAAGAGACACACAATAGAATTCCTCAGGGAGATCGCGCACCTCAGGCCCAGGACGAACCTGATCGGGGCAGTCATGAGGGTCCGCAGCACGCTGGCCTACGCCATCCACTCCTTTTTCCAGGAGAACGGCTTCGTGTACGTCAACACCCCGCTGATCACGACAAGCGACTGTGAGGGCGCGGGAGAGACTTTCCAAGTGACGACGCTTGATCTTGCCCATGTCCCCTTCGACAAGGAAGGAAATGTCGACTACTCAAAGGACTTCTTCGGCAAAAAGGCCTCCCTGACCGTCTCCGGACAGCTTGAGGGTGAGAGCTACGCCCTTGCACTGAAGAACATCTACACCTTCGGGCCGACCTTCCGCGCGGAGAACAGCAACACGACCCGCCACCTTGCCGAGTTCTGGATGGTCGAACCGGAAATGGCCTTCTGCGACATTGAGCTTGATGAGGAAATCGCGGAAAGTTTCCTGAAGTACATTTTCCAGTATGTCCTCGACAAGTGCCCCGAGGAGATGGCCTTCTTCGACTCTTTTGTCCTGAAGGGAAACATCGACACTCTGCGCCATGTCATCGAGACGCCCTTTGCCAGGATGAGCTACACAGATGCGATCAGGGAGCTTGAGAAAGTGAACGACAGCTTTGACTTCCCGGTCCACTGGGGCAGCGACATCCAGACCGAGCATGAGAAGTACCTCACGGAGGTAGTCTGCAGGCGGCCGGTCATAGTCACCGACTATCCGAAGGAGATCAAGGCCTTCTACATGAAGCTCAACGATGACGGAAAGACAGTGCGCGGCATGGATGTCCTCGTTCCCCGCCTCGGAGAGATCATCGGAGGCAGTGAGAGAGAGGCTGACTACGACAAGCTGCTTGCCAGAATCAACGAGCTCTCACTCAACCCGGATGACTACGCCTGGTACCTTGAGACAAGACGCTTCGGTTCAGTTCCCCATGCAGGCTTCGGCCTCGGCTTCGAACGTGCGGTCCAGTACGTGACCGGCGTGGCGAACATAAGGGATGTCATTCCCTTCCCGAGGTATGTGAAGAGCGCGGACTTCTAAAGAGAGAGGTTTATCAGCGCCCAGAATCTGAGATGCTCGGCAGACGGCAGGTCCAGTTTGCCGAGTATTCTTTTCAGCATTTTGTAATACCCGCTTTTCGAGATTCCCAGCTCGCACAGTGTCTTCTTGACCACATCATCGCTTATGAAGTGGTGGATGAACTCGCATTCCTTCCCGCTGAGAGCTGAGGCAAGCTGCCTGGAGACGAGGCCGTCCCCTGCCCTTCTTGGAGGAATGAGCACAAGATAGACAGTATGGCGGCTTGAAAGCCGGTCCAGGAATGAAGCAGCGCGCAGCAGGTCGCCCTCACGGCCAGGCGCAAGGGCAACGGCACCCCTGAGGCGTTCATGGCTGCTTTCCAGCATGGTGCAGCGCCAACCCGCAGCCTCGATGAAGTCCCTGGCAGCGGCTGATGAGAATGAGTAGAACCTGATCATGCACTCATGTAGGAGAAAATGCCGGGAAAAGTACAAAAAATCAGCAGCTGAACACTCTGGAGACCAGGCGGTCAAAGGTGTTGGCGAAGTCCTGGAAGACCTTTGTGTCCATGCTCCTGTGACGCTCTGAGAAAAGGCCCATCTCCCTGAGCGCCACATTCACGTCGCGCTGTCCAAGCCGGCTCCTTATGTTGCCTTCATCATATTCGTTTCCCCTGTCGTCCATGGCCAGCGCGCCTTTTTCGACGACACGGGCAAGCAGGGGGATGTCATGGCTCACGACCAGGTCCCCTTTCCCGCACTGTGCGGCGATATAATCATCTGCGCTGTTGTCGCCGGTGGGTACGACGACCATGGAAATGGTGCTCCTGACAGCCCTGATCCCGGTCCTGTCAAGCACTCCCCTCAGCGGCGCTCTCAGCGCAATGGTGTGAAGGCGCACGGCCTCAGCGACATCAGGAAGACTCCTGTCCGCGACGAACAGAGTCTCAATGTTTCCGGCACCCGCGCGCCTCAGGATGACGGCGCGCTGCCTTGCTGTCATGGAGTCGGCATCGACAAACAGTCTCGGCACTTACTTTTTTCCCCTTTCTACAGTAGGATGGATCTAGAATTTATGACAAGGAGACAATGATGTCAATTTCACCTTTGCAAAGCGCACGCTACCGCTACACTCCCAAGCTCCCGAAGATCCTTCAGAGCGATATCCGCTCTGTCGCGGTCAGATATGGCAATGAGACCAGTTCAGTCTCGGACAGCGAGAAGATCAGAGAGCTTTTCCCGAACACCTACGGAATGAGGGAAATCTCCTTTGAGAACGCACCAAGCACCGCACCGCAGCGCAGGTTCACAGTCGGTGTCATCCTCTCCGGAGGACAGGCCCCCGGAGGACACAATGTCATCACGGGACTCTATGACGCCCTGAAGAAGGCATCTGAGGACAACGTCCTTCTCGGTTTCAAGGGAGGCCCGAGCGGACTGCTGGAGGACGACTTCATCGAGTTCACTGACAGCTTCATTGACCAGTACAGGAACACAGGCGGCTTCGACATCATCGGAAGCGGCAGGACCAAGCTTGAGACCGTCGAGCAGTTCAAGATTGTCGCACAGGTGGCCAAGAAGCATTCGCTGGATGCCATCGTCATCATCGGCGGCGACGACTCCAACACCAATGCCGCAGTCCTGGCTGAGTATTTTGCCGCCAACGGAGGCGGGGTTCAGGTCATCGGCTGCCCCAAGACGATTGACGGAGATCTCAAGAACGATGTCATCGAGACCAGCTTCGGCTTCGATACAGCCTGCAAGACATACAGCGAGCTGATCGGAAACATCGAGCGCGACGCGAACTCCGCTAAGAAGTACTGGCATTTCATCAAGGTGATGGGACGTTCTGCCAGCCATATCGCCCTGGAGTGCGCCCTGGAGTGCCAGCCGAACATCTGTCTGATCGGAGAGGAAGTGGAGGCCAGAAGCCAGAGCCTTGACGAGATCGTGAAGTACATCGCATCAGTCGTCGCCAAAAGAGCGGCTAATGGTGACAACTTCGGCGTCGCAATCATTCCTGAGGGACTGATTGAGTTCATTCCAGAGGTCAAGACCCTCATCGGAGAGCTCAACGACCTGCTTGCCAAGGAGGAGGCCGCCTACAACAGCCTTGACGGCTTTGAGGCCCAGTACGGCTTCATCACCGGCCATCTCAGCAGAGAAAGCGCCGCGGTCTTCTCAAGTCTGCCTCAGGACATCCAGAAGCAGCTGCTTATGGACCGCGATCCCCATGGAAATGTCCAGGTCAGCCGCATTGAGACAGAGAAGCTTCTCATCACAATGGTCTCACGCGAACTGGGAAAGATGAAGGAGAGCGGTGAGTACAAGGGCAAGTTCAGCGCACTCAACCACTTCTTCGGCTATGAGGGACGCTGCGCCTTCCCCAGCAACTTCGATGCGGACTACTGCTACTCCCTTGGCTATAACGCCTTCCTGCTGATCGCCAACGGACTGACCGGTTACATGTCCGTCGTCACTGGTCTTGCGAAGGGACCGGCATCATGGCAGGCCGGAGGCATCCCGATAACCAAGATGATGAATATCGAGCGCCGTCACGGCGAGTACAAGCCTGTCATCAGAAAGGCCCTGGTCGAGCTTGAGGGCAGACCCTTCAAGTACTTCGAGAGCCAGAGGAAACTCTGGGAGGAGAAGACCTGCTTCACCTTCCCCGGGGCAATCCAGTATTACGGGCCGGAGGAAGTGTGCGACATCACGACGCGCACGCTTGCCCTCGAGCAGAACTGCTGACATAGACAAACAGAGACCCGCCGCCCGGCGGGTCCTTTCATATCACGCGGGTCCGCTTCCTTACTTCGATCCCCTCTTCGCCCAGGCCCTCGTGACTACAATGCAGGAAGCCAGGGCAGTCAGAGCGAATGATACGATGCACACAGGCCGGAAGACAGACAGCACGGCAGGATCAAGGTTGATCTCCACCAGCGAGGCCGAGGTAATTACGAAAGAAAGGCACATGAGGACAGTCTGGGCTGCAGAGAGGATTCCCAGCGCCTTCATCAGGCGGTACAGGACCAGCATCCACAGGGAGAAGAAAAGATAGACCCAGACGAGGAAGGCCTGCCAGGCCTCTGTCAGGAATAAGGTCAGCAGTGCGAAAGAGGCCGGGATGATGAAGCTCAGCACGAGTGCGGCACGTCTTACGCTCATCTCTCATCCCCCTGCCACCTGGTATCCACATAATGCGTGGAATAGTGGCGCTCGATGTCAGCCAGCCCGCTTACCGAGAAGCGCAGCCTGCGGCCCTTGTGGACATAGGCCGAGTATGTCCCCTTCAGTCCCCTCTCCTTCGCATGCAGCCTGATCGTCCTGTTGACGAGTGCAAGCTTGGAAAGATTAGCCGAGCAGATTCTCTCAAGACAGTCGCCGCGGCCGGCAGCCCAGTCGGCATACCGCTGTCTGTCGAGAAGCCCCAGATCAAGCAGCACGTCAACCGGCGCTGCATAGCCGCGTCTGGTGAGCTGCCCGTCCATGGCCTCAACGACTCTGGCAACCAGCTGTCTGTCGTTCATTTATCAACCACCACCTTTCTCTCAAGGTCAAAGCGGCGCCTGTCCGCATCCGGACTCTCACGGTAGAAGACACTCGTGAAGCCGGTGGTGGAGACAAGCAGACTTCCGGTGGAAGCTGCCAGCTGCCTGCTGATGGCAAGGACCTCATCCTTATGGGACTGGAAGCGGACCTTTACGAGCTCATGGCAGGAGAGGGCCTCGTCAAGCGCCGCAGCGACAGCTGCGCTTCCGCCCTCGCGGCCCACCATGACAACCGGGTCGACAGTCTGGGCCACACTCCTGAGGAAGGCCCTTTGCGAACTTGTTATCTCAATCATACGGAAAGCAATTCTAGCGGAAGGACCGGAAATGGAAAAGAGCGCCGCATGCACGGCGCTCCCATCCTGACTCACTTGCCGGAAAGCTCCTTCTCGAAAGCCTTCCTGACCTCGAATCTCTTGACCTTCTTGGTACTCGTCATCGCAAGCGGCTCATCGGAGATGATGACCTTCGTGATCTTCTTGTAGCTCTGGAGCTCCCTGTTCACCAGGGAGACGATGCTGTTGATGTGCTCTTCAAGATCGCTAGGATGAGCCTTCCTGCAGTCGGCAGAGGGATAGATGACGGCTGCGATGCCCTCACTCTTCTCTCTCGGATCGACGACATAGCCGCAGACACAGATCTGATCGACATCGTAGTGGAGCTGGAAGTGGTCCTCGACCTCCTCGGGGAACACGTTCTTGCCTCCCTCGGTGACGATGACGTTCTTTGCCCTGCCCGTAAGGAAGAGGTAGCCGTCCCTCTGGTAGCCGACATCTCCGGTGTTCAGCCAGCCGTCAGCGTCCAGCACCTCCCGGGTGGCCTCAGGATTGTTGTAATAGCCGCGCATGACAACGGGTCCCCTGACATGGATAACTCCGTTTCCGTCGGCATCCGGGTCGACGATCCTCACCTCAACCTGCGGGATGTTGTGTCCGACAGAGGCCTCGTTATATGCCTCAACGGGATTCAGGTGCGTGATGGGGCTGGTCTCAGTGAGGCCATAGCCCTGGACGAAGTCAATGCCGAGCTCGTTGAACATCTTGAACGTGCTGGGGGGAAGCGGTCCGCCCCCGCAGATGCAGATTCTGGCATTCTCAAGCGAAAGCTGTCTGAGAAGGAAGCCGAACCACTTCTTGCCCACCTTGATGTGGAAGACCTTCTTCAGGAAGCCGGAGACCCCCATCATCGCCCGGATGAGGCCGTAGACCACTATGCCCTTCTTGCGCACTCCGTTCATCAGGGCGCTGAGCAGCTTGTTGAAAAGCAGAGGAACAGCCAGGAACATCGTGACCTTGCCCATTTTCAGTTCCTTGAGGACCTGGGGAACGACAAGGCGCTTGCCGAAGACGCAGGAGGCGCCCACCGAGATGGTCTCGAAGAAGACCGCGAGCATCGTGTATGCATGGTGCAGCGGCAGGATGGCGTAGAAAACATCCTCCGGGTAAAGCTTCATCAGGCACTGTGCCAGGTAGCAGTCAGAGACAAGGTTCGAATGAGTGAGCTGGACACCCTTCGGGACGCCGGTCGTGCCGCTTGTGAAGAGAATCGCGGCCACATCATCCTCAGCCGCCTTATCCGGCGTATACTGCCCCTCAGCCTTCAGATCAAACAGATATGTATAGCTTCTGCTGTTCTCCTCGAGCGAGTACTTCTCGACTAGCGACAGCTTGCCTGTCTTTGTCCCTATGCTCTCGATCCTGTCAGCATCAATGAAGATCCTCGAGACACCTCCGAAGGCCATGAGTGTTTCCATGTCCGTATCGTTGTATGTGATGTCCAGGGGCACGACGACTGCACCGGCGTACAGCACTGCGAGGTAGGCTACTGCCCACTCAGGGCTGTTCTTTCCGCTGACGGCGATCTTGTCGCCCTTCCTGACTCCGGTAGCCAGCAGGTAGTTGCTGATCTGCAGCACCTTCTGCCTAACCTCGTCATAGGTCAGAGACAGTTCCTTCGGGTGGAAGGCCTTGAAGCAGGGTCTCGAACCGAAGCGCATGCACGAGATCTCGAACATTTCGACGACTGTGGGCCAGGTGCCTGTGAAGACCTTGCCACGATAATCATCCAGAAACGCGTATGCGTCTGGATTTGGTACTTTGAATGCCATAACGATAAAACTCCCAAAACCTGGATAAAGTCTAACGCGGAGAGGATGCGGGTGCAAGCCTTTTCCATACAGTTTTTCAGAATGCGTCAAAGCGTTGACAAAAGCAGGCTCACTCTCAGGCGTAATAAGACAGCGCCCTCCCCCGCAGCCGGCGCCGGACAAGGTTGATGATGGCTGCCCACTTGGTCTAAACTCATGCCATGCGTCTTGAGAATTTTGACCAGTGCACAGCCTGGATGGACTCGTTCACACCTCCGCACTCCGGTGCTCCGGGCCTGCTGAGAAACGCGAGACTGGAGAGGATGGAACGTCTGCTGGCGGCCCTGGGCAATCCGGAGGACAGCTTCAGATCAGTCCACATCGCCGGAAGCAAGGGCAAGGGCTCCACTGCCCGCTACATAAGCGCGCTGCTTGCCGCAGGCGGCTGCAGGACTGGCCTCTACCTCTCCCCGCATCTTTTCGACTACAGGGAGCGCTTCACGCTTGACGGCGCCTTTTTCGATGACAGTCTGCTGATTGACACCTGCCGCGAGCTGGCGGATGCGGTGGAGGACTTCCGCCTGCCTGACAGCTTCGGCTGGACAAGGCCCACGACATTTGAGCTCTACACTGCCTTCGCCTATATGCTGTTCAGGAAGGCCGGCTGCACCCATGCCGTCATCGAGACCGGGCTGGGAGGAAGGCTTGATGCCACCAACACGCTCTCGTCCTGGTGCTCTGTGATAACACCTGTCGAACTTGAGCACACACAGGTGCTGGGCAATACGATAGCCAAGATAGCAGCTGAAAAGAGCCGGATCATCAAGCGAGACCAGAATGTGTTCACCGGACTGCTGCGCGATGAGGCTGAACGCATCATGGAGGAAGAGGCCGGGCGGATGGGAAGCCGCCTGTACAGCCTTTCCCGGGAACTGGTTAAGCTGGAGACGCGGACGACGATGGAAGGAGAAGCTTGCAGCATCGCATTCAGGGACGGCTACAGGACTGACCTTGTCCTCTCGATGCACGGTGAGGTCCAGGCCCAGAATGCGGCACTGGCACTGCTGTGCGCCAGGCGGATGGGCTTCTACACTCCGGGATCCGGAGAGAAGGCGCTTGAGAGGGCAAGCCTGCCCGGACGCTTTGAGATCCTGCACCGCGGCAGCTGCACCATAGTCATCGATGTCTGTCATACCCGGTTCTCCACGATCCATACGGTATCTTCCTTCACTGCCCTCTTTCCGCACAGGCAGGCAAGGGCCTGCGTCTTCGCAGCCATTGAGGGAAAGGACGTCAGACACATGCTCGAGACAATTCTTCCTGCCTTTGCACTCGTGGTCGTGACACGTCCAGCGAGCTGGAAGAAGAGCGACAGCGCGGGAATTTACGAGCTTGCAAGGACACTGTGCCCGCCTGACACGGCCGTGGCATACGAAGAAGACAGCTCCCGTGCCCTGGAACTGGCCTCAGCCAGGGCCGGTGCGGTGCTGGTCGCAGGAAGCTTCTACCTTGCAGCGCTTTACAGGAGACTTGAGCAATGCTGAATTCGAATGAGATCAGAAAACTGCTGGAGGAGCTTCCGCTTGAGGGCTCATTCATCCAGAAGGTGACAGAGCACGACTATCACAGCTTCACTTTCTCCCTGTTCTCAAAAAGCGAGAAGGCCTGGCTCATGTACTTTGAAATAGGGACCTCATCCCAGCACTTCTGCCGCACCAGCGTGATGCGGAAGAAAAGCGGCAGGACACAGCGCTTCACGCAGTACCTCAGGGCAAACGTGGTCGGAAGCAGGATCATGTCCGTTGAGCAGGTCGAAGGAGAGAGAGTCTTCTGCATGACGCTCTCTCACACGGGCATCACCCGCAGGCTGTACTTCCGCTACTTCTCCGGTGCAGGGGCGAATGTCATCGTCACTGATGATGACAACATCATACTCGAGCTGCTGATGCGCCGACCCAGACGCGGAGAGGAACGGGGAATGGCCTACATCCAGCCGGAAGCGAAAGCCTGGGATGAGGAGCACTTCCCTGTCCGTGAATATGACGGGGACTCATTCAACAGCTATATCGACCGCTTCTACAGGGAGGCAGACCAGAGGGAACAGAGGGAGGATGCCCTCAGTGCTCTCGAGGGACAGCGGGAGAAGGAGCTGAGTGCCCTCTCTGCCCAGATAAGGGATGTCAGGACCCGGATCGAGAAATCAGCCGGCTATATGTCATACAAGGAGACCGGAGACATCCTGTCCAGCAGCAGCCACCTGCTGAAAGCAGGCATGGACTCAGTCACACTTGACGACTTCTCCGGCGGCAGTGTCACAGTCCAGCTTGACCCCACCCTTTCTCCCAGCGGGAATATCAGCAGCTACTATCAGAAATACAAGAGAGGCCAGAGGATACACGAGAACGCAGTCCAGGAGCTCCGGCAGCTGGAAGACAGACTTGAAGAGAGGACAAGATACTATGACAGGCTGCTGGGCGGGGATGAGTCCTCCCTCACAGAACTGAAGGGAGCCGTGGCCAGACCGTCACAAAATGACAGGAGACAGACGTCCGGTCCCGGACTCAGATTCGAAAGCCAGGGCTTCGCGATCATTGTCGGGCGCAATGCGAAAGAGAACGACTCAATTCTCCGCTCTGTGGCCAGGAGCAACGACACCTGGCTGCATGTGCGCGACTTTGCCGGCGGTTATGTGATAATCAAGGGGAAAAAGGACAAGAGCATACCGCTGGATGTCCTTCTTGATGCTGGCAGCCTGGCCATCCACTACTCCAGGGCAAAGGGGCGCAGCAAGGTGGACCTCTACTACACCCTTGTCAAGCATCTCAGAAGGATAAAGGACGGCCGGACCGGCCTCGTGACGCCGACGCAGGAGAAGAATCTCTGCATTACAGTGGACGAGGAGCGGCTCAAAAGGTTACTTTTGTCAGGAAAGGAGGATGCGAAATGAAGAACACTTACTTTGCTGACCTGTACTACCCGGCGGACAGGGATGAGCTTGAAAGCCTGTGCAGGACCCGGGTGCGCGATGGCCATACGCCCTCCCTCATCCTCCTGCCCCATGCCTCGCTTGAGTTCACGCATGAGATGTATCAGGATGCCTTCAGCTACATCCATAACCCGCATCGCATAGTCGTTCTCGCGCCCATCCACGGGGAGAAATTTGAGGACGATGCCTCAGCAAGCCTCTTCACGCTCTCATCCGGAGACGTGGAGACCCCGCTCGGTCCTGTCGGCATCAGGGAGGTTGAGGGCCTCAAGGTCAATGACAGCTATGCCGAGGAGGAATATGCGATTGAGATTCTGTATCCCTTCGTCGCGCTCAACAGCCCCAGAAGCACCATACTGCCGATCTTCACGAAGCTTGAGGGAAAAGAGGACATCCAGGCGCTGAGCAGGCTCATGGCCAGACTCAAGAAGGAGGAGAATGACAGCCTCTTCATCATCTCCGGAAACTTCACCACAATCGCGCCGAGCACTGAGGTCAACCAGATGGCTCGCACGCTGAAGGAGCTGCTTGAGAACAACGCGCCGCTCCTGGAAGCCGGCATGAAGAAGAGGATATCCGGATGCGCATACAAGATGCTGGAAGCCGCCAGGACGGCCTTCCCCGGACAGTTCAGGATAAACCAGGCCCGCTGCGGCCAGTACGTCGGAGAGACGATAACAAACGAGGCCGACGGAAGGATCTGGCAGGTCTACGCGATCAAGGAATGATAAAGTGACAATAATCAGACACGAGGTGGAAGACAGGATGAGGACCTGCATTCTTCTTGGGGACGAGGCGATCCAGCCGCCCAGGCACATGATGCAGGGAGAGAAACAGAAGGGGATCATACTTCTTGACGGGGAAAGACGCGACTGGACCTGGGAGGGTTTCTGCTCCATAGACGGCCAGCGCTATATCTACTTCGACGAAATTGACATAGAGCCATTCGACAGGATAAGCGACAAGTACCGCGACAGGGCCCTTGAACTGGTCAGGGACCTGGCAGGCCTTCTGGTGGAGGCAGGAGATGACTTCACCAGCCCGCTGGTCGGAACTTTCACGACCTGGAGGGTCTGCATAGTTCAGGGACGCGGCCTTCTCGTGCTTCCGCCGGACCTGGGCGACCTGATGAGCATATACATGACGGACGATGAACGCTACGAAGGCCACGGCTGCTACATCAAGGGCTCGACAGAGGAAGGCTTCGCCCTGATCAGGCAGTTCGGACAGTTCCTCTACTATGCACTCACCGGCACAAAGCCCTACGAGAGCAGACAGGTCAGGGAGGCCGGCTTCCACGATGTCCCGCTGGATGTCTATAAAAAGGAACTCTTCAGCCGTCTGGACGAGAAGACAATCGGCTTCATCAACTTCACGCTCCACGCAAGGGAACGCGAGCAGCGTGACGTGATGGGAAACAGGAATGCCACACAGAACCTCGCCTGGTTCACGGACAAGACGAAAGGCCTTGACTGGAGCGTGGACGCAGTGGCCGAAGGAGAGACCCGGGCCAGGGCCGATGTGCTCGCCTCAAGCGAGGAGGTCTCCTCGCTCATGGAGGAAATAGCAAGGAAGGCCCGCAGGAGAAACTTCTGGCGCGTGAAGGGAACCATCATAACGACCGGTGCGCTCGTGGCCGTGCTCCTGATCATTCTGGTCTCCAGCTACATTGCGAACATACTCAAGCCACCATATACGCGCGACATGGATCAGGAAGAGATGATCTACGCCTTCTATGAGGCCCAGAACAATCTCAGCGTCGATCAGATGACCGACCCGCTTGACGGATGCAGCGCACCTCAGGAAAGCGAGGTGATCAGCCTCTACGTGACATCCACGACGCGCTCTGCCTATGAGGGAATGGTGCCTGCCATACCGGCCGATGACTGGGTTGCCGCAGGCTGCCCGGCCATACGCGACACGCAGTTCGTATACGGAGTCACTAACCTCAGGCTGACAGACAACGGCGACGACAGCTGGCACATCGAGGCGGACTACTATACCCCCTACCCCTACAATGACGAGGACGAGGCCGCCGTCTATCCGGAAGGAAAGGTCCTGGTCTACAAGTATGACATGCAGCAGGATCTGACCTTCGGCTGGAATGACAGGGGATGGTGGAACATAACGGATGTCGGCGATATAACAGTGCAGTTCGACGGGACCGTGGAAATCGACACCTACCAGGCCCCGGCGGCAACTGCCGCGGCCATGGTCTGACATCAGTCTGTCCGTTAATTGAGAAAGCTGCCGGGGCTGGTCACGGCTCCCGGCTGCGCATCATGCCGCAGCACTCAGCAGTGCGGAAATGAGGAGATGTACTCCCCGACAATGCGGCGGGCGGTGGCAGTGTCATCCGGGTCAATCCGGACCTGGGCGGAAAAACTGTTGAAGAACGTCAGCTGACGCTTCGCGTAATGGCGTGTATTGCGCTTGATCTCCTCGCGGATCATGGAGAGAGACTTACAGCCGCACTCAAAGGCATGGAAGAACTCAGCGTAGCCGATGGCATCCATCGCGCTCCACGCACTTGTCGCCCCCATGGCCACCAGGGACCGGATCTCGTCCACCAGCCCCTCATGGAACATCTGGTCAACCCTGCGGTCTATCCTCTCATACAGCTCCTGCCTGTCGCGCACAAGACTGAGGACCAGGGGGCGCATTCCCAGACGTGGTTCAGCCGGGAGGGCAAAGCTCGACAGCGGACGGCCTGTCTGCTCATAGACCTCGAGGGCACGGGTCGTCCTGTACACATCATGCACATTGATCCTCGCAGCGCTTACCGGATCAACGGAGGCAAGACGTTCGTGAAGCACCCTCTCCCCCAGACTTCCGAGCATGGCCGCGACACGGCTTCTGACTGCGGGGTCAACCGCCGGCGCCTGACTCAGCCCGTAGAGAAAGTGCTTGAAGTAAAATGCGGTGCCGCCAGCCAGCACGGGGATGTCCCCGTCAGCGTAAATGCGGTCCACAGCCTCATCTGCCATACTGATGAAGGATGCGACGGAAAAGTCCTGCCATGGTTCCAGGATATCCACAAGATGGTGCGGAATTCTTGCCATCAGCTCCGCAGACGGCTTTGCGGACCCTATGCTCAGGTGTCTGTACACCTGGACAGAGTCCGCATTGACTATCTGATAACCATGGTTGAAGAGGCCTTCGACCAGAGCGGTCTTTCCGCTTGCCGTCGGTCCGAAGAGGAAGATGACCGGCCTATTTTCTCTCGTCGGTCGTGTACTTGATCTCATCGTTCAAGACTTGGTCCAAAACGTGGGTGACAACCTTCTCGCCGGTCTTCTCTATTTCATCCTTGATCGGAGAAGCCTGGATGACGTTGGCCTCCTTTATGGCGACACAGGTCATTTCGTAGATGTTGCCTTCTTTGTCGATAAGTTTGTCTAGTAGGACGCTCACTGTTTTCTCCTTGATTGTCTGTCTTGGGAATAATAGGTAAAATGGCCGCCTTGGTAAAGTGGCTCCTCACTCGCGTGGCAGCTGCGAGATGATCAGGTCCACTATCTGGTCAGGACTTCTGTCATCTGTCTCCACGACAAGGTCAGCAACGCTTGTATCACTGTTGTCGATGCCGTATATCCTCTTGTAGCGCATTGAGTCATTGCGGTCCCTTCTCTCTGTCTGCTCAAGCCGCTCCTCCAGGCTTCCGCCTTCCCTTCTGAGGATCCTTTCTGCCCTGGTCAGACTGCTTGCGGTGAGATAGACCTTGAAATCGGCATCCTTCAGCATCCAGATGGCGAGTCTGCTGCCGAGCACGCAGTCCTTCTCCGCCATGGCCATCTCGACCTGCCTCCTGTCAAGCTCCCTGTCGATATTGTCATCACTCTCGGCCATTTTGCAGAAATCCCAGAAATCCACGCCCCGCTCTTCTGCCATCTGGCGGAAGGTGAAATTGATCAGGCGGTAACCGAGTCTCGATGCCAGAAGCGAGCTGACCGTCGTGTTGCCGCAGCCCGACTTCGAACTGATTGCTATTCTCATTCTATATTCCTTATCTGTTCGCGGATGTTCTCAAGATCGTCCTTCATCTGGACAGTGCAGAGGGTAATATCCACGTTCTGGCTCTTGCTTGCCGTCGTGTTGACCTCCCTGTTCATCTCCTGACAGAGGAAGTCCAGCCTCTTTCCCACCGGCTGTCCGCACTCAAGCAGGCGGAAGTACTCGTTCAGGTGGGTCGCAAGTCTGTTCTGCTCCTCGTTGATGGAGTACTTGACCAGCAGCAGACCGATCTCCTGGAGCATCTGAGCCTCATCATAGCGGTTGCTGATCCCGAGCTCCCTGTAGCGCTCGAGGAGCATGTCGCGGAAGTAGGACTCATACGAGTCCACATGGGCTCTGATGCTGTCCAGAGAGGACTGCAGGCTCCGGCCCAGCCGGACCAGGTCCAGTCTTGTGGCCTCCCCCTCCCTCTCGCGTGACGAGCAGAAGCCGTCAAGAGCCCTGCCCAGACAGTCCTCCAGCATTGGTTCATAGTCTTTCGGATCACGCTCCGTCGTTGTCGTGAATAATCCGTCAACTGCAAGAAGGTCCGACGTTCCCGGACTCAGCTGCAGCCCCCTGGCCTCCCTTATCTCCTCAAAGGCCCTCAGATAGCCGTCAAGCAGTGACATATCCACGTGGACTGTGCTCTCATTGTTGAAGATCTTGAGCCGGATTGAGACATCGACCTTGCCGCGCATGACACGCTTTCTGATGGTCTCAGCCACCATCTGCTCATATGAGGCGAGCGCGCTGTGCATCGAAGTGTTTATCTCAAGATAGCGGTTGTTGTAGCCCTTGAGCTCGACTTCAATCTGAAAGTCGCCTGTAGATCCACAGGCATAGCCGTAGCCGGTCATGCTCTTCATATCGTCCCCCGTGTGGCACTACAATAGCGCCTTACGCCGCTCTTTGGCAATCTCGTATGCCAGATGCCGGTTGTTTCCGGCTCCCAGCGTCAGCAGAATGTCACCGCTCTGGAGACAGGAGGCTGCAGCCATGACCGCTTCCCTGTCTGTCGGTGTGTAGCAGGCAACATCCAGTCTTCCGTAGAATGAGCGGAAGACCTGCCTGTCAAGGGCCTTGTAGAGTCTCAGCGCAGACTCCTGTCCCCCATCACCGCGTGCGGCGAAGGTCTCCTGGACAAAGACGGCATTGCAGCGCGCCAGTGCTGAGGCGAAGTCCCTGAGCATTGAGAGAGTCCGGCTGTCAGTATGACTCTTGAAAAGACAGATGATCCGTTTTCCAGGATAGCCTCTCCTGAGACTGTCAATGCAGACCCTGATCTCGTCCGGATGGTGCGCATAGTCATCAATGTATGTCACACCGTCCTCCTCGAAGAGCACCTCCTGCCTTCCGACGAGTCCAGGAAAGCCGGACAGGTGGGGGATGAAATCCTCCATTGCCTCAGATAGTGCGGCTTCGTCAACCGGGACAGAGGAAAGCATCAGCGAGAGACAGGAGACGGCAAGCAGCCCTGCCAGATAATCGTAGAGGATCTTCGGAGAACGCTGTGCGCTGGAGAATGAGGCGGCGCATCCTGTCACGCCGAAGCTGCCGTCAGCATTTCTGTTGAGAGACACCTGGCTGTGTGGTCCATACGGGATGAAAGTGATGTCAGGCCGCTCACTCCTCCAGTCCCTGGCAAGCCTGCCCAGGCTGTCATGGTAGAAGACAGCCGCACCCCGCCCCATGGCCGCGATGCGGTTCCTGAAACTCCTTCTGACCGCATCCAGATCCTCGAACCAGTCAGGATGGTCCCAAGCGATTGAGGTGATGACCAGGGCGTCGAGATCATAGAGCATGAAATGGTCCTGATACTCACAGGCCTCGATGACAAGGCCTCTGTCGCCGTCGTGCCAGACAGTGCCAGATTTCTGCAGGAAGGAACCATAGACTGATCCTGCACGCAGCCCGGCGTCCTGCCCCAGCCAGCTTGCGGCAGCGCATGTGGTGCTTTTGCCGTGAGTGCCGCAGATGCCTACCGTTATCCGGTCTGCTGACAGTCTGGCCAGCGCATGAGGATAGTCCAGGACCTCTATGCCCCTTTCCTCTGCCTGGGTCATGCAGGGCAGAGGTCTGCTGCCATAACTTGTCGAATAGATGAGACAGTCCGCATCATCAGGCAGACTGCAGTCAGACGGCAACACGCTGATGCCGTCAAGCAGTGCGCTTGTGAAGAAGTCCTCAGGAACGTCACAGCCCGAGACCGCATGGCCGCCCTGAACGAGATAACGCGCCAGATGGCTCATGCCGCTTCCCTTGATTCCAGCCAGAAAATAATTCATCAGAGCCTAAAAAATAAAGAAAAGACGGGGAGTGATCAACACATCCCCGTCCTCCGGCAGCAGCCCGGCCTTACTTCTTCAGCTTGGCGTTGCACTGCTTGCAGACATTGGCCTTCGCACCGTCGATCTCGACCTCGTAAAGGCACTTGACCGCCTCCCTCTTGCAGACGGGGCAGGTTGCCTTGCCATGATTGACGAGCTCTCTGATTCCGGTTCCTCTATGTGCTTTGGACATATTGCTTACTCCTATGAGGTTGATTTTGCGCTAGCTGCCATTTAGCCATTATTTGGCCTTTATGTCAATGTCAGGGAAATGTATTCCCTCTGTGCTTCAAAGTCTGCAGCCATCCAAACCTAATTGTCATTGGCTCCCGGCAGATGCCTTCCTCGTCTTTACTGTCTTTATTTCATCACTAGGATTGGTGTCAGGGGTGCTGAGCCGGCGGCTTCCGCGATATCAATTATGTGTCCTCATGCCTCATGGCCCTCAGTCCTATTGCAACTGTCCAGACATAGGCATAGGTCTTCGGAATCATAAGCATGCCGACTGCCGGCACCTCTGCCGACCACAGCACGAGTCGTCTTGATGCCAAAGTCGACACCAATTGACGGTTTCTTCTCTGACTCTGATTTCCCTTTGCTTTCCGGTATATAGCATGTCAGCATCAGGTATATACCTGACGGTCTCTTCACCAGCTTTGCATTGGCGAATTCTGCATCTAGAGGAACCTGATCCATCCCGAACACTCTTATTGGCCGTTTGACACCTGAGATGTGAACAGTATTCCTGTACTTTCCATTCTTGTTGCCATCATTGCCGTAGCAGATCCAGTGGGTGTCATGGTACTGGTTGAGTTCTATTGCATTGTATTCGCTTCTGAACTTCAGCCTGCCGTTCTTCTTTCCTGTCTTTCTCTTCTTTGCTGCAAGGGAGGCCATATCCTGCTTGATGGAGGAATAATATACAGACTGGATGAACTTGGCTGGCATTGTAAGGCAGCGTTCAACAGCATTGCCGTCCTTATCCAGGGATGTGATGTCTCTTGTTTTCGTATTGAATGTTTTGAAATCGTCACTTGAAAGCGAAATGAGGTAATTGCACAGCCAGCGGCACTGTGTGAAGTAGTGCCAGAGCTTTTCCTGTTCTGCCTTGTTCAGGCATTTGAGATCGAGTTTCAACTCCACACAGAGCGGACACATCGACGCATGACGGATACGGGTTTCCTTGATGCTGTTCCTGATGCTGCTGTTCTTCCCGATGCGTGCCGATTCATCCATAACTTATGTACTACAGCTGATTGGAATGTCCAATATGAATCTGCGGCAATTCATTTCCACCCTATAGACAATATGAAGTGACCTCCTTGGTTTTGCAGGATACGTGAATTCGGCTGCATACTGAGGAAAGAAATAATAC
>CALXOO010000026.1 GCA_944390045.1 uncultured Spirochaetales bacterium | reverse complement strand
GGTCTGAGAGAATTCAGTAGTACAATCCCAAGGTAAAGGCCACTTGAACCAATTTCTTGTGGCCTAAGATTTTATATGGACTTGTTGCGCGTTTCTGCTCCTAAAGTCAGGAATAATAGCCAATATACAGATTCCCTAACAAGATGCCGGCAGGCGATTATTGCCTTAACTTGTTCATTGTCGCACAACTACTCCGTCTTAGCTGGCGCTGGACAGTGCCACAGCTTTTCCTGTTCTGCCTTGTCAGGCCACTTCAGGTCGAGCTTCGTCTCCACTACAACTGGACGCACAGAGGTATGACGGATACGGCTTTCCCTGCCGTGTTCTCTGATTACACTGTTCTTCCCGGTGCGTGCCAGTTCATTCATAATTTATCATGCACACCAGGCAATTCATCTCCACCCTGCAGAGGATGGATCTCTCTTGCCGGTTTTATGGTAGAATCATTTCCATGCTTTTCAGACTGACTCTGCAAAACCATATGACATACAGGCCACAGGAACATGAGCCGGGAGATTTCAGCTCGCTTCCCGTCGGCGGTGAGATCGCATTCGCCTGTAACTTCCGCTACGAGGACGTCATCTTCACGCTGGACAGGATCTGGTGCGGAGAGCGGTCTCCCCTCTCCGCTTCCGAAAAGGCCCTGCTGGAGAACGGAGACGCACTTCCGGAAAGGCCGGGATACACGCTTGAGATACCGGCAGGAAACTACAGCCTGCTGCAGCTTCCTCCGGCAGATGATCTGCCGTCACTGCGGAGGGCAGCAATCAGCGCAGCCGGCACGAGACGTCGCGGAAGGCTTTACGTCAGATTCCTGAGAGAAAGCGTCCTTGAATGTGTAATGCAGATATTTGTGGACGAATCGCAATTGCCACGGCAGGAAGAATAGGCTAGTTTAGATTCATGACTGTAGAAACGATCAGTGACACGATACACAGACTGATACTGAATGACGGCCGGCAGATTGTCCTTGTCGGAACGGCCCATGTCAGTCAGAACAGTGTCGATGAGGTGCAAGCCCTAATAGAGCAGGAACAGCCGGACAGGATCTGCATAGAGCTGGACAAGAGCCGCATGAAGTCAAAGGCGGAGAAAAACAGCTGGGAGAACATGGATATCCGCAAGGTCATCAAGGAAGGACGGGGCTTCTTCCTGCTTGCCAACACCGCCCTTGCCAGCTTCCAGAAACGCATGGGTGCCCAGACAGGCACAAAACCCGGAGATGAGATCCTTGGGGCGGCCAGGTATGCAAAAGAGCACGGCATACCGCTCTCACTGTGCGACAGGGAAATCCAGACCACATTCAAGAGAGCCTGGAGCAAGAGCTCATTCTGGAACAAGTGCAAGCTGCTGGCCACTCTGGTATCAGCAGTCTTCTCAAATGAGGAGATCAGCGAGGCCGAGCTTGAGGATCTGAAGAAACAGGACACGCTCCAGGCCATGATGAATGAAATGGCAAAGGAGCTTCCGACAGTAAAGGAAGTGCTGATCGATGAGCGTGATCAGTATCTCGGCCGCTCAATTTTCGAGGCGAAGGGAAACAGGAAGCTGGCAGTAATAGGCGCCGGACATACGAACGGTGTCATCTCGACAATAGGGAAGCTGGAAAAAGGAGAGGAGACTCCCTCTCTGGACTCACTGTGTGACATTCCACGTGGAGGTCATGCCGGAAAGATCGCCGCATACGCGATCCCTCTCCTTATAGTGGCGATTCTGGTTTACGGTTTCGCGACAGCAGGCTGGGATCAGGGTCTCAGGATGTTCCTTCTCTGGATCGCAGTCAACTGCTCATGCACCTTTATTGCGACACTCGCATCTCTGGCCCATCCTCTCAATATACTGGCATGTTCTGTCACAGCACCTTTCTTCGCACTGAATCCCGCGCTCGGCGTAGGAATGCTCGGGGGAGTGCTGGAAGTCACATTCAGAAAGCCGAAGGTCAAAGACTTTGAGGGTGTGAACGATGATGCAATGCACCTGAAGGGCTGGTACAGGAACCGGATACTTCATGCCCTGCTCGTGCTGCTGTTCTCCTCGGTCGGGAGCATGTTCGGCACTCTTGTCGCCTTTCCGGTACTTATATCGAGGCTCTAGATGCAGCAGGAAAAAGAACCGAAGAAAAACATGTGGATGCTTGCACTGATGATCGCTCTGTGCGTGGGCTGGCTTCTTTCCGACACGATAGGTCTGGATATGAGTCCGGTATTCACAGCAGTCATACTGCTTGCCTGCGTCATCCTGCTGATGGCCTACATGTTTACTAACTACCGGAGGCGCTGACCTCCGTTCTGAGAGCCCTGCTGATCATTATCGCCTGTTTGATGTTCCGGCAATACGACACGCTCCCGTCTTTCTGTGAACGGACGGCAGGAGCAAGGACTTTATCAAAGCCCATTTCCTGACTGGCCTTGATCCTGCGTTCCAGGAAGGCCACAGGCCGGACTTCTCCGGCAAGAGACAGCTCTCCGAAACAGACCTGCCTTCCGTAAAGTGGAGTATTCGTCCTGGCAGACCAGAGTGCAAGGGCAAGGGCCAGCTCAATTGACACTTCATTGAGCTTTATGCCCCCGGCGACATTTATGTATGTGTCGCAGTCTGAAAGCACAAGAGAGGCATGACGCTCAAGAATCGCCGCGACTCTGTTCACCCGGGCCGCATCTATCTTGTCAGAGTAGACTCTGGGCATTCCGCCTTTGCACGGCACCGTCAGTGCCTGTATCTCAACAAGGAAGGTTCTGCTTCCTTCCGTCACCGCAGTGTAGGCGACGCCAGAGGGAAGAGCCCCCTCCTCTCTGTCGCTGATGAAGAACAGACTCGGATCCTTGACAGCGGAAAGACCCATGTGATCCATGCGGAAGATTCCTATCTCGTCAACAGAACCGAAGCGGTTCTTGACGCTTCTGAGGATCCTGACTCCGGTCTGCGCACTCTCAAAATAAAGCACGGTATCAACAAGATGCTCCACTATCTTGGGTCCGGCAAGCGCTCCGTCCTTTGTCACATGACCTATGAAGAACATAGCTATGTTCCGGCTCTTGGCAAGCAGGGAAAGTGCCATGCAGCAGGTACGCATCTGATTGACGCTGCCAGGGACAGAAGGAACAGACGAGGAGGAAAGTGTCTGCAGCGAGTCAATGACGACAATCGCCGGTTTAAGTTCCTCAATGACATCCATGAGAACCTCAAGCCGGGTATCGCAGAATATGTTGATGTCTTCGAGCTTCAGCTTCAGCCGCTCTGCCCTGAGTCTGACCTGACTCGGACTCTCCTCTCCTGATACATAGAGAACAGGCCCCGCCTGAGTGCAGGAAGAGATGACCTGGAGCATTATCGTGCTCTTTCCTATTCCCGGCTCTCCTCCGACCAGTACTGCGCTGGGTCTCATGATCCCGCCGCCGAGCACCCTGTCCAGCTCATCCATCCCGGATGCGAAGCGCACCGATGACGAGACCTCGACTTCTGAGAGTTTCTTCAGCCTGTTGTCAAGAACAGGTGCAGGAGCACTCTTTGAGGAGGCAGGTGCTGCTGTGACCTTCTCCTCTTCAAAAGTGTTCCAGGCTCCGCAGCTGGGACAGCGGCCAAGCCATTTGGTCTCGACCCTTCCACAGGCTGAACATACAAAGCGGGTCTGGACTGCCTTCATGTCTCTCAGAAGTCCAGAAGCTCAACTTCAAAGATAAGTGTCGAATTCGGAGGAATGACTCCGGGAACACCGTGAACACCATACGCAAGATCCGGCGGGATGATGAGAGTACGCTTCTCTCCCTTGCTCATCTCGACAAGAGCTTCATTCCAGCCGTCAATTACCTGTCCGACCTTGAATGTGGCAGGCTGATGCCTGGCAACAGAAGAATCAAACACGCGGCCGTCCAGCAGAGTTCCATGATAGTGGACTTTGACCTTGTCACCCATCTTCGGATGGGCCTTTCCATCACCTTCCTTCTCCACGACATACCACAGTCCGCTGGGTTTCTTGACAGCTCCGGGATAGCGGTTGTCAAGTTCCCTGTGAAGCTTGCGTCTCTCCTCAAGCTCCCTTTCCATCTGCCTTCTGTCGCTTTCTTCGACAAGGCGTGCGAACTCCTCGCGGCTTGCCTTATAGTCCCTGACCTCATCTCCGACGCGTACGATTTCGACAGAGTCCATCCTGTCACCGGCCTCAATGCTGTTCACGACATCCTGACCCTCAACCACATGGCCGAAGACAGAATGCTTTCCATCAAGCCAGGGGGTTGCCACATGTGTGATGAAGAACTGACTTCCATTGGTTCCCGGTCCGGCATTCGCCATTGAGAGGACGCCGGGTCCGTCATGCTTCAGCGAGGGGTCGAACTCATCCGGAAAACGGTAACCGGGACCGCCGGTGCCGGTGCCTTTCGGACAGCCGCCCTGGATCATGAAATTGGGAATGACGCGATGGAAAATCAGTCCGTCATAGAATGGCTCATCCGGATCCTCGATGTTCAAAACACCTTCAGCCAGTCCGACAAAATTCATGACTGTCATCGGGGCCTTCTTGTACTCAAGGGAGAGAATAATGTCCCCCTTCTCGGTATGGATAATGGCGTAAAGCCCGTCCTTGAGTGTCTCTTTGCTCATATTTTATTCCTATATTTAAAATTATTCTTCATCAAAGAGCTTATCATCCTTCAGCAGGGAATATATTCGTTCGAGCTCCTTACTAGTTCTGTATGGAATAATAAGGCGTCCTTTCCTTACTGATCCCCTGATTTCAACCCTGGTCCCGAACGCGTCAAGGAACTTGTCCTCAACACTCTGGACTTCAATGTCGCGCGGTCTGTCTCCGCCTTTCTTTCTCAGGATGATCTTCTTGCCCTGGTTGAGAGCCTCGGCCTCAGCTTCTGCGGCCCTGACAGAAAGCTCTTTCTCAACAATGTGGTTCCTGAGCAGTATCTGGTCAGAAGGATTAATGCAGGAGAGTATGGCCCTGGCATGTCCCGGTGTGATGATACCGCTTATAAGGTCATCCTTCATTGAATCAGGCAGCTGGAGAAGGCGCAGGCTGTTGGTAATCGTTGATCTGTTCTTTCCCACGCGTTTTGCGATTTCCTCCTGCGTGAAGCCGGACTTCTGTATAAGAAACTGATATGCAGCTGCTTCCTCAACAGGATTCAATCCCTCCCGCTGGATGTTCTCAATGAGCGCAACCTCGATACGCTGGATCTCCGTCAGCTTTCTGACCAGGACCGGAACTCTGTCCAGGCCTGCGATACGGGCCGCCCTGTATCGCCTCTCACCTGCTATGATAGTGAATTTGCCCGGGGCATACTCTTCAACGAGCAGCGGCTGGAGAATGCCCTGCTTGGCGATGGACTCCGCCAGTTCGCCGAGACTGGTCTCATCAAAGGATTTCCTCGGCTGATTCGGGTTTACCTGTATATTCTCAACAGGCACCTGGATGACCTGGTCCTCTCTGACTGGAACCGGTTCTGTCCTGGGTTTCTCTTCAGCCGTGTCCACGGTCTTCATGACGATCTTCTCGCCCCTGTTCTCCTCTACCAGCTCCTCGACGGCTGCTGCCTTCTTCCGGTTGAGTTCGTCAAGAATTTCATCGGCACTGTCGTCATAGCTGAAGCTGCCAAGCAGCGAGCTTATTCCCTTGCCAAGTCCATGGCCTTTTCTGTTAGTTTTCGAAGACACGTTTCACAACCTCCTTCGCAAGTGCGCTGTAGGCCTTATTACCCACATTGGACACGTCATAGACATTGATAGGAAGCCCGTAAGAAGGAGCTTCGGCCAGCCTCACAGTGCGTGGAATGACTGTCTTGAACACAAGATCCGGGAAAAAGCTGCTCGTATCCTGAATCACATCCGAGTTGAGACGGCTCCTCTTGCTGAACATCGTGAAAACGATGCCAAGGATCCTGATGTCAGGATTCAGTGTCTTCCTGACATTGGACACAGTTCGCATCAGAAGATTCAGGCCTTCCATCGAGAAGTACTCACACTGCATAGGAATCACAATGTAGTCAGTCCAGGCAAGTGCGTTCATCGTGATGACCCCAAGTGAGGGAGGACAATCAACGAAAATAAAGTCAAACTGACTGTCAAGTATAGATAATGTCTTTTTCAGAAAGAAATTACGGTCATCTTCCGCTGCCAGTTCAACATTCAGGCCCGCCAGATCAATGGAACCGGGAATGAGATATAGATTCTGGAATGGCGTTTCCTGTACCGCGCTTTCAGCATCAACCCTGCCGGTAATCACCTCGTACATGGTCGCCTTGCGACCATCTCCCGAGACAGCGCCGGTCAGGTTGCCCTGCGAGTCAAAGTCAACGAGCAGTACCTTATACCCCATCGCGCATAGGGAAGAACCAAGATTGACGCACGTCGTTGTCTTGCCGACACCTCCCTTCTGGTTCAAAAAGATGATCTTCTGTGCACTCATGTAATATACTATAGGTAGAAAAACAGAACTTGTCATCAGAATTAAACTTGACCGGTTCCAAGTACCGATAGTAAATTATTAAAACCTGACGGGAGGAAAAGAACATGGAAGAGAAGATTGTAGAAGCAATCAACCAGATAAGGCCTTCGCTCCAGAATGACGGAGGAGATATCGAGTTCATCAAGCTTGTCGACGACAAGCAGGTTTACGTGAAGCTTGTCGGTGCATGTGCCGGCTGTCCAATGTCTCAGATGACATTGAAAAATGGTGTGGAGAAGTATCTCAGAGCAACTGTAGATCCATCAATCGAAGTCATCAACGCGACAGCGCCACAGTTCTGAGTATTAATAAAAGAACAACAATGACACTGGAGGATGATCACTTCAGTGTTTTTTTTCTTTCATGGCAAATCAATGCAGAACCTGGGGGTCATGATGCACAGCACAAACAATATAGTTTCACGTGAAACAATATAATATACTAATATATTAATGATGTGTCTAAAATATGCAGATTACAAAAAAAGTCAGTTTAGATAGAAATCATCAGTAAACAGAAATTTAAGCCAACGGATTCACCATATGAACGTTTCACGTGAAACAAATCTGGGAGCACAAGATTCTCGTACAAACAAAAGCTGAGCAGGAATCATCAGTTTTTCTAACACTCTCCAATCTATTTAAAAAGCAATTAACTCTCTGATTGATATATTCAAGCACAAACACATAATAGAGAGAGAAAAAAACAGGTTAATCTCAGATGATTCTGTATTGATTACTGGAAACGCAGCAAATGAAATCAAATCATTTGCATATCCCAGACAAGTCGAAATAAGCACAGTTACTCAACTTGTTTTCATCTTTGTACAAACAAACAAATCAAGCGCAGGATCAATGATTGATTTAAAATTACCAACAGATACTATCTCAAGAATGACATATATGGTTTTCTCCAAATAATACGCATTGCACTTTGTTGGGCGTAATACCACAATAGTTTTGGAGTTCTTTCTTACTATCCTCATGTTTCACGTGAAACATAATGCTTGAACATCCGTGTTTCATCATGATTTTATATATCTCATTCCAGATAGAACTGCAGCATTTTTTTTGAATCAAAATATCTGTTATCATCTGATGTTTCACGTGAAACGCACAAAACTATTCAAAAGCAAATTCCCTGTTTCATTGAAAAGATTCATTAATAGCAAAAGTGATTAATTCTCATGTTTCACGTGAAACAACCAGCACATGGGGTTTGCTTTCTTCCGTGCAAGAATGGCAGCAAATCCAAGTTTTCCTCTTGTTGAGGCAAAACCCTCAAATAAACGCGCCATTTGCAGGTTTTTACCCGAAATTTCTATATATAGAAACGTTTTTATTTAAGCAATTTGGCATAAAACTTATATTATTTATAATAGAAATTATGCCTGATCTGGCAATAAAAAGGCTGCCTAGCGTATTACTCAGGCAGCCTTACAGCGAATTAATTCTCTGTCAGCGATTAAAGCTGTTACTCATTGCTGTTTTCTGCATTTTCCGGCTCAGATACATCGTCCTTTTTTGTCTCTTCGCCTGAAGAAGCCTCCTCAACACTGGCCTCAGCTGATTCAGGAGTATCATCATCTTCTTCCTCAGCCTGGTATTCCGTGGCAGCCATGGCAACAATACTGTCCTTTGCCTTTTTGAAGGAGACAACCTTTACTCCCATGGCACTTCTTCCCTGGATCGAGATATCCTTTACGTGGACTCTGATTGTCTGACCATTGAGCGTCACGAACACGACATCATTGTCATCATTCACGGCAAGTGCATTGACCAGATAGCTTGTCCTGTCATCAATTGAGTAGATCTTCTGACCCATTGTTCCTCTGCCGTGTGTCATGAACTCGCTGAAGCGGACCTGCTTTCCCTTTCCGTTTTCAGTGACCATCAGAATTCTCTTGTCATCCTCGACCTTCACGAGACCGATTATCTCATCATCATTCGCAAGCTTCATGGCCCTGACACCGTGAGTCGCACGGCCCATGGTCCTCACATCATCACTGCTTGTCCTGAGGCCCTTTCCCTTCCTGGAGACGAACATCACGTCATCTCCGCTGTTGACGAAGATCGAGGCAACAAGCTCATCACCCTCATCAAGAATGATTGCCTTAACACCTCTCTTCTTCGCATTCTCAAAGGCCTTCAGCTCAACTTTCTTCGTGATTCCGAATCTGGTGATCATCATCAGATACTGATCATCCTTGAACTCGTTGAAGCAGATGATGCTTGTGACCTTCTCCTGATTCTCTATCTGGAGGAAGTTCTTGATATTCGCACCCTTTGAGACCTTGGCGCCCTCAGGAATCTCCCAGACATATGTGTAGTACGCCTTTCCGAAGTTCGTGACATACATGACTATGTCATGAGAAGAGGCAATGAAGAGGTGTTCGACAAAGTCACCGTCAACCAGTTTTGCACCTCTCACACCCTTTCCACCGCGGCTCTGGGCCTTGTACTCATCAATTGACAGCCTCTTGGCAAAGCCCTTGCTTGAGATTGAGACGACGACCTGCTCCTCCTTGATGAAGTCAGCATCTGTCGTATCCTCAAGCTCACGCTCCTGGATCTCAGTCCTTCTTCTGTCTCCGTACTTCTGGCCGATTTCCCTGATCTCATCCTTTACGACACCAAGAATCTTGTTCCTGTCTGACAGCAGATCCTTGTAATAGGCGATCTTCTGTTCAATCTCCGCCAGTTCATCAAGTATCTTCTCTGTCTCAAGCTGACTCAGACGGCCAAGCTTCATGTCAATAATGGCATCAGCCTGGATCTTTGTGAGTCCAAATGCCTTCTGAAGCTCGATTGAGGCCACATTATTATCCTGGCTCTCCTTGATGATCCTGATGACTTCATCGATGTTCTCAAGACCGATCTTCAGGCCAAGCAGGATATGGGCTCTCTCTTCAGCCTTTCTCAGATCATAGCGGGTCCTTCTCTCAATGACCTCTTCCCTGTGATCCACATAGCTCTGCAGCATTTCGCGCAGCGTGAAGACCTTGGGCCTGCCGTCCTTCAGCGCAAGATTGTACACATTGAAGTTCGACTGGAGGGCAGTCCTGTTGAAAAGCATGTTCAGAACAATATTGGGAACAGCACCCTGTTTGAGATCGACAACGACCCTGATTCCATCCCTGTCAGACTCATCGTGCACCGCAGCGATGTTCGGAATCACATTGTCCTTTCTGAAGTCGTCGATCTTCTTCACCAGCTCTGCCTTGTTTACCTGATAGGGAAGCTCAGTGAAAATGATCCTGTCATGTCCTTTCTCATGTTCCTCTATCTCATAGCGGGACCTAATGACAATCTTTCCGCGGCCGGTCGTCGCAGCATCGATGATTCCCTTCCTGCCGCAGATGATGCCCGCAGAAGGAAAGTCCGGCCCCTTTATGTAGTCAATAAGCTCCATATTGGTCAGTTCCGGGTTATCGATGATGGCACAAACAGCATCCACAATCTCATTGAGGTTGTGAGGTGCCATGTTCGTGGCCATTCCGACTGCAATGCCGCTGGTTCCGTTGGCAAGCAGGAAGGGGAAGGCTGCAGGAAGGACGCTGGGCTCCTCAAGCGAGTCATCATAGTTAGGCCCGAAATCGACTGTCTCCTTTCCGATATCGGTGAGCATTTCCTCTCCGATGCGGCTCATCTTGGCCTCTGTGTACCTCATGGCTGCCGGTGGATCACCGTCAATTGAACCGAAGTTGCCCTGAGGCTTCACAACCGGATAGCGGAGGGAGAAATCCTGCGCCAGGCGGACAAGTGCATCATATACGGAAGCGTCTCCGTGCGGATGGAACTTACCAAGAACGTCACCGACAATACGTGCGCACTTTTTATAGCCGCCGCTGGCCTTGAGCCCCATCTCGAACATATCGTAGAGGATTCTTCTGTGAACCGGCTTCAGTCCGTCCCTGACGTCCGGAAGAGCACGGCTGACTATGACAGACATTGCGTAATTGAGATAGCTGGTACGCATCTCCCTCGCAACATCAACGACTATCGTGCGGCTGTCAATATCCTCATTTCTGGTCAAATCTTCATCCATAAGTCAAATCCTCATACGTCAAGGTTGGCCACATATGTGGCATTCTGCTCGATGAACTCACGCCTGGGTTCCACATCCTCGCCCATCAACATGGAAAAGACCCTGTCAGCCTCTTCCGCATCCTCAAGATGGATCTTGCTGATAAGCCTGGTCTCCGGATTCATCGTGGTCTCCCAGAGCTGCTCGGGGTTCATCTCACCAAGACCCTTGTAGCGCTGGATAGGGATCTTGGCCTCATCCATTCCGGATGCATTCTCCTCAATGATCCTCTTCTTGTCTGCCTCGTCATAGGCATAGAAGACCTTCTTTCCAAGTGTGATCTTGTAAAGAGGAGGCATTGCGAAATAGATATATCCTGCCTCGATGAGGGGCCTCATATAACGGAAGAAGAAAGTAAGCAGCAATGTCCTGATATGGCTTCCATCGACATCAGCATCGGCCATAATGATGATCTTGTGGTATCTGGCCTTCGAGATGTCAAAAGTCTGCTCCTCGTCTTCTCCATTCTCATTAGTGTTGTTGTACCTGGTCAGACCGGCGCCGATTGTCGAAATGACCGGCTGAAGCTTGTCATTGCCGAGCACCTTGTATTCCTGTGCCTTCTCAACATTCAGCATCTTTCCCCAGAGAGGAAGAATGGCCTGGAATCTCCTGTCACGTCCCTGCTTTGCTGATCCGCCGGCAGAGTCACCCTCAACAATGAAGACCTCGCACTTCGCAGGATCCTTCTCAGAACAGTCAGCAAGCTTGCCGGGCAGTCCTCCTCCCTCGCTCTTCTTTCTGATCTGTTCACGGGCCTTCCTCGCGGCAATTCTTCCCAGGGCTGCGCTGATGGCCTTGTCCAGAAGCATCTCAATGTTGGCCGGGAACTCGTCGAAATAGTTGTTGAGCTTCTCATAGACCAGAGACTGGACAATACCGCGCACATTGGCGTTTCCGAGCTTCATCTTGGTCTGTCCCTCAAACTGGGGATTGGCGATCTTGATTGAGACTACTCCAGTAAGACCTTCGGAAATATCGGTGGACTCTAGCTTGTCGCCGCCGAACTTCTTCATCATCTTCTGGTTCTTCTGAAGCTGATTGTTAACGGCCATCAGGATTGCGGTCTTGAATCCGGTGAGATGGGTTCCACCCTCACGCGTGTTGATGTTGTTCACAAAGGAGTAGACCTTCTCATCGTACTTGTCGTTGTACTGGAGTGCGACCTCTACGACAACATCGTTCTTGACAGCATCGAACGCGACAGGTGGAAAGAGTGTCTTCTTATATTGGTTAAGATAGCTAACAAACTCAGAAAGGCCGCCTTCAGAGTGGAAAACCTCGATCTTCTCCTCATCAAAGCGCCTGTCAGTGAGTGTGATCCTGATACCCTTATTGAGATAGCTGAGCTCCCTGAAACGGGCCGCCAGGGTATCATAGTTGAAGCTGTTCCTCTCCATGACCTCAAAATCAGGAGAGAAGCGGATTGTCGTGCCGTGCTTCTCCGGATCACAGGTGCCGATGACCTTCACATCCTCTTCAGGGACACCGCGGTGGTAAACCTGTCTGAAGATCTTTCCGTCATGATAGACTGTGGCCTCAAGCCAGATGGAGAGGGCATTGACACAGGAGACACCGACACCATGGAGACCTCCGGATACCTTGTAGGCTCCCTTGCCGAACTTTCCGCCGGCATTGAGCTTTGTAAGGCACACTTCCAATGCAGATTTGCCTACCTGTGGATGTATGTCGGTCGGAATTCCGCGACCATTGTCCTCAACAGTGCAGATCTCACCATATTCACCGTTATCAAAGTAAATCTGGATGTGGTCACAGAAGCCGGCCATGGCCTCGTCAATACTGTTGTCCAGCACTTCATAAACAAGATGATGCAGTCCGTCGATCCCAGTCGTTCCTATGTACATGCCAGGGCGCAGGCGCACGTGCTCGAGCCCTTCCAGAACCTGGATCTCACTGCTGTCATACTCCTCGGCACCGCCCATAATGCTTGCGCTCTGGAGCGAAACATCATCCTTAAGATCTGTTTCTTCCATAGTATTTCCCTTTCAAAAAAAAGTGACAGAAGACCATGACCGGTCCTCAGATGAATATATATAATATCCTTAGATAATATAGCTGAAAAAGAGCATGCGTTTCAACAGGGTGATAATTCATAACATGAATCATTATCTCCTGTCTGGAAAGCCAACGAAGCCGGCTTGCAAAATACCCTCTCTCGCACATAATATATAGACTCGGATAAAAATATGTTGGAATCGATCTGGTACCAGACACTTGAACAGCTTCATGACTCACTGCCGCACGCCAAGACCATGTGGCTGGACTATGTCGTATTCAAGGAGGAGAGCGGTGACACGCTCATACTCGAATGCGACTCAGCAATGACAAAGGCCAATGTGGAAAAGGGCTGCCTGGCCGAAGCTTCCAACCTGATGGATGAACTCAGCGGACGGAAGATAACAATCGAACTGAGAATAGCTACTGACGAGTCTTCAGACAGCGGTGAGGATGCCGATGATGAAGAGGAATCTGTCCAGAGCGTAAGGGACAAGGCGCCAACTTCCCGCAAGAGCCTGCTCAATCCGGCATATACATTCGACAACTTCATTCCGTGTGAGAGCACGATATTCGCATACAATGCCGCCAAGGCAATTGCAATGCACCCGGGCATGAACTACAACCCATGTCTCATATACGGAGGTGTAGGACTGGGAAAGACACATCTTCTTGAGTCGATAGGCAATTATGTCGAGACGGAGAATCCCAGAAAGAATGTCGTCTACGTGACGGCCGAGACATTCACAAACGACTACATACAGTCACTTACAAACAAGAACACCTCACAGTTCAGGATAAAGTACAGGAAAGCCGACATACTGCTTATCGACGACATACACTTCCTTGAGAAGAAGATTCAGACCCAGGAGGAGCTTTTCCACACATTCAACGACCTCTATGAGACAAACAAGCAGATAGTGTTCACATGTGACCGTCCGATAAGTGAGCTGAAGGGCTTCACAGACCGTCTGAAATCCAGATTCACAAGAGGGCTGAACATAAACCTCACGGCGCCTGATTACGAGACAAGGGTGGCCATTCTGAGAAAGAAGTGTGAAGACAAGGGTGTGAGGATATATGACAGTGTCCTGAACTATATCGCAGAGAACATCAAGACCAATGTAAGGGATCTGGAAGGCTCTCTCACCACGCTGATAGCCTATTCGAACCTCATAAAGACAAAGATAACCCTTGAAGTCGCACAGGAACATCTCAAGAACATCATTGCCACACCGATGGCGAGCGAACAGGATATATCCATAGGCACAATAGTCAAGGAAGTGGCTTCATATTTCAGTATTGAGATCAGCGACATCAAAGGAAAGAAACGTACAGCAATAATCAAGGATGCAAGAAACGTCGCCATTTACCTGACGCGCAAGATAACCCAGTACTCGACCACAGAGATCGGAACCTACTTTGACCGTGATCACTCAACGATCACGCACTCGATAGATAAAGTGGAGAAGGAGAGGAAGACAAACTCCGAACTTGCACAGACACTTGACACTCTGGAAACAAGGATACGGAAGAGTACCAAATAGCAATAATGCCATCCACCCTCAACCGGGTGGATTTTTTTTTCATCATTTCCTGTTGAAAACTCTGTTGAAAACCTGTTGAAATCACTCTTAAAACCTGTTGAAACAAATGTTAAACAACACAGGCATTGTTGAAAAGTTCCGCCATTGTCCGGAGTTTTCAACATTTCAACATGATGCCTTTTATGTACAAACAGCTTTTCAACAATGTTTTCAACAAGCTAACTAATTATTTTATAATAAATTATACATGTTTTCAACAATTTCAACATCATTATTACTATTACTACTGAACATTTTAATTCCTTCGTCATAGTCATAATGTCAGAGGTCTTGACAGTTCTTTTTTGTCTGAATCCGGCACTACTTTTTTTCCCGCATTTGCCTTATACTTTTAACCAGCAACAAAAAACCGGAGTATTACTACCTATGAAGTTCATCTGTCAAAGAGATACAATCCTCAAGGAAATCGAGCATGCCAACAATTTCACGAGTCAGAGAAACGCGCTCTCGATTTCCTCAAACGTCCTCATTGAGAACTTCCAGAACGTTCTCACGATAAAGAGCACAGATCAGAAGATGGGCTTTTCCACAAGCTTCCCTGTGATCACTGAAGTACCGGGAGCCACGACGGTCACCTGTGACAAATTCCAGTCAATCCTGAAGTCACTTCCATCCGTAGATCTGGTGTTTTCCGATGATGACGGCAAGATCAATATCTCAATTCAAGGAAATGACAGCGTTAAATTCAACCTCAAGACGATTTCCGCAACTAATTTCCCTGATCTTGTCCAGTGTGATGATCAGTTCTTCTCTATTTCGCAGCGCGATTACTTCGACATGATAGCGAAAACTACCTTCTCCGTAGGAACTGATGAGACAAAGTTCTTCCTTACAGGTGTCTATATGGAGAAGAATCCAGAGGGACAGCTTGTCATGGTGTCTACTGACGGAAAGAGGCTCAGCTGCTCCAGAAAGGTGTTTGAGCAGGATATACCGGACTTCAAGCCCTGCATAATCCCTGTCAAGTTCCTTAACCAGCTGGTTGCGATCGGCTCTGGAGAAGGACTCTTCTCCCTTGCGATAACTCAGTCTCACATCTTCGCAGACATAAACGGCCACGTAATATACTCATCCCTGATAACTGGAAACTATCCTGCATACCAGAAAGTCATTCCACAGTCCTTCTCTCATGAGTGTGATGTGAAGATAAGTTCCCTGCTGGACGGACTCGGACAGGTAGCTCTGTGCGTCGACTCAAGCAGCAAGAAAATTTACATTGATCTGGACAAGAACGGAATGCTGCTGTCCAGCGAGAACTCCGAGATCGGAGACGCGAAGATCATGGTTAACTGTCTCTATGACGGACCTCAGACAACAATACCTTTCAACTACAGCTTCATGCAGGTGCCGCTGAAACTTATGGAGACTGAGAATGTGAAGATATGCTTCAACAGCTCATCCACGGCAGTCGCGCTGATGCCGAACCCTGAAAAGGACTATATCTTCGTGATAATGCCGATGCACTGATGAGATTCAAGAAGCTCAAGTACTTCAATTTCCGCAATATCTCAAACGGATTCATAGATACGGACAGCGGGAATGTGGTCCTGGAAGGCGTGAACGGCCAGGGAAAGACCAACATTCTCGAGTCCGTGTACATACTCGCCTATGGATCATCGTTCAGGACAGGAAACATAAGGGAGGCAATCAGCTTCGGCTGCAGCCGCATGCATATCGCCGCGGAGGTGGAGGATGATGGCGGCCAGATCAGGAAAGTCGATTATATCAATGAACAGGGAAAGCGCAGGATACTGCTTGACGGAAAGGATGTCAGGGACCGGAAGGAGCTTGTCTACAGTTTTCCTGTCATAGTATTCAGTCACGAGGACATAGACTTTCTGAAAGGCGAGCCTGAATACAGGAGACGCTTCTTTGATCAGACATTCAGCATGTATGACCCGGTCTATCTGGACAGCCTGAGAAAATTCAAGTCCATACTGAGCCAGCGTAACAGCGCAATCAAGAGCGGCCAGCATTCCCTGATTTCACTGTATGACGGCAGGCTTGCCGATTATGGACTCGAGGTGATGGAAAAAAGACGCAGCGGCGTCGAGAGCTTCAATGAGATATTTCCTTCCATTTTCAGGCAGATATCAGGACTGGACAGGAACATCAGGATACGCTATCAGCCTTCCTGGAGAGATCTTTCCAGCACTGATGAGGTACTCAGCTATCTTGACAGCACCAGGGAGCGGGATATCAATCTCCAGACCACATCATCCGGAGTGCACCGTGACAGATTCACAGTGGTGGACGATAACGGACCATTTGTGCAGACAGGTTCCACGGGACAGCTCAGACTCGCCTCTGTGCTCTTGAGGCTCGCTCAGGCCCGTTTTTTCCACCAGATGACTGAAAAGAAGCCTGTTCTGCTGATTGATGATGTACTTCTTGAGCTTGACAGTGCCAAAAGGGCATCATTTCTCTCAATGCTTGACAATTATTCGCAGGCATTCTTCACCTTCCTTCCTGAGGAGAAATACTTCAGGGCCAGGAAGGAGGATATTATCGAGTACGTGGTGGAAGATGGAAAAGTCACGGAAAAAGCGTAAGAGCTGGCAGGAGACGAGTCTCGGAGAATACCTGCAGGAGATGGAAGATGAGATGGTCACCGCTCTTGGAGGACAGGAGCCTGTGGCCAGATACTGGGACGCAATTGTCGGCGATGAGATGAAGGATCATGTAACGCTGGAATCAGTAGATGAGACGAGCCTTGTGGTGAAATGCGATCATCCCGCCTATTCATCTTACTTCAGACTGCATGAAAGAGAGGTTTTGCAGCGTCTTGCGCGCCAGTTTCCCGCCTTCCGGATAAGAAAAGTAAGGATTATAAGCTGAGGCCTGCCCCTTGTCTTGACTGTTTTCTTTTTCTTTTATAGAGTTGCAACTCGGACACTTGTGTCCTCATGACAATAAAATTCAACGATTATTGGAGATAAAAAATGAGCTACAAGGGAAAAAGAACTTACCAGCCCAGCAAGACCAAGAGGACTAGGAAATTCGGTTTCAGGGCACGCATGGCCACCAAGGGTGGACGTCTGGTTCTCGCCCGCCGCAGGGCAAAGGGCCGCCACAGCCTGACTGTTTCCGATGAGAAGAAGCCTTTCTAAGAAAGAGATACTGAGAAACAAAAAGGACATTGATCGCATTTTCAGGCAGGGGAAGCATTTCACCTGCAAGGGAATGCGATTGGTGATTATAGACAACAGCCTGGGTTTTGACCGCTTCATTGTGATACCTGCCAGGAAATACGGCAACTCAGTTGAGCGCAACAGGCTCAGAAGGCGTATGAAGGAGATCTTCCGTCTCAGTGACAGGAGGACGCCTGCCGGCTGTTGTGAAGAAAAAAAAGGTTATGACATCGCCTTGGTAGTGTATCCCGGAAAGGTTTCCTCCTATTCCTTGCTTGAGTCCGGTTTCAACTCGCTTCTGGACAGGGTAGAGGGGAAATAGTTCCAAATTTCCTCTTTGAGCAGAGTATTCCCATTCCTTCTTTCCGCAGTACCAATTTCAGGGCAGACAAGGAAGACACATGGACAGGAATACCATTATTGCAATTGTACTGTCGGTGATAGTCATCACTGTGGGAATGACCATAAACATGGTCTTCTTCCCTGCTGACTATACTGCGGCAGAGACAACTACAACAACAAGCCTGCCGGCTGAGACCGCCGGAGTGCAGGAGAGCGCCCTGCCGGTTGCAACGGGAAATGTGGAAGACACAAGTCCCTTCGTAATAGAGACAGACGCATTCAGCGTCACTCTTGATCCCCAGGGTGCATCCGTATCAAGCATCAGACTGAAGAATCACCTTGAGAGTTCTACAGGAGAGCCGGTTGAGCTCATACTCAAGGATTCATCAGGCAGGAACGCCTTCCTGCTCTACACTGACAACAGTCTGACATCCCCGCTGCTTGATTATTATGATCATACGATTGAGGAGACGGACACTGTTGTCAATGTCAGCTTCTATCGCGACTATGAATACGATGGCTCTTCGTTCCAGATCGTGAAGCGCTTTGCCTTCCCGAAGAGTGAGGAGTATCTGTTCCGCGTAAACGTGCTTTTCAACTCAACTGATGGCACAGATCTGCCGATTGATCACTATACTCTGGCTTATGATCCCCAGATAGGCCCTTATTTCAGGGAACTGGACAACAGCTACGGTGAGTACAGAAGGGCTTTCTACAGGGAGTTTGATGACAATAACAGGCACAATGTCTCGACCTATGACAACGGTATTGCTACAGTCGAGGATCCGGTCGGATGGGCAGCTGTCGCCGGAAAGTACTTCACAGTGATCGGTGTTCCTGATCAGAACTCGACATATACGACTGAATACCGCCAGACGACAGGCGACAGTCTGATCGCACAGACTAACAGCTTCTACTTCACCAGAACCGGAATCAGCGGGACAACTGTCAGTGATGTCTACAGCTATTATACAGGTCCCAAGCTCTCATCCTCACTCAGCATTTACGACGTGGCGAATAACAATGTATTCGGTCTGACAGGCATGATGCTTGACGAAGTGCTTGACTCATCAAGCTGGCTCGGCTGGCTGCAGACGATACTGAGAGTCATCCTGAACTTCTTCTACAGGATCACACATAACTACGGTGTCGCCATCATACTCCTGACAATTCTTGTCAAGCTGCTGATCCAGCCGCTGTCCAAGAAGGGTATGGACTCAACTGCCAAGATGTCGGCCCTGACACCGAAGGTGCAGGAGCTTCAGGCCAAATACAAGGATGATCCGAACGCTCTCAACGCCGCCATGGCGAAACTGTATAAGGAAGAGGGAATCAGCCCGATGGGCTCATGCCTGCCGATGCTGATCCAGTTCCCGATCTTCATCGCCCTTTACGGACTGCTCAGCACGCACTATGAGCTGAGAGGCTCCATGTTCATTCCCGGCTGGATTCCCGACCTGTCCATTCCTGACACGGTCTTCACTCTGCCGTTCGGAATTCCTTTCCTCGGCGATGAGGTGCATCTGCTTCCGATCATCTATACGGCTTCGATGATTTTCTCTATGAAGATCACTCAGACTGCCAACACACAGTCCGGACAGGCCGGAATGATGAAGTTCATGACATACGGCATGCCTATCATCTTCTTCTTCATCCTCTATAACGCACCATCCGGACTTCTGCTCTACTGGACAGTGATGAACTTCATCTCGATCATCCAGCAGGTATATGTCAACAAGAAGAAGACACAGAAGTATGCAGATGAGATCAGGGCCAAGGAAGAGGCGAAGATCAACAAGTACAAGACAAGAAAGAGAAAGTAGAGGGTAATTATGTATAAGGAATTTGAAGGAAGAAATGAGCAGGAGGCCATTGACAAGGCTATAAGCGAGCTGGGACTGGACAGGGATGATTTCGATGTCGAGATCCTCTCAAGGGAGAAAAAGAGCCTCTTCAGAAAGGGAAGTGTCACAATAAGGGTTCATGTTCCTGAGCCTGAGGATATCCAGGAGGAGGACAATGAGCCTTCCGATCATATGGTGCCCGGACAGATTCTCGAGGCTGAGAATGAGAACGAGAGGAAGATAATCGGCTTCGTGAAGACACTGATCAGCAAGATGGGCTATGAGGCCGATGTGAACATAAACTTCAGGAGAGACTACAAGATCGGTCTTGAGATCGTCAGTGACAGTTCCTCAATCCTGATCGGAAGAAAGGGCAAGAATCTTGATGCCATTCAGCTTGTGGCCAATGTCTATGCGGGCAACCTGGACAAGGACTACAAGGTCATCATCGACAGTGAGAATTACAGGATGCGCCATGAGGAGCAGATTGTCCGCATGGCATTCAAGACGGCACAGCAGGTCAAGAGGTCACACAGGAGCCGCCTGCTCGAGCCGATGAATCCCTTTGAGCGCAGGCTGATCCACACGGCACTCAATGATTTCGACGGTGTCGAGACAAAGAGTGAGGGTGAGGGACTTTACAAGCAGGTGCGGATCTCTCCCACGAAATGACAGAAAGGACCTCCAGGGGAAAGGACGCCGTCATTGATTTGATGTGCGTCCTTTTTTTCAGACACCGGCACTTGACATTTGGTGATGTTGGCTTTATTCTTTATTAAGAATCATTACTGATAAGAACGATATGATAAACACCAGGAACACAGTACAGCGTGAACTCATTCTCACTACGGTAAGATCGATGGACTGCCATCCGACTGCCGAGGAGGTCTATGACAGTGTTGCCGCTGTTGACGGTCATATCAGCAAGGGGACAGTGTACAGGAACCTGGCACTGCTTTCCTCCATGGGGCGTATCAGAAAGGTATGTATGCCGGGAACCAGTCCTGACCGGTATGATTTCAATCTCGAGCCGCACTATCATGCAATCTGCAGAAAGTGTGGTAAGATAGTGGATGTTGGCTGTACTCTCCAGGAAAAGTGCATTGATTTTCATGAACCATTTATGGTTGAGGATGTTGATCTTGTCTTTTCCGGTCTGTGCGGCGACTGCTGTTGTGAAAATAACGGTCATTGACCGACAAGGAGTAGATTATGGAACTTAAAGGAAGCAAGACAGAACAGAACCTGCAGACAGCATTTGCAGGTGAGAGCCAGGCCAGGAACAAGTATACTTACTTCGCCTCAAAGGCAAGGAAGGAAGGCTATGTCCAGATCGCCAAGATCTTCGAGGAGACTGCTGACAACGAGAAAGAGCATGCCAAGCTCTGGTTCAAGCTTCTCCAGGAGAACGGAGAGATCGGAACGACAGCAGAGAACCTGAAGGCTGCCGCTGCCGGTGAGAATTACGAGTGGACAGACATGTATGCCACATTCGCAAAAGAGGCCGACGAGGAAGGCTTCAAGAAGATCGCTGCACTCTTCAGGGGCGTTGCAAAGATCGAGGCTGAGCACGAGCAGAGGTATCTTGCTCTTCTCAAGAACGTCGAGGAGGGACTTGTCTTCTCCAGAGATGGTGAAATGATCTGGAAGTGCTCCAACTGCGGACACATCCATGTCGGCAAGAAGGCTCCGGAAGTCTGCCCTGTCTGCGCACATCCCCAGGCTTACTTCGAGCTTCAGGCAAAGAACTACTGATTGTCTGATCGTTTCATTGAGGGCTGTCTTTTCTGACAGCCCTCTGTCATTTTGGAAATGAAAACAGCAGGGCCGTTTTCCGGCCTTTCACATTTCAGGAGAAGAGCCATGTCCGATTTCTATCAGAATTATACGGAGGGTCCCAGCAACAATCCGAACCGCGGCGACAGGGGCACCGCTCCGATGGTGCTTGGACTGATTTCCCTGATCTGTTCTCTGACATTCTCCAGACTTGCCGGGATCATTCTCGGTATCATCGCGGTATGTCTTTCAAGCGGAATCAGGAAGGAGAACAGTCAGGCGAATGCCGGTTTCATAATGGGAATACTCGGAATATGCATCGCCGTAGTGATTTATTCCTCTGTTTTATTCCTTGCACTTCCTGTGATCTCAGGAATACTGTTCTTTTAGTCTGCTGCTTATCTCGCTGGCCTTCTGAATGCTGAACTGAGCGCCGAGATTTGAGATTATCTCACCGGCAAGATAGCTTGCTATGCAGCCGCAGGTTTCTGTGTCGTATCCTTTTGCTATGCCGTACAGGAAGCCGGCTGCGTATGTGTCTCCGGCACCTGTCGTGTCAACGGGACTTATGGAGCCATGAAGCGGTATCTGGACTATCTTTCTGTCATTTGCCACATAAGAGCCTTTCTTTCCGTTCTTCACCACAGCCACGGGACAGAGCTTTGACATGCTCTTGCAGCATTCGTATGCGTCATAGTTGTCAAACAGATATCGGGCTTCCTCACTGTTTGCGAAGACAATGTCGCAGTAGTCCTCAATCAGTCTGAGGAATGTCTGACGGTACCGTCCCACGGCAAAGGGGTCGGCAACATCGAAGGCGACCTTTATTCCATGGTCCCTGCAATAGTCAAGCGCATAGCTTACGGCTCCTTTCTGTGCCTCCGTATCCCACATATAGCCGGTGAAATAGAACAGAGAAGCCTTCGAGAGGCTGTCGATGTTCACATCTTCCCTGCTGAAACAGCGGTTTGCGCCGAGGTAGGTGTTCATCGTCCTTTCCCGGTCTTCTGTAAGCAGTATGATGCTGGTTCCGGTCGGCTCGTCGTAGGTGATAAGCTCATCAACAACACCGACCTCCCTGAGCTTGTCCCTGTAAATCGCTGACAGCTCATCCGAGCCGACACCACCGGCAAGGGTGGTGTCAACTCCCAGCATCCTGAGTGTCACCATGGTATTGGGACAGCTGCCGCCGGGTGAGTAGACCAGTTTCTTTCCCTTCAGGTACTCGATTATGGCCCCGTGACGCTCCCTGTCTATCAGGTGCATGGTTCCCTTATAAAGTGACAGCTTTTCCAGATCCTCCTCGCCGATATATGCGAGGATATCGATCAGCGGGTTCCCGATACCATATATTCTCATCCTGTCTCCTCAGTAATTGTCCCACTGTTCGTCCATGCTCTTCATCAGCGCGATCTGGGTATGTGCCCTGACGATGTTGTGCTCCGGATATGCGGTGTTGTAATACACGTCTCCTGCAAGATAATCCGTGAGGAAGCGCACGGCCATGATCTGGGTTATCGTCCTTCCGGATTCCTTTATCCATTCCTTTTCAAGTGGAGTGAGGAAACTTTCAGCCTCCTCAAGATATCCTCCGACCAGAGCCTTGTACATCTGTACATCGAACGAGACCTTTGAGACATCTTTCTCGTCTTCTTCGGCGGTGTTGCAGGCCGTGCGGATCATGTCTCCCGTGTCGAACAGAATCGTTCCGGGCATGATGGTGTCCAGATCAATGACGCAGACGGCCTCATCGGTGACCGGATCAAAGAGGACATTGTTCATCTTCGTATCATTGTGCGTCACGCGGTTTGGCAGCGTTCCATCCTCGAAGGCATTCCAGATCCTGCAGCCACGCTCCCTGTTGTCAAAGAGAAAATCCAGTTCTTCCCTTACACTTTCCGCTCTGCCTCTGACATCTGCCTTCAGGGCTTCCTCGAGCTGTCTGTAGCGCAGGTTCATGTCATGGAAGTGAGGTATTGTGATATTGAGCCTTCCTCCGTCAAAGTCGGACAGCTGTTTCTGGAAATGTCCGATGCCGCGTCCGAGGTTTCCCGCTGCGTTCAGTGAAGGAATCTTGTCGTAGGTGCTGACATTCTCGATGAATATGTATGTTCTCCAGTAATCACCGTTCTCATCGATGAAGAATGGCTTATGATCCTTCGTGAAGACGACGGTCAGTACTCTGCGGTCTCTGTCGTCCAGGTCACTGACCTTCTGCGCGATATGGTTTGTCACGGCGAGAATGTTCTCCATGACTTCCTTGGGCTTCTTGAATACGTTCCTGTTTATCTTCTGGTGCGTGTATTTTGTTTTCACGCCGTTGTTGTCGAATGTGGAAATGAAGGTTGAATTGATATGTCCCTGAGTGTTTACCTTGATTTTCTCAAGCCGTCCATCAATCCTGAACTGGTCTATGACTGCCTTGGCCTCATCGTAATTGCCCATAAGCTGATCCTCCTGAAAACCTTTTAGTCAATCTTACGGCCAAAATGGATGAAATAGAAGTGGGCTTGTGGCAATATTGTTTCATGAGCGAATATGTCATCCGTGGCGGAAGCGGCTTCAGCGGAAGCGTGAGAATCAGTGGAAACAAGAATGCGGCACTGCCCTGTCTGGCAGCAAGCCTGCTCACAGACGAGTGTGTCACATTGAGAAACGTTCCGATGATCCAGGACGTCGGAGTAATGGTACGCCTGCTTGGCGAGCTGGGCAGCGAGGTCATCGGCCTTGCTGACGGAACATATCACATCAGGAGCGACATCCGCTTCAACGGACTCAGCCCCTCTCTTGTCGACTCAGTCCGCGGCTCTATCCTGTTCGCCGGTCCTCTGCTTGCCAGAGGAGTGAAGATAGTGATTCCACCTCCCGGCGGTGATGTGATCGGGCTGAGGAGGCTGGACAGCCATTTTATCGGTCTGTCCGCACTCGGAGTCCGCTGTGAGGTCAATGAAATGGGCTATCTGGAAATGGATCCTCCAGCCCGTCTCAGGGCTGCTGATATTTATCTTGATGAGGCCTCCGTCACCGCGACTGAGAATGTCATAATGGCAGCAAGTCTTGCTGATGGTGTCAGCACTGTATACAACGCAGCCTGTGAGCCTCATGTACAGAATCTGTGTCATATGCTCGGCAGCATGGGCTGCAGGATAGAGGGAATTGGATCGAATTACCTGGTAATACACGGGGCAGGACAGCTTTCCGGCTGCAGTCACACGCTCTCATTCGATTATATGGAATGCGGTTCCTTCATCGGACTGGCCGCATGCACAAACAGCGCGCTTTTGCTTGAGAATGTCGACACAGGACAGCTGAAACCGATAGAGAAGGGCTTTTCCAAGCTTGGAATATGTTTTGAGAAACGGGAGAATTCCATCTTCGTCCCGGCAGAGCAGGAGAGGATCATCCACAAGAGCTATACAGGAGTGACAGACAAGCTTGACGACGCTCCCTGGCCTGGCTTCCCGGCTGACCTGCTTTCCATCATGTGCGTCACTGCAACCCAGATGGAGGGGAGCATCCTTGTCCATGAGAAGATGTTCGAGTCCAGGATGTTCTTCATAGATTATCTGATCAGAATGGGTGCTGATATAATCCTGTGCGATCCGCACAGGGCGGTGATCCGCGGCCGGACAGCCCTCAAGGGCCGCGAGGTGATCAGTCCCGATGTCAGGGCAGGGATGGCTCTTGTGGCTGCGGCCCTCTGTGCCGAAGGTGAGAGCGTGATACGGAACATCGAACAGATAGAGCGGGGCTATGAGCTTCTGCTGGACAAGCTCTCCAATATCGGAGCCGAAATCAGACGCAATGGATGAACGGACGCTAGATGTGGTTCTCTGACCGGTTTTCCACAAGTTTTCAACAAGGCTGTGGAAAACTATGTATGAAGTGCCTGAAAGTCCTTTTCACAGTCAGCCGGACGCAGGATCCGGACAAAAGGGTAATCTTTGTCATTTACTTTTATATAAACGAATTATTTCCATGTTTTACCCTTCAGATCTTATAAAAACCGATATAAGTTTTATGTAATTTGAGGGGATGTTGGAAGTTGGAAAAACACTTGTGGAAAACTGAGTTTTCAACAGGTTTTCAACAGATCTGAGTTTTCCTGTGCATAACTTGTAACTCATAACTGGATCATAAAATAGAACTGTGGAAAACTTGATAACGACCACCTTGTCTCTTTATTTCCATGGTCGAAGTTTGTTCGAGCTTTTAGTGCCATCCTCCTGTTTCGCAGCTCTGATCACAGGCTTACAAAGCAGCTCTCCATCCTGAGGTCATCAACTCTGAGGTTCTTCTGTGACATGCCCAGCGTATGGATTCTGTCCACCGTGTTGAAAAGCTCCCTCACGTTGCCGGGCCAGCTGTAGGCCTTGAATGACTCAATGTCCCTGATCCTCTCGCTGTAGCCGCGCCGCTGCTCATGAATGCGGACCAGGTCCTCTATATCGTCTATGTGGTCCCTCAGCGGAGGCACCATGATCGTGGCCCCGGCAATGCGCATGTAGAAATCCGGTCTTATGCGCCTTTCGCTGTAGAGTTTTCCTATATTCTCATTTGAGATCGCGATGATGCGGCATTTCGCCCTGCGCACCGTATTCTCTCCAAGACGCCTGAATTCCCCGGTCTCAATGAATCTCAGCAGTTTGGCCTGCACGCTTGTCGCCAGGACTTCTATCTCATCCAGGATCAGGGCTCCTCCCCTGGCCTGTTCCACAAGCCCGCTGCGCTGTTCAAAGGCGCCTGTGAAAGAACCCCTGCAGTGTCCGAAAAGGAAGCTCTCAAAAAGCTCTCCTTCCAGAAGTGCGCAGTTCACGACCGGTGCCCTCTCTTCTCCTACTGCCTTCTGGATGCACTGTGCGACAAGTTCCTTTCCGCAGCCGGTCGGTCCGTTTATGATGACATTGCAGCCGGAGAGGGCGACTTTCGTGATCTGTTCCCGCAGTCTGGCCATTACAGGAGAGGTTCCTACAATAATGTCCGTTTCGACCTCACAGCCGCCTGTCTCTTCCGGAAGCGCACCCGGCAGGGCGTGAATGAGCTGATCTTTGCGCACCAGCATTATCTTATCGCTCATCCCGATGTCACTTTTGGACTTCTCGCTGCTGGTCAGGATAACCATCCTTCCCAGCCGGTTGTCATTGAGATGATTGAGGACGAAGGTCCCTGCCGGACCGCTTGTGATGTCCTCATCCACGATGACGGAGAATTTTCCTTCTTCCTTCTCCAGGAATGACTCGAGCTTGTCGAAAGACTCAAACTGCCTGAGACTCTCACAGCGGCCTGACTTTTCCAGCTGAGACCGTACACTGCGCCCTCTGGAGACAAGAATAAGCATGAATATGTTTCCCCTTCTATCGGAATTTCAGTTGTGGTTTATTTGTGCTTTTCCCCCATCTGCTGGTGAAATTGTATGCTACAGGTGTGAGTAAATGAAGGGTTTGATGATGCAATCGGGACTTATTTTCTGAAATATGCTAAATTTGTTACAATTGCACACTACAGGTGAGCATGTGCATGATTAAGTCAGTGTCCTTCCTGCTATGCTCTCGACTGCGCCTATGCAGAATATGCCTGCAGTCTCCGCCCTGAGTATGTTCGTGCTGAGAAGAACCGGGATGAACCCGGATTCCTCCGCCCTCCCGCACTCGCTGTCGCTGAAGCCTCCCTCGCTTCCTACAAGGATGCATACCCTTTCATCCTCCCCAAGATCAAAGACCGCATCATAGAGGGAGCGTGTCCGTGATCTCTGCCCCTGGTGCAGGATGATCTTCCTTCCTGATGCCTCTTCAAGCACACTGTCAAAGGGAATTGTCCTGGGAACTTCCACAGGTGCAGAGCTCCCGCTCTGCTGGACTGCCTGCCTCATGATCTCTGTCACTCTGTCCAGGGCATGTCCGGACAGGGCCCGTTCCTGGGTGAATTCGCTTTCCACGAACACTATGCGCCTGACACCGGCCTCACATGCCATGCGTGCGATATCCTCGTTCTTCCTTCCCTTGCAGATGCACTGGTAGAGAGTGATGTCCGGAATCCGTCCCCTGTATGAGGAGAGACTGTCGCTGAGACTCTCTCCCTCCGGTCTTTCTGCGGGCGTGAGCACCAGTGTATCAGTCCCTGTCAGTTTTGCCTCAAAGTAGTTCCCTTCTGAGTCCCTGGCCGTGATGAGGCTGCCTTCCTCAAGTCTGAGAGACCTGAAAAGATAGTTCCTGTCGCTTCTGGTAAGTCTGTATTCGCCGCTGCCATCATATGACGGACCAAGGAGGAAGATTCTCATAGCGAGTCAAGATAATCGATTGCACGTGTCAGATACAAGTCGTAAGTCCTGTCCACGACAGGCCTGTCTTCCCAGTCCATTCCGTTAATATAGGCATTGCGGACCAGTATCTTCAGATACAGAGGATCAAAGCTCACCTCATCGCCGTACTGTGCAGCGAAGGCCTCGATGTTTCCGCTGCTGTATTCAGGATTGGCGTCAACCCAGTCCTGGACGAGCTGGCTTTTCTCACTGACAAAGCGGTAGTACTCCTCCAGCTGGGTGTCATCCAGCTGCGGTTCCTCGACAATTATGTCAGGACCTATGCCCACTTCGTGGATATTGTCTCCGTCAGGTGTCAGGTAATGTGAGGATGTGTAGCGTATGAAGCCATCATTCCAGGGAATGACATCCTGCATCACGCCCTTGCCGAAGGTCTGCTGTCCGATGATCAGCGCGCTGTCATTGTCCTGCAGGGCAGCCGAGAGGATCTCGCTTGCTGATGCGGTTCCTCCATTGACCAGCACGACAACCGGAATATGATATTTGCGCGTCTGGTCGCTCGCGAGGATTCTCGTGTTGTTTCTCCCTGAGCCTTCCTTGTATTCGACTGAGATTATGGTGTCTCCCTCGTCAAGGAAGAAGTTCGCGACGAGGCAGGCTGTGTCAACTGTTCCCCCACTGTTGTTCCGCAGGTCTATGATCAGGGCCTGCATTCCCTTTGCAGAAAGGTCTCTCAAAGCGCTGCTGACCAGCGTGTATGTGCTCTCGGAAAACTCCGGAATCATCATATAGCCGTAATCTGTGCCATCTATCATTGCGGATACGACGGATGGTGTGGTGACAAGCTCAGGCGTCACATCAAGCTCGAATATGCTGTCTCCCCGGTGGACAGTCAGCGTGATGGGAACACCTTCCTCTCCTCTGAGCCGCTGGCTGCATTCTTCTGCCGTGAGCTGATAGACCAGCTCTCCGTTTATGCTGCTGATCAGGTCTCTGGCACGCAGCCCGGCACGTTCTGCCGGTCCTCCCGGGAAGGGGCTGGTGATCTGGACCATGTATGTCGTCTCATCATCCCAGTCGATGAAGAGTGGATCATATTTCGTGATATAGACTCCGATGCCGACGTAGGTGCCGCTCAGCATTTCGTCCAGTTCGGCTGAGTGGTCGCTGGTCACGTATTCTGCGAAGGGGTCGTCTATCGAGCTCACCAGGGCCCTTGTGAGATTGTCCTCAAGCATATCAGAATCAAGTTCGTACAGAGCATTGACCTTGACATACTGATACAGTGTATTCAGCTCAGCCAGTGTCCTGCTGATGTCGCTGTTGCGTACTGATATCCCGGGCTGTGCGGCCTCTGTTCCTCCCTGGGCGAAGCACAGGAAGGGGATCAGGACAAGCAGGACAAGACTCTGGACCGCTTTTCTCATAGACTCCTCCACAGGTTTTCTGCCTTTACGGCGGTCCGGGTGGTGTCTTCCGTTGCTGCCAGACAGTCCTGAGCGTCAGTTTCCCACACAGTGGCCGCCGGAGTGGCCATCAGAACGAATCATAGTTCACCTGATGGCCAGCTGTCCACCGGAAGAAGGCCCTGTGGCTGTCAGGGCAGGAGTTTCTCTTTTTCATATGATGTGATGAGGTAAATTGTAAAAGTAAATTCAACAGAAAAGTTGATGCAACAAACTAGGCTCTTAAAAAGGTTTATAAGAATTTGACGGATTGTCGTTAATGCATCAGAATTGAGGTTGTAAAGAAAAGATTGGACT
>CALXOO010000025.1 GCA_944390045.1 uncultured Spirochaetales bacterium | reverse complement strand
GAGACACCCGAGGGGGAGGTCAAGATGGGAAGAGTATTCAAGGAGTTTGAGGAGCTGTGCGTGGCCAGAGGCAGAGAGAGCGGACTTGCTGAAGGTTTTGCTGAAGGACGGACAGAGGGGCGTGCTGAAGGACGGACAGAAGGACGCGCCGAGGGGCTTGTTGAAGGGCGTGCTGAAGGAAAAGACGAGCAGACAGAGCAGATTGTCACCAACATGCTCAGGCGTGGCTATTCCAGTGCAGAGATCAGCCTGTGCACAGGAGCTGGTACTGACAAGGTGGCATTCATCGCCAGGAACGCGGGGATTTCCATCTGACATGTAACCGCCATAGTCCATATGGACGGGTTCTGGAAGACATGTCGCAAGATAACGGAGACACCCGAGGAGAAGGTCAAGATGGGAAGAGTATTCAAGGAGTTTGAGGAGCTGTGCATGGCCAGAGGCAGAGAGGCCTGGCGTGCTGAAGGACGGACAGAGGGTATTGTTGAAGGAAAAGACCAGAAGACAGAGCAGATTGTCACCAACATGCTCAGGGATGGTCTTCCTCATGAGACAATTGCCAGATACTGCGGCACCTCTGATGCCACGATAACCGCGATTGAGCAGAAGCTCAGGGCAGCAGGCGGCCCCAGCTGAGACAGGCCTGTGCACAGGAGTCGGCACTGACAAGGTGGCCTCCATTGCCAGAAACGCGGGGATTTCCATCTGACATGTAACTGCCATAGTCCATATGGACGGGTTCTTGAAGACATGTCGCAAGAAAACGGAGATGCTAGAGAGACTGCGCGATTGGGTAAAATAAAAGCACCCATGAAAGGTGCTTTGGAGCCGATGGGACTCGAACCCACCACCCTCAGATTGCGAACCTGATGCTCTACCAGATGAGCTACGGCCCCTTTTGTACAACATCGTAAGGAATACACATATTTCCCGCCTCTGTCAACAAGGGCGCCTGTGTTTCTGCTTCCGGTGCCGGGGTGGTGTCTTTTCCTTTTGCTGGATGGCAAGTGACAGGTAGACCGGTATCAGGAAGGCCAGAAGAGGGAAGTTGTCCTGAATGAAGACTGTGGGCCAGAGTCCCTTGAGGACCAGATCCGCAAGCGCGAGCGAGAGCAGGATGCGGCTTGTCATGATGCTCGCATTCAGCCTCCCGTCCTTCCTGATTATTCTCGCGGCTGCCTGGATGAGGAGAATGAAGATCAGCGGATTCAAGAAGAGTATGTTCTCATTGTTCCAGCTCACGTCATGGTTTGTGAATGTCATCACGAAAAGCAGTATTGATGACAGGACTGCGAGATAGAGATAAAGGACGACTGCAACCACTCCATATATCCTCCTGTTCGAGCGTGAGAGAGTATGGAGGATGATCATCATGATCAGTCCTGCTGTCAGTGACGAGAGCAGAAGGTGATTGTCTCCCACCGGGGCAGGTGGTCCCTGATAGACTGTCTGTGCCTCAGCGCCGTAGTAGTCCTCCAGCGCCGCCATGAGCACGTCAGGCAGGAAACAGGCCTCATAGAGGTTCAGCGGATGGTCTATCGACGGGCCCTGGAGGGCATTGAGAGTGAAGTTTACAAGCAGGCTGCGCTCCATGTAGAGGGAGCTGAAGTCCCTGAAGCTCATCCCTGTCTGTACCGACTCTGCCCAGGACTGGAAGTCTCCGCCTGTCGCCGCATTCACGATATCCCGGATGCGGGTCGCACAGTTGTCCAGGTAATAGTGATAGAGATAGGTCATGTTCTCCGGTCTGGTGTTGTAGTTCACGAAGGAGAGCAGGGCGTTTTTTGCCGCGTTGGTGAGCGGAAGCTCCAGCACTCTGACAGTGCGCTGATTGTCCACCGCACGCAGCAGGCTTGAGCGGGCACTGGTCGGGTAGACGTTGTAATAAAGTCTTCCGAAGAGGAAATCCGTATAGAAGCCCGGGCCGAAGGAGAAGACGCCCCAGTCATACATCACATCCTGCAGCGGGGTACTGACCATGAGTCCGGCATGGCCGAACCAGACATAGACCTCTTTCCCCGGGGCCTGCGTCACAAGGGAGACAGTGACATCGTCCAGATAGCTGTCATTCAGGCCCTCAGTGTCCTGGAAATCGAATCTGGCCAGGTTGTCGACGCTCTCGAAACTGTCCACGACAGTGCCGCCCGTCACGGAGAGGGCCGCAAGCGGGACAGTGCACAGCAACAGCAGCAGCGGGATGATGAAGCGTCTCATGCAAGCAAGCTTAGCACAAAAGAGGGCGATTGTTGACAATCCGGCGGGCTGAAACTATGTTTTCCTCCTGTGGACAGAAATGAGAGCGCACCGGCAATTGTGATAAAGAGCGAACGCCACGGCGAGAGGGACAGAATGGTCACAGTACTCTCTCCGGTGTGGGGGCTGAGGCGTGTGCTGGTTTACGGGGCGCAGAAGAGCCGCAAGGCCGTCCGGGCACCGCTTTACACTGAGGCCGTCTTCCATATCTACAACAACAGGGAGAGGAACCTGTGCTCCCTGGTCGACCTGAACATCATATCCATACATGAGAACGTGCTCTCAGGCCTTGAGGTGAATCTCTCCTCAAGCCTGATGTGCGAGATCATCATGGACCAGAGGGGCGGGGAGGCTCCTGCCTACTACACTCTCTTGACTTCCTGTCTTGACAGGCTTGATGCGGACAACTACCAGCTGGTCGTCATCCAGTTCATACTCAGGGCGCTGGCCCTTGCGGGGCAGGGCCTGTCCCTGTCTGCCTGTCCGGTCTGCGGAAGACCCTACGGCGCTGATGAGATTCTTGGCTTCAGCAATCAGGTCGCTAGCCCCTGCTGCCACATTTGTGATAACCTTTCAGGCAGTCTGATCCTGCCTCCGAATGCCAGGCGCTATCTGGCTGACAGCCTGGCCCTGGAGCTCCCGCAGGCCCTGTCGCTGGGACTCAGCGGAAACATGAGGCGGCGCATCATGCGCTATATGATCAGATCCTACCGCTTCATCACGGCCAGTGCGCTCAAAAGCGACGCCGCCCTGCTGGAGCTCGAGGGGGACTGTCAGTGAAATACGAGATAAACAGGACAAGCCCTGAGGTGGTCAGGAGGCTCACGGAGCGCTACAATCTCGACTTCCTCTCGGCGAACATACTCTGCAGGCGCGGCATTACCCGCGCAGAAGACATACGCTTCTACCTGGAGTGCGGGGTGAACGAGTTGCGCTCTCCCTTCCTCTTCTGTGATATGGAGGAGGCGGTGGAGCGCATTCTCAGCGCCCATGAGGAAGGACAGAAAGTCGCCATCTTCGGCGACAGGGATGCTGATGGCATCACCAGCAGCGCCCTGCTGTCACAGGAGCTTTCGGACATGGGCCTTGAGGTCACTGTCCACCTGCCTCAGGGGGATGAGCCTTACGGCCTGACGATGGATGCCGTGGAGAAGATAAAGGCCGAGGGTGCTTCGCTTGTCATCACTGTGGACAACGGGATCACCTGCACTGACGAGGTGGATGCGCTCAACAGGGCCGGCATTGACACAATAGTGGTCGACCACCACATAGCAGGCGAGCAGCTGCCAGACGCGCTTGCCATCATCAATCCCAAGGTGCCGCAGTCCGGCTATCCCTTTGAGCATCTTGCCGGAGTCGCGGTCACGGCCAAGCTGGTCTGGGCCCTCCGCTTTGCCCGCACTCCGCTTTACAAGAGCCACGTCATCCTGCTGCATGCGGAGCCGGGCCCCGGCGAGGACACCACGACAGTGGTCCAGGCCTATGAGGTCTATAACCTGGTCGTCCGCGACAGGATTGTCGAGGAGCTGCCCAACCGTGCCATCGACTTCGAGCGCAGCCGGCTGGTGAGACTCCTGATGAGAGGACTTCCTATCATGGTCCTGGACAGGGAGCGGGAGCTGAAACAGCTCAGGGCCGCATTCGGACCGTCTGTGGACATTTCTCTGGTCGAGCTCAGAGGTGAGCTGGAATCGGTCATCCCGCGCATAAATGGCAAAAGCCTCGTGGACCTGACCGCCCAGAGCAGGGCAGCACTCTACGCTGACGGACATGCCGAAATGGAGACGCTGCTCTCCCTCTTCAACAGCTGCTGCATCTACAAGTACCCGGAGCTGAGCCGTGGCTACGTGAAACTCATGGATCTGGTGGCCATAGGCACAATCGCCGACATAATGCCGCTCGTGGATGAGAACCGGGTGATGGTCAGGCTCGGACTGAGGCAGCTTGCCAGCGGGGAGCGCGGCAATCTGGTCCAGCTCATGAGCGCACAGAACCTGCTGGGGCACGCTCTGAGTGCCCAGGATGTGGGCTGGTACCTGTCTCCCGTGATCAATGCCTCCGGCCGCCTGGGCTGTCCGGAGGTTGCCTACAGACTTCTGACAGAGACGGATGAGAAGGAGATCTATGACCTCACGAACCGGCTCCTGGAGCTGAACAGACAGCGCCAGAAGATGGGAGAAGAGGCCTGGAGCGGAGCCAGCCGGGCGGCAAAGGCCTCACTCGAGTCATTCGGAAGCAAGTTCATCCTGCTTGACACAGGCGACACTCCGCGCGGCCTGACAGGGGCCCTGGCCAACCGTGCACTCAAGGAATTCTCACAGACTCCCGCGGTCATAGTCCTCTCCCAGAGTGACGGTGTGAGGCTGTCGGGGTCAATGCGCAGCCGTGAGGGCCTGAACTGCCGGGAATTCCTGTCGCGCTTTGCCGGAATCCTGGAGGATTATGGCGGGCACAGGGGAGCCGGAGGCTTTTCCCTGGAGGACGGACGTAAGTCAGATTTCCTCAGGGCGCTTGACGAGGAGGTCATGAAGCTCGATGTCGCTGATCAGGAAAGACAGCTCACGGTCGACGCGCTGATCAGTCCGCAGGACATGAACCAGAACCTCATCAGGGTCGTGGAGCGCTTTGAGCCATATGGTGAGGCCTCGGCCCCGCTGACCTTCCTGTACACCGGTGCGAAGATCACAGACATTACGAATCTCGGAGATCCCACGAAGGGCCATGTGAGACTGTCCGTGCAGATGGGCGGCAATATCTGGCCGGCGCTCTGGTGGGGAGCCAGGCGCATTGAGGGCTGGGATTACAGCCCGGGAGATGTGATAAAGCTCGTCTTCCGCCTCTCGCGCAATTATTACAAGGGTCTGGACAAAGTCCAGCTGACAGTGCTTGACGCACAGAAGGAAGCGTAGGACCGCTTTTGCTGCCGGCACTCATGACCGGGAGATGATCTCCTGTGCCTTCTGACGGAGATTCTCTTCCGTGTTGAGGGCGGCATCCTCGAGCACAAGGTCCAGAAGCTGATTCAGCACGCGGCCCAGCTGCGGTCCCTGCGGCACGCCGAGGGCCATGAGCTCACGTCCGCCGATCGCCAGGTCCCTGATCCCGAGAGGTTCCTTTTCCTCCAGGACCTTTCTGACCCTTTCCTCAAGCTCCCACAGCGGATCCAGCACTGGCTTGCTGCTGATCGACTGCGCATCGGCTATCCTCAGCCGGATCAGGTCAGTGATATTGTCCTTCCCGACACGTGACACAAAGCGCCTCACGGCTCCGTCGCTCCACTGGCTGGTGTAGTTGAACATGTGTTCCCTGACGAGCAGGACGACCTTCTCTCGCTCTGCATTGGAGCATTTCAGGCGGCGCATGATCACATCTGTCTTCTCGCCTGAAAGCCTGTCGTGGCCGTAAAAGGTGCATGAGCCGCCATCCGGCGCGACAGTGCGGCATTCCGGCTTGCCGATATCGTGCAGCAGGGCCGCGAGCCTGACCTCAGGCGGGTATGAGTGCTCCCTTGCCACCTCCAGGGCTGCGAGCTGGTGATGATATACATCCATATGATGCATTCCCATCTGCTCTACACCATGACAGGCCTCGAGCTCGGGAAGGATCCAGTGCAGCAGACCGCTCTTGCGCATCAGCTCGATGCCGGCTGCGGGGTGGGGACTGCAGATGATCCTGAAAAGCTCTTCCCTTATCCTCTCGCCCGAGACCTTCACGATGTTGCCTGACAGCCGGCACATCGCATTGAATGTCTCCTCTTCCACTGTGAAGCCCAGCTTGGCGGCGAAGCGGCAGGCACGCAGCATCCTCAGCGCATCCTCGCTGAATCTCTCGTCAGGCCTTCCGATTGCCCTGACGAGCTTCCTCTTCAGATCGCCCCTTCCGTCGTGCATGTCTATGATGCGTCCGTCACGGCAGTCGACCGCCAGGGCGTTTATGGTGAAGTCCCGGCGCTCCAGGTCACTCTCCAGCGAGCGGACGAAGGTCACGCTGTCAGGGTGCCGTGAATCTGAATATGAGGACTCACTTCGGAAGGTCGTGATCTCATATGAGGACTTCCTGAAGCGTACCGTGACGGTCCCGTGCTGGAGTCCTGTGGGTATGACATGATGCGGGAAGAGGTCCATGACCTCCTGTGGCCGGGCATCGGTGGCGAAGTCGTAGTCATCGTTGGGCAGGGACAGCAGATAGTCCCTCACCGCTCCTCCGACGAGGTAGAGACTGTAGCCGCGGGAGGCGAAGACCTCGCTCAGGGCCCTGATGTTGCCGGACAGTGGACAGCGTTCTCTCATAACAGGTCGCAATTTTACATAGAAAGGGCCGGATGTGGAAATACCGGGGTGCGCTCACATGGCGAAATGAAATTGTTGTTTTTTTCAATATTCGTGATGTATCATGGGCCATAGGTCAACATAACCGAAGGAGTAATCACTGATGTTGCATTTGTCCACCTTCAGACGTGGTGGCGTCCATCCCGATGACAGGAAGGAGCTGTCGAAGAACTCTCCGATAGAGGTCCTCCCGGTTCCTCACAACCTGGTCGTGCCGATGAGTCAGCACCTCGGTGCGCCGGCACAGCTCGTCAAGGCCAGGGGCGATGAGGTCAGGAGGGGAGAGCTGATAGGACAGGCCAGTTCATTTGTCAGCGCCAATGTCCATTCCCCCGTGCGCGGGAAGATAGTGGATGTCACGACTGTGCGCCTCGCAAACGGCGCCACCTGCCAGGCGGCAGTGATCCAGCCTGACGAGATTCAGGGCGACGAGTTCACCGTACGCCACGACTGGCAGCAGGAGAGTCCGGAGTCACTGCTTGCAACGATCCGCGACATGGGCATAGTAGGCATGGGCGGTGCCACTTTTCCGACCCATGTGAAGCTCGCGACGCAGGGAAAAAAGGTGGAGGCACTGGTGATCAACGCCGTGGAGTGTGAGCCCTATCTCACCAGCGACTACAGAAGCATGCTGGAGAGGGCGGACGAGACCATCGAGGGCATCAGGATCATCGCGAAGATCCTCTCACCGCAGAAGATCATAATCGGCGTGGAGGCCAACAAGCTGGACGCCGCGGCCCATCTGGAGGAGAGACTGGCCACTCTGAAGGTCACCGGGATCGAGATCCAGCCGCTGAAAATGAAGTATCCCCAGGGAGATGAGAAGCAGCTTCTCAAGGCCACGATGGGACGTGAGGTGCCAAGCGGCAAGCTCCCGATTGACATCGGAGCCGTCGTGTGCAATATCGGGACCGTCTATGCGGTCTGGGAGGCGGTCGTCTTCCACAAGCCCCTCATTGAGCGCGTTGTCACTGTCTCTGGTGAGGCCGTCGCCACGCCCAGGAACGTGCTCTGTCCGGTCGGTACCCGCACAGGTGACCTGCTCGCCTTCTGCGGCGGCAGCGCGGAGGATGCGGACAGGCTGATCAGCGGAGGACCGATGATGGGCTTTGCCTTCGCGGATGAGAATGCGCCGGTGACAAAGGGCACAAGCGGAATCCTCGCCCTGAAGGCGGAGAACATAGAGACAGGAGTCTGTGTCAGCTGCGGCAAGTGCGTGGCTCACTGTCCCATGGGACTGATGCCCAACCGGATGTTCAGGAACATCAAGTACGGCCGCTATCAGGAGGCCCTGGATCTGGGCCTGCTGGACTGCAAGGAATGCGGCTGCTGCGCCTTCATCTGTCCGGCACACCTGCCGCTGGTGCAGGGCTTCAAGCTCGGCAAGAAGATGGGAAGGAGGAAGTAGTATGAAGAGAGTGAGCGCAAGTCCTCATGTCCACACTTCGATGGACATCAGGAAGAGTATGCTTTTTGTCATCATCGCCCTGCTTCCCTCCGCACTGTGGGGAGTGTACGCCTTCGGACTCAGGGCCCTGGCCGTGCTGCTGGTCTCTGTTGCCAGCGCGCTGTTGTGTGAGTTCCTGCTGGGCCTGATCGACGGAAAAAGGACCACAGGAGATCTCTCGGCTGTCGTGACCGGCCTGCTGATCGGCATGAACATGCCTCCGGCAGTCCCGTTCTACATACCCGTGATCGCGGCCTGCTTCGCCATCTTCGTCGTGAAATGGACTTTCGGCGGCCTGGGCTGCAACTGGATGAACCCGGCCCTTGCGGGAAGGGTCTTCGTCTTCTTCTCCTTCTCCTCTGCCATGAGCGCCTTCAGCGCGCCGCGTGCACTGGCAGCCGATGCGCTGGCCAGCGCGACGCCGCTGTCTGCAGTCAAGACGGCCATAGGGGGAGGCATGATGCATCTTGACTATGAGGGAGTCCTCTCGAATCTGGGATACAGCACGACAGCTCTCGCCGACACAGTCGGGAGCGCGCTCCACATCTCGCCCTATACAGTCGATGCCTTCCTGGGCAATATCGGAGGCTGTATCGGTGAGGTGTCAGCACTGCTCCTCATCGCGGGAGGGATCTTCCTCATTGCGACAAAGGTCATCACCTGGCACATCCCTGTCGTCTACCTCGGCTCGTTCGCCATCCTCAGCTGGATTTTCGGCGGCGTCAGGGCAGGGGACGGGCTGTTTGCCGGAGAGGTGCTCTATCCGCTTTTCACCGGCGGCCTGATGCTCGGCGCCTTCTTCATGGCGACTGACTGGGTCACGACGCCCACCAGCCGGCGCGGCGAGATCGTCTTCGCGCTGGGCTGCGGCTTCTTCACCTTCCTCATCCGCTATTTCGGCTCCCTGCCGGAGGCCGTGTCGCTGGCCATCATCCTGATGAACATCCTCACGCCGACAATCGACAGGTACATCCGGCCCAGAAAGTTCGGCTATGTGAAGCCCGTCAAGGAGGCCAGTAAATGAGACAGTATCTTAAAGTCGCACTCACGCTCTTCGGCATCTGCGCCGTGGCAGCCATCCTGCTTGCCGCGATCAACCAGATCACGGCCCCCTATATAGCCTACAACACACAGCAGACCACCATCGCCACACTGGAGGCGGTCAGCGGCGGCTATGAACAGGGAGAGCAGATGGAAGGAAACGGGGACAATATCAGCTATGTCGTGCCTCTTCTCGATGCTGACGGCTCGATTGCCGGCTACATCCTTGAGCTGACCACCTCCGGCTACGGAGGACCCATCGTCCTCGCCGCAAGCTACAGGCCTGACGGCAGCGTCATCTCAAGCAAGGTGATGAGCGATGATGAGACGCCAGGACTGGGCAAGAACGCGGAGGAGAGCTGGTATATGGAGATGTTCGCCGGACTGGGCGGTGACAGGCCGCTTCCGGAAAGCAAGAATGACCTTCCCGATCCGTCAGTCGTATCCGGCGCTTCGGTTACCTTCAACGGCGTGAGCTCCGCCATCAGGAGCGGAAGCGAATACGTCAGGAGTCTGGGGGAGTGATATGGCACACATAAAAGAACTCACAAAGGGAATCTTCAAGGAGAACCCCACATTCATAATCATGCTGGGCATGTGTCCCACACTCGGCGTCACGACCCAGGTGTTCAACGCCTTCGGCATGGGCGCCAGCGTCCTTTTCGTCCTGCTGGGAAGCAACATCTTCATCTCAGCGCTGAGGAAGATCATCCCGGACTCGATCCGCATCCCGGCCTACATCGTCGTGATCGCATCCTTCGTCACGATTGTCGAGATGGTGCTTCACGCCTTCGTGCCTGCGGTGTTCAACGCCCTCGGCGTCTATCTGCCGCTTATCGTCGTAAACTGCATCATCCTGGGCCGTGCCGAGGCCTTTGCCAACAAGAACACAGTTCTGGACAGCGCGCTGGATGCGGTCGGAATGGGAATCGGCTTCACTCTGGCCCTCACTCTGATTGCCGCGATCAGGGAGATCTTCGGCTCCGGTACCATCACGCTTTTCAATCTCAGCGAGACCCAGCGGCTCGTGATCACGATCCCCGGTCTCAGCGAGAGTCCGGTCCGCGTGCTGACACTGGCCGCCGGCGCCCTGCTGGTCATGGGCTACCTCAAGGCCTTCTTCACCTGGCGCGGTGAGAGGCGCACAGCCAAGGGAGGCGCAAGATGAGCTATATCGGAATCATAATCACATACGTTTTCATCCAGAACTTCATCCTCGTCCAGTTCATGGGACTGTGCCCCTTCATCGGCGTGTCCCGCAACAGCGAGAGCGCCATAGGCATGGGTATGGCCGTCACCTTCGTCACGGCTGTCGCCTCGGTCGTCTGCTATGCCGTGTACACCTATCTGCTGGTGCCCTTCGACCTGGCGTATCTCGAGACGATAAGCTTCATCCTGGTCATCGCCGCACTGGTCCAGATGGTCGAGATGGTCATCAGGAAGATGAGTCCCTCCCTGTACAAGGCCCTGGGAATCTTCCTCCCCCTGATCACGACCAACTGTGCTGTCCTCGGCATCGCGATCATCAACATTGATGAGGGCTACAACATGCTGGAGAGCTTCTTCTCCGGTCTGGCCGCGGGACTGGGCTTCACTCTGGCCATCATCCTGATGAGCAATATCCGCGAGAAGCTGGAGACCACTCCTGTGAGGAAGGCCTTCACCGGAGTCCCCATAGCCTTCATCAGCGCCGGCCTGATGGCACTTGCCTTCATGGGCTTCGACAGCAGTCTGCTTACAAATCTGCATCTGGTATGAGGAGGGGATGATGTTCACAGCTATTCTTTCTGCTTTTCTGGTCATAGCCGGCATGGGCCTCGTCCTCGGACTGGGGCTTGCGGTTGCCGACAAGAAGCTGGCCGTGACAAAGGATGAGAAACTCGTCCAGCTGGAAGGCATCATGCCGGGAGCCAACTGCGGCGGCTGCGGCTATGCCGGCTGCAGCGCCTACGCCGAGGCCGTGTTCAAGGGTGAGGCCCCGATCGGGCACTGCGCCCCCGGCGGGGCCGCTCTGGCCGCCCAGATGGGCCGGATCATGGGCCAGAGCGTGGACATGACACAGGAGAAGATGGTCGCCTATGTCCACTGCCGCGGCAATGCCGGAATCACCGCCACCGACTTCCAGTACTCCGGAATGGAGGACTGTAACGCCGCCTACCTGCTGCAGGGCGGACCCAATGCCTGCAAGGAAGGCTGCCTGCACCTGGGCAGCTGCATGAAGGTCTGTCCTGCCGGAGCGATCTTCCGTGACGCGGAGGGCTTCATCACTGTTGACAGCAGCAAGTGCATCGGCTGCGGCAAGTGCACCGGTGTCTGCCCCACGGGCGTAATCCGCATGATCCCCGCAAGCGCGACCCATGTCGTCGCCTGCAACAACCATGAGGCGGGCGGAAAGGTCCGCAAGATCTGCAAGGTCGGCTGTATCGGCTGCAAGATCTGCGAGAACAAGTTCCCCGCATCAGGCTGCCATGTCGAGTCCTTCCTGTCCGGTATCGATTATCCAGGGGATGCTGACGCTCTGGACGCTGCGGCCGGGGCCTGCCCCCAGAAGTGCATAGTAAGACGCTGAGGGGGACGAGTTGAAGTTTGCCCTGGGTCTCTACACTCAAATCTCGCAGGGCACACCGCAGGAGGTGTGCATGCGTACTCTGGCCTGTATTCTCAAGCCGCTGCTGACTCACGTCTACAACCGCAGGGAGTGCAGGCTCTCGATCGTTCCCGGAAACGCGCTGACAGAGTTTCTCTCCTGGCGCTTTCCTGAAATAAACCTCCTGCTGTCCTCCCTTGCCAAGAGTGGCTCGCTTGAGCTTGTCACAAGCTCATACAACAACGCAGTGCTGCCGCTCATGCCTCACAAGGACAGGAGCGCCATCGTCGACAAGACCACAACGATACTGAGAAAGACATACGGCGTCAGGGCCACGAGCCTGTGGTGCTACGGCCAGATCTGGTCGCCGAGCATCATCGCAATGATGAAGACTATCGGCCTGGAGCGCCTCGTCATCTCGTCTTATGACGCGCTGACGCAGAAGAGCGGGGAGAGCCCCGGCTTCAGGATGAACGAGCTCGGACGCAGGATAGATGTCATCCAGTCGAGTGACCGCTTCTCCCGGCTGGTGAGTTCCTACGCCCAGAACGAGATCAGCCTCGACAGCCTCATACAGTCCATGACCGGCATCATCAGCAGCCACGCAGGTGATGACGATCTGGTGTGCATGATAAACCTGGACCAGCTCTGCCAGGGGGCAAGCTACAACAGGGAGGATGACGAGCAGCTCTCGTCGCTCTTCACGCGTCTTTTTGACGCCGCACAGGAGAAGGGCTTCAGCCTCTCGCTCATGAGGGACCTGACTGTCCGGCGTGTGGGCTATCTTCCCTCCGGCTGGTACGGGCGCGATGCCTGCTCAGGTTCTCTCAACTCCTTCAACGAGCTTTTTGTCAGGAGCGGGAGTTTCCGCTTCCTGCTGGGCCGCTATCTCGCGCTGAACGCCTTTGTCGCGGATGCCAGGAAGGACAGGGTGCTCCGCCGCCGCCTGCAGGACATGATCTCCAGCCTCCCGTCTGGCAATCTTTTCCTGTGCGACACACACGCCTCATGCCTTTCAGTGCATGAGCACAGGCAGTTCTACCGTACAGTCATAGAGGCTGAGAAGATGCTGCAGGAGAACGGGCTGACGCTTGACAGCGTTGATGTGGATGATGACGGACTGGAGGAGGAGTTCTGCTACGGAAGACAGAACAACGCCCTCTTCTCAAGGGTGGGGGGAAGCGTATACGAGTACTCTTCAAAACAGCTGCTGGTCAATGTCTTCGATGCTATTCCGCCCTGGCTCAAGAGCTTTCCTGAGAAGGACGGAAGACGCAGCTTCATCGATTACTACGAACTTGGCGGTGTGGCCTACGACCTGTCTTCGAGAGTATATGACCTGGAGTCGGTGAACCGTTCCAGAAGCGAGTTTTACTTCACGCTGGATGATGAGGACCTGCCTTTCAGCGTGACGAAGCACTACCGTCTTGCAAACCAGAATCTCTATCTGTCGCACACGATCGTGAACACGGGTGACAGCCCGCTGAAGGGAACCTATGTCACAAGTGTGTACTTCTGCCTGCCGGGGGCCACGGCCTTCGCATATGATGAGAGGAAGACGCCGCTTGTCGGTGCCTCGCTGTCGGGGATCAAGAATGTCCGCTTCAATGATTCCTCCCGGCTTGTTCAGCTGAGCTTCACCAGCACTGACTACTTCTCAGTGGAGGAGGACAACCGCTTCCAGAGCGAGGTGACGACACTTGGCTCACAGCAGTTTTATCTCTATACTAGGGTCAGGTTGCGTTTCAGCCTTGATCTGGCACCGATGAGTGCCCAAAGTCTTAATATTGTTACCCGGATATCGAGTACGAAGGAGAAGTAGATGTTTTTGCAGAACAGAGCGCTTTTTGACACCATAAAGGAAGAAGCCTACAACGTATGGAGGCGTCTTTGACTCCTCCGACACTCTCTCACAGATAAAGGCCCTGGAGGAGAAGACCGCGGGAGCGGACTTCTGGAATGACAAGGATGCGGCTGAGAAGACCTTCAGCGAGCTCAACGCGCTCAAGGACAGCTACTATCCCTGGCAGAAGCTCGTCAAGGACATAGACGATATCCAGGAGCTGATCGAAATGTACTCCGGCGAGGATGACGAGGCGCTCACGGCAGAGCTGGACCAGCAGATCCTCGATCTGGACGCCGAGTTCAAGCCCCTCAAGCTCAGGACCCTGCTTGACGGCAAGTTCGACAAGAACGACATGTTCCTGTCCATTCACGCGGGAGCCGGAGGAACCGAGGCCTGCGACTGGGCCAACATGCTTCTGAGAATGTATCTCAGATGGACCGAGCGCCACGGCTTCAAGAGCGAGATCCTTGATCTCCTGGAAGACGAGGGCGGCATCAAGAGTGCCACAGTCAAGATCTCTGGTCCCTATGCCTTCGGCTACCTGAAGGGAGAAGCCGGCGTGCACCGCCTGGTCAGGATCTCTCCCTTTGATGCGAACAAGAGGCGGCATACCTCGTTCACGAGTGTCTATGCCTCCCCGGTGATCGATGATGACATCGAGATAGACATCAAGCCGGAGGATTACAGGCTTGACACCTACCGTGCAGGCGGAGCCGGAGGGCAGCACGTCAACAAGACGGATTCGGCCGTGAGAATCACTCACTACGCCACGGGAATTGTCGTGCAGTGCCAGAACGAGCGCAGCCAGTTCATGAACAAGGAAGTGGCCTTCAAGATGCTCAGGAGCCGTCTGTACGAATACTACCAGAAAAAGCGTGAGGAGGAGCACCAGAAGAATGCCATCGCCAAGAAGGATATCTCCTGGGGCAGCCAGATCCGCAGCTATGTCTTCCAGCCTTATACTCTGGTGAAGGATCACAGGACAAATGTCGAGATCGGCAATATCAATGCCGTGATGGACGGTGCCATCGATCCCTTCATCGAGGCCTATCTCAACTGGGCCAAGGAGGAATAAGGCGCGATGAGGCGGCTTTCGGTCCTCCTTGTGCTGCTGTGCGGCGTCTTCGCCCTGTATGCTGAGACGCTGAATGTCGGTCTGTATGCGACAGCGGGCCTGGGGGACTTCTCCAGTGAAGTTGTCAGCACGCTTTTCACTCTGCTTCCTGACAACAGCCGCCTTGAGCGCATCAACTATGAGCGCCATATGAGGCAGAGGGAGGACAGCCGCGATTCGCAGGTTCATGCCGCACTCGCCTCAGAAGCGGAGATTCCTGAGGCGGCGGCGGATGAATACATTCCTTACAGTCAGTGTGATCCGGTCTGGAATCTTGTCGTGGAGGAAGTGGATGATGACTTCATCACCCGGCGCAGCCTCTCCATGCTGGATTACACGTCCCTGCGCGACAGTCTTGATCTCGGCATAGGCTTTTCATCCTCTCCTCATGACCGTCTTACCCTGGTCGAAGTCTTCATCTACATAGAAGGCAATGTTGAGGAGGTATACAGTGCGCTGTGCATCCCCTCAAGAGTGGAGGAACTGGCTCCGGAAATCCTGTCGCAGCTTGTCGCCTTTTTCACGAGGAACCACGTGCTGCTTCAGTGCGCCTCCTTTGCCCGGGCAGATCTCTACGATGAGTCAGGTTCCCCTGTTCCCCAGTACGGCGGCTATGCAGTCATCCCCCGGACCACATCCGGCCTGACTGCAAGGCGGTCAGGCTATGAGGACCTTTCAATCCCGGTCAGTGTGCCGGATGACGCGCTGCTGGTCACGCTTGAGGGTGAGATGGTGATGCTGCCCGTGGGACAGGTCACTGTCACGGCCCACCCGCAGGGAGCCTCGGCCCGCCTCTTCGGCCTGGATGTGGACCTTCCGCTGACGGCAGACTTCGACTCATCCGCAGTGGTGCTCTCGATCTCTCTGGAGGGATTCAGGGACGAGAACCTGCAGCTCACACCCGGTGCCGGCTTCCATTCCGTGATCCTCCGGCCCCAGTGGATGGCCGGCGATGACCTGGTCAGACAGGCCAAGGATGAGATGTACAGGGCACTGCGCAACACCTTGCTCAGTTTCGGTGCTTATGTCATCATGTCCTCTGTTTCCAATATCTACCCGCAGGCCGCCGTATGGTCAGGCATAGCCTCCTCGCTCGCCGCCGGAGTCAGTGTCGTGAATCTAATGGACTTCCTTCACGACTGCATGGTCTACTACGACAGCGCAAGGGCGGTCTACCTGTAAGGAGAACCAGTATGTTCAACAAGTTCAGGGAGAAGCTGAAGAGCATCTTCTCCTCAAGAAAGATAGACGAGGCCTTTTTCGACGAGCTCGAGGACACTCTGATCGAGGGGGATCTGGGCGCAAGGCTGACCGATGAGGTCATTGAGACCCTGCGCCGTGAGGCCAGGGCAGAGCGCATCACCACGATCGAAGAGCTGCAGCAGCTGATGAAGAAGCTTCTGGAGCCCTATGTGAAGACCGCACCTGTGGATCTTGCGCCAGGCGGACTGAACGTCTTCCTTGTCCTCGGCGTCAACGGAGTCGGCAAGACGACCAGCATAGCCAAGCTCGGTGCCTGGTACCGCGACAGGGGAAAGCGCGTGCTCTTCGCCGCAGCCGACACCTTCCGTGCCGCTGCCGTCGACCAGCTCGACATCCATGCCGAGCGCCTGGGCATGAGAATAGTTAAGCAGAGCACCGGCAGTGATCCCGGAGCCGTGGTCTACGATGCGCTCTCCAGCGCCATTGCCCACAATGACGATCTGGTGCTCGCCGATACGGCAGGCAGGATGCACAACAAGGAGAACCTGATGAAGGAGCTCCAGAAGATAGACAAGATCATCGACAAGCGAGGGATTCCGGCTGAACGCTACAGGAAGCTGCTTGTCATCGACGCGACGACCGGCCAGAACGGACTGTCGCAGGCCATGCTCTTCAACTCTGCGGTCAGGCTCGACGGCATCATCCTCACGAAGTATGACTCTGCGGCCAAGGGCGGGGCCCTGGTGCAGATCGGCCAGCAGCTGGGCCTGCCGATTCTCTTTGTCGGCACGGGAGAGAAGTACACCGACATTCATCCATTCGACAAGGATGAGTTCCTCGACGCCCTGGTGGGAATCGGAGAGTAAATGCGCTTGAGAAGGACCCTGGCCATCCTCTTTCTGGGCCAGAGTCTGCTCTTCGGCGCCGTCTATTCCTCCAATGCGCTGATGCAGACACTGGAGATCCTTCCGCAGGCGCCCTCAGAAGGCTACTACATCATCACTGACGGCAGCACGGACACGCTCTATCTTGACGGAGAGAGCGTATGCACACTTACGAGAAGCGGGGACACTGAGATACGCAGCGACGCATCCGGAGTCACCACAAGGGTCTTCGACGGAGACCGGCTGGTGAGCGTGACCGGTCCGGACGGCGAGGAAAAGCGCTATGAATACTCGGATGACGGCATTCTGGAGAGAGTCACGACCTACTCGGATGGTCAGGCAGTTCGTGTCATCCAGTACAGCTACACGCCCCAGACCGGGCTGTCAGCGGTCATAGACCTGTCTGACGCGTCCGCATCATTCTACAGCGGCACTGAGATGACATACCGCGACGGAGAGACAGTGCGCGTTGTGGACAGCCTGAGGCTGCAGGACGGAATGAGGGCAGGCCTGATGCCGGAGACAGAGGGCAGCATCTTCTCCTCTGAAGACGGGCGGCATACGGTCACAGAGCCCTGGGAGGGCAATGTCAGGGTATCGGTATATGATGCCGCCTGGAAGCTGACTGAGCAGCGGATTGAGGACAGCAGCGGCAATGTGCTCTCCTCGTCGGCATACACCTATGATGAGAACGGAAAGAGAGCATCACTGACAGAGATATCCGCAGATGAGAGGCGGGTCATGAAATACACTGACGGAGTCCTCAGCTCAATGGAGGTCTACCGTGCGGATGAGCTTGCCGGCAGTTATGACTACAGCGGTCCTGAGATCAGGGAGACCCGGTACAGGAACGGCAGGCCCTGGGCCGAAGTCACATACGACAGTGACGGCATCAGAGTGCTGGATGTGAGGATGCTGTGACTGCTCTCGTTGTCTGGCGCTATCTTTTCTCAAAGGCCAACAGGCACAGGGGCAGGGTCGTGAGGATCATGATCTCACTGGCACTGTCAACCCTGATCATGCTGACGATTCTGTCGGTGATGGACAGCATGCAGTCCGCACGGACAGATGCCCTGAAGAGAGTCCGCAGCTTTCCGGTGACTGTGACAGTCAGCAGCAGGGATGAGGCGGAAAGCCTCATCTCGGAATATGGTCAGCAGGCCACAGGCTTTGTGTACAGGGAAGACCTGGGGCTGATGAGTGCGGCGGGAAGAGCGCAGGGCGTTATGATCCGCTACATAGACGGTGATTACAACGGGGGAATCTACGCAAGCGGAGCATCGCCGGAAGGCGGCGTGTATCTCCCATACAGATACTATGGCGGCTATACAGGAACAGTCAGCATCTCGACCCTGGAAGAGGGCAGCGCGGTGCGTCTGCGTCCTGTAAGCCGGGACTATGCGGTGGAGGGCTGGTACCAGAGCCCTCTGTCCGACTTCGACAGGATGTACGTCTTCCTTCCGCTTTCCTCTGCTCCTGAGAATCTGGAGTGGACTGCCGCCTTCACGGACGTGGAGGATGAGAAGGCCCTTGCCTCCAGCCTGGAGGAAGCCGGCCACGATGCCGTGCTGTGGAGCGAGAAGGAGGGGTCAGTCTACTCGGCGCTGCTGCTTGAGAAGGCAGTGATGGCCATCCTGCTGTCAAGTCTTCATGTGATAGTCCTGGTCCAGCTGGTCCAGAGCGCCCAGATGCTGGAGCGGACGAAGAGGCGGGAGTGCGCAGCCCTCTGTCTCATGGGCTGGAGCGGACGCCGCCTCTGCATGACCTTCGGTCTGACCGGACTGGTCATGTCGCTTCTTTCCACAGCTGCCGGCACCGTGCTTTCCGCACTGCTGCTGGGCATCCTTCCCCGTATCATGCCGGTCTTCTCCCGCATGTCCTTCGCAGTTGACCGTACCTGGGCTGCTTCTGTCATACTTGCGGTATCAGCCCTGTCCTGGCTGATCTACGCGCTGGTCTTCGCGCGCAGTGCCGGAGAAGACAGTGTCATGGAGGTGCTTGGCGCGCAATGAACGAGTACGCATTGAGTCTTGAGAACGTGTCAAAGAGCTTTGACGGTCCCTCAAGGGACGCTCCGAAGCTGGAAATACTCAGGTCGGTGAGCCTTGAGCTGCCTTATGGAGCCAGCCTTGCCATCGTCGGCAAGAGCGGAAGCGGCAAGAGCACACTGCTCTATATCGCATCCCTGATAGAGGCTCCCAGCAGCGGCAGGATATTCTATGACGGACGTGATGTCACTGGACTCACGGGTGATGAGAGGGCAGTGCTGAGAAGGGAAAAGATGGGCTTTGTCTTCCAGAACAGCCTGCTTCTGGATGACTTCAGCGCCCTGGAGAACGTCATGCTGCCGCTGATGAACAGCGGTCTGGCGAAGAAAAAGGCAGAAGTCCAGGCTGAGGAGCTGCTGGCCCGGCTCAGGCTCGGCGACAGGCTCACTCACCGGCCCTTCGAGCTCTCTGGCGGAGAGCGGCAGCGGGTCGCAATAGCGCGTGCCCTCTGCACGAAGCCCTCCGTTGTCTTCGCGGATGAGCCTACTGGTGCCCTGGATGAGGAGAGCCAGTCACTGGTCGAGGACCTGCTTCTGGACACTGTGCGCCAGGAAGGCTCTGCCCTCCTGCTGGTCACGCACAACCTCTCCTTCGCCCGCCGCCTGGATGAGGTGCGCACTCTTTCCCATAAGGAGCTCAGCCGTGGCGAATGAGGCCCTGAGACTCTATGCGGGACGGAAGACGGGAAGGGGACAGCCCCTGTCCTGGAGGCTGAGGAATCTCCTGTCCACATTCCTGGTGCTGGCTGTTTCTCTCGCCCTGTCCTTTGCGCTGGTCTTCATCAGCTCAATGGGAAGCGGGGTGGATGAGGTGCTGCAGCTGCTGGGCAGCGGAACGCTGTACAGCACATCTGAGATACCGGCCCAGCTGCTTCCGGAGGACGCACGCATCGATGTGGTGCAGAGTACGAGCGCGGTCCTGTACAGCGGCAGCGCCACGGCCCTGGCCACTGTGAAGGGTGTGGATGATGACTATTTCTTTCCCCGCAGGGCTGAGGCCCTGGATCTGGTGACAGTGGAGAACAGCACCACGCTTCAGCCTGTCGTGCTCTCCGAGACCATGGCCCATGAGCTCGGCGTCAGCTGCGGTGACCGGATCGCGATGATGATCAGTGACAGCGCCCTTGCCAGAGTGCGTCCCGTCTTCCTGTTCGTCCAGGGAACATACAACACCGGTTATGGGGAATTCGACTCGGCTCTTGTCTTCACGAGCCGGCAGGTGACAGGATCCCGCGACGGCTGGGAGATACTCATCAGCGGCGACAGCCAGGGGCTTGTCTCTTGTCTCACTGCCGCCGGATACCAGGTGACTGACTACAGGCAGATGTACTCACAGATCTACCAGAACATGGTTCTCTCTGTGTCGCTGCTGCAGGTAATTGTCGTGCTCATCGCCTTTCTCGCAGGCTTCTTCTCTCTGTCTGTCGCCGCCGAGTACATCGAGCGTGACCGCAGGGACATCGCAATGCTCCTGATCATCGGAGTGCAGAGAAGGGCAATGGCCTCTGTCTATGTCCGCATCACCATGAAGCGCGTCGCCATCGCATGTCTGGCGGGAATGGCACTGGGACTGGCTGCCTCCTATCTCTTCATTCCCCTGCTTTCCTCCCTCGATGCCTGGGAACATCCGGCGCTGCAGAGCTATGTGACGAACTTTTCCGTCAGGATTCCATATGCCTCACTCGCTTTTTCTTTCGCTGCCCTCCTGGCCAGCTCATATGTCTCGCTGCTGGTCAGCATGAAGCGCTCGCTGTCCTCATTCCGTCTGGCGCTCTTCTCCTGACTGACTGATCTCAGATATCCAGCCCGGCCTCTCTCTGTCCCAGCACGCGTCTGAGCATGACAGCAAGCGTGAGAGTGCTGACGACTGCCGCCAGCAGATCGCTCACCGGCTCGGCGAAGAAGGCAGTGCCCCCTGACTGCGTGAGATACGGGATGAGGAACAGTGCCAGGGTGAACATGAGTTTTCTCAGCAGTGAGAGCGGAAGCGCTATCGAGCTCTTTCCCAGGGCCGTGAAGGTGTCAACAGTGGTGTACTGGAAGGACAGCGGTATGATCATGAGCTCGAAGATCCTCAGATAGGTGAGGGTAAGCCGGGCTAGCTCCTCATCTCTGGTGAAGAGACTGATGAAGAGGGGGCTTGCCGTCCAGGAGAGGATCAGCATGATACAAGTGTAAATTGTAGCGAGAGTCTGGATGCAGGCCCAGGTCCGTCTGACCCTGTCCGTGTTCCCTGCGCCGTATGAGTAGCTCAGCAGCCCCTGGCTTCCTCCCGTGATGCCGCCAAGCGGGTTCATCACGAGCAGGTGATAGCTCTGGATGATGGTCGAGGCGCTGACCAGCATGTCTCCCATTCCCTCTCCGCCGTAGCGCTGGAGCACGGTGTTCAGCAGGATCATGATGATGCTGTCAGTCGCGATTATTATGAAGGGAGAAAGCCCGAGCGAGAGAGTCCTGATCACGATCCTGACTCCGGGCAGCCTCAGGCGAAGCCTTATCATGGCTCCCCCTGACAGCAGCGCGTGCATTGTGATCAGGGCGCTTGCCAGCTGGCTGATCACTGTTGCGATGGCTGCCCCCTTCACTCCGAGGCCGAAGCCGAAGATGAAGACCGGGTCAAGGGCGACGTTGAGCACGGCTCCGCAGACGACGCTTGCCATGGCGCGCCGGCTCATGCCCTGGTTTATCACGAAGCTGTTCATCCCTGTGGACAGCAGCGCGAACGGTGTTCCGGCAAGATACCATGAGAGGTATTCGTCCGCATAGGCGAAAGTCGCCTCAGAGGAACCGAAGAGCCTCAGCAGCGGGCTTTTGAGTATGAAGCACAGCGGTGTCAGCAGGAGTGAGAAGAAGAGGAGCATGACAAAGCCCGTGGAGAGGATCCTCTCAGCCTCATCGTGCTCTCCATGGCCCTCCCTGATTGCCATGAGCGGGCTGCCGCCCATGCCGACCAGAACCGCGAATGAGCTGATCAGGGACGTGATTGGAACTGCGACGCCGACGCCGGCAAGCGCCAGGTCGCCGTAGCCCTGGATGTTGCCTATGAACATTCTGTCCACGATCGCATACAGCACATTCACCGCCTGTGAGAGACAGGTCGGCAGACTGAGGGAGAGGACCAGGGGCATGACTGCCCCGTGCCCGAAATCACGCTTTGCCATCTTCAGCCCAGATACTCTTCCATTCCGCGGGAGGCCCTGATGCCGCTGGCCCAGGCCCCTGTTATTCCCCTGCTGGTTCCGGCGCCGTCACCGGCGAAGAAGACACCGTCCGCCACCTGGAAGTGGCTGTCCCTGTAGACCGGCTTGTTCGCATACAGCTTGATCTCCGGGTAGTACATGATCGTACTCGGGTGGAGGATTCCGGGGACGATCGTGTCCAGATTCTTCAGCGCTGACCAGATATAGCGCAGGATCTTGCTCGGCATCGCGAGCGAGATGTCTGACGGTGAGGCGCCAGTGAGCGTCGGCCTGAAGTCATAAAGGTCTCCGTTGAAGGTCGCGCTCTTGCTTCTCCTGCCCAGGCGGAAGTCGCCCACGCGCTGCATGAGCGGCCTGCCTCCTCCCATCAGGGCGGCCATCAGGCCGAGATGCTCGGCATACTCCTGCCCGCTTGCAAGCGGCTCGCTCAGGCGCACGGTCTTCAGCAGGGCGAAGTTGACCAGCCCGTTGCTGTTGTCTTCCGTCGCGGCGAAGGCATGGCCGTTGACTGAGTACCAGACATCACCCCTAGCCGTCGCGTATTTCTCGCGCACGACATGGGCATTGCCGCTGTTGGTGCAGAAAGTCCGGACCTTTTCCTTGAAATAGAACTTGGGATCGTAGTAGTCCTTTACGATCGGGTAATGTTCGATGCGGGTCTCGACGCGGATCCCGACATCGACGATATTGTCGACAAAAGGCACATCCAGACTGTTCATCACATCCTGAAGGAAGTGGAAGCCCTGGCGTCCCGGAGCTATGAGGATGGCCCTGTAGCCTATGGTCCTCTTATCGGTCTTTATTGTCCTGGCCCTGCTGTCTATGCTCTCCATCGTCTCCCCGAGCGAGAGTGTGACATTGTTCTCCTCCAGCTGCTTCTGCAGCCGCTTGATGAGTTCCAGGCCTCCGTCAGTTCCCAGATGGGTCTGCCTTATCTCGAGGAGTGAGCAGCCCAGCCTCTCGGCCCTGGCCTGGTATGTCGCGATATTGCTCTTGGGCAGGATGTCCGGCCTGAGGAACCTGATCACCTCGTCCAGATAGGCTTCTGCCTCGTCTTTCTCCCAGTACTCCAGCGGAAAGCCGATGGGGAAGGTGAAGTTCATCTTGCAGTCGTTCCTCATGCCGCCAGTGGAGTACGGCGTCTTGTCAATCATGAGGATGCTGGCATCCTTGTGCCTGTCAATCAGGGCGAATGCGGCTCCCATGCCGGCCGGCCCGCTTCCGACGATTACGAAGTCATAGCTGTCCATATCTCATCTCCGAGGTAGGATGTTAGTGTTTTTGCCCGTCTTGGGCAATCTGGAAATGTATGGCAAATCAGAGTGAAAGCGGTTACTATTCGTCTTATGAAGAAGTATATCGGGGCCAGGGAACTGGCCGAGAAGTGGGGCGTCACGGAGCGCAGGATCAGACTGATGTGCCAGGACGGGCGCATTGAGGGGGCCACCAAGCTGGGCTGGTCCTGGTCCATACCTGCAGACACCCCGAAGCCCTATGACGGCCGTCACATGAGACAGTACAAGAAGTCGTTCCTCAGACTGGGGTCAATAGATATCGGGACACTGAACCGGCTGAAGGATTCCAGCCCCATCGGTGACAAGCTGTTTTCCAATGCCAGGAGCGACGGCTACATCGCCGGCCTCATCATGCTGGGGCGGGCCATGGACGGCGTGTCCGTCAGCAGGGACGAGGTCCTCTCAGTCTTCCAGCTGACGCCGGCAAGAAGCCTTACTTTCTCCGACAGCCTCAGGATCGCGGCCTTCCGCTCACTCTTCCTCACGGCAGTCGAGACCAGGCCCCTTTACTCGGTCAGGAGCGTGCTCGCGATGCACCGCGCCTTCTGCCAGGGCTGGGATGACAGGCATGGCGGATCCTGGCGGGACGGCTATATCCCGGGTGACGAGAGTCTCTCGGTGGACATGCAGATGGAGACCTTCTTCATGCAGTACGACAGGGAGTGGAAGGGCATACATCCGGTCTTCAAGGCCTCCATCCTGCTTTCGGAGATGGTCAGGGACAGGCCCTTCGAATGTGACAACTGCCTCTTCGCCCTGCTTTGTTCCTGTGCGATGCTGCTGGGTGAGGGCTATCTTGCCCCGATGCTGGACGAGAGCCATATGAACGAGCTGAATGCCACGCTCGCACTTGCCGGCGGGAAGGGGAATTATGAGGATCTGGCACGGCTTTTCGAGCGCCAGATCATCGAAAGCTACAGCACGGTTTTCCAGACGACGCAGAATGTACGACATAGTCTTTGAGGGTGCCAGAATCATTGACGGAAGCGGGGCCCCGGCCTTCACGGCCAATCTGGCCACGCTGGGCGGACGCATAGCCCTTATCGGAAAGGAGAAGGTCCGTGCCCGGACCACGGTTGACGCATCGGGCATGATCCTGGCTCCCGGCGCCATTGACATACACGCCCACAGCGAGTTCTACGCACTCAATAACCCTGCCATGGAGATGCGGCTTGCCCAGGGCATAACCAGCGACATCAGCGGCAACTGCGGCATAGGAGTCTTCCCCGTCGCCGGAAACAGGCGGCGGCTGGAGGACCTGGCAACAGACGTGCTCGGCCGCAGCCGCAGCTGGAACTGGGACGGCTTTTCCTCCTTTGCCTCCGTCCTGGGTTCTCTGCCGCCTGCGATCAACATGGGCTTTCTGCAGGCCCACAGTCCGCTGCGCGTCGCCGCGATGGGTGACGATACTGACCGCGAGGCCAGTGCGCAGGAGATTGAGCACATGTGCCGCCTGCTGGACGAGAGTCTCAGTGCCGGCTGCTTCGGTTTCTCGACCGGTCTCTATTACCAGCCATGTACCAGTGCCTCCAGCGGGGAGCTTGAGGCACTGGCCAGTGTGGCCGCACGGCGCGGGAGGCTGATGTGCGTGCATATGCGCAGTGAGGGAGACGACATTGTCCCCTCTCTGGAGGAGGTCCTGAACATCGCGCTGAAGACAGGCGTGAGACTCGAGGTGAGCCACCTGAAGATTATCGGACGGCGCAATCAGGACAGGCTCTGCCGCATCCTGGAGCTGCTGCACGGCTTCCATGACAGGGGTGCTGATGTCGCCTTTGATGCCTATCCGTACAACTACGGTTCCACAAGTCTCTTCTCGCTTCTCCCGCCCTGGGCACTGGCCCTGTCACGCACCGAGCTGCGTTTCGCGCTCCAGCTGGAGGATGAGCGGCGCCGCATGAGGCATGACATGCTCAGCCCGGACGGCTGGGAGAGCCTGTGGTCACTGGTGGGACCTGACAGGATAAGGATCCTGCACATGGACAGCAGGAGCGATCTGGACGGGAAGCTCCTCAGCGAACTTGGAGATGATCCGCTTGAGGCGCTCTTCGACACGCTGGCCGATGAGGGAGGAACGGCCCTCATGTGCGATGTGACGGAAGATGAGTCCACGCTGGAGACCATAATGAGCGACCCTCTGATGTCCTTCTCGACGGATGCGCTTTACTCTTCTGCGGTGGTGCACCCCAGATCACATTCAGCCGCCCTGGAGCTGGTAAGGCATTTCTGCCTCGAAAGGAGACTGTTCACACTTGAGGAGTGCATCAGGCGCATGAGCGGCGAGAACGCCAGAAGGCTGGGGCTCTCAGACCGCGGCCTTGTCAGGGAACACGCCGCAGCGGACCTCGTCCTCTTCCGCCCGGACAGCCTTGATCCCTCGGCCGGCTGGCAGCAGTCAAGGGGAATTGAATATGTGCTGGTCAACGGCAGGACAGCTTTCCAGAGCGGGCATTGCAATGAAGGCAGAAATGGTGGAATACTTCTGAAAGTGTGAGGTGAAAAGTGAAGAAATCCGGACAGGACTATCTTGAGGCTATTCTCGTGCTCGAACTGCAGCATGGCACGAAAAAGGTCCGCTCCACTGATATCGCGCGGCATCTCAACGTGTCGAAGCCCAGTGTCTCAAGGGCCATGGGTGTCCTGAAAGAGGGCGGGTACATCGAGATGGAGTCCTACGGCGAAGTCTCGCTCACGGGGGAGGGCCGGCAGGTCGCCGAGGAGGTCTACGACAGGCACCGCACTCTCACCCGCTTCATACGCGACATCCTGGGAGTGGATGCCGCCCTGGCAGAGCATGATGCATGCCTCATCGAGCATGACATCTCGAACGAGACAATGAAGGCCCTCTCGGCCTATGTGCGCGACCATGCGAAAGGCATCGGGTGAGCTTTTCATCTTCGACCTGGGCAATGTCCTGGTGCGGAACATCACGGTCCTTCCCGCGATTGCGGGAGAGCTGGGCCTGCCGCTGGATACCCTGGAGGAGGATTACCGTCTCTACGAGAACGCAATGATGGCCGGACTTTTCCCGATTGAGGCCTATTACCGGCATCTGGCTGACCGTTTCGGCGTCACCGTGTCCGGCGATATCTTCAAGCGCCACTTCCATCCGCTTGTCAACGGTCCGGTGCTGTCCATGGTCGACTCGCTCAGAGCGCGCAGAGGCCGCTGCGTCATCGGCAGCAACACCTTCCGCAGCCACTGGGACTTCATCTACGAGACCGGACTGGCAGATCACTTCGATGCGGCCTATGCAAGCCACCTGATCCATGCCGTCAAGCCATGCAAGGCCTTTTTCGCCACTGTCCTCGCCCTGGAGAATGCAGACAGGCGTCACGCCCACCACTTCGACGACAGCAGGGACAATGTGGCAGGTGCCGCATCACTCGGTCTGGATGCCTTCCTGTACAGCGGGAATGACGATGAGCTGGAGGCCTTTCTCGGGTCATTCTCATGATTATCCCGCACCGCTCATTCCGCTTCTGGATAATACTCGTCATCATCGCCGGGCTTGCCCTGGCCACGATACCGCTGGCGGTGTTCATCTACAACTACGGGGAGCGGATGACCACGGGCAGCCTTTACGATCAGCTTGAGGTGGCACTCTCCGACATAGCCATACGTTTCACCGACACAGTGGAGGAATACAGCTCGACTCTTGATGACTTTGTCAGACAGGTTGTGGAGAACGGATCGCCTTATGCGGTCTCGCCCGGACGCTATGCTGTCCTGACGCTGACGGATACGGAGGGAAGGATTCTCTTCTCGACACGGCAGATTCCCGACTGGGTCGACTTCACTGTACGCCTGCCGCAGGTCCCGTTTGAGGGCACGCGCTATGACACGGATTTCCGCTATTCGACATATTACAGCGACGAGGTCGTGATGAACATCGAGCGCTGCGTCACATCAGAAGACGGGAGCCTGCTGGGCTACGCCTTCCTGGATATAATCGGGACCCCCTTCATCCGCTATGCCGAGCCGGCGCTGGTCAATGAGGTCTGCCTGCTCAACGACTCATCCGGCATGGTCTCCTCGCTGGTGCATCTTTCAGACTACAGGGCGCTGGATGACGGCTGGGTCTTCTCTGACAGTCTCGAGAGCCGTGACGGGCGCTATCTCGTGGCCAGCACCGGGCTCGAGGACTATGGCATGACGCTGGTATGCTACCTCAACACGAGTCCCTACACGCACTCGCTGCACAGCTTCTACGTGGCCAGTGCGGTGATAATGCTGTGCTCACTCATCCTGGCACTTCTGGTCGGCATCATGCTGACAATACCTCTGGTCAGTCCCATACGCTCGCTGGTCTCAGCGATGGAACAGGCAGAGCGAGGCAATCTTGACATCCGTGTGGAGAAGAGCGCCATCAGGGAGATGGAGAGCCTCAATGCCGAGTTCAACGAGATGCTCACCCAGATACAGCTGCTGATGAGGAAGAATGAGGAGGAGAAGGACAAGGTCCGCGATGCGGAGCGCAAGGCCCTGGAGGCCCAGATGAATCCTCACTTCCTCTTCAACACGCTCAATGTGATCAGGGCGCTTGCCAGAATCCACAGGCAGAGCGACATTGAGGAGATCACGATAAGGCTGGGCCGTCTGCTGCGCTATGCCGTCGACAACAGGGAGAGCACCGAGACGCTGGAGAACAGCTTCCTGATGGTGGAAAGCTACCTGGGCATACAGAAGGTGCGCTTTGCCGACAGGCTGGACGCTGAATGCCACATGGACCCTGAGCTGGCCGGAGTCATCACGCCCAAGCTCATCATCCAGCCTCTGGTCGAGAACGCGATCTGCCACGGACTCCAGCCCAAGCTCGGGCCCTGGAAGCTGTCGATAAGCGCCAGAAGGTCAGGCGGCAGGGTCGTCATCAGCGTGTGCGACAATGGTGTGGGTTTTGATGCCGGGCCATATCAGGATATGGAGAACTTCGCGGACAGCGGACACACCGGTATGTACAACGTCTACAAGCGCCTTGAAATCTACTATGGCAACAAGGCTGAATTCAATGTACAATCTGAACCTGGGAAGGGAAGCCAGGTGGTGCTGTCCCTTCCTCTTGATAAAGGAGAGAAAAGATGAGTTACTCGGTGGTGCTGGTGGAAGATGAACGCCTGGTGCGTGACGACCTGGCCATGAATACTCCCTGGAGGGAACTCGGACTGGAGCTTGTCGGCACCAGTTCGGACGGAATCGACGGAGAAGGGCTGATCAGGCTGCTGAACCCGGACATAGTGGTCACTGACATCCGCCTGCCCGGGCAGGACGGACTCGTGATGCTCTCCAAGTGTCATGTGAACCACGCCGTGATCCTCTCCGGCTACACTGACTTCAGCTACACACGCGCTGCGATCAGACTGGGCGTATGGGACTATCTGCAGAAGCCCGTTGATCCCAAAGAGCTCAACCGCACGCTCACGAGTCTGGTGGAGCGCATCCGCAAGGATGAGCTTGAGGCCGGCTTCAGGGCAGAGGAGGAACCGGCAGAGGGGGATCTCGTCGAGCTTCCCAGAAGGGTGAATAACCACATAATCAACTCAGTGATCAACTTCATTGTCAACAACTACTCCAGCTCAGTGGGGCTGCAGGAGGCAGCCCAGTACCTCGGCATCAGCGACAGCCATCTCAGCCGCCTTTTCAAGGAGGCGACCGGAATGAACTTCCTGCATTACCTGAACGCCTACCGCGTCAACAAGGCGGCCAGAATGATGCTTGACCCCCGCAAGAACATCACCGAAGTCGCCCTGGAGTGCGGCTTCCCGTCTCCGGGCTACTTCGCGAAGATCTTCAAGCGCTTCAGCGGTCAGACTCCGACTCAGTACAGGGACGAGAAGTCCAACGGCTGACGCCGGATACAGGCCTCCCTGATCCGTCACCGGAAAGGGAGGTTTTCTCTTTTTTCAAATCCCGGATGCAAAAAAATGCAGAAACTTGCATAAGTCTGATTGACAAAGATTTCCAAAAAGAAGTAAGACCTGCGTTTTAAAGTTTCGCGGGAAATCTAGTGCTAAACCGGGTCAGACCTCCTCGATGCGTTTTCTGAGTCTTGCTTTCAGCAGGCTGGAGACATCAGT
>CALXOO010000024.1 GCA_944390045.1 uncultured Spirochaetales bacterium | reverse complement strand
CTCTCCGTCATTCAATTCATGTGCACCGAAGTGCACACTATCTTTCAACTTTGAATTCTTACCTGTCCACTCATTACGAACCTGACCTAAATCAGTTCGTATTCAGTTATTGACAGAAGCCTCAAGCTTCTTTCTCTCTCTTCCCTTCGCTTATATATCTGTCAAAAATCCGCATATCGCTCTTCGCAACGTGCTCGCTTAACTTACCCCAGCCGGGATGCTTTTGTCAATAATTTTTTCACGAAATTTTGAACTTTTTTTCTTCTTCTTTTCTCTTAAAGAATTAGATTCTCCTCAATCCAGACTGCCAGCCCGTCCTCGTCATTTGACGGAGCGATCTCATCCGCCTGCGCCCTGGCAGAGGCACTGCCGTTGGCCATGCACACGGCATGACCGGCGGCCTGGAACATCGAGATGTCGTTGTCCCAGTCCCCGAAGGCGAGTGAGTCTGAAAAAGGGATGCCGAAAAGCGAGCAGAGCCTTGTCACCGCACTGCCCTTGCTGGTGCCCGGCGTGTTAATCTCGATATATATCGGACTGCTTGGCATGATCATATAGTTGTCAAGACGCATGCGGATTTCCTCAAGAAAGGCACGGCTTGAATCGAGCCGCTGATCACCGCAGGCCAGAATCTTGTGCACAGTGCGCGTCCTGACTACCTCATCAAGACTGTCGTGAATTCCGGCAGTTCTGACTACGCTGTACTCAAGCTCATAGTCAGCACTGTTCCCGCTGCCCCAGCAGGGTCCGGTGAAATAGAGGTGCCCCATCGAATACTTCGCAATGAGATCTGCCGCCAGAATGGCGTCTTCAGGCGGGAAGGGATTCTCACTGACAACAGCGCCGTTCTCATCGACGACATATGCTCCATTAAGTGTCGAAAGACAGTAAGGAAAGTCAAACTGGCGAGAGATGTCCCTGATTCCGTCAACACAGCGTCCTGAGGATATGACTATCCGGTGACCCATGCGTGCGGCGCGTCTGAGCGCCTCGTTAGTCCTCTCTCTCAGGTTATGGCAGCTGTCCACAAGTGTTCCGTCAACGTCAATGAAAAGTATCTTGCCCATTTCTCATCCGCAGATTCTGTCAATAATCTCAGCAAAGCCCTCCCCTCCGGGGCGGCTTGCGACATATGAAGGCAGGACAGGAAAGTCTGCCCGGTGCTCCTGAACACTGGCAACGCCGAAGGAAAGCGGGAAGATGGAGAACAGGGCGGCATCCGGCAGACTGTCGCCTATGTAGGCGCAGCCTGACAAATCGCTTCCGAAGAATGTCCTGAGCCCTTCCGCCTTATCATAGCCGCCGAACCAGATATTGAGGTGGATTGAAGAGCGGCTGGTACTGGCGCCGGCATCCTCAGCCATCTTTCTGATGTCCTCCAGCTCCTCTTCAGTGCAGCGGGAAAGATCCACTGCTATATCGTAAAGACGCGCGTACTGGTCGCTGGACAGCCGGCCGTACCCTATCTTCTCCAGCAGAAGCTGTCTCTTCTCAGGCACGTCAGCGCTTATCACGGGGTTTCTGGTATAGACAACGGCGCCTGATTCATCTCTTGAGAGCATCAGCGCCCCGGACTCGGCAATCACCTTGTCCACAGGCCACTGTCTGATATACACATCGGACCATCCTGCCGATCCTCCGGTCAGCAGGACAAGGCTCCGTGAGGAGGCCCTGAGTTTATACATCGCATCAAGTGCAGCCGGCAGGAGCCGGCCACTGGAGGTTATCGTGTCATCGACATCACTGACAACAGTCCGGATGGAGGATGCATCCTCCAGGGCGGAAAGCGGCTTCATCAGCGGGTCATTCCGCTGAGAGCCCTGCTCTTGAGTATGGCGCTCAGATAGGTCGTGAAGCTCAGCAGGCTGGCAAGCGCCGCAAGGTAGAAGAGCACGATGAGGACAATTGAGTATATGTCCTGCCAGCCCCCTGGCACGAAGTGCGATGCGACGACATAGGCAATTGAGAGAATGGAGACGAGTGCATAGAGCACTGTCTTGCTCTTTCCCCAGATATTGGCGGCCACCGCCTTGCCCTTGCCCATCATCAGCATTCTCAGGAAGGAGATGGAGAATTCCCTCCACATTATTATGATGAAGGCCGCAGCAGGCATGATTCCCATTCCATAGAAACAGGCGAAATACGTCAGATGACTGAGCGTGTCAGCAAAAGGATCCATCACCTTGCCAAGATCAGTCACGAGGTTGTATTTCCTGGCGATCTTGCCGTCAAGCAGGTCGCTGAGCTCAGCTATCACATAGCAGATCAGCATCAGGATCACGGAGAAGACGCTGGCCCCCTCACCGAACCACTGCGGCAGACAGAAGGCTATGAAGAAGACAGGAACCATGACCAGTCTCAGAACAGTCAGCTTGTTGGGAATATTCATAAGTCCATCCTCACTGGAGATTATAGATTGTTGAGTACTTGTCGGCAAGGTAGGCCGTATAGTCCTCCACGGTCAGGGGCTTTCCGGTAACACGCTCCACAGTCTCATCAAAGCCGTAGACAGCCCCGTAGCGCCAGATCATCCTGTCCTGGAAGCCGGTCACGACTGACCAGCGGCCAGAAGCGAGATCAGCCTCAAGGGCCTGCCTGCCGCCGGCCTCTTTCTCAAGCGCCTTCATGAAGGATGCCGCCGCGATTGAGCCCAGGGCATAGGAAGGGAAATATCCGAAAAGCCCACCGGCCCAGTGGCTGTCCTGAAGACAGCCCTCACGGTCGCTTTTCACTGCGTAGCGCACAGTCTCGAGGCTCATGCGGTTCCATGCTTCCGGCAGCTTCCCGACAGGAAGTTCTCCTCTTATCAGCTGCCGCTCCAGTCTGAAGCGCATGATGATGTGAAGCGGATACGTGAGCTCGTCTGCATTGACGCGTATGGCGGAGGGACAGGACAGGTTGACAGCCCTCCAGAAGTCATCGAGAGATACTGCGGCAAGTGCCGGCACAGCCTCCTGGAGGCGGGGATACATACAGACCCAGAAAGGTCTTGAGCGCATGATCATATTCTCCCAGAAGCGGGACTGGGACTCATGCAGCGACATGGAAGTGCCGCAGCCGATACTTGTATTCCTGATATCCCCGTTGAGGGATGCATGCATGTCATAAAGTGCGTGACCGCACTCATGTACTATCGTTGATATCGCATCAAAGAAGCTCGGATCAGTGTAGCGTGTGGTTATCCTGATGTCGTCGCGCCCGAGATAGCTCGTGAACGGATGAGCCGATGTGCTGACCATGCCGCGCGAGAAATCAAAGCCCATCCTGCCTATCACATCGAGGCAGAAAGCGTGGAGACGGTCCCTGTCGTACGAGCAGTACAGGAAGGAGGTGTCGATGCCGGCATCAGCGCAGCGGTCCATGAGATCATGGATTCTCTCCTCCAGCGGGTCAAATACGGCCGCAATGCGTCCGGCACTCTGTCCTTCCTCATAGAGGTCAAGCAATGTGTCATAGGGATCCCATGAGGGTCTGATCGCAAGCGCCTTCTCCCTCTCGAAGTCGACGATCTCTCCCAGAACCGGCTCAAAGGCCCTGAAATCATCCGCCTCCCTGGCCCTGACCCAGGCGCCATGACCTTCAGCAAGCAGTCTGGCTTCCTTCTCCACAAGACGTGGCGGCAGACATGCCTCCGTCTCGAAAAAGCGTCTGTGGGCCTTGACGAGGGCCCTGTCAGCCTCACCCAGCTCCTGACCGGACAGGTATTCAACCAGAGTCTCAAGTTCTCTGTCGCAGCGCTTCTCATGCAGCATGAGTGAAAGCATGGCAAGCTGCTCGCCCCTCTCCTCAAAGCCTCTCTCCGGAAGCGCGGTCTCCTCATCAAAGCCAAGGGCGGCGATGATGTCGCGCAGTATGACAATGTCCCTGTCCAGATTCCTGAGCCTGTCCAGTGCGGTCCTCTTATCCATCAGATTCTCCTTGAGAAGACAAAGTCCTCCCCCTCGTCAAAGGGGAAGGACTCCGCCTGTCAGCCCAGCTGGGCCTTTCTTGCGACTATGTCCTGGACTTCAGCGATGAAGTCTGCCGTGGATACGCCATTGGCCTGTTTTCCTCCGCGGTAGCGGACAGAGACCTGGTCTGCGGCCATCTCCTTCTCGCCGATGATCACCTGGTAGGGAACCTTCATCTGCTGCGCCTTGCGGATCTTTGCATTCATCCTCTCTCCGGAAAGATCGCAGTATGCCCTCAGGCCTGCATCCCTGAAACGCTTCTCAAGAGACCTGGCATAGTCGAAGGCCATCTCACCGACCGGCACGATGGCGATCTGATCAGGGCTGAGCCATGGCGGGAAGGCTCCGGCATAGTTCTCAAGCAGAACGCCGAAGAAGCGCTCGATTGATCCGAGCAGGGCGCGGTGGATCATAAGCGGCCTCTTCTCCTTTCCATCCTTGTCGACAAAGGTCATCTTGAACCTCTCCGGAAGGTTGAAGTCGAACTGGACCGTCGAAAGCTGCCATTCACGTCCGATCGCATCCTTGATCTTCAGATCGATCTTCGGTCCGTAGAAGGCTCCGCCTCCCTCGTCGATGTCATATTTCAGTCCGGCCTTCTCAACCGCCTTCTTCAGGCTCTCGGTGGCACTGTCCCACAGCGCGGGATCTCCGACAGACTTCTCAGGCCTTGTGGAGATGTATGCATGGAAGTCCTCAAAGCCGAAGGCCTTGAGCATGTGGATTGAGAAGCGGAGGACTTCCTCGATCTCATCGTCCATCTGCTCAGGCGTGCAGAAGAGGTGGGCATCATCCTGTGTGAATCCGCGCACCCTCATCAGGCCGTGCAGGGCTCCTGCCTTCTCATACCTGTATACGGTTCCGAGCTCAGCCCAGCGGCAGGGCAGGTCCCTGTAGCTGCGCAGGCTGTTGTTGTAGATCATGATGTGGAACGGGCAGTTCATCGGCTTGACATAGTAGTCAGCCTTGTCCATTTCCATCGGCGGATACATGCTGTCCTTGTAAAAGCCAAGATGTCCGCTCGTCTCCCACAGCCAGCTCTTGCCGACATGTGGTGTGTAGACCATCTCATAACCGTTCTTGTAGTGCTCCTCCCTCCAGAACTGCTCGATGATCTGCCTGATGCGGGCTCCCCTCGGATGCCAGTAGACCAGTCCGGGACCGGCCTCCTCATGCAGGCTGAAAAGGTCAAGATCCTTGCCGAGCTTCCTGTGGTCCCTTCTCTCGACATCCTCGAGATGATCGAGATAGGCCCTCAGCTCCTTGGGATTCGACCAGGCGGTTCCATAGATTCTGGTGAGCATCTGGTTCTTCTCGCTGCCCCTCCAGTAGGCGCCTGCGATGGAAAGCAGCTTGAAGGAGTCAGCATTCAGCTGTCTGGTGTTCTCGACGTGGGGACCGCGGCAGAGATCTGTGAATGCTCCCTGATTATAGATCGTGACCGTCTCACCTTCCGGAATCGCATCCAGCAGCTCCTGCTTGTATTTCTGATCCCTGAACATCTCGCGGGCCTCATCGCGGCTGACCTCGATGCGCCTGAACTCCGCGCCGCTCTTGATGATCTCCTTCATTCGCCTCGTGATCTCCTCGAGATCAGCCTCCACAAGCTGACGCGGCAGTTCGAAGTCGTAATAGAAACCATTCTCAATCGAGGGCCCGATTGCGATCTGTGCGCTGGGGAACATCTCCAGCACGGCCTGTGCCATGACATGTGCCATGGAGTGGCGGATAGTGGACAACTTCTCGTCTTTTTCCATAGTGATCTCCCTGAAAAGAATGAACCTGATCCAGACTCATCCTCTCCAATGCAAGGACGAAACTGCATCAGGTTCATGCATTTCCGCGGTACCACCCTGCTTCCCCCTCCACTCGTGGAGAGGACGCTCGTGTAGGACTTTTCGCGTCCCGGACGGTCTGCTTGCTTTCTCGCAGACGGCTCGGAAGGGGTTTTCATGTGCCATGTGTCAGCCCACTTCCAGCCACGGTCAGGCCTCTCTTTCACACAGCGGACACATTACTCGTCTTCGTCAGCGCCTTACGAGTCGGATTATTGCAAATGGACGGTCTTTGTTCAAGATCCCGGAATCTGACAAAAACAGCCGGCACGGGGCCGGCTGATAAAGTGATGCATCTGGCAGGATCAATATCCGAAGAGAGACATCTGGAAGATGTATGGAACATAGGTGACGACCAGCAGACAGAAGAGCATGACTGCAAACAGCGGCAGCATCTTCTTTGAGGTGTTCTCCAGAGTCGTCTTTCCAACGGCACATCCGACAAAGAGGGCGGAGCCCACCGGAGGAGTGCACAGACCGATTGCCAGGTTGAAGATCAGGACGATACCGAAATGGATTCTGCTCATCGGGCCCAGGGCATTCGTGAATGCGGAAGACTCGACGACAGGAAGCAGGATCGGCGTCATGATCATGATGAGCGGAGCCATGTCCATGAAGCAGCCAAGAACCAGCAGCAGCAGGTTGATGATGATCAACAGGATATAGGGATTCGCAGTGACTCCGATGAGGGCGCTCGTGATTCCCTCGGGGATTCTCAGCATCGTCATCATGTAGGCGAAAGCCTTGGCGGAGGCGATGAGCGTGAGGACAACGGCGAGGGTCTTGAGTGAGTTCTTGATGACCTTGCCGAAATCCCTGACCTTGGCCTTGCGGAAGATGAAGTATGTCAGGATGAAGGTGTAGAAACAGGCGATTGCCGAACTCTCTGTCGCCGTGAAGATTCCGACACCGGTTCCGACCATGATGATGACCAGGGTGAACATCGGCAGGATGGCGTTTCCGACAACCTTGAGACAGGGACCGACCCTGAACTTTCCGGACTCATCCTTTCCAAGCCAGCGGACCTTCTCGTCCTTGAACATCTTCTCGCCCTTGGGGAAGTTGTACTTGCTGGGACGTCCGAGGATGAAACACATGACCATGAATCCGACACCGAGGAAGATTCCAGGCGCGAAGCCGGCATAGAAGAGCTGTCCGATGGAGACTCCGCCGCCTGCGGCCAGCGCGTAGATGACCATGTTGTGTGATGGCGGGATCAGAACGCCCTGGCAGGCCGTCGTGACGGTAAGGCCGACTGTGAACTCCCTGTCATAGCCCTGCTTCTCCATCATCGGGATGACGACAGATCCGAGAGAGGAGACATCAGCGACTGCGGAGCCGGAGATTCCTCCGAAGAACATGGAGTCGAGACAGTTCACATAGGCAAGGCCTCCGCGGAAGCGTCCGACTGCGAGGTTCGCCAGGTCAACGATCTTGTCTGAAATCTCACCGACGGCCATGATCTCGCCCATGACGATGAAGAACGGGATGGCCAGCATGGTGAAGTTCGAGACGCCGTCGAACATCATCCTGATGATTGTGGTCGGGTTGGTTCCCGGCACCAGGAGCATCGACAGGAATGTCGAAATGAGCATTGAGAAGGTCACTGGGACCTTGATCATCATGAGAAGGAAAAATCCACCGATGAGGACAATTCCCGCAAGTATGGTTGTAGACATCAGTTCTTTCCTCCCTGTGTTGCAAGTTCCGCCTCCTGCTGCTTGACCAGCTCGGCGTAGTCGACTTCCTTCTCACTGTAAAGCAGATCATCCGGATCCAGGACGTGGAAGAGGAAGAGCAGCGAGTCGAAGGCCATCACAAAGCCGCCGATCGGAGCGGGAATATACTGGACCCAGGTGGGCCATCCTGTCATCGGCAGGGCGCCGGGGCGCAGACGCACGATGAACATTGTGCCGTAATAGAGAAGCATCAGGCCGCAGATGAGAGTCGAGACATCGACGAGAATGTCCATGAACTTTCTGGCCTTGCCGCCTTTTGGAAAGCGGTTATAGAGAATCGTGACTGAAATGTGCATGTGGTCCCTGACACCGATGGCACAGGCCAGGAAGCTGAAAAGCACGACCAGCAGTCTGGGGACCTCTTCGGCCCAGGCAATGCCGGAATTGAAGCAGAAACGGAGTACAACATTCATGAAAACGGTGCACAGCATGACGATGACCGCAATCTGTGCGATCGTCAGGATGATCTTATGGCACCAATGGTTCACAAGAATGATGTAAGCCTTCGCAGGGACCTGTCCTTTCGGATAGTCCGTCTTGTTGATGATGAGTTTGTTCTCGCGCAGGTAGTTGCTCCACCAGCCGCCCTTGTTGTTTTTTGAACCCATCCTTACCTCCATACAATAAATCGATCAAAGGGGAGAAAATATCTCCCCTGTTGACCGTCTTTGGCTAATTGACCAGATTGAACCTCAAAGGCCTGTGTTGATGATCTCCTGGATGAGATCCTCGTAACCGGCGCCGTACTCATCATAGAGGGGAGCCATCAGATCCTGGAACTCCTGGATCTCCTCGGCTGTAGGCTCATAGACTGTCACGCCGGCGGCTGTGACGATCTCTCTGGAAGACTCCTCGCGCAGTGCCCACTGCTCGATCTCGTAATCCTGGGTCTCCTTGGCGCACTGCTTGATGATCTCCCAGTCCTCGGCACTGACCTTGTTGATCACGTTCTCGGAAGCGAGAAGGATCTCAGGAACTCTTGTGTGTCCGTCGAGGATGAAGTAGGGAGCAGCCTCATAGTCGCCCATGGACTCGTATGTCGGCCAGTTGTTCTCAGCACCGTCGATCGTGCCCTGGCTGATTGCGGAGTAGACCTCGTTGGGTCCGATTCCTGTGACACCGTTTCCTCCGAGGAGCTGGACCATCTCAACCATCATCGGGTTGTTCTGGAGCCTGATCTTCAGGCCTTTCATGTCCTCAACGCCCTGGACAGGTGTGGTGGTGTAGAAGTTTCTGGCACCGGCATCATAGTAGCAGAGGCCGACAAGACCGGATCCTGAAGCCTGGATCTCATCGAGCATGTCCTGTCCGATAGGTCCGTTCAGAACCTGCCACATGTGATCGCCGTCCCTGTAGAGGTAGGGAAGCTGGATGACGTTCAGAGCGGGAACGTAGGAAGCGACGGGGGAAGCGGAAACACGGGCGAAGTCAAGGTCTCCGATCTGGAGGGCCTCAATTGAGCCTGTCTCCTCACCATAGAGGGTTCCACCGTAGTAAACGTTGATCTGGACCCTGCCCTCAGTTCTCTCATTGACCAGTCTTGCGAACTCCTGGTCGGCAAGAGTTGTCGGGTATCCCTCGGCATGAACCTCGGAAAGTGTCAGGGTAACTGTCTCGCCCTGTCCGTTGGCAAATACAGGCACGAGAATAGCCGCAAACACAAGAAGCAAAGCAACAACTTTCTTCATTTTACTTGTTTATCCTCCAATTGTGGTTTCAAGTCGCGCAATTACGACGCTGTCATTATATATTCGGTTTTTCTGCTTTTGCAAACCTTTTTCTGATATTTTAGTATTTTTTCCAAGCACCAGATTAACAGGGCTGCCTGAATTTGACCTATCTGGAATTTCCTTGACATCCCCTCCCCTCCATGGCATGAATGAGGGAGACAATCATCTCATGATGAGGCACGCTCAGACCGAGAGAATGCGCCGCGGAGACAACTTCTCCGCTGATCGTGTCCACCTCGGTGCGCCGGCCGGCGGCAATGTCCTTCATGATGCTGGTGTAGGCCCCGGGATTGGCGCGGCTGACTGAGACGACTTTCGCGAGGACCGCCTCCTCGTCAAAACCGAGCCCCTGGGCATTCGCAACTGCAACGGCCTCCTTCACGAGCTGCGTGCAGAGATCCCGGGCATATCTGTCATTATATATATATCCCATGTCGCACTGCAGCACGGCCGTGAGGGCAGAAAGAGAGACATTGGTCATCAGCTTGTCCCAGACCAGGCGGCGGATATCAGCGTGGATGCGGACTGTGAAGCCGCATGGCTCAAAGGCCTGTCTGATGTCCTCCAGGAAAGAGCCGTCAACCCCATCCAAGACGCCGATATTGGTGACGCCCTCTCCTCCATGATGAATCCTTCCCTCGGAAATGACGTATCCGTTGTCCTCCGTCGTGCCGATCACGACTCTCTCACGCGGCACATACTCACACAGCACACGCTCATGGCCTGCCCCGTTCTGGAGACTCATGAGCACAGTATCGTCACCTATGGCCCCCTTCACGTTCTCAAGCGCGCTCCTGCTGTAAAGCGCCTTGGTGAAGAGAACCACGAGGTCGGCTTTAACATGACCACAGACACCGGTGGCGGCAGAGGGATGGAAAACGGTCTCCCTTCCCCCCTCTTCCAGCACAAGGCCTGATGCATTGATTCTGTCCACCAGGGACGCATTCGTGTCGACAAGCGTCACCCTGTTGCACAGGCTGAGGCGGCCGCCGTAGCTGCCGCCCATGGCTCCTGCCCCGATGACTATGATGTTCAATTGGAATACTCCGCGAGTCCCTCAATGGCATAGGCCCTCACCGGACAGGAATCCAGGCCCATGATCGGAAGAGGAGAATAACTCATGAAGAAGACGTCCTTCTCAAGTTTGTCCAGATTCTTCAGGACCTCGAGGAAGACGATATTGTGCGCAAGCAGGATATCGTGGAAGGGCTTGACGTCCTCATTGCGGTTCTCAATCGAGACGCCGTCGCCGAAACCGATGCACTTGGCCTTGTGGTCAAGGAACCACTGTGCGGTCTCGCCGTTGACGAAAAGTCTCTTGTCCTCAGCTGTGTTGGTCAGCGGAGTGAAAGGGGGGATCCTGTGCGGGCTGTCGATGATGACGATTGTCCCGTCCTTCATCTTCGGTGCGCAGTACTTGTCAAGCAGCTCAGGTGTAACATAGCTGTTCGGCTCGGCCTCGATGTTGACATAGATGGCGCGGCCCATGAAGGTCGTCAGCGGAAGCTCTGCGACGCTCGGCCAATTGTCATCGTGATGATAGGGGCACTCACAGTGGGTTCCGAGATGGCTCATGAGGTCCATGATAGTATGGTAGTCAGGGATCGGCCCGCCGGTATTGAAGCGGTACATGTGGCACCTTCTCGTCTCAGTCTTGGGATCGAGAGGCTTGGTCAGGTCGACGATTCTCAGGCCGTCCATTGTGTATACACAATCCATAATTGTCCTCCGAATATTATTTCTTACCCGTATTCTAACACAGAGGAAGCGGATTTTGACAGAGCCGGCACCGCTTTGTGCTGAAGATAGTGCAAAAGAAAGAATTATTATGCATATTTTGTGAATATTTTTTCAGTTATATGTTTCAGCATACTTTATCAAACCGGGCAACTTGCTTTAAAGTAAGCCAGACAATCCAAATTCAAACATGCCAAGGGAGCAGAAAATGAATCAGGTGACAGAGAAAATCTACAAACACGTGTGTCAGCTTGACCCGGACCAGAAGGAGTTCCAGCAGGCTGTCTATACCTTCCTCCTGTCCATGGACAAGATCGTGGACGAACTGCCGGAGATCACCTATCACAAGGTCATCGAGCGCATGGTCGAGCCGGAGAGGATGATCATCTTCCGCGTGCCATGGATTGATGATGAGGGCCGCCTGCAGATCAACAGGGGTTTCAGAATCCAGCAGTCATCAGCGCTCGGTCCCTATAAGGGAGGCCTCCGCTTCCATCCCTCGGTCAATCTCTCCATCATGAAGTTCCTCGCATTCGAGCAGGTATTCAAGAACAGCCTCACAGGTCTGCCGATGGGCGGCGGAAAGGGAGGAAGTGATTTCAACCCCAAGGGAAAGAGCGATGCTGAGGTGATGCGCTTCTGTCAGAGCTTCATGAGTGAACTATACCGCCACATCGGACCGGATACGGACGTCCCCGCCGGCGACATCGGAGTCGGAGGCCGTGAGATCGGCTTCCTCTTCGGCCAGTACAAGAGGATCACGGACTCATTCACAGGCGTGCTCACCGGCAAGGGCCAGAGCTTCGGCGGCTCGCTGATCAGGCCTGAGGCCACAGGATACGGCCTGGTCTACTTCTGCAATGAGATCCTCAAAGGAGAAGGAAAGAGCCTGGAAGGCAGGACCTGCCTCGTCTCAGGAAGCGGAAACGTCGCACAGTTCACGGTCGAGAAACTCAACGCACTCGGGGCCAAGGTCGTCACGCTCTCCGATTCCAGCGGAATGATCTATGACGAACAGGGCATCACTGACGAGAAACTCGCATACGTCAAGCAGCTGAAGAATGTCAAACGCGGCAGGATCCACGAGTACGCGGAGAAATACAAGGGCGTCACATACATCCCGCGCACCGGCAGCGGCGCAAACCCGCTGTGGGACGTGAAGGCTGACTATGCCTTCCCCTGTGCGACCCAGAACGAGATCACGCTGGAGGATGCGCAGAATCTGGTCAAGAACGGCATCCAGCTCGTCGGAGAGGGCGCCAACATGCCATGCGAGGCGGCTGCGGAAAAGCTCTTCCTTGAAAAGGGCGTCTATCTGGCACCTGCCAAGGCGGCCAATGCCGGCGGTGTCGCGGTCAGCGGTCTGGAAATGAGCCAGAACTCCATGAGACTCAAGTGGACAAGCCAGGAAGTTGACCAGAGACTCCAGGGAATCATGAGAGGCATTTATGAGAACTGCAGTGCCGCGGCTGACAAATACAGTGAGCACAACAACTTCGTTGACGGTGCGAACATCGCAGGCTTCCTCAAGGTCGCCGATGCCATGATTGCCCAAGGCTATGTATGATGCTATCATCAGCGCGGAATACGACTGAGGCAAAGGGTCCGTTCGGGCCCTTTGTCCGTGATTAGGAGTTGGCTGTGGGCAGAATCGGATTTGACAATGACAAATACCTCAGGGAGCAGGCCCGTTACATCCTTGAGCGGGTTGAGAACAGTGACGGGAAACTCTATGTCGAGTGCGGCGGCAAGCTGCTTTTCGACTACCACGCCTCCCGTGTGCTTCCCGGCTTCGAGCCCAGCGTGAAGATGCGTGTCTTCGAGTCGTTAAAGGACAAGATTGATGTGATCATCTGCATCTACGCCGGAGACATCGAGAGAAGAAAGATGCGCTCTGACTTCGGCATCTCCTACGACAGTGACGTGTTCAAGATGATTGACGACTTCTCCCGCTACGGGCTCAAGTGCGACAAAGTGGTGATCACACGTTATGAGAACCAGCCGGCAGCCATGCTCTTCAAGCAGAAAATCGAGAGCAAGGGCATAAGCTGCTATACTCATACGGCGACTCCCGGCTATCCCACAAACATCGATGTCGTCGTCTCAGACGAAGGTTACGGCAAGAATCCGTACATCCCGACAGAGCGGCCCATCGTGCTTGTCACGGCCCCGGGTCCGGGAAGCGGCAAGCTGGCCACCTGCCTGAACCAGATGTACCACGAATACAGAATGGGCAGGAAGTGTTCCTACTCCAAGTTCGAGACCTTCCCTGTCTGGAACCTGCCGCTTGACCACCCGGTCAACATCGCCTATGAGGCTGCGACCGCAGATATCGGGGATGTGAACCTCATAGACCACTTCCACCTCTCGGCCTACGGGGAAATCGCGGTGAACTACTCCAGAGACCTGGAGGCATTCCCCCTCCTCAAGAGGATATACGAAAGGATCACAGGAACGGACTGTCCGTACAAGTCACCCACCGACATGGGCGTCAACAGGATCGGCTTCGGAATCGTAGATGATGAGGTCTGCCGCGAGGCAGGCAGGCAGGAGATCATCCGCCGCTATCTTGTCACGAAGGTGCAGTACGCGCAGGGGATGACGGACGAGGCCACGGTCAACCGCGCCAAGGCCATCATGGACAAGGCGGGACTGCGGACCGATGAGAGGACTGTCGTGCCGATGGCGAACAGGGCGCTTGAAGAATGCATCGAGGCACACAAGGAGGGCAATAAGGGCACGATCTGCGCCGCCGCTCTGGAAAGTGCGGACGGGATCAGGGTCACTGGCCACAACTCCCCGCTGATGCACGCAGGCTCTGCGCTCATTCTGAACGCACTCAAGGCGCTTGCGGGAATCGACAAGGAGGAGCTGCTCATCTCACCCGATGTCATTGATGCGATCACCCGGATGAAGCGCGACGTGCTGCGCGGACGGGGCGTGAGCCTGAACATTGACGAAATACTCATCTGTCTTGCTATGAGCTCGACCTCAAACGCAAACGCAGAGAAGGCGATGAAGGAACTGCCGCGCCTCGTCGGTGCGGAGGTGCACTTCACGCACATCCCGTCCGCGGGAGACACGATAGGACTGAGGAAGCTTGGAATAAACGTGACAAGCGAGCCGAAGTTCCCGACAAAGAACGTTTACAATCCCTGAGCGGATGTTGCCGACAGACAGCAGAGGAAGTGGACAAGGCTCCGCTTCTTCTGTTTTAATGGGTCCTGATCACACAAGACATAAAGGTCAAAGGTATGGAAAAAAGAGAGAATCTGGCCAGCAGGATCGGTTTCATCCTGCTCTCAGCTGGCTGCGCAATCGGCTTGGGAAACGTCTGGCGCTTCCCTTATATCACGGGTAAAAACGGCGGCGCGGGCTTTGTCCTGATCTACCTGCTCTTCCTGGTCATACTGGGTCTTCCGATCATGATCATGGAATTCGCGATAGGACGCGCCTCAAGGCAGAATATCGGGCTCAGTCTCAAGACCCTTGAGCCCTCCGGTACGAAGTGGCACTTCTACGGTCCCCTCGCCATTGCCGGAAACTACCTGCTGATGATGTTCTATACGACAATAGCCGGATGGCTGCTGTACTACTTCTATTCGTCAATCATCGGCGACATGAGAGGCATGGACAGCACCCAGGTGTCAACTTTCTTCTCCTCATTGACGGCGAATCCGGTGCTTCAGATCTTCTGGATGGTTATCACGGTCAGCGTGTGCATGTTCGCCGTGGCGCAGGGCCTGCAGAAAGGCGTGGAGAAGATCACGAAGATCATGATGCTCTGCCTGCTTGCCATCATAGTCGTGCTGGCAGTCCGGAGCTGCCTCCTTCCCGGAAGCGGGGAAGGCCTCCTGTTCTACATCAGGCCGGATTTCTCGAAGATGACGGAAATCGGCATCGGCACAGTCGTCTACGAGGCTCTGGGCCAGAGCTTCTTCACCCTCTCGATCGGAATCGGCGCCATGTCGATCTTCGGATCCTACATCGGCCGTGAGCACCGCCTTGCAGGGGAAAGCATCAGGATCATCTGCCTGGACACCTTCGTCGCGCTGATGTCCGGATTCATCATCTTCCCGGCCTGCTCCTCCTTCGGAATCGAGGCCGGTCAGGGACCCAGCCTGATCTTCGTCACTCTGCCGAACATTTTCGCACAGATGACAGGAGGAAGCCTCTGGGGAGGTCTCTTCTTCCTCTTCATGAGCTTCGCCGCGCTCACGACGGTCATCGCCGTTTTCGAGAATATAGTCGCCTACTGGATGGACTGCCATGGCTGGTCCAGGAAGAAGGCCTGCACGGTCAACTTCTTCCTGATCATCCTGCTTTCACTGCCCTGCATCCTGGGCTACAACCTCCTTTCAGGCTTCCAGCCCTTTGGAGAGGGCAGCGCAGTCCTCGATCTGGAGGACTTCCTGGTTAGCAATCTCCTGCTTCCCTTCGGCAGTCTCCTCTTCCTGCTCTTCTGCACCCAGCGATACGGCTGGGGCTTTGACAAGTTCATTGAAGAGGCCAACCAGGGCGAGGGCGTACACTTCCCCCGCTGGGCGAGGTTCTACTGCACCTGGATCATGCCGCTGATCATCATCGTGATCATGGGCAAGGGCATCTGGGACAAATTCGCTCCGATGTTCTAGAAAAACACAATGTACGGCCTCAGGATCAGTTGACTTGAGGCCGTTCTTTTCCGATATTTCTCCACGTGAACATAACGAATTTCGCCCGCAAGCTGGGCCTGGACTATGAGAAGATTGTTGAAGACTACTGCGGTGACATGCAGGCCCTTGGGCAGGATATCATCTCCTTCCCCTCCCTGTGCCGGCTTGATGAAGTCGAAAATGCCCTGAAGCATGGCAGCGCAGATGAGGTGCACAGGATCGCACACAGAATGCGAAAGGCGGCTGAGAAGCTTTCACTTGATGAAATCTCCCGGCTCTCGCGCAGGCTCGAGGACTCCCCGATCGACAGGGCACACAGTCTTCTGGAACCACTTGAAAAGGAAATTTCTGCCTATAACAAGGCCCTGGAGGACTGAAGGAAGGTCTAAAGAAGCGCGAAGAGGCCGGATGAGTCCATTATTGACATAATCCCATAATTTGTAATGATTAACAGATCTTGACTTCTCTTAAAAAATACATTTAGATTGTTAAAACATTCAAAAAAGAGTTCTTTTTTTGGACGTGCAAGATTCCTCCATTCGAAGAATACGAACCCTTCCTGCAGACTGTGTGGGAAGGGTTTTTCATTTCCACACACAACTACAACAAACTACACGCAACCACTACCCTTCCTACGGGCAAAGCACATGTGCTGACACACATATTTGGTGCAAGAGGAAACCATGAAAAGAATCATTCTTGCACTGGCTGCGGTCCTGCTGACCGTCATGCCCATGTACGCTGACACGCTGACGCTGCAGCAGGCCCTCGACGGGGCGGCGGCAAACAACACTGACCTTGCCGCAGCGCAGATCACGCTTGAAAGCGAGCTGAGGAACAACAGCCTGACCAGCTCCCTGATTCCTGACATATCCCTGACAGGAGGCGTTGGCTGGAGCGGCTTTTCTCTCATTGATCTGTCGGCAGGATCAGTCACCGGGAACTACTACCTCGGAATAGACTGGGATGTCGGAAACGGAATTTTCACGCAGAACACTGTCAACAGTCTGTCCAATGACATCGCCGTACTTGAGTACACACTGCAGGCAGAGAGCGTGGAAGAAGCCGTGGTCAGCGCCTACTGGACTATAGCCCTGTACCGGGCACAGCTTGAAAGCGCTGAATCCGGACTCGAATCGGCAAGAGAGAGCCTTGCAAGCATTCAGGAACAGTACGATGCCGGATACACGGATGAGCTTACACTGTCAAGCGCACAGTATGATGTGCTCAGCTATCAGTACCAGGTGCTTGGGTATGAGAACACGCTGGAGACTGCTTATAACTCATTTGAGACGCTGACAGGCATCGATGCCAGGGACTTGGAACTGGAAGAAATCCCGGAGCTGCCTGAGCTGGAACTGCCGGATGCAGACAGCCTGTTCTCGCTGGCAAGCGGCAACAGCACCTCGCTCCAGCAGCTGAGAAAGCAGGTGGAACTTGCGGATGCCAGCACGGCCAGTACGAGGGCGAGCTACCAGCTGCCGTCTGTCACGGTCTCGGCATCCTATGGTATCGGAAGCCAGGCATCCATGTCGAGCTTCAATGACCTCTGGCAGGACTCGGGATCGGTATCCATAGGCGTCTCCATCCCGATATCCAACTGGATCCCAGGTTCAAGCGGGGATGTGGCAGTGAAGAACAGCATCGATCAGGAGAGACAGGCCGCCATAAATCTGCAGGAAGGAAGCAGGTCTCTCTACATTTCCATAAAGGAGGACATCGACAGCTTCAGGCAGAACACCAGCTCGCTTGAGGTCGCAACACAGGCCCTCGGACTCGCAGAGCGGACATATGAGCTGACACAGGAGCGCTATGAGGCGGGCTATGTGACATATGACAGCCTCTCGGATGCCAGGTCAGACCTGCTGACCAGCCAGCTCAGTCTCCAGCAGAGCAGGATCAGTCAGTTGCTGTCCCTTTACAGCCTCTCATTCGACACAGGCCTCGGCATAGATGAGATCATTTCAAGCTATTCCACACAGGAGCAATAAGATGAACAAGGAAAACAAGGCAAGGAAGTCTGCCTTCGACGTGGTGATGAGCCTGATCATGACGGCTGTCTGCGTCGTGGTCGCAGTCTTCATCATACTCAATCTGACAGGTAATGATGAGACCGGACTGGCCATACAGCAGGAGACCGCAGGCCAGGACAGCGTCAACGTCTCCGTTGAGACCGTCACGGCACAGGACTTCGCCACATACACACGCCTTTTCGGAGACATAGTCACCGACACAGATCCTGTCGACCTGTACAGCGACGTATCCGGCAGAGTGACCAGCGTGCTCGTCTCCCGCGGAGACACTGTCAACAGCGGTGACATTGTCGCCTATGTGGACCAGTCCCGGCCCGGCTACAACTACCAGGAGAGCGCCGTAAGGAGCACTGTCAGCGGAGAAGTGCTTTCCATTGACGCCGCGGCAGGCGACACCGTGACCTCATCGACAGTGCTGATGAGCATACGCACTGATGACGACCTGAAGATCCGGACCACGGTCCCGGAGCGCTACATCAGCGCCCTCAGACTGGGAGACACCTCCACATTCACCGTGACGGCATACAGCGGCATGACATTCAATGCCACCCTCACTTATATCGCACCGGTTGTGGACACCACCACCCGGACAGTCGAGGTTGAACTGGACATAGAGGATGGACAGGACCTCCTGCTTGAGGGGATGTTCGCAACGGTCAGTCTGGAGACAATGAGACAGGAAGACGTCTTCACCGTCCCAAGCAGTGCCACCCTTGCTGACAATCAGGGAGACTATGTCCTGATCGTGGAGGATGGAATCTCGGCAAAGGCCTATGTGACGCGCGGCACTGATGACGGTGATAGAACGGTCATACCATCGGGTCTTGAGGCCGGCGACCAGGTGATCACCTCCGGAAGCACCACTGCCGGGGTCACCGTCAGCGTTGTCGGGGAGGACTAGCAGATGAAGATATCCGAACTGTCGGTCCGGCGCCCCGTCCTGATGACGATGGTCTATGTGCTCATCGCAATAATCGCCGCCGTCTACATATCTCAAATTGACATCGCGCTCATTCCGGACACGGAAATGCCGATCATATCAGTCATGGTATCCAGTGACGAAGATGTGGGCCCGGAGCTGATGGAACAGCAGATCGCACGCACACTGGAGAACAGTCTCTCATCAATGGAAAACCTTGAGAACATGACGAGCCAGTGCTCCAGCAGCAACTGCATCATAGTGCTCGAGTTCAGTTACGGGACTGATCTGGACGAGGCTGAGGAAGATGTGAACTCAGCTCTCAGCATGGTCACGCGTGCCCTGCCGGACTGGGTTGACAGCACTCAGGTCATGAGGATGGACTCCATCAGCTCAAGCCAGGTGATGACGCTCTCCCTCAGCGGAGACTATGACATCTCCACTCTCCAGCAGATCGCGGAAGATGACATCGCTCATCTCATAGAGAGAGTCGAAGGTGTCGCACAGGCCGATGCGTTCGGCGGTTCTGACACGGTCTACGAAGTGCAGGTGCACGCAGACAGGCTGGAGGCCTACGACATCAGCTTCAGCGACATCACGAGCGCACTGAGCACATTCAACATTCAGAACACGGCGGGAGAGATCACGGACAGTGACATCGACTATCAGATAACGATCGATGAACGCTATACGAATCTTGAGGGAATCAGAAACACTGTGGTGAAGACCGTCAGCGGCACCCCGATAAGAATATCCGACGTTGCGGATGTGCTGGAAGTCGAAGACACATCCAGCGGCAGGGAGAGTTACCTGAACGGGAACCCGATCGTCTCGATCTCAGTGACGGCGAACAGCGACGCCAACGAGACCACCGTGGCCAATGCTGTGCGTGAGGCCCTTCCCGGAATAATAGAGACGCTCCCTGATGACCTGACGCTCGAGATCCAGAGAGACTCGACGGAATCGATCACGGATACGATGATGGAGGTCTTCAATTCCGCCTGGCAGGGTGTGCTGCTGGCCGCAGCCGTCATCTTCATCTTCCTCAGGGGAATCAAGACGACAATCATCATCTCGCTGTCGATGCCGATCTGTATCCTGATCACCATAATGTGCATGTCGATCGCGGGAATCAGCATCAACAGCATGAGCATGGCAGGTCTGATCCTGGGCATCGGAATGATCGTCGACGCCTCAATCATCATCCTGGAAAACACATACTCCTTCCGTCTCAAGGGAGAGCAGAGCGCGATCGCGGCCATCCTAGGCAGCAAGGACATGTTCAATGCCATACTCGGCAGTACGCTGACAACCATCTGCGTCTTCCTGCCGATCCTGATCTACAAGAACGAACTCGAGATGATCGGAATCATGTTCCAGGACATGATCATAACTGTCTGTCTATCGCTGGCCTGCTCCCTCTTCGTCGCCGTCACGCTGGTTCCCGCCCTGTGCGGCTCAATCCTCAGGATCAACACAAGGACACAGCGGCCGCTGAAGCTGAGGCTGCTGCGCTCCATCGACAACGCCATGGTGAGGGCGGAAGACAGGCTGCGGGATGCCTATGCCCGCCTGCTGTCCTTCTTCCTGGACCACAAGTCCATGCTCATCGTACCGCTGGTGCTCCTTTTCATTCTCTCAGTCATCTCGCTGGGAGGCATCGGACTCTCGCTCACCCCGCAGATGTCCACAGATGACAGTGTCTCGATCTCACTCACAATGTCCCCCGGAACGAATAAGTCAGTGATCAGACAGGAACTCTTCGCAATGCAGGACAACATCATACAGACCCTGCCGGCAGAGGCCTATGAGTCGATCTCTGTCAACGTCGGCTCCGGAATGAGCTCATCAGCGACCGGAAGCATAAGAATCGACATGCCACCGATCACCGAGCAGACATATTCCGTCAACGACATCGAGGATATGATCAGGCCTTTCATGACAAGCACTGCCGGAAAGCAGTGGGTCTTCTCAGGCGGCATGGGCATGGGAGGCAGCGCGATTGACGTCGAGATCAGGAGCGACGACTCTGAGACAGCAAAGACAGTCTCAGACCAGATAGTCCAGATCGTGCGCTCAGTCGAGGGCACGGACAATGTTGAGAGTGATCTTGAGGACGGCTCTCCTGAATATCAGGTTGTGCTGGACCAGGACGCAGCGGACGCTCTGGGCGTCACGGCATCCAGTGTCTCCTCTGCCCTGTCAAGCGCCATCACCGGCAGCACGGCAGCAGAGATCACGACTTTCTCGACGGACAGCACCTATGACCTTGATGTCGTGCTCAGCCCGGACGATCTGACCAGCATCGATGACCTGAACAGCATCCTGATCCCGACAGCCTCCGGATCCTATGTGCGTCTGGACACGGTCGCCACACTGGTGGAGACCACTGCCCCGATGACGATCACGAGAGAGAACAAGGTGCGCGTCAACCATGTCACGGCAGATGCTCTCGAGGGATACAGCTCCAGTGACCTGCAGAATGCGGTCAACGAGGCTCTTGACAGGTATCTTGTCCTGCCTGAGGGTGTTGAGATCGTACAGTCCGGAGAAATGGCCGACTTCGCCGGCTACACACCGGTGCTGATCATCATTGTCCTTCTGGCACTGTTCTTGGTATATGCCGTCATGGCAGCCCAGTTCGAGTCACTGGTCGATCCGCTGATCATCTTCGCGACGATCCCGCTGCTGCTCATCGGCGTCGTGTTCATACACATCGCCTATGGTCAGGACTTCACGCTCTTCAGTTTCGTCGGAATCGTCGCCCTGATCGGTGTTGTCGTCAATAACGGTATCGTTCTGGTGGACTGGATCAACCGGCTGGTCAGGGTCGAGAGGATGGGAGTGCGTGAAGCCTGCCTGTCAGCAGCCCGCTCACGACTCAGGCCGATTCTGATGACAACGCTCACCACGATTCTGGGTCTCATCCCGCTGGCATTCTTCCCCGGAGAGGGAACCGAGATGATACAGCCGATAGCGCTGACCTTCGTGGGAGGCATCACGACCGGAGCCTTCCTCACCCTGCTCCTGTCACCGGTGCTCTACAGCATCTTCAACAGGAAGAGGGCCATGAAGGTCGAGAAGAGTGACTCGCTGCAGAACCAGCTGCTCGAGTACGACGAACGTGTCCGCAAGGGGCTGATAAGCCCATAGTGGAAACATGAAACCCCCACATCAGGGGCTGCTGCATGAATCCTGGACAGGACAGGGTGAATGCACAGCCCCTTTTCAGTCAGTCTCTCTTGACATTTCCTATTATGAGACCAAGCTTCTCCCGTACTGGCAGCCAGGGATGCCGCGCGGACCTGCCGTTTGCGCTGTAATAGCAGTACCAGGTATTCTCCTCTGCCCGGTAGCTTACAGTGCATGAGGTGAAGCAGCGGCTTGCCCATCCGTTTTCAGGACTCCTCATCAGTTCTTTCTCGACTTCGAAATGTTCACCGTCACGTGAGGACAGCAGAAGGATGGCAGAGCGGCTTCTCCTCTCCTTCTCATCGAAAAAGAAGGTGCACTGAAAGGCCATGAGTGCATCTGAGCAGACAACGAAACTGAATGACCCGACTGCAAGATTGGAGTATTTTCCGTCCGGGTCGATGCCCATGACCGGGCGCGGAGCGATTTCATAGGAGCCGGTGAGGAAGTTGCCGTCCGCATACGACAGATAGGCGCTGGCCTTCTGTCCTGTGTCATACATCCTCACCTCGCCTGCGGTGAAATAGAGGCGGTAGCCGCCGTTCCAGCTGATCAGCTGCGGATGGGCCAGGCGGGGAAGAGAATAGTCAGAAGCGTATGGGATGTCGGCGGCTGAGAGTATGACCTGAGGCCGGGACCAGAGACTGAGGTCGGTACTGGTCATGATATAAATGCGGGAGACGGTCTTCTTGAGATTCAGCCTCCGCTTGTTGCCGTAATCGTTGTCGTGGGCCTCATAGACCAGATACCAGGTGTTCTTCTCCTTGTACAGTGAGGGATAGTGCCCCCTGAATGCCACAAGCGACACCCTCTGCCAGTCGAATCCGGAAGTGGAGACATAGTGCTCTATGCCCAGCCATGTGTGGGCAAAAAGATGCCAGGATCCGTCAAATGACTCCTCAGGCATGATCAGGCAGGGTGCGCACAGCCGGCTCTCCCAGAACGGCGACTGCCATATGGGCTCCTCGCTGTAGCTTGACCAGACCGCCTTTGTGAGAGAGGCCTTATCCAGCAGTCTCATTCAGGTCAGTCCATCCTGTCGCGAGAGCGGTTGCGTCTGCTGGAAAAGAGCGGATCCATCTTCTCCTCCAGGTCAAACTTCTTCGTTGCCCACTTCACGAGCCGGGAATACACGAAGAATGAGAGCACGATCGCTCCGACAAACACGATCATGATAAGGGCGGGAATCAGGCTGGAATCCGGCCACTGACCCGCGATGAAGTTGAGCACCAGCAGGCCCACAAGAAAAAACAGGCACAGCAGGATTATGTTCACCACAGTGGCGACCAGCATGAAGATCAGGGAATTGGCTTTCTTATTCATTCAGAAACCTCTTTCTGGAGAAAAATAATAAAATCAGCAACAACAGAACAGAACAGACGACACTGGCATCCGCAATATTCCAGGTCGGGAAATATTCCATCCCGAAAAGCCCGTACATCCTGACGGAAATCCAGTCCACGACTCTCAGGGAACGCAGAAGGCGGTCAATCAGGTTGCCCGCTCCGCCTCCGACAACGCCGGCCAGACACCACAGCTGTGCTCTCGTGAACTGCCCGTCATGCTTCTGGGAGACTATCAGCCAGGACAGGAATGCCACAAGCAGGAGAGGAAGGACTATGAACATCACGATCTTCACCGGGACATCCAGAGAACTGCCCAGTGAGAAGGCAACGGCGTCGTTGCGCACATGTATTATTCTCAGGAAGCCGCCAAGAAAACTGTAGCCCACCGTGTTCTCCGGAATCGTCGCGACAACCCAGCACTTGGTCAGCTGATCGGCAGCCACCACGGCGAGCGACAGGACAAATGGCAGCAGGCGGCGTCTCATAATGCCGTCTTCCTGTCGATGAAGACAGTCTGGATACCATACTCCTTCTCAAGGAAACGGCCTACAGCCTTCACTCCGAAGACCTCGCTCTGATAGTGTCCTCCGCAGACCATGTTCATCCCGCTCTCCTTGAGCGTGTGATAGAGCTCATGTCTGCACTCGCCGGTGACAAAGCAGTCAAGCCCCTCTTCCATGGCCTGGAACACATCGTCAGCCGCACCGCCGGAAATTATGCCGACAGTCTCGACCTCCTCCTTTCCGAAAGGCAGTATGTTCATTCCATACAACTCGCTGAAGCCCAGAAGTTTCGCGATCTCCTGACAGGTCATGGGGAAAGGCAGACGGCCCTTGAAGCCTATGTACTGCCCGTGGTAGAGGCCGAAGGGATCAAACTCCCTCATGCCGAGGGTCATCGCGATCTGCGCATTGTTGCCAAGCACAGGATCTGCATCCAGCGGAAGGTGGCAGGCATACAGCGCGACATCAGCGTCAAGGAGGGCCTTGACTCTTCTGTAGTGGATGCCGTCTATCGCGATCGGACTACCCCAGAAGAGGCCGTGATGCACGAAGAGCATGTCCGCCCCCTCCTCCACTGCCGCGTCTATGCTGGCCTGACAGGCATCAACGGCAACAGCGACCTTGCTGATCTGCCGGTCCGTGGAGCAGGCCACCTGCACCCCATTGAGAGAGATGTCGTTGAAAGAGGCAATTGAAAGCCTGGATCTGAGTATCTTGTCAAGTTCACCAAGTGTCATGCCCTGGATTATAATTGAAAGTCTGCCGTGTTTCCACAATCCAGCTGTTTTCCAGAGATTTCACATCAGCTTGCATCATTCTTCACAACGCGGTCATATATTGAGGCCAACAGAAGCGGGACAAGGGCCCGCAATAGACAAAGAACTGAGAAAAAGAAGCTGGCCGAGCTGGAGATGCGACTCCTACGGGACAAGATGATGCAGAGCATCCCAAAGCCTTGCCAAGGCTTCTTTTCCTGTATTCAGGCCCTTCCAGAAAGAAAGATACTCCACTAAACTGTACATCCATGCGAAACGAGTTGAGCTACGGCGAGGCCTCCTTCGCCTACACAAAGGAGGTGCTTGGCCTCAGGCGGACCGGGACGGGCATTGTCGGCCAGGACAGGGCGCTGAGGGCCCTGTCGGGCGCGCTGAGAAGCGACAGGAGCGGCTACAATATCTTCATCTGCGGAGACTTCGGAACAGGGCGGCTGACTGCCCTCAGGGAAGAAGTCAAGGCTGTCATCGGGAACCCTGACTTCATCAGGGACGTGGCCTATGTCTACAACCCGTCCGACCGCCTCTCTCCCATGGCCCTGGTGCTGCGCCCGGGAACCGGCAGCAGAGTGAGGTCCTTCCTCGAGACGCTGCGGGAGGAGGATTACGTCCGCAGTCTTGTCAGCCAGGCCGGAATGGAGGAAGAGCCCGCACTCAGGGACTATTACACAAAGCTGGCATCCTGCCCCTTCAATGAAAGGATGACACGTCCATATCTCATACTGGACCGCAGCGGCTGCGACCAGAGGCCATTCATCATTGAGACGCATCCCAGCCCTGAGAATCTCTTCGGCTACAGTCAGGATGACGAGATCGTGCCTGGAAGCTATATGAAGGCATCCGGAGGCTTTCTGGTCCTCTTCGCCGACGAGGTGCTTGCAGAAAAGGGACTGTGGGATGAGCTGAAGCGCCACATGGACTCAACCAGCATGGCCGTACGCGGAAGCTATGTAGAGGACTCCCTCGGCAAGAAGTCTAGGCTCAGGCCGCAGACAATCGCCCTCCAGACGAAGGTCATACTGCTTGCAGGCGATGAACTCTACGACGAACTTGAGGACAAGGATGCGGATTTCCTGAGACTCTTCAAGTCGGCACCACAGTTCGACTACAGAATGCAGGCCAACAGCGTGAACATCGCAGGCTGTGTGTCCTACCTGGAATCAGAGGCGGCAAAATGCAGCCGGACTATCGATGACGGGGCCCTGCTTGAACTGCTGCGCTATTCGAGCTGGTTTGCCGAGAGCAGGGAGCATCTGACAAGCCAGCTGTCCATCCTCGGAGACATCGTAAGCGAGGCAGGAGGCTGCTCCGGCACGATCACAAGAGAGGACATAAGGGCAGTCATCAGGGAGCGGGAATACACGATCTCCCTCGGAGAGGACAGGATAAACGAGGAGATTGTCTCCGGAGACCTGATTGTAGCGACGGACGGCTTCAAGATCGGCATTGTGAACGGACTGGCAGTCATGGACCGCGGACTGGCCAGCTTCGGAACCCCGGCGGTGATCAGTGCGACAGTGGCGCCCGGAAGCGAGGGCATTGTCAACATCGAGCATGAGGCAGGTCTGTCCGGCGAAATTCATGACAAGGGCATCCTGATCCTGGAAGGTTACCTGCGCAATGCCTATGCCACTTCATTCCCGCTCTCGATCTACGCGGGAATCTGCTTTGAGCAGAACTACAGCGAGATAGACGGCGACAGTGCCTCCTCATCTGAGCTGTACGCCCTTCTGTCGGCCATCGGTGAGATTCCGGTACGCCAGGACATCGCAGTGACGGGAAGTGTGAACCAGATGGGACTGCTCCAGCCTGTCGGCGGAATCAATGAGAAGATCACAGGTTTCTATCACACCTGCCTCAAGTGCGGCCTGACCGGCAGGCAGGGTGTGATCATCCCGCGGCAGAACATCAAGTCGCTCGTACTCCCGCTGGAAGTGGAGGAAGCCATAAGGGACGCAAGCTTCCACATCTATGCCATCAGCACCATTGAGGAAGGAATGGAGATAATGACCGGGCTGCCTTCCGGAAAGAGAGGCGCACGCGGGCTCTACCCCGCCGGCAGCTTCGAGAGGAAGATAGAGGACAGGCTCAGGAGACTTTACGAGAGCGGGAAGTCGAGCTGATTCCCGCCCGGCAGGCTGTGCTAAAATCCGGGGCATGGGAACACTCGGCTACTATGACAGCCATGCCGCACACTACGCCGCTGGTACGGCAGGAGCGGACGTGACGGAAATACAGGACCGCTTTCTTGCCCTCCTCCCCTCCGGGGCAAGGATACTGGACCTGGGCTGCGGATGTGGCAGGGACAGCCTGCGTTTCAGCACCCTGGGCTGCAGCGTGAGCCCGGTAGACGGATCACAGGAAATGTGCCGCATCGCGGAAAGGACCTGCGGCCTGCCTGTCAGACAGCTTCTTTTCACTGATCTTGACTACGAAGCCGTATTCGACGGCATCTGGGCCTGTGCAAGCCTCCTCCACGTCCCGTCTGCTGACCTGAGACATGTTTTCGCTCTCTGCAGGAGAGCGCTGGTGCCGGGGGGAATACTGTACACATCCTTCAAATACGGCACTTACGAGGGGCTGCGGGATGGACGCCACTACACAGATCTCACAGAGGAAAGCCTGGGAAAGCATATATCCGGGCTCTTTTCCCCCATCGACATCTTCATCACCTGCGATGCCAGGCCTGAAAGGCAGCGCAAAGAGCTCTGGCTGAACATGATGGCTGCCGGGCTGTGAGGGCAGCAACTGCAAATTGACACAGTGTCAGATCTGTGTTATTTTTCTGACACGGAGTCAGAAGCAATATGGCCAAGGTTGCGAAGAACATAGTACTGCAGCGCCCGCAGGAAATCACTGCAGCATGCAGGCAGCTCTACGGGATAATGTCCTTCAGGGAAATCACCATCAAGGAGATCAGCGCCAGGACGAGCCTGTCGCGTCCTTCCATATACAACTACTTCCAGACCAAGGAGGAGATATTCCTTGCGGTGCTGCAGGAGGAGTACGACCTGCTGGCGGACGGGCTGGAAAAAGTCATACAGACACATGAGGCACTCAGCATAAACGAACTTGCATCCATACTGGGAAGCTGTTTCGGGGAACGGAGTGTCATGCTGAGACTGCTGTGCATGAATCTGTATGAGATAGAGGACAACAGCAGACTAGAACGGCTGGCAGAGTTCAAGAGGCACTACTTCAGTGCTGTGGGGAAGCTGGATGAGCTGCTGATGAAGTTCATCCCCTCTCTCGACGGGGAAGGACGGACCCGCTTCCTGATGGAGTTCCTGCCATTCCTCAATGGTGTTTACCCCTACGCCCATCCGACAGACAAGCAGTCCAGGGCAATGGAGATCGCCGGCATGAGGCTCAGGAATGGCACCATCGCAGCCATGGTCAGCAGCTGCGCCGCCGACCTGCTGGAGGCTGTAGCAGGAATGAGAAAGTAAACACAGGAGGAGAAGAACATGAAATCAAGAGTCTACTTCACGCGTACAATCACTCCGGAAAAGGTCGTCGAAGCCTATCACAAACTGGGGATCACACTGCCCGGAAAGGTGGCGGTGAAGATCCACTCCGGAGAAAAGGGAAACCAGAACTTCCTCCATCCGGAATTCTGGAAGCCGATGGTCGATGAGCTCAACGGCACAATCGTCGAGTGCAACACGGCCTACGGCGATGCTGCTGGAGGTGTCAGGGACAACACTCCCTCGCATCTCAGACTGCTTGAGGAACACGGCTGGACAAAATACTTCAATGTTGACCTCATGGATGCAGAGGGACCGGATGTGGTCTGGCAGATCCCCAACGGGAAGGTTCTGAAGGAGAATCTTGTCGGCAAGGATATCCTCAATTACGACTCAATGATCGTCCTCGCCCACTTCAAGGGTCATCCGATGGGAGGATACGGCGGAGCACTCAAGCAGCTGTCAATCGGCTGTGCAAGTCGTGCCGGGAAGGCTCTCATACACTCCGCAGGCGTCACCGATGACAGATTTGAGACCTGGCAGAAGCACGCAAGCCCGGTCCAGTTCCCGGAAGCGATGGCAGACGCGGCCAGCAGTGTGGTCAACCACTTCAGGGACCGCATCGCATTCATCAATGTGATGAAGAACCTCTCAGTCGACTGCGACTGCTGCGTTGTGGCAGAGGACCCCTGCATGAAGGACATCGGAATCCTGGCCTCTCTTGATCCGGTGGCAATCGATCAGGCCTGCATTGACCTGGTGATGAACAGTGATGATCCTGGCAGGGAGCACTTCATGGAGCGTGTGAACAGCCGCAACGGCATTCACACGATTGAAGCCGCCGCCGAGCTTGGAATGGGCTCAAGGGAATACGAGCTCATCGAGTTCTGATACTGCACCTCAACACACATCTGCGGGGACCGCTTCCGGAAGGATACGGTCCCCCTTTCTGTCCTTGCCCGGTCAGGATGCTGCCAGCCGGCAGTTACTATGAAGTGCGTACTTTTCAGCACAGCTCACCGGTGTTAGGTTGAGTCCATCGGAGGAAAACAAAATGTCAAACTACACGAAAACAACAAGACAGGAAGGAGCAAGAGTGGTCCTTCATGACAGCCTGTCCCTTACCGGAGCCGAGATCAGCGTCAACACGCTTCCAGCAGGAGGATCAGTCCCTTTCATCCACGCACACAAGGCCAATGAGGAGATATATTTCATCACGAAAGGAAGGGGAAAGGCAGTAGTCGACGGCGATGAGATCCCGCTGGAAAAAGGAGACTGGGTCAGAATCGCGCCCGCCGGAAGAAGACAGTTCTTCGCAGCGGCTGACTCGGATCTAAGCTATGTCTGCATCCAGGTCAGGGCAGGATCTCTCGGAGATTACTCCGCGGCTGACGCGCTGGTCTGAGACAGACAAAACAGGTCCACAGGACGCCGTTCCGGTATTAAAATACCATCCATGAGATACAGAAGACTTGGAAATACAGGCCTCATGGTCAGTGAGATCGGACTTGGGGCCGAATGGCTGGAACGCCACGACAGAGCCGGGGTGGAGGCGATCGTCAGACACTGCCACGAGTGCGGAATCAACATCCTGGACTGCTGGATGTCGAATCCTGAAGTGCGCACCAACATCGGACATGCCATAGCAGGCTGCAGGAATGAGTGGATCATACAAGGTCATCTGGGCTCCACCTGGCAGAACGGCCAGTACGTCAAGACCAGGGATCTGGAAAAGGTCAAGACCGCATTCAGCGACCTCCTCTGCCGGCTCGGCACCAGCTATATTGATCTGGGGATGATCCACTTCGTCGATGAGATGGAGGAGTTTGAGAGACTGACTGCTCCCACAGGCGAGCCTGTGGGGTTCTGGTGGATAGACTTGTACCATGTCCGTACACCATTCTCAGGCTTTGGGACCAGGGCTGCCGCCCAGAGCACCGGAACTGCCGGCCAAG
>CALXOO010000023.1 GCA_944390045.1 uncultured Spirochaetales bacterium | reverse complement strand
TGGTAGAGCGCCAGATTGTGGATCTGGTTGTCGAGGGTTCGAACCCCTTCTTCCACCCACTTCTTTCTTCGGAAAGACGATGCGCTCGTAGCTCAACGGATAGAGCGTCGGACTTCGAATCCGCAGGTTGCAGGTTCGAGTCCTGCCGGGCGCACGACAATTTGGGCCGCTAGCTCAGCTGGTAGAGCAGCAGACTCTTAATCTGCGGGTCAAAGGTTCGATCCCTTTGCGGCTCAAGACCCATCGCGAGAGTGGTGGAATTGGCAGACACGCTAGATTTAGGTTCTAGTATCGTAGATGTGCGGGTTCAAGTCCCGCCTCTCGCATGCAGTACAGATTTCTAACGATGGAGGCCTGAAATGCGAAAGTAGCTCAGGGGTAGAGCTCCACCTTGCCAAGGTGGATGTCGCGGGTCCGAATCCCGTCTTTCGCTTGAAGCCGGTCGGTTCTTCTGGAACTGACCGGTTTTTTGTCATATATGCTGCTCTGCCGGAAGCAGTACATAACACATTTGTAGCAGCCCTACTCCCAATTCAGATTGTTCTCACGGCACCACTGGATCGCCTTTTCTGTCAGAGCCTCCTCATGAAAACGGTACCAGGCATCAAGAAGTCCCAGACGTGCAACGTTGTCACGGAAGCGGGAGAAAGCGCCTCGTCCCCTGATTGCAGATGAAAGCCGGCTTTGCACCCTCTGGTCGTCCAGGCCGGCAATGAAGTCCTCCATAATCCGGTAGCCGTTGATATCCCACCTGGATGGAAGCGGAATGAAGCGCGCTTCATCGCTCTCTATCTCTTCCTTCCCGATGTCTTCATCACTGCCATAACCATCATCAGCAACCCATATGATTTCGCCGCTCAGTGTGTCAAAGTAGTTCTGGCTGTCGTCTGTCAGAAAAGATATGGCATCCACCACTTCTTTCAGTGCGACTTTCACCATGCCTGAACTAATCTCCGTGATGAATGTAGCTGATCCCTCTTCAGCGAAGATGCCGAACATAGTGCCTGTGAAGTTCATATTCATGGTGGCATTGCTGGAGAAGTTGCACATCAGGGCAGATGCAAGCTCCATTCCGTCCAGAATGATGTGATAGCGTTCAAGATCTGTACGAACAGAAAGAGTCACACTTCTCCTTGGCGGGAGTGTACCGCTTGCAACTACGACCGACAGATCATGGACATTCCTCTCAACTGAGTAGCAGATCCTGCCGCCAGATCCTCTTTCGATGCGGAGAATCATGTTATAATGATTTGTCAGCCATGCCACTATTCCGGCCTTGCCGTCGAGACTGTCATCGCAAAGCAGCACTGCAGAGAAGACTTCCTCCATTTCCTCCTGTCTCATCAGAAGAAGAACAGGTTTTGCCTTTTCGCTGCAGATATTACAGCCTCCGCTGAGGGTAAGACTGCCCGCCTTTGTATCCTGATAATAAGACACGTGCTTCCAGCCTCTGAGGGATTCGATGTTCTGCTCCTCAAGCGGCTTTGTGAAGTCGAAGAAATGAAGACTTCTGTCCTTCTTCATGCTCACGGCGTCAGAGGGCATCTCGTCATCAACAAAGCCATTGTTGCCTATCATCGGCCAGCCGTCGCTGTCCCAGATGACTTCAGCCATGAAGGTCTCACGCCCCAGATTAAAGTTCAGGGCCCTGTCGTAGACACGCACGCCAAGGAAGACGGCAATCCAGCGGTCATCACCGGTATCTATTAAATCCGCATGACCGAGACACTGGATATGATGCCCCTTCCTCCTGATGTGACCGAGAACAGGATTCCGCGGACCACATTCATACGGACCATAGATGCTTTTCGAGCGCAATACATTCTCATGATGGCCGAATCCCGTACCTCCCTCTGCAACAATGAGGTAGTACCACTCACCTCTTTTGAAAATATGTGGAGCTTCTGTCGCATGCTGCGTAATGCCTTCAGTGAGGAGTCTAGCTTCTTCAAGAAGCTCTCCCGTATCGGGATTGATCCTGGCGCCGAGAATGCCGCACACGCCGTCGACAATGCCGTTGGAGCAGTAGAAACACCAGTCGTCCTCAAAATAGAGAGAGGGATCGATCCCGCCATTGCGTACAACAAAGGGGCCATTCCATGCTTTGCTGTCAATATCATCAGTCCAGACTATGAAGTTGTCGCCAGTAACAGTGTTCGTGGTTATAACGTAATACCGGCCTCTGTTGAAACGTATGGTTGCGGCCCATGTTCCCCTGCTGTTCTCACAGCCCGTCAGATCCAGAAGCTTCTCATCTCTTATCGCATAGGAATGGAATGTCCAGCAGGAAAGATCAGCGCTCTCATAAACTGCACATGAGGGGAAGTATTCGAAAGTGGATGTGACGATGAAATAGCGCTCTGAGTCACAGCAGATCGACGGATCAGGATTAAAGCCTCTGAGTATCGGATTGAAGATCATCCCTGCCTCCTGCAATCAGGATAGCATTTAACACCGGCAGTCGGAAGCCGGAATCTTCTCTTTTCAGGTTCCCGGACCGGTCCGGTTGGCGCCTTCTTCATAGGCCTTGTCGCCGGCCTCATCGTCGTCATTTCCGTCGAGTTCTTCGACAATAAGGCAAAGATCGATGACCCTGTCGGAGCTGTCTCGGTGCACATGGTCAACGAAATCTGGGGAACAGTGGCTGTCGGACTTTTCAGCAACGGCGGAAACGGTGTCATGCCCGGCCTGTTCTACGGCGGCGGAGCCGTGCAGCTCGGCACGCAGCTGATGGGAATCGTGTCAGTCGCAGCCTATGTGATCATAGTCATGTTCATCATCTTCAAGCTGATCGACAAGGCTGTGGGCTGAGGGTTCCGGCGCAGGTCGAGATCGACGGTCTGGACATTCACGAGCACGGTCTCACCTCCGCCTACTCCGGTTTCGCAATCAGCGATGTGAGCGCACTGGACCTGGAAGTGAATGAAAACACTGATCTGGGAGAAGATGACTATGACAAGGCGGATGAGACCCTCCGTGCTGCAGCAGTAAAAGTGAACAGGGCGCCTGCCCTCACAGACAAGGATACCGGGATGCACAAAGTCAGCATAATCTGCCGCGTCTCACGCTTCGACGCACTCAAGGAAGCGCTGAACGCGCTTGGCGTGACAGGCATCACCATGACGCAGGTCATGGGCTGCGGCATCCAGAAGGGAGCCGGGGAAAAATACCGCGGCGTGGAGGTTGACGTCAACCTCATTCCCAAAGTCAAGGTCGAGGTTGTTGTCAGCAAGATTCCTGTTGACTCAGTGATCGCAGCGGCCAAGAAGGCTCTTTACACCGGGCACATCGGAGATGGAAAGATCTTCGTCTACAATGTGATGCGCGTCGTGAAGGTCAGGACCGGAGAGGAAGACTTCGAGGCACTGCAGGACGTGGAGTGAGTCCTGAAAAAATAAAGAAATGCACAGTCCCTTGTTGTAGAGGATGGCCGGGGACTGTGCATGACTTTTTGCTTTTGCGTATGGAGGACTCTCACCTCCCGGGGAGCCTTTCCGTCCGGGGGATGTTGGCATATCTGATAGAAGGAGTAGTAATCCCGGAAGTTAGCTCTTGCTAACTATATACACTGATTTGCATCTTCTTGGCAAGCCCATTTTTGAAAATTGTTTCAACTTTTTTTCAAGTCATTGTCACACAAGAAAATGGAAAAAAGTCGAAATTCTTTGCCGCAGCCTCTAGCCCTCATGGGCAAAGAAAGGTAATATCAAGGCGCGGCTCCACCGTTCTTCACTACCTGCGCCGTTGGCGCAAGGAGGAAAAGAGGCGCCGCAATCTGCAAAAATTCAATGGTATTCTATGGAATAGGTCAATGAACGGAACAAAGAAGTCAAATCAGTACTACATCGGACGCCAGAACGATTTTGAGTCGTCTGCCAGAAGTTATCCCAGGAAATTCCCGTTCGCGCTGGCGAAGGCCAGGGGAAGCTGGGTTGAGGATGTGGAGGGAAACCGCTATCTCGATTTCCTCTGCGGTGCGGGCACACTGGCCCTCGGGCACAATGACGATGAGGTGAATCAGGCGATGACTGACCTGATCACGAGCGGTGCTCCGCTGCATACACTCGATTTGACAACTCCGGTCAAGGACCGCTTCGTACAGACCATTCTGGACAATCTCCCCGGAGATCTGAAGGACAACGCGAAGATCCAGTTCTGTTCCCCGTCAGGAACCGACGCCACCGATGCGGCAATCAAGCTGTGCAAGACGGCGACCGGCCGCGGTACTGTCATCGCCTTCAGCGGCGGCTACCATGGAATGGGACACGGGGCACTTGCCCTGACAGGCAACCTCAACGCCAAGACTCATGTCGCGAACCTCATGCCAGGCGTGCAGTTCATGCCCTTCCCCAACAGCTACCGCTGTCCCTTCGGCCTTGGAGGAGAGGCCGGAGTCAGGGCTGCATGCACCTACTTCGAGAACCTGCTGAAGGATCCTGAGAGCGGAGTCACACTCCCCGCAGCCGTCATCATCGAGGCCATCCAGGGAGAGGGCGGAGTCATCCCTGCTCCGGTTGAGTTCCTCAGGGCTGTCAGGAGAGTCACGAAAGAACTTGGCATTCCAATGATCTGTGACGAGATCCAGTGCGGCATGGGCAGAAGCGGCAGGCTTTTCGCCTTTGAGTATGCGGACATAACTCCCGATGTGATCCTTGCAAGCAAGGCCATCGGCGGCACCCAGCCAATGGCTGTCGTCATCTACCGCAGGGAACTTGACAAGTGGGGAGCCGGAGCTCACGCCGGCACCTTCCGCGGCAACCAGCTCGCAATGGCAGCAGGGACAGTGGTGCTGAACCGCATCACCAGACCTGAATTCCTTTCTGAGGTCGTCAGGAAGGGCGACTACATCAAATCCAGACTTGAGGAGCTGAAGAAGGAGGTCTCCATAATCGGGGACGTGCGCGGCAAGGGTCTCATGCTCGGAATCGAATTCGTCGACCCGAGATCCGGCTGCGACCTGATGGGCCACCCGCTTGCCAGCGGGGAAATCGCCGCACGGATCCAGAAAGAATGCTTTGAGAACCACCTTGTCATGGAAAAGGGAGGACGTTTCGGATCTGTCATGCGCTGTCTTTGTGCCCTGAACGTCACGGATGAGGACATCGAGACCATGCTCTCCATCTTCAGCGGGGTTGTCAGGAGGGTCGACGCTGATGTCACCGGATAACACGGTACTCAGCCACCGCGGCGAGGACAGGAAACAGCTCAGAGAACAGCTGGAGGCCACACTTGAGGCAATAAACTCGTCGTATTCAGATGAGTCCGCCTTCAGTGGAATCGACCCCAATGAGCTCAGACGGCGCATCAGTCAGATCGACATACTGCCGGAAGAGGGACTGGGCTTCGATGCGGCCCTTGACCTGCTGCGCCGGGAAGTGCTGCCCCACATGCTGCGAACCTGGTCTGTGGACTACATGCCCCATCTCCACTCCCCTGCCCTCATGGAGAGCATCCCCGCCGAGCTTGTGATCAGCACATACAACAACTCGATGGACAGCTGGGACCAGGGACCGGCAGCCACCGAGGTAGAGCTTGCCACCGTAAGGCTGCTGTGCTCTCTCTTCGGCTACGGCGCGGACTCTGACGGCTGCTTCACCAGCGGAGGCAGTCAGTCGAACCTCAGTGCGATCACGGCTGCAAGGGACTGGTGGGTGAAGAAGAATCTTGACTGGGACGTGAAGAAACACGGCAATCCGGACTGTTACGGACGCCTGCGCCTCTACACAAGTTCAATCAGCCACTTCTCCATGGAGAAGAGCTGCCATCTGCTGGGTCTGGGCTACGAGGCCGTTGTTAAGCTTCCAGTCGACTCACAGTGCAGGATCGACCTGGCTGAGGCCCGGAGGATCATCCAGGCCGACGTCGACAGGGGCCTGCTGCCATTCTGCATCGTCGCGACAATCGGCACGACCGACTTCGGAAGCGTGGATGACATCGCCGGGCTCAGAAAGCTGGCAGACTGCTTCGGCTGCCACCTGCATGCCGATGCCGCATACGGAAGCGGAGCAGTGATGAGCCGTCGCTACCGGGACAGGACAGGCGATCTCTCACTGGCAGACTCGATCACTGTGGACTTTCACAAGATGTTCCTGCTTCCGATCAGCTGCTCCGCTATACTTGTCAGGAATGCTGGACTGCTTTCCTGCTTTGAGCTTCATGCCGACTACCTCAACAGGGAAGAGGACGAGGAGGACGGCTATGTCAACCTGGTCGGGAAAAGCATCCAGACAACCCGCAGGGCCGATGCGCTGAAGGTCTTCTTCAGCTTCCTCACCCGCGGAAGGAACGGATACGGCAGGATAATTGACACAGTCATATCTAATGCGGACCACTTTTATGAGAGGCTGTGCAGTGACAGGGACTTCATCTGCCCGGTGAGGCCGACGCTCAGCTCCGTCGTCTTCGCCCTTGACAGGGGAGATGATGTGAACAGGGCCGTCCGGCGCCGCCTGCTCAGTGAGGGCTGCGTGATCGGGCAGACCGTGTATCAGGGCCGTGTGATGCTGAAATTCACGCTTCTGAATCCTGCCCTGACACCCGCTCACATTGATGAGCTCATCGAGCGCATCAGACGTGCTGCGGCCGGCGTGGAGGAGTCCTGACAGGGCCCCTCCATGCACAGGGTGACAAATCTTTACACTGTTGATATAATTCCCCAGTTGCCTCAGGCAATGCTTTAGGATATTTTGGACTATTACAAATAAATCAAGGACGGAAAAACATGGCCGACATCAAAATGGAAGCAAGAGAGAAGTCCCAGATGGCTCTCACAATGACCATCCCCGCGCAGACGATCGAAGAAGAGTACGCCGCCAGGCTGAACAAGTACGCAAAGACCATTGCGCTCAAGGGATTCAGGAAGGGCAAGGCCCCGCTCAGCATCGTTGAGCGCCAGATTGGCGAGTATGTCAGGGAAGAGGCGACATACGACCTCATCGACAGGCTTTTCGACGAGGAAGTGAAGAAGCTCGACTTCGAGTCGCGCCCGCTGCCCTACTGCACACCTTCTCTGGCCAATGAGGACGAGATCCGCCCTCTGAAGAAGGACACTGACATCACTGCGACGGTTGTCTATGATGTCTTCCCCAAGGTCGAGCTCGGACAGTACACGGGACTGGAGTTCGAGATTCCCAATGTCGTGGCGACTGACGAGGCTGTCAACAAGGAAATCGAGAACCTCAGGGAGCAGAACTCAGTCATCAAGGAGAAGGACGGTGCTGCGGCCAAGGGCGATATTGCCACTGTTGACTACAGCGAGCTTGATGCCGACGGCAAGCCGGTTGAGGGCAAGAGCGTGAGCGACTACGCATTCACGATCGGAAGCGGCTACAACAGATACAAGTTCGACGACGACGTGACCGGCATGAAGACCGGTGACGAGAAGACAGTCGAGAAGACCTTCGGCGAGAGCGAGACGGATGACGAGCTCAGGGGCAGGACAGTCAGACTCTCCATCAAGCTGACAAAGCTCAAGGAGAGAATCCTTCCCGAGGTGGATGACGAGTTCGCGCAGGACGTCAAGGAGGAGTACAAGACAGTTCAGGACCTCAAGGAAGGAATCAGGAAGGACCTCGAGAACCGCGCCGACTACACAGTGAGGGGCGAGAAGCTTGAGAAGGTCCTCTCCGCCGTGATCAAGTCCAGCAAGTATGAGATTCCCGCCTCCATGGAGCGCTTCTCCATCGACAGTGCCACTAGGGATTATCTGCGCCAGATCGGACGCAGCCAGGAGGAGATCGACCGTCTGATGGAAGTTGACGACAACCTGGCCAACATGATCCGCTCAATGGTCACCTCAGGTGCTCTCAGGGACCTCAACCAGCAAATCATCATCAACGCGATACAGAAGGCCGGCGTCGTGACAGTCACGGATGAGGAAGTTGAGAAGGCAGTCGAGGGACGCATCACAGACAAGACAGATGAGGAGACAGCCAAGAGGATCAGGGAGGAGGCAAAGGACAACCTGGCATTCTCCAAGGTTCCCGACTACCTCATCGAGAACAACACCTTCAAGCTGTCCGGCGATCCCATCACTCCGGATGAGTACATGGAAGATTACTACAAGAGGATGTCTGAGGAGCAGGCAGCTTCCGAGGACGCCAAAGAGGAATAACAATTGTCCGATATCAAGATGAATACGCTGGTTCCCTATGTCGTTGAGCAGTCGGGAGCCGGCGAGAGATCCTATGATATTTACTCCAGGCTTCTCAAGGACAGGATCATCTTCCTGGACGGCGAGATCAGGGACGAAATGGCGGACCTGGTCGTCGCCCAGCTGATCTTCCTGGAGAGCGAGAACCCGAAGAAGGATATCAACCTGTATATCAACAGTCCCGGAGGTGCGGTCACCGCCGGGCTTGCCATCTATGACACGATGCAGTACATCAAGTGTGACGTGAACACAATCTGCTTCGGTCAGGCCTGCTCCATGGCCAGCATAATTCTGGCCGGAGGCAGTCCGGGAAAGCGCAGCATCCTTCCACATGCCCGTGTAATGATCCATCAGCCGATCGGCGGCGTCGAGGGCCAGACCAGCGACATACTGGTCACCAACAGGGAGCTGCAGCGCATGAAGGCCCTTCTCAACGGGATTCTTGCCCAGCATACCGGCAAGGGCGTGGAGGAAATAGCCTCCTCGATGGAAAGGGACCACTATATGGACGCCGATGAGGCCGTGGCATTCAACATCGTCGACAGGATCATGAGGAAATAGAGATGGCCAGAGGATACAGGACATGTTCATTCTGCGGACGCGACGCCAGCGAAGTGGAGAAACTCATCCACGGACCGGGCAACGTCGCTATCTGCAGCGAGTGCGTCAAGACCTGCCAGGAGATACTTCGCTCCACGCCTGGAGCTTCCGGATCAGCCAGTACCCTTGAGACCATCCCCACCCCGAAAGAGATCAAGGCCTATCTCGACAGCTATGTCATCGGTCAGGAAGAAGCCAAGAAGGTCCTTTCCGTCGCCGTGTACAATCACTACAAGAGGGTCAAGTACGCTGACAGGATAGCCGAGAGCGGTACGGAGATTGACAAGTCGAACGTCCTGCTGATCGGACCGACGGGAACCGGAAAGACACTGCTTGCACGGACGCTCGCAAAGTGTCTCAACGTGCCCTTCGCGATCGCTGATGCGACTACGCTGACAGAGGCAGGCTATGTCGGAGAGGATGTGGAGAACATACTCCTCAAGCTGATCCAGGCGGCCAATGACAATATTCAGGATGCAGAGCGCGGAATCATCTTCATCGATGAGATCGACAAGATCTCAAAGAAGGGAGAGAACGTCTCGATCACGCGTGATGTCTCCGGCGAGGGTGTACAGCAGGCCCTCCTGAAGATAATCGAGGGGACAGTGGCCTCCGTGCCTCCACAGGGAGGACGCAAGCATCCGAACCAGGAGATGCTGAAAATCGACACGAAGAACATACTCTTCATCTGCGGAGGTGCCTTTGTCGGACTGGACAAGATCATCGAAAGGCGCGTCAGCAACCAGTCAATGGGCTTTGGCGCGGATGTAGAGGATGCCGGAGAGAAGAGTTTCGAGGAGCTTTTCAAGGAACTCCATCCGGATGACCTGGTCAAGTTCGGACTGATCCCCGAGTTCATCGGCAGACTTCCGATCCACGTGTCGCTGAACAATCTGACCAAGGATGACCTGAAAAGGATCATCACCGAGCCGAAGAACTCGATTCTCAAGCAGTACATCGTCAGCATGTCGCTTGACGGAGTCGATCTCAAGTTCACAGATGGTGCGATAGATGCAATCGCCCAGCAGGCGATTGACCAGAACACCGGAGCGCGAGGTATCAGGTCCATAGTCGAAAACCTCATGCTCTCCGTCAGCTATGAGGTGCCCAGCAACAGCGACATCAGTTCTGTCACTATCACGGAGGACTGTGTCAGGGGTACCGGCAGCCCGGTGATCGAATACAGGACAGGGAAGCTCACTGATGGCCAGTGAGAAGATCTACACCCCCTTCCCCGCCGCACTGCTGGATGCAGTGCGCAGTGCGGATGAGGCAGTCGTCATCGGACACTCCAACCCCGACGGCGACTGCATCTTCAGCCAGCTGGCATGCGGGAGGCTGCTGGGCCATCTGGGGAAAAAGGTCACGCTGCTGAACCAGGGCCCTTTCCAGAGAGATGAAATCAGGGCATATGAGGACCGCTTCCTCAGTGAAGTGCCAGAGGGTCTTGCCCTTCGCAAGCCGCTGGTCATCGTCGTGGACTGCTCCACCTTTGACCGTCCAGGACAGGTCATCAGGCCTTTCACACAGTCCCGGATCATTGTGCTTGACCACCACAGCGCCGGAGAGAGGTTCACTTCTGAGAACCTGATGTACATCAGGCCGCAGTCCGTTTCCACCTCACTCATTGTCGATCACCTGCGCGAAGAACTCGGTGTCCCGCTTGACGCTGAGATGGCTGACTATATCTACAGGGGCTTTGCGACAGACACGGGCTTTTTCCACTTCATCAGCGAGGCTGTCGGTGCCGAGACACTGGAGCGTGTCGCCGGCCTTGTCGCCCAGGGTGTCTCCCCCTATGCGGTCTATGACGAGATGCACGACGGAAAGACACTCTCCTACTTCAAGTCTGTGGCAAGACTGATCCAGAGGGTCTCTGACCGCTGTGGCGGAGCAATTCTCTACACCTGGACAGGCGCAGACGAGAAGATCGAGGGAAAGCCTGGCGACGATATATACAGCCAGCTGCTTCAGGTTGCCAATGTCAGGATCGTGCTCTTCTTCAAGGAGAAGGATGGACAGGTTGAGATCGGAATGCGCAGCAAGAACATGAGCGGCATTGACATCGGCGCTTTTGCCGCCACCTTCGGAGGCGGCGGCCACAGATACGCGGCCGGTGCGAATGTCGAAGGCACTCTGTCCTCAGTGATGGACATGGTTCTTGATCAGGCCGAGAAGCTTCTTTAGCAATTTCTTACAACACAAAACATAATAACTGATGGCACTCTTCTTGCTATTTATCCCCTACACAGAAACTGGAGGAAATTATGGTGAGAAGAGAAATCATCAGCCGCACTGAGAATGACAGACTGCAGGAGACGGTGGACAGGCTGCTGTGGCTGCGTGAGCGCGGAGAAGACTGCTCATCTGAGTTCAGGCAGGTGCGTCAGCGCTCCTGTGAGCTGATATACGGCATCCTGCGCGACAGGCTGCTTGTAGACGAGGATGAGGCAGGCACCATACTGCTCGAGATCATCGGACGCATTGACAGGATCATCTACAGTTACAGACTTACCGAGGGAAGCTACACGGCCTACCTCACCGGAGTTGCCAGAATGGGGGCCAGGCACCTGCACGGCCGCGGTCGGAGGGCCGGGGAAAATGTCGTCGCATACAGTGACCATCTGAGCTATGACCAGAGCTGTGCTTACAGTCCTGACCCGCAGTATGAGGTCGGCCGCCTGTCCAGGAGTCTGGATGAGGGAGAGCACATTATCCGCAGCTTCTCCACCCTAGATGAGGTGATCAGTCTCATCACTGCCCACGTACCGCGCTACAGGTATTTCGCGGACGGCAAGCTCCAGAGACTGTACCGTCACCTGTCGAAACCCAGAGCCCGCAGGGACTTCGTGATCCTGATCCTGCTTCTCAAAGAGGAATACACTGCCGAATTCATTCATGAGACCGCCGAGATCCTAGACGTGGACGTTGCCCTGACCGCGGCACTTGACCAGTTCAGGTCACAGTACAGGCAAGAGGCGAAGGCAAGGCAGGAGAAGATGACCGGAATCAAGGACCGCCACTGGTCCAGGTACATCGCACTGTGCAACAGCATCGCAAGGGAAGAAGACCCGGAGAAGAGGGAGGAGCTTGAGAGGCTGAGGGATCTCACACTCAGCCGCGTACACGAGAACTGCAGGCTGATCGCGAGGATAAGCTACGCCGTACCGCTGGCAGAGCTCTGTCCCCTGCTCTCAATGTCCAGAGAATCTGTATACAACGCAGTGCGCAGGGAGCGGGCATTCCTGCAGCGCGTGGACTGCAGCACCAGTCTGCTGTGGGAGCTCGAGATCATACCCGAGAAATGAAAATGAGTGTACCTTTCTCTCCTGTTGAGCTATATTTCAGCTGTATGCAGAAGCCATTCGAACTCTATTTCGCATCGTCAAACACACATAAGAAGACTGAGATGCAGCGTCTTGTCCTGCCGGGTGTCAGAATCATCCTGCAATCAGAGGCCGGAATCACTTCCTTCGATCCGGTTGAGGACGGTGACAGCTTCATCCAGAACGCGCTGATAAAGGCCAGATGCCTTTACAGCATAGTCAGGGCACCGGTGCTTGCCGATGACTCAGGGCTGGCAGTCGACGCACTCGGAGGCAGACCTGGCATCCACACTTCGCGCTATGGCTGCGAAGACGGGCGCCGGCTGACAAGCAGGCAGCAGTATATGATGCTGCTGGATGAGATGAAAGACAGGAGCAGCAGGAGTGCGAGATTCGTCTGTGCCGCTGTCCTCATGCTATCCCCGGACAGGATCTATGTCGTCCAGGAGACAGTGGAGGGAGAGATCGCAAAGGAGCCGCTTGGAGAGAACGGCTTCGGCTATGATCCGGTCTTCATCGTCAGCGGGACCGGACTCAGTGCAAGCCAGCTGAGTGATGAGGAGAAGGACAGACTCTGCCACCGCGGCAGGGCCATGCGCAGGATCAACAGACTGATTGAGGAGGTGCTTGATGAAGAGAAGTGAACAGAGAAAAGAGGACACATGGGATCTGGAAGCCCTCTACGCTGACGGCGCACTCTGGAAGGAGGATTACGACAGGGCCCTCTCCCTCGTCGAGCACATCAGCTACTGGCAGGGAAAGATCGGTGAGAGCATGGAGGCAATGCTTTCCCTTCTGGGCGAGCTTGAGACGGCAGGCAAGCTGATCGAGAACCTGATCATCTGGGCCTCGCTCCGGTTCGAGTCAGATGCGGGAGATCCCGACAACCAGAAATACGCAGGGCTTGCCAGCGCACTGGAGGCGAAGTTCAGTCAGGCGACAAGCTGGGTCGATCCGCAGATCATGGCAATGGACAGCGGAAAGCTCGAAAGCTGGCTTTCGGATGACCGTTTCTCTTCATACAGGATCTTCATCAGGAAGACACTTCATATGAAGGACCACACACTCAGTGACAGCGAGGAACACCTCCTGTCACTCAACAGTGAGGCCTCCAGCGCCTGCTCTGACGCCTTCCACGACCTGAATGACGTGGATCTTGACTTCGGCTCCATAAACGGAGTCAGGCTCACCCATGCCAGCTGGCAGTCATTCATGCAGAATCCCGATGAAAACGTGAGGAGGGATGCCTATAAGAGGCTCTACGGAGTCTATGAGGCCCACCGCCACGTCCTCTCGCGTCTTTACAGTGGCAGCGTGAACCAGGACATCTTCGAGGCCCGGGCCAGGAAATACAGCTCCAGCCTGGAGGCTGCGCTCTATCCTGACAAGGTGCCGCAGGAAGTCTACAGAAACCTCATAGGCACAGTCCATGACGGCTTCAGAAGCCTGCACCGCTACTACGCACTCAGGGCAAAGCTGCTGGGAAAGACGAGGCTGAATCACTACGATGTCTACCTGCCAATGGTCGAGAACGTCAGCTCGCACTACAGCTATGAAGAGGCTGTCAGTCTGATCTCTGATGCAGTCACACCGCTGGGCGATGAGTACAGGGACACCCTTGTCAACGGACTCGGGCCAGCCAGATGGGTCGACAGGTACGAAAACGAGGGAAAGCGTTCCGGAGCCTTCTCCTCAGGAGGATACAGGACCATGCCCTACATCCTGACGAACTACCGCGACGATGTGCTCTCCTCCGTCTTCACGCTCATCCATGAGGGCGGGCATTCAATGCACTCCTGGTACAGCACGCGCAACAACGCTTTCCTCAGCTACAACTACACGATCTTCGAGGCGGAGGTGGCCTCAACCTTCAACGAGGAGCTCCTCAGCCGCCATCTGATCTCCGGCTGCACGGACGAACGAATGAAGCGCTACCTGGTGGCAAGCCGCCTGGACGATATGGTCGGCACTCTCTTCAGGCAGACAATGTTCGCAGAATTCGAGCTGCTGGTCCATGAGGAAGTCGAACGCGGAGGTGTCGCGACACTTGATTTCATGAGGAAGACCTACAGGTCACTGCTTGAGGCCTACTTCGGTCCCTCAGTCGTTTTCGAGCCGGAGAGCGATCTTGAGTTCCTGCGCATCCCGCACTTCTACCGGGCCTTCTATGTCTACAAATACGCGACGGGCATCTGTGCCTCAATCGCACTGGCAGACAGGGTTATGACAGGAGGAGAGAGGGAGAGGAATGACTACATCGGCTTTCTCAGGAGCGGAGGCTCACACTACCCCATTGACTCCCTCAGGAGTGCCGGTGTCGACATGGGGCGGAAGGAGAGTGTCCAGGCTGCGATCGGACGTTTCGACGCTCTGATGGACATTCTGGAAGGAAAGTGAGCGGATCAGCCCGTCCGGGCTGAGATGGAAGACCATCACCGCTTTTCCAGTCCTGTCCTTTGCCAGTACCCTGCCCTCCTGTGAGGACATTATCACATCATCAAGCGGCAGAATGGAGGCAAGTGTCTTCGAGTGCAGGGCGCTGAAGTCGCGCTGGTATTCCGGCTCGACATATGCCTCCAGCCACTGGGGTCCGTATGGGCTTGCCAGAGCCTCGAGCACCAGGCTGTTTCCCGCGTCAAGCCGTCCGATATCAGGATCTGACGGATAGATGGCAGCAGCCAGCGGGAGCGAAGACAGCAGGAGAATGGCGGCAAGAAGCTTTTTCATGAAAGCAGAATAGCCCAAAGCCCGCTTTGATGCTAGAATGGACTGTCTATGAGCAGAAAAGAACTGTTGGATGCGCTGGACGACGGCTTCGACCACAGCATCCGTGACCCTCTATGGAACGACATCAAGCTGGACGGCGCCTTCAAGTCACTTTACCTGGAGGCCAGCGTGCAGAAGCTTGACAGGATCAGACAGAACGGCCCGGCCTGCCACATCTATCCGGGAGCAGTGCATACCCGCCTTGCCCACTCGCTCGGCGTGTACCACACTGGCAGGCTGATCATGAAGAGCCTGGTGAGGAAGGACGACGTGCACTTCACTGCCTGCGGCATCAGGAGCTTCCTCGCAGCCTGTCTGCTTCACGATATCGGACACTTCCCCTACGCCCACTCACTGAAGGAGCTGAGCATACGCGAGCACGAGGAGCTGGCAGGAGAGCTGATCAGCACAGACAAGAGCCTCAGGGAGGCTGTCAGGGGCACCGGCGCTGACGCCGGCATGGTCATGGCGATCATTGACAAGAACAGGCCGGCCGACGGTGAGTGCATGATATACCGCAACATCCTCTCAGGAGCACTGGATCCGGACAAGCTGGACTACCTGAACAGGGACGCATTTTTCGCCGGTGTGCCTTACGGGCTGCAGGACAACGGCTACCTGATCTCGTCCATGGTCCTGCATGAAGGCCGCATAGCGATCCACCGCGACGCCCTCTCCTCTCTTGAGAACCTGCTCTTCTCAAAATACCTGATGTACCGCAATGTCTACTGGCACAAAGGCGTGCGCAGTGCCACCTGCATGATAAAGAAGGCCATTCTTGAGGCGCTGAGGGAAAAGGAGATCAGCCTGGACGAACTGTACTTCACTGATGACTACGAGTTCGACCTGCTGCCCCGCCGTCATTCCGGCTTCGAGCCTTTCCGCCTCATAGGCAGAGTCGCAGACAACCAGCTGTTCGTGAAGGTCTTCGAGAAGGCCTGGGACGGAGAAGGCAGAATGGAGAAAGACTGCGGAGATCTCTTCAGCCGCCTTGAGGTTGAAGACTGGCTCTACAGATCCCTCAAGGTGCGCTATAAGGAGCTTGCGCCCTACGAAGTCGTCATAGACATCCAGGAACCGGTAAGCTTCGAAAGCGATACCATGGTCATTGACGATAAAGGATGCGAGCCATTCACGAAGGCAAGCAGAATCTTCGGCAGCGATGTGGCGAGACAGTTCACGCTTTCACTCAGGACCGTGTCCGTGTTCACTCCGAGCTATGTCGACGGCAGGACCGTAAAGGAGATACTTGATGCAAGATACAGCTTCTGACTGGCACGATCTGATCAGGGGCGACATCCCTCCCTGGGTGATGCGCTTCATCAAGGCGGTGGGAAAGACTGTCAACACCTACTCGATGATAAAGGAAGGAGATGAGGTGCTGCTGGCCGTGTCCGGAGGAAAGGATTCCCTGGCACTGGCACTGGCCCTCTCGCTCAGGCTGAAGTGGCTGCCGGTCAGCTACCGCCTCAGGGCGCTGATGATAAACTGGATAGAGCATCCTATCCCTCCTGAAAGCAGGGATGCCCTGGAAGACTACTTCTCACAGCTCGGCATCAGCTTCGAAATCGTGGATGAGCACCAGTACCCGGAATCGTTCAACGGAGACTTCAACTGCTACCTATGTGCCAGAAACCGCCGCAGGATACTCTTCCAGTATGCGGACAGGCATTCCATTCCGCTGATAGCGATGGGACACCATCTGGACGATCTCGTCGAGACCAGCCTGATGAACCTCTGCTTCCGGGCCGACTTCTCCAGCATGCACCCGGTCCAGGACTTCTTTGAGGGGAAGCTCTACATCATAAGACCGATGATAGAAATACATGAATCTGTCACCCGGAGGCTGTCGCAAGTCTATGGGCTGCCCACCGTCAAGCCTGTATGCCCGTACGACCAGACAAATATAAGGGCAGAGCTTAAACCCATAGTCAAGTCCTTGTGCCATATGGATTCACTGACCCGTGAGCACATCTACAAAGCCCACCATTTCGACACCGGAATGCTGAAAAAGCAGGGCAACGGGAAGATTGTAGAGCAAAAGATGTGACACGGCGCAAGATTTGGGGTATTATCTAGAGGTAATGAGGCTAGTCCTCGCCAGAAATTGTTGAGGTAACGACTTATGAGAAAACTTGTGCTTGCACTGATGATTACGCTCGCCGCCCTTGTTCCCGCCTTCGCACAGGACGCTCTGGTCCTCAGCGAGGGAGACGCCGGCTCTGTCAGACTATACACACCATCAGGAGAGCCGGCTGACCCGCTCTCCATGATTGACAGCGACGGATATGTGATCCAGTCAACCGACAGCAGCGTGGTCTTCACCAGCCCCTTTGGCGATATCCTGATCTCTCCGGGCACACTGCTTGCCGTCACAGGCTTCAACTATGATGCCCCGAGCATCTACCTGCTTGACGGACAGATGACGGTCAACCTCTCAGGACTTGTCGGACTGACAGTCTACACGACAAGCGCAAGCTACAGCCTCAGCGGCCAGGGACAGTACATCTTCGTCTACACGAGCAACATGGATGTCGCGATCAACAACAGCTCAAGCGACGTTGCCCTCTACGATGCCCTGCGCCGTCAGGAATCGACAATCAGCGCATACCACTACAGCGATCTGATAACACGCCAGCTTGACATGCCGATCTCTGCCCCTGAGGAAGAGGCGGAGGTTCCGGCCGAGACACCTGCAGAGCCTGTGGCGGAGGAGGAGGTAACGGCAGAGGTACCGGCAGTGCCCGAGCACATCACTCTCACAGGAAGCTGGTCATTCAGGGGCTACGAGCTCCAGTACGAGGCCTCCACTAACGGATCCGGCTTCGTCACCTATCCGGCCGGACTCATCACGAATGCAGACATCGACGCATTCATGGCAAGCTATGCCGCATCCAGGAACCTCACAAGTCTGGGAGATGTGAAATACGAGAACATCCAGGACGGCTGGCTGGTGTTCAGCTATCCGGCAGGCTATGGTGAAGAGGATATCGCCTATGTCATCGACGACTTCCTCGGCTATCTTGGTGACTACCTTGCGGCTATTTTCGTACCGGCAGCCCCGCAGTTCACCTCAGTAGACACGACAGTCAGACCTGATGTAGCCCCTGCTCCCCAGCTGCTCGAGCCGGTTGTCACAACTGCGGTGCCGCAGGCGCCACAGCTTTCAGAACCAACAGTCACACCTGCGGCTGGTGCGGTGCCAGAGCCCCCTTTCCTGGTGGAACCCTGGGTGACAGTGACTCCATAAGACAATACGACATCCCGATCAGGGGCCGTGTGGCCCCTGTCACTGAAGAAGACCCGGCCACTTATCCTGAGCCGGGCATCTTTGAGCTGTTCCTCGCCTCCCGCTTTGTCCAGACGACAGATGAGGGAAGCGTCTTCACCGTATCATTCCAGCCACAGCTTGAGCTTGACAGCTTCACACTTCGCCTGGACCTTGATCCGCGGCACATCTCCAGCGCTGAGACGAGAGAGGGCTTTCTTTCCTGGCTCGGCTATGCGATGCTCTTCATTGAAGAGCTCAGACTGGACGCTGGTCCGCTTGCACTTGAGATCGGACACAGACTCATACTCAGCGGTGATCCTTTCGGTATCATAAGTACACAGACCGGATCATTCGACCCGATTGACAGCCCGCTGAGAATCAGACTCTCACTGGACGCAGGCAGCTTCACTCAGACACTGAGCTACAGCGACATCAGCTTTGAGTCTCCATCAGGCTATCTTGTATACAACGGTGTCCTCTCCGGCAACAGGGCCGGCCTTGGAGCCAGCCTGGTCGCAGTCATCAGCCATGACGGGAACATGAGGACAGAGTTCTATCCTGAGGCCTCGCTCTCACTTCAGCTTGCTGATACCGGAGATCTCAGTCTTTCTGCCATGGCAAGCATGACTGCGGCCATCCGTGAAAACGGGAATGCCGGCTGGGGTGCCTCACTTGCCCTGCCTCTTGCCTGGAGGAATCTAGACTTCAATCTCGGCCTGGCCTTCACAGAAGGTGACATCCATTACGGGCAGTACCTCAACGGCTATGACAGCAGGAGGGCAAACGAGAAGACGCTGATGTTCTTCACATCCCTCGTATGGGACGCCAGCCCCTACTCCCTTGTTCTGGACACACAGCTTCCATTCGGTCTTGCAGACGGTGAACCCGTGCGCGGAGAGGATTTCATCTCGCTGGAAGTCGCACTTGAACTGGGAGGAATCAGCTTCTCCTCAGGCTTCAGGACTATGGGGCTTTTCAGCAGCCCCACAGAGGCGCTTGAGGAGAGATCACAGTTCTTTGTGGGCCTTGGCTACAGCAACAGGGCTATAAGCACAAGCCTCTCGATCTACCTGGACAGGAAGAATGCGCCCCAGCTGGCACTTACTGCAACGATGGCCGGCGGGCAGGCCTTCCTCGCCAGATCCGGAGAACTCGGCACCTCACCGTCCTGGCTGGAGTTCTCGCTCCAGACCGGATATACCTATGCACCGGATTCAGTCATCACGGTGATGCCCCGCCTCTCCTTTGACTTCTCAGATGACGCGAGGCTCTCTGTGCGGCTTCCTCTCTCGCTGTCCACGGCATCGGGACGGCTCGAGATTGCCGACAGCCCCACCTTCGGCATTGGCAGTCATGGCAGCAGGGAGCTGACCTACAGGCTGATGACAGACATATTCAGCCTGGTTGATGAGCTGACCATAGGATCCTTCAATGATCCTATTTACTTCCTGGCAGAACGCGGCCAGACAAGACTTGGCAGACTGATGGGCAGCTGGAAAAGCTTCACTGACGATGGACTGAGTCTGAATTTCGGCTTCAACATTCCCTCAAGGGCAAGCGTCAATCTCTTCATCGGCAACCTCGAACGGCCACGGATCTTCTCGCTTGAGATAGCAATGAGGCCTATGGGAGACATCGGGCTGGAGATTGTGGCTGAGAATCTTCTCGACATCGTCTACAACGAGGAGGACTACAGGGCTGTAGTGATCCCGCAGCTCTCAATCAGACAGCATTTCGCAGACTATTTCACGCTCGGCTTCTATGCGAACACCTTTATCGAGTTCTCTCCGGACGGCTTCGATATCCACATCACAAGCCGCGATGACCTGGAATTTGCCGCCGGGGGCTGGATAGAGGCCTCTGTCGGGAAGCTTTACTTCCCGCTCTCCGCAGGAGTCGCTGCAGGCAGGGGCAAGGAAGTCTATTATGATGAGATGAGCCTCCGCGATGCGGCAGGACCGCTCAAAGAGGACAGTGGAAATGATGAAATCAGGACTTACGCCTCTGCGGGACTCGGCTGGAGGTCAGACAGCCTCGACCTGCTGATCCAGTATTTCCTTGGCTCGCTTGCCGATCCTGCTGAGGATGACACACTGCGGCTGACACTGTCTTTCCGCATGAATGACTTCACAGTCAGCACGGCCTTCGTCAGGAAGAACCTGATCAGCTGTGCAGGTTCTTTCTGGTCCGAGTCCTTCTGGCTTTCAGAGGACTGTTTCTGGGAACTGAAGCTTGAGAAGAGCTTCGGTCACCTCAGCTTCTGCGCCTGGCTTTCTGCCAGGAGCACCCTGGAAGAGGACGGACAGTGGTTCAATGCGCTCAGCAGGACTTCAGACGGGACTTCACTGGCGCTTGGTGTCAGCACTGCGCTGAGATTCTAGCCCACCCTTCCTTTATCGGTTATAATCAGTCCTGATGAGCCAGATCAGAAAACTTGACAGGACACTTGCCGCCAGAATAGCGGCGGGAGAAGTCATAGAGCGCCCTCAGAGCGTGGTCCGCGAGCTAATTGACAATGCGATTGACGCCGGGGCTGATGAGATTGTCCTCTCGATCAGGTCAGGAGGAATCGAGGAAATCCGGGTAAGCGACAACGGCAGGGGAATCATGAAAGAGGACCTCCCGCTTGCCGTGACGCAGTATGCAACAAGCAAGATAGGCACAATTGATGACCTGTATCAGCTCCGCTCGCTTGGCTTCAGGGGAGAGGCCCTGCACTCTATCGGTGCAGTCTCACGTCTTACGATCGCATCAAGCTATGAGGGACTTCCGCCCTGGACCATGGTGACGGACAACATGGAGGATGAGGGCATAAGGGAAGGAGGCCCTGACCGTGGCACGATTGTCACGGTAGAGGATCTTTTCGGCCAGATCCCGGCAAGGCGCAGCTTCCTGAAGCGGCCTGCCAGTGAGGCGATGCTCTGTCGTAACACACTTCTGTCAAAGGCCATGGCCTTTCCCTCAATCCACTTCTCATATATCCAGGATGAGGTGCGCAGAGTTGACCTGCCCAGGAGGGAACGCCTCTTTGACCGTGTCATGGACGTTCTGTGTCTGGAGGAGAACTTCAACCGCAAGGAATTCGTCTTCCTGGAGAAGGACTGCGGAGATTTCTCGATCTCGCTTGTCACCTCGCTTGCCGGCGTGCACAGGAGCGACAGAAGCCGCATCAAGGTCTATGTCAACAGACGGCCGGTCGATGAGTACTCACTCGTACAGGCAGTGGTCTACGGCTATGGCGAGATCCTGCCCGGAGGCGCCTTCCCCTACTCCTGCCTCTTCGTTCAGGATGCTCCGGAACTTGCAGACTTCAACATTCATCCTGCAAAGCGCGAGGTGAAACTCAGGAACAAGGCCGAGATCCACCATGCGATCCACAACCTGATCAGCAAAGGCCTGCCGAGAGAGATACCGGCAATCGTCGCAAGGCCTGACCAGCCTCAGCAGCCCTACCTGGAGCCGGTCGCAAAGACAGACACCAGCTGGACGGACGCATCTTTCACGCGTGACAGGATCATACATGCGGACCCAGAAAGGAATTTCCAGCCTGATGCCGTGTCCCAGAAACCCAGGGACAACGGCTGGCTTGACAAGGCCAAGGCCATCTTCCATGAGGAGAAGGCAAGGCCATACCAGGCCTCCAGCACTCCCGCAGAGAACTTCTGGAAGCCGGAAAAGGCGCAGTTCACCTATCTCGGACAGGCCTTCCGTCTCTTCCTGATCTGCCAGAAAGACGACAAGCTGTATCTGGTCGATCAGCATGCGGCACATGAGAGGATACTCTTCAATGAGCTCAGGCAGCAGCGCAATGTGCAGCGTCTTCTCGTGCCCATCGATTTTGAGGTGGACGGTGATGTCGATGCCTTTCTCTGCGAGAACGGATACATCTACACTCAGTACGGCATCGCTCTGAGCCAGAAGGATGACAGACTCTGGAGCCTGGACAGCATCCCGCAGAGCGCCCTGACGAACGAGAAGAAACTCGTGTCATTCATCCAGAACTCAACCGGGAGCGAAGAGGAGATTGAGGCCGGTCTGTATTCAATCGTCGCATGCAGGGCTGCCATCAAGGCAGGAGATTATGTAGATGACGCGACGGCCCGGGCACTGCTCGAGAAAGTGTTCGAGCTTGAGGATCCCAGCTGTCCGCACGGAAGGACCTTCGTGGTGACTCTTGAGGAGAGGGAACTCAGGCTGATGGTCGGACGGACTCAATGACGATCAGGTTGCCGTAAGAGTCCCGGGTCGTGACCTGGAAACGGCCGTCACGGGAGAGAGGATCGTCGACAGTGTTTCCCTCACTGTCCCTCCAGGTCGCATCACGGCCCCTGAGAAGCAGCGGAACATCTGAGGGCAGGCTCTCATGCCGGAATGTCAGAGTGAGTGTCTCCAGCTCGCCGTGGCTGTTGAAGACAGACAGGCTGTAATCTCCTTCCCGGAAGGTGGCGCCTTCTGTCAGCACAAGCTCATCGCTTGTGTAGAAACCGCCGCCGTCTGGAGTCAGGCTGCCTTCCCATTCAAGACCGTCCGGATCTGTCAGCGAGAAGCTGTAGGAATCCTCAACGGGAAGAGCCAGAGTGAGCACGAGGGCGCGCGAGTCAATGACCAGCACGTCCTCCACGCTGCGGGCCGTGATCCTCTCCTCCACAGAGGAAGATACTGGTGCCCAGTCACCCTGGCTGCAGGAGGAGAGAATGAGCAGCAGGGAGGCAAGCTTAACGGCCCAGAGCCTCAAGCTGACTCCTCACTGGGTTCGCATAACTGTTGAGGATGAAACTGCGCACCTCGTCATTCAGATGGGCAAAGCGGGCAAGGAAGGCCTCTGTGTCAAGAGAGCCGTACTTGTCGCTGTTGCTGCTGTTTCCGTTCAGGTAATCATAGCTGAACCAGTTTGTCGGCCAGAGCCGGTAGCCGGCATGGATCTGTCTGTCGATTTCCGATGCGACGTCATCGGGGCTGGTCCATTCTCCGGTCAGCACATCGCCGAAGGTGATGTGCACGTTGCCCTTGTATTCCCTCAGGCCGCGGATCATCGAGAAGAGGTCCTCATAACGGCCTTTCGAGTAGTCGCCGTCATGCATTGTCATGATTTCCTCGCGGGCCTTTGAGATATCGTTGGGATCATACTCGTAGCTCACGGCGACAGGGACTATCCTGCAGGACCTGATCACATCGGCAAAGCTGACACCCTCACGCTTCTTGGCAAGATGGAGCATCTTTATTATGGACGGATGAGTTACATCCAGTCCGTCCTTGCTTCTGCCGCTCTTCTGTGCGACCCAGATAGATTTTCCGCTTGCGATCTTCTCTACGAAGTACTCTGAGAGCCTGACTGTCTCAAGGTATTTCTCCCTGACAGGCAGATCCCTCTTGACGATGATGGCTCCGTTGAGCTTGAAGATATCTTCTATGAAGGAGTTCGTCAGCAGATTGTCTCCGATCGCCATCTCGCAGATTGGCACACCGCTCCTGAAAAGTGCGAGGTCGAGCAGAGCGCAGTCCAGCACGATATCGCGGTGATTGGATACAAAGAGGTAGCTCTGCTTCGGATCAAGCTTCTCCTGTCCGTTGTATGAGAAGTCACCGACAGTGTATTTCAGTATGACATTGTCCAGGAAGACCTCGCAGGTGATCTTCTTCTGGAAATCATCATAGCAGTGCACCTCCTCCAGCCGGGACAGGACAGCTCCGGTAAACCACTTGCGCTGGGCATAGGAGGCCTCGTCAGCCCCCGGAAAGAGCGCAGTTGCAAGCGCGAACACGAACTCAGGATGCTGCCTGACCCTTGAGCAGGCGGCCTCAGCCTCCTGACTCGTACCATATGGCTCTATGTCCAGAAACTTGCTTCTGTCAAACATCACATCTCCTCCCCTGTAAGCCTTTTCATGTACTGTGTCCTCTCCCAGAGCCCTCCGTCGGTGACCTTCTCCTGGGCCAAACGGCCCCTGAAGTCAGCAACCGAGGCAAAGCCATGCCTGTCCATCCAGGATGAGAGAGTCTCCAGCATGGATCCGACAACGCCGATGTCCTTTATCGCGGCAGAACAGACCTGGCATGAGGCTGCACCGGCAAGCAGGAGCTTGATCACGCTCTCACCGTCATGAATGCCGGTTGATGCGCAGATATCGCAGCCGACCTCCGCGCTCATCAGGGCCGTCCATCTCAGGCTCTCGGCATATTCATCAGGACTGGAAAGCGGATTCGCGGCGCCCTGGATTGCGATTGCCTCAATGTCTATGTCCGGGCGGAAGAAGCGGTTGAAGAGCACAATGCCGTCCACTCCGGCCCGGTCCAGCCTGCTGATGATGTTGGCAAGCGATGAGTACTTGTAGCCGATCTTTATCGAAACTGGCACCTCTGCCCTGCTCTTCACTGTCTTCGCGAAGCTAATGAGCCTTGCATCGACATCAGAGCCCTCAGTCGAACTGTCGGATGCTATCGGATAGTAATTGAGCTCAAGCGCATCGCAGCCCGCATCCTCGAATGCGGCAACATAGTCAACCCAGGAAGCAAGATCAATGCAGTTGACGGAAGCGATGACCGGAATGGAGAGCTCCTTTTTCGCCTTTCTCAGCAGCTCGAGATAGTTGTTGATGTAATAGTTGCGGCTGATGGCCTCATAGGCCTCAACAGAGTCAGAGTGCGCCAGATACTGCTCGTTTGCAGCCACTTCACCTTCGATGCGCTCTTCAATCTGCTCCTCGAAGATGGATTTCAGCACAACGGCTCCGCAGCCCGCCTTCTGGCACTTCACCAGGTTGTCGATATTGCTGGTCAGTGGACTTGACCCGATGATCACGGGATTGGCAAGGTCCAGACCGAGATACTTCACAGACAAGTCGGCCATAAAAAATCAACTCCTTCTAGTTGTTCACTAGAGGGAGTATAGCACAAAGTACGGCTGTTTGACACAGTCTCACTCAATAGGCTGGATGCCCTTGATCGAAATGTCAACGTTGTAGCCCTTGCTGTCGAGGTAGCTGAGGATCTCCTCAAGCGAGTACCCGTCAAGTCCCCTGGTCTCCTGATCAGAGACAAAGCGCACGTTCTGGCTGTCAGCCTGGACCGTATAGCTGGGGATGATCTCGCTGGTCTGCTCGGGGCTGGTTCCGAAGAGGACAAAGCCTCCGATGAAGACGACGACAAGCCCTGCCGCAGCCGTGATCATGCTTCCAAGTCCCATCTCGATGCGCCGGCGGAAGAATCCGGGCTTGCGGCCCTCCTGTCCCAGCAGCTTGCGCTCAAGCACCTCAAGGCCTCTTTCCCTGGCACTGTCGATCTCCTCCTGCGGCAGCTCATCCTTTGCCAGTATGGCAGAAATCCCCTTAAGGCGTTCCAGACGGGCACGGCAGGCGGCACAGTGAGCAAGATGCTCAGCTGTCTGGCTGAGATATGGCTCCTCAAGTTCTCCGTCCAGATAGCTGGACAGCAAAGCTTCATCAATACACATAGGCTTCATCTCCCGCGAGGCTTTCCTCAAGCTTCTTTCTGGCCCTGTGGACTCTAATCTTCACATTGCCTTCGGAAATACCGAGAACCTTGCCTATGGATTTGTAGTCCAGGCCGCCATACTCCTTGAGTATGATGACCATGCGCAGGTTCTCCGGAAGTTCGGACACGGCCTTCCTGACCTCCTTTATAGTCTCACCCTCGTCAAGAATGCGCTGCGCGTCCTTGTCAGCAGCCTTGCCTGCGGCCCTGTTCCTGACCTTGTCCAGCATGGCGCTTTCCCTCTTGCCGCGCCGCAGATGGTTGAGCGCGAGGTTCCTGACGACCCGAATCAGCCAGTACCTTGCCTCATCCTCATTCGGAAAGGTGATGTTCTTCAGATAGAACCGTTCGAAGGCCTCCTGCACCAGATCCTCGGCGATGTCCATGTTGTAGACCACATGGTAGCAAATGCGGATCAGTACAGAATAGCACTTGTCGTATACAAGTCTGAAGGAATCATTGTCCGTACTTTTTATTTCCATAGCCCTAAACGTTCTTCTCCAAAAAAGGTTACAGCCTCTCGAGCTTCGCCCCGGCACCCGTGTCGAGGACCTTGAAGCCCATGGCCGCAAGCTGGTCCCTTATGGCATCAGCCCTGGCCCAGTCCCTGGCAGCCTTGGCGCTCTTTCTCTCCTCCAGAAGCTGCAGAGCCTCTGCCGGGATCTCCGCATCACCGGCACCGGCAGGTGCGATCCTGTCCAGCGAGAGACCGAGGATCGAATCCATCGAGAGGACGAGAGAGAGCTTCTCCGCATCCAGTATCTCCTGATCCCTGACAGCCTGCCAGAGCACTGCAAGTGCCTGAGGAGCCTTGAGATCATTGGCCATGGACTGCCTGAATGCATCAAGATAGCCCTGCGCCTTCGCGGACAGCTGCTGTGCGGCCTCTCCGGAAGCCTTGAACTGGGCTACCCTCCTTGCCAGTGTTTCTCTGGCGCTCCTGGCCTGGTCCAGAGACTCGAAGCTGAACTTCAGCTGGCTTCTGTAGTGGCCCGTGAGGCAGAAATAGCGGTAGTCAAGCGGGTCATAGCCCCTGTCCTTCAGGACAGAGAGAGTCAGGAAGCCGCCATCGGACTTGCTCATCTTGCCTCTGTCGTTGAGGAGGAACTCGCCATGGCACCAGTAGTTTACCCAGGGCTTATGGCCGAATGCGGCCTCGCTCTGTGCGATTTCGTTTGTATGGTGCACCGGGATGGCATCAATACCGCCGCAGTGGATATCAAAGTGTTCCCCAAGGTACTCACTGCTCATCGCGGAGCACTCAATATGCCAGCCGGGATAGCCAACGCCCCAGGGACTGGGCCATACCATGACCTGGTCCTTGAACTTTGAGTTCGTGAACCAGAGGACAAAATCCTTCGGATTGCGCTTGTTGGAGTCAACTTCGATCCTGGCGCCCTCTTTCAGCTCATCCAGATTCAGCCTTGCCAGCTTGCCGTAATCATCAATCGTGTCAATCGAGAAATAGACATTGCCGCCGGAGATATAGGTGTGACCGCCCTCCTCCAGCCTCCTGATGATGCCGATCATGCTCTGGATATGATCAGTCGCCCGGCAGACCACATCAGGCCTGATGATGTTCAGGTCAGCCTCATCGCGGAAAAAGGCATCAGTGTAGAATTTTGCTATGTCCCAGACAGAGCGGCCGCTCTCACGGGCGCTCTTGGACATCTTGTCCTCTCCGTCATCACCGTCTCCGGTCAGGTGACCCACATCGGTGATATTCATGATATGGCGGACCTTGTAGCCGGCCATCTCAAGCGTCCTGTGCAGCAGATCCTCGAAGATATAGGTCCTGAGGTTGCCGATATGCGCATAGTTGTAGACAGTTGGACCACAGCAGTAGAGTCCGGCCTCACCATCCTTTATCGGAACGAAGTCTTCAACCGAACGGCTCATTGTATTATATAGTCTTACTGTCATAATAATCTCCCAAACGGACAGCTGCCCGTTTCAATGCACCTAAAGATAAGCGTTTTTCCCTCTTAGATCAATTGTCGCTCTGTCTCCTCCCGGTCTATAATCGTGGGCATGTCCTTCGGCATTCTTGACAGGGATGACATCGAATACACCCGCGATTATGATCTGTCCGGCTCAAGCGCCATACGCACAGGCGGACGGGCCGCGGTCGCCGTGTGGCCGCACAGCTATTTCCAGCTTGAGAGCTGCCTTGAGTGCGCAGCTTCCAGTGGAATGGATTTCCACCCCTGCGGAAACATGACAAACATTCTCTTTTCCGACCATGGCTATGACGGAATGCTGATCTGTCTGGCAAAGCTCAGAGGCATCGTCATCAAGGGCGATCTGCTGACAGCCTATGCAGGAGAGAGTCTGGACAACGTGATAAACCGCGCCATAGCGCACAATCTGGCCGGCCTCGAGGAACTTGGCGGGATTCCGGGATCAGTCGGCGGCGCCACATTCTGCAATGCCGGTGCCCATGGCAAGGAGATTTCCAGCTACTTTTTCTACAGCGACTACATCACGCTGGATGGCAGGATAAGACGCATGCCGGCCTACAGTGACGCTTTCAGCTACAGGACAAGTCCGTTCAAGGACGGAGAGACCATCATATGCACGGCATTCAGGCTGACTCCTGAACGCCTCACAGCCCAGGCCCGTCAGAAAAAGGAACGCTTCAGGACCCAGCGGATTGAGGGAGGACAGTACAAGTATCCGAGTCTGGGATGCTTTTTCAGGAACCCTCCGCTTCTCAGTGCCGGCAAGTTGATCGATGAGGCCGGATTCAGGGGTTTTGAGCACAAGGGCGCAATGGTCTCCCCATACCACGCAAACTTCATTGTCAACAGCGGGAACGCCACGAGTCAGGCACTTTATGAACTCGGTGAGATCGTCAGGAATGCAATCGCCCGGAAGTTCAACATAGAACTCGAATACGAAATCAGGTTTTTAGGAAAATTCGACTGAAAGCGAACCTGATATGCTCCCGTCGCTACCGATGGCTGTGCTCAGCCGTCCCCAGTTTGTCACGGCATGATAGGAAAAGCGGAATGCTCCGTCCTCATAACTAACCGTCACAGGACCAAGTGAGAACTGAAAGCCCGGGCCGTCAGACTTGCTCCAGGTCATTGCAATACAGTCAAATACAATTCGGAAGTCCGCATTACAAACCCACTTTCCCTCTTCAGTGAACTCCGATTCCATTTGGCTCGAGAGCCGGGCTTGTCCAAGCGACAGCACCACTTCACAGAGGGACTCAAGACGGCGGTAGGCACCCGGTCTCACAGGATCATTGAAGCGCCTTATCTCCAGTTTCGCCCCAAGTCCATCCGTCTCAATGAAGAAAACTGAGGCCTGTTTTGCCACCTGGTCCCTGCCCAGGACGTTGGCCTCCCCGCCCTGGCTCAGCACAAGCCCTAGCCCTTTCCAGAAGACTCCGGCAGAGAACATCAGCTGAACGCCGTATGACGGTGAATGACTGAGTTTCGCACGCCCTGTCAGAAAACTGTTTGACCACATTGCAGAAAGGATGAATGTCTCCAGGCCTCCGCGTTCGCTGCCGGAGAGGATGAGCCTGTCATCAGCTTCTCCCCGGGGAAAATAAGCGAAAGACAGATCGAAGCCGGCAAGCGCGAGGGCGGCGCCTATACCCGGCTGCGGCTTTGTGATGAAAAACAAGGATGCCTCATCAGCGCTGAGAGCGGCACCGTCAAGCTCAAGCGGCGAGACAAGCTCATGCTGTTTCCACAGGGCGCCATGCCCGTCAATCAGCTGGGCGAGCTTCCAATCGCCTGAGAGAGATCCGGCCTTCAGCGGTCCGGCTGTCAGCCGCCTGAAGCCCGTTGCCGTATTGAAGGAGAGCACTGATGATCGGAATGACACACCATGAGGCGCACTGGAGAACGTGATGACAGACGCGCACAGAGGCAGGCATAAGAGACTTATGAGAAGCAGCACTGTCAGTTTCCTCATGCCTCTTATCGGAAAAACCGGCATCTAATGTGTAAGTTTTCCTCCTCTGGCCTCAAAAATACAAAAAAAGGCGGGCCAAGCATCATTGAAATCTCTCACGCTTGGTGGTTAAATGAATTGTCTGACAAAAATACAGATTTTTTTCTCACGAGACTAAGGAGTGGTTTTATGGTAATCCTGACTTTGAACTGCGGCTCGTCTTCCGCGAAATACCAGGTTTACGACTGGGACAACAAGGATGTCCTTTGCGTAGGCGTTGTGGAGAGGATCGGACTGGAATACTCCACAATTGAACAGAACAGCACCGGAAAGCCGGAGTACGAGGCAAAGTTCTCCAGCCCGACCCACATGGAGGCCATTGAGCTCATCCTCAAGATGCTTGTTGACAGCGAGTACGGCTGTATCAAGTCACTTGACGAGATCGGTGCGGTCGGACACAGGGTCCTGCACGGCGGTGAGTATTTCAAGAAGTCCACACTCGTCACGGACGAAGTCATCGAGAAACTGAAGGAAATCATCCCTCTGGGACCGCTGCACATGCCTGCCAACATCATGGGCATTGAAGTCGCCCGCAAGCTAATGCCGAATGTGCCTCAGGCAATCATCATGGACACCGCCTGGCATCAGACAATGCCGCAGGAGGCCTACATGTATGCGGTCCCCTATTCCTGGTATAAGGACTACAATGTCCGCCGCTATGGCTTCCACGGAACCAGCCACCTTTACTGCGCTAAGCGTGCGGCAGTCCTTCTCGGCAAGGAGAACAAGGACACCAACGTCATCATTCTCCACATCGGAAACGGTGCAAGTGCCTGTGCGGTGAAGAACGGTGTGTGCATCGACACGAGCATGGGACTCACTCCGCTTGAAGGACTCGTGATGGGTTCCCGCAGCGGAGACATCGATCCTGCTATCGTTCCCTACATCTGCCGCAACCTCGGCGTCACAGTTGAGGAGATGGACACAATCCTCAACAAGAAGAGCGGACTCATCGGACTGTGCGGGAAGCAGGACAGGCGCGACGTTCACAATGCTGCGGACAACGGCGACAAGCTGGCACAGCTTGCCATCGACATGGAATGCCACAGAATCAAGAAGTACATCGGTGCCTATGCTGCCCTCCTTGGAAGGGTTGATGCCGTTGTCTTCACGGCAGGTGTCGGCGAGATGGGAGAGCATATCAGACGCGGCTCACTGCGCGGCCTGGAGAGCCTTGGCATTGTAATGGATGAAGCCAAGAACGATCTGTCTCATTGCCGCAATGCGGAGACCTGCATCTCTGCTGATGACTCCCCTGTCAAGATCTTCGTCATCCCGACGGACGAGGAGCTCGTCATGACAGAGGATGCCTTCGCACTGATGAACGGAACCTACGATGTGCACACGAATTTCCACTATACCTTCGAGGATCCCAAGTACCTCAACAAGGCCCGCGAGAGAGGACTTGTAGAGAATCTGAAGAAGAAACCGGAACTCCAGTCAATCATCGTCCGCCCGCTTGCCAGGTAGGCACTGGAAGTCATCCAGCAAAAGGCTGTCACAGAAGTGGCAGCCTTTTTCATATTCCGGCTGCCATGGAAAAATGTCAGCAGGAATACCCCCGCCTTCAGGTTTCCGGCGTCTGAATGCTTATAGTGAAGTATCCATGAAGATCGCAGTAAATTTTATATAAATACCGTTTTAGGTATATATTATTTAAAATATACAATCATCCAGATTTCTCCGTATATGCAGTCATGGAAACAACTGACTTGCAGGAAACAATCAGCACTGTCGCATCACAAGTGTTCTCAATAAACAGCATCAGGCCATATCAGAGGCTCATCATCACAAATATCCTTGAGCGGGGAAAGAGGCCCAACCTTCTCGCGATACTGCCCACAGGAGCTGGCAAGAGCCTGTGCTTCATGCTTCCTGCGGTCATTGCCAGAGGGGTAACTATCATCATATATCCGCTTCTCTCGCTCATGGCGGATCAGAAGAAACGGTTCGACAGACTTTCAATTCCGGCACTTGTCCTGCGCGGTGGAATGGACGGCAGAGACAAAGAGGAAGTCCTGAGTGCACTTTCCCAGGGAAAGGCCAGAATACTCATCACAAACATGGAGATGCTCAGTCAGGAGCGGATTGTCAGAAGGCTCTCAAGACTGAAGATATCTCTGCTTGTCATCGACGAGGCCCATACTGTCATCTCCTGGGGCAGAAGCTTCAGACCGGTTTACTCCCTGCTGGGACAGACTGTGGCACAGCTCAATCCTGACAGAATAGCCGCATTCACCGCCACATGCGATGAGTTCACGGCTTCGGCACTGAAGGAGGAAGTGCTGGGAAATGACGCACTTGTCATCTTCGGAGGACTCGACAGGACAAACATCATATATCACAGACTTGAGCCGTTCTTTCCTCTGCTTGACATCATTGCAATTCTCACAGATCCCTCTGCCCGCCCTGCTCTGGTCTTCTGCCAGTCCCGTGATCTCGTCGGGAGCCTCTCAGGACGTCTGTCTTCAAGTTTCAGGACATATGCATACCATGCGGGAATGGAGAAGGATGAGAGGACCAGGATTGAAAAGGCATTCTATTCAGACCGGGAAGCGGTGCTGGTGTCCACATCAGCTTATGGAATGCGAGGCGACAAATGCGGTCTAAGGACCTGTATTCACTACACTCTTCCGCAGACAGTGTCAGACTATCTTCAGGAATCCGGACGGATCGGACGAGACGGCAGAAAGGCACATGCCTATGCCTTTCTCGGCAGCGGCTTCCATCCCTCCGAACTTGATGACATCCTCCTGCGTGACGGCTGCATCAGGGAAAACCTTGTCAGTGCGATGGGATCAGGACTCGAAGGCATTTGCGCAGGCTGTGATGTATGCGACGGAAGTAAACTTGAGCCGCAGGGACTTGCAGAGACTGCAAGAGCGCTCAGAATACCCTATCTGAGGACAGAAGCAGACCTTGTAAGACTTCTTGCACACAAAAGGACCTTCCGGGTGCTGTCTGAGAATGAGATCCGGCACGGGGTGAGAAAACTGATCAGCAGTGGAAAGATTAAAGTAAGATTCAAGAGGCTTAAGTTTGTAAAATGATAGCATAATAATATTATGATTAATTATTATCACATCGTTTTAATATCTTAATTATAGTAATTACATATAAATCACCATTGACTATATAATGAAGTATAGCTTTTTTATCTCACTTTTGTGATGAAATAACAGTACTCAATGAAAAACTGATTACAAACACCTGCGCATTTGTTATAGAATTGTTGCGAAAAACCCATTGGCTTGCCGATGGGATGAAAGCAACAGATTCAGAATGTGATGACAGAATGCTTGCCATCAATCCATAGTTTAGCTTTCTGTGTGGAGAACCTGATGAGACAGTAGTTCTCGCCGCATGGACCACCGGGGTAGCAGTGGATGAGGAAATCCTTCCAGACTCG
>CALXOO010000022.1 GCA_944390045.1 uncultured Spirochaetales bacterium | reverse complement strand
TTGCTGCTTCAAATGAAATTCGGTAAAGGTTGTTGCAACATGTGCTTATATGTTGCATCTAGAATTACAATCTACATAGCCGTAAAAGCACACAAACTGGGCTGTCACAAAACGTACATTCTCTGCTAGAATTCTTCCGGGGGACAAATCCACTGCCGTCCCCTTCGCATCTTGCCGGATTACTGCTAGGAGGATGATTGTGAGGATTATCGTCGGAAGTGACCATGGCGGCTGGGCACTCAAGGAAGATTTGAAAAAGCGGCTGGAGGCTGAGGGCCTCAGCGTGACAGATGTCGGATGTTATGACACCTGTTCAGTTGATTACCCGGATATCGCACGTGAGCTGTGCACCAGACTGCTCGGTGAAGGCTATGATTTCGGCATACTCTGCTGCGGGACCGGGATCGGCATCTCCATAGCAGCGAACAAAATAGATGGAATAAGAGCAGCTCATGTGTCAGATGCCTACTCCGCGGCAATGGCCAGAGCCCACAATGATGCCAATGTCATCTGTCTGGGCGGCCGGGTGCTTGGCGATGAGCTCGCCTGGTCAATCGTGCAGTCATACATGGCCTCATCCTTTCAGGGCGGGCGCCATCAGAAAAGAGTTGACAAGATAGCGGATCTCGAGAAGGGGGTTGCCTGTGATCAGCAGTGAAGAATTGAAGATGTTGAGGAAAGAGGCCCTGGACGCCAGGATAAAGCTCATACGCGAGATCGCCTCCTTCGGCAGCGGACACATCGGCGGAAGCATGTCGATCATGGAGACCCTCGTCTACCTGTACTATCATGAGATGAGGATTGATCCTTCCCGACCGGACTGGAAGGAGCGCGACCGCCTTGTCCTATCCAAAGGACACAGCGGACCCGCTCTCTATGCCATACTTGCCAAGAAGGGATATTTTGATGAGAGCCTTCTTTCAACCCTGAACAAGGGCGGGACCAGTCTGCCAAGTCATGTCGACATGACTAAGACCCCCGGTATCGACTTCACGGCCGGATCTCTCGGACAGGGAATCTCTGCTGCGGTGGGAATCGCACTTGCCCAGCGGGTTCAGCACATGGACGGCAGCCGGACCTTCGCCATTGTGGGCGACGGAGAGAGCCAGGAAGGCGAGGTCTGGGAGGCGGCAGAGGTCGCCGGAGCACTGAAGCTCAGCAACCTCATCGCATTCACGGATCTCAACGGCCAGCAGCTTGATGACTATACGGACAACATTATCCCGATGCACCACCTCAGGGAGCGCTATGAGACCTTCGGATGGCAGGCTGTTGACGTGATGAACGGACATGACTATGAGGAAATAGCGAAGGCTGTCGCTCTTGCCGGAAAGGATGACAGACCGACAATGATCATTCTCCACACAGTCAAGAGCTTCGGCTACATACCCGGTGAGAACATCAAGAACAATCATTCAATGTCCATCACGGCTGAAGGGGCCGATGATGCGATCGAGATGCTTAACAAGAGGGAAGGGGGTGCGATGTGAAAGAGCTCATCGAATACAAGAACTACAGAGATGCGCTGATCGCGGCCATTGCCGATCTCGCACGTGAGCATCAGGACATTGTCTTCCTGGATGCTGATGTCTCTTCCTGTATTGGTTCAACGGCCTTCCAGAAAGAGTTTCCGGACCGCTTCTTCAATGTCGGAATCGCCGAGGCAAACATGGCTGCCATGGCAGGCGGAATGGCCTCTGCCGGACTCACTCCATTCATTCACAGCTTCGGTGTCTTCGCTTCCAGGAGGATGTATGACCAGCTCTTCCTTTCGGTAGGCTACACCCTGCAGACTGTCCATGTCATAGGATCTGATCCCGGAATAGTCGCCCAGTACAATGGTGGTACCCACATGCCCTTTGAGGATATTGCCCTCATGAGGCAGATCCCTGACATGGTGGTCTATGAGCCTAGCGATGCCAGGAGCCTCTGCTCACTTGTGAAACAGGTCTATGATAATGGTGTGCTTTCCTATCTCCGGACTCCGAGAAAGGGGATTTCCTTCCGCTATCCGGAGAGCGTGGAGATCAGGCTTGGCAAGGCAATAACTGCCCGCGAGGGAAGCGATGTCGCCATCATTGCGACGGGCGTTCACATGATGAATCAGGCCATGCTTGCTGCAGACAGCCTTGCACAGAAGGGAATCAGCGCGCGTGTCATCGATCTTCACACGATAAGGCCTCTTGATACCGAGACTGTGGAGAAGGCGGCAAGGGAAACAGGCCGCATCATCGTATGCGAGAACGGACGCTATCCGGGAGGCACTGGCGAGATGATCGCAGCGCATATCCTGCGCGCCGGAATTCCCTGCAGGGCCGATTTCGTCAACGTCGGAGACAGATACGGAGAGGTAGGTCCCCTGGACTATCTGGCAAGGAGCTTTGATCTCACTGCCGAGAACATAGCCGCAAAGGCAGAAAAGCTGATGTGAGTGCCAGGCTGAATCCGCGTTGAGGTTCTCCGGAGATGGTTCCTTACGATCCTCACACGGTCTGAAACGGTATTCATACAGATTCCCGGGCTGCTGCATGAGACAGGATGTGATCCTGAATGCGCAGCCTTTTTTCTCATCATTTGATACCTCGTGAATGCCGTAAGGCCGCGGCGCCATCCCTGTCTCTCAGAAGCTCATGAGAGGTAGTGTATGATGTCCAGAGAGTAAAGCGCGACAAGAATGACGGCAGTGAAGACAAGGCCGGCGATGTGGAAGACCACATAGCTTTTCGGCCTGAGCTCACGTCCTGTCACCAGCTGATAGAGATTGATGACCATCTGACCTCCGTCGAAGGTCGGGATCGGAATGAGATTCGCGACGCACAGTGAGATGGAGACAAGGGAGAGCAGATAGAGAAAGGCCCTGATTCCGTCTGCTGACCGGGACTCGAAGCCGAGTGTCGTGATGTTTCCTATGGTCTGGGCCGCACGCGTCGGGCCAGTTATCTCATTACGCACCTCCTCGGAATTCTGGTTGACTATGTTCAGCAGTGAGGAGATCGTGTCAGCAACTGCCCTCAGTGCCCTGGAGAAGCTGTGAGCGATGGAGGCGAAGAAACCTTCGCGGGGAGATGGGATGAGATCACTGTGCCAGGCGAAGGGAAAACTCGTGGAGGCGGGCAGGAAGAGTGTGATTTCCTGACCGTTCCTGTCCAGCGTAATCTCCATGTCCGTGCCGGAATGATTGTAGAAATCATAAGTATTGCTTATCTCATCTCCATTGACGGACAGGATCCTGTCCCCGCTCTGGAACAGTTCTGTGCCCTCACTGCGGCCTATCACCGGCTCCTGCCACAGCGATATGCCGTATACGTAGCCGCCGTCCTGACTGATTCCGTGGGCCGTGACCTCAAGCTGAGTGCCCTCACGCAGCACTGTCATTGCCAGCTCCCGGCTGCCGGAGGTGGAGATCAGAGCCTCTGCCTCCTGCCAGGTCGAGACCTCTGTTCCTCCTACTGAGAGGATATAGTCGCCGCTTTTGAGTTCCGGCTGCTCTATGCTGGCAGAGAAGAGCGCAGGGTAGTCAGAGACCAGGGCGATGCGCGGTGCATCTGCTGCCATGTAAGTCGGAATGAGGGAGACAATGAGAAATAGCAGCGCAGAGAGCAGGAAGTTCGTGAGAGGTCCGAAGGCGAAAATCACAAGACGAACCAGCGGAGTCGTTGTGAAATAGCTCCCATACTCGCCCTTTTGAAAGGATTTCTCATCGTCCCTCAGGGCCTTGATCAGATCGATTGATCCGTCCATGCGGCAGTAACCTCCGAATGGAATGAGAGAGATGCGGTATTCCGTGTTCCTGCCCTGGTGCGAGAAGATCACAGGTCCCATGCCGATACCGAAGACCTCAACCCTGACGCCGAGAATTCTGGCCGCGAGAAAGTGGCCAGCCTCGTGCACCAGCACTACCAGGCCGATGCCTACAAAACCAATGATGAACTGGAGCAGTCTCAGAAGCAGGAGCTGCACTGTACTGCCACCTGCCGGGCCCTCTTGTCAATCTCCATGATTGACTCATAGTCAGGGGCCTCACAGTCCCAGCCGGCCTCAAGAGTCCTGGCCACAAGTCTTGAGATGTCTGTGTACTTTATCCTGTGACTGCAGAAAAGCGATACTGCGACCTCATCAGCCGCATTATAGGCAATAGGGTAGCCCTTCTTCCTCTCCAGAGCCTCATAGGCCAGCGCGAGCAGGGGAAACTCCTTTCTGTCCCAGTCCTGGAAGGTGAGCGTCAGGTTCTTGAATGAGAGCGGGCTTACGACGTTCTCAAGCCTGCTGTGACGGTCATCGACCGCAGCGACGATGGGAAGGGTCATGTCAGGCGGTGAGAGCTGGGCATATACTGCACCGTTCTCCAGCCTTATCATAGAATGCACGACTGACTGCCTGTGGATTGTCACCTCGATCTTCTGCGGCGGCATATTGAAAAGGAAGCCGGCCTCAATGACTTCAAGTCCCTTGTTTGCCAGAGTGCTGCTGTCAATTGAGATCTTCCTGCCCATCTTCCAGGTGGGGTGGGCCGCAGCTTCCTCAGGTGTCACTGAATCAAGATCCTTTCTGCCCAGGAAAGGTCCACCTGAGGCAGTGATGACGAGTGAATCGACATCTTGATGATCCTGAATGAGATGGTAAATTGCGCTGTGCTCACTGTCGACCGGGATGATCCTCCTGCCCAGCCTTGCCGCCTCAGCAAAGAGAAAGTCGCCTCCCATCACAACTGACTCCTTGTTCGCCAGTGCCAGATCCATGCCGTGTCTCAGGCAGAGAAGGCTGGCCTCAAGTCCTGCGGCACCGGCAATCCCGTTGAGTGCGATGTCAGCCTCATGAGAGGCGATGAAGTCCTCAAGGGCAGCTGAGCATGTATTGAGCACATATGGACAGTTGAAGCGTGTGGAAAGCTCTTCCAGAGCGCGGACATTGCTGTGTCCCACAAGTCCGACAGGCACAGCACTGAGCCTGCCGTCGGCTATTGCCCTGAGGCAGGTGCCTCCGATGGAGCCTGTGGCTCCCAGGATGAGCAGCCGTCTCATTTCTAGACCGTTACCTGAAAGATGTGGAGCAGGGCGAAGTAGACCGGCGCCGCTATGATCAGCGAGTCAATGGAATCCAGGATGCCGCCCCTGCCGGGAATCACAACACCGCTGTCCTTCAGTGCGCTGGAGCGCTTGAAAGCGGATTCAATGAGGTCTCCGCAGATGCCTGCAAGCGCAGTAGCAAGACCTACTATGAAGCCCATGGCAGGCGAGAGTCTGTATGTGTCTATGAAGAGTGTCAGCAGGAGGAAGATAAGGCCCGGGATCAGCGCTCCCGCGATGAAGCCGGCAACCGACTTGTTCGGACTCACCTTCACGATGCCTCTGTTGTTCTTTCCAAAGGCCCTGCCGAAGAAGTATGCGAAAGTATCACAGCTGAAGACCAGGAGGAAGAAGGTCAGCAGCCACATCCAGGCATCCTGCAGGAAGCAGAGCCTGATGAAGAAGATTGCAAACAGGTTTGGGTAGAGCAGCTGGATCACCGCATAGCTTATGCGGTCCCTGGTGCCCTTGTAGTTGTCACGGTGCCCTGTGATCGTCTCAACCATGAAGATTGCCGAGAGCAGGACGACAAGAGTGTAGAGTATGATCGTGCTGTATTCATCCAGACTGTATTCCAGATATGCCGCCAGTGGAAGCAGGACACCGAGCCAGCTGGGCAGGGGAAGCTTCATCTCCGGCTTGTCGTGGGTCAGGATGGAATGCATTTCCATTGATCCGATGATGGATGCTGCGAGCACAATGAGCACAAAGGCCAGATAATGAAACTGCGGCAGGAACAGGATGATCAGGAGAAGGGCCGGTATGGCTATGCAACCTGTAATTATCCTCTTTGCATTAGATGTCACTATGCTAGACCTCCGAACTTTCTGACTCTGCTGTTGTATTCACTGATGATCGAGACGACATCATCCTCACACCAGTCAGGCCAAAGTTTATCACAAAAGACGAATTCAGCATAGGCGCTGTCAAACAAAAGGAAGTTCGAAAGCCGCTTCTCCCCTGCAGACCTGGCAATGAGGTCCACAGGCGGAACCCATGGATTGTCGAAGTGAGCGCGTATGACAGCCGGCGTGATTTCCTCAACACCTTCCCTGATCGCGCGGTTCACTGCCTTGCAGATCTCGTCCTGTCCACCGTAGTTGAGGGCAAGCTGACAGACTATCGTACTGTTGTGTTCAGTCGCCCTGACTGCCTGTTCCAGGGACTCTGCCGCATCTGCCGGAAGCACTGAAGTGTCGCCCAGCGTCAGAAGCCTGATCCCGTTCTTGTTGTAGAAGGGAAGCTCTCCCATTATCTTCTCGCTGAAAAGTCCCATGAGGTAATCAACCTCATCCTTCGGACGTTTCCAGTTCTCAGTCGAGAAACAGTAGAGCGTGACATAGCGCACGCCCTCGCTGATGCAGCCCAGAATGACCTTCTTGAGGGCCTTCAGGCCGGCAAGGTGACCGGCAGTGCGAGGAAGGAAGCGTTTCTTAGCCCATCTTCCGTTCCCGTCCATTATGAATCCAATGTGCTGTGGCACCTCACCCATCGCTGCATTCCCCTCAAACAGGGACAAGTCCAGGCAGAATACTGTCTGGACCCGTCCATCCGGAGATCAGATCTCCATTATTTCCTTTTCCTTGGCATCTGCTGCCTTGGCGATCTTCTCGATGGCCTTGTCGGTCATCTTCTGGATCCTGTTCTCGCCGTCTTTCTGCTCGTCCTCGCTGATATCTCCACCTTTCTGGAGCTTCTTCAGCTCCTCCATGGCGTCGCGTCTGACATTGCGTACGGCAACGCGGGCGTTCTCAGCCAGAGCCTTGGCGCTCTTTGCGAGCTCCTTCCTTCTGTCCTGTGTGAGGGGAGGGAAGTTGACGCGGATGAGCTTTCCGTCGTTGTTGGGATTGAGACCCAGCTCACTTTTCTGGATGGCCTTCTCGATTGCGGGAAGGACCGTCTTGTCCCAGGGCTGGATGACGATCAGTCTGGCTTCCGGGCTGGAAATCGTTGCGACCTGGTTGAGAGGCGTCTCGGTTCCATAGTAGTCGACCTTGATCTTGTCAAAGAGGGCGGCCGATGCACGGCCGGTCCTCATGAGAAGATACTCGTTCTCCAGGCTGACGACACACTTTGTCATTCTGCTTTCGCAGTTGTTGAGAACATCCTGCATCAGACTGCCTCCTCAGGCCTCGACTCCAGCCTGGTAGAACCTGAAGTTCTGGATCTCAAGCTTTCCGCCGGCAGCCTTGGCGACCTCGTTCATCTTCTTCTCGACGGAGACGGAGTCATCCTTCACGAAGGGCTGGTTGACGAAGCAGACCTCGCTGTAGAGCTTGCTCAGCTTGCCGCGGACGATTCCCTCCTTGACCTTCTCAGGCTTGTCCATAGTGGCGACCTGGGCACGGAAGATCGAAAGCTGCTCCTCCTCGTACTCCTTCGTGACGGAGGCAGTGTTGAGGAACTGGGGCTTGAAGGCTGCGACATGAAGCGCACAGTCGTGTGTGAACTCCTTAACAGCCTCGTTCTCGAAGATGGCGCTGTTGTCGCTTGTGAAAACGACGACGACGGCGACTGAACCCTCACCGTGGATGTATGTAGCAGCATAACCGCCCTCGGGAATGTCGATGACCTCAAGCCTCTTGAGGGTCATGTTCTCCTTGATTGTGGCGATTAGGCTGTCGACCATGCCCTTGAGCTCCTCGTTGGGCTCAGTGTAACCCTTCTCGAGAATGACATCGCACATGCTCTCGCCCAGTGCCTTGAACTTCTCGTTGCTGGCGACAAAGTCGGTCTCGCAGGTCAGCTCGAGCAGGACTGCCTTATCCCCGGCGACCTTCGTGAAGACACGGCCGTTCTCCGTGGCCCTGTCCTGCCTCTTGGCAACTGCGGCAAGGCCCATCTCCTTGAGGATCTTCTCGGCCTGAGCCATGTCTCCCTCGGCCTCTGCAAGAGCCTTCTTGCAGTCCATCATGCCGGCTCCGGTGATGTCGCGGAGCTTCTTTACATCTGCTGCTGTGATAGCCATAGCGTTACTCCTTATTTTGTGTAGAGGTCCTCTTCCTCTGTCTCGACAGGGGCGCTCTCGTTTGACTCATCTCCCTTGTAGTTGGCGTAGTCAGCCTCGTCGATCTCCTGATCCTTGTCGGCTGCGGGAGCCTCCACTGCCTCCTGATCGTCGTCGAGAGACTCGATGATCTGGATTCCGGCCTCGTTGTCTGCGTCGATGACAGCGTTTGCGAAGATCTCGACGAAGAGGGAGATCGCCCTGATGGCATCGTCATTGCCGGGAATGGGGTAGGTGATGTTGGTGGGATCACAGTTCGTGTCAACGACAGCGATCACGGGGATGCCCAGTCTCTTTGCCTCTGCAACGGCAAGGGCCTCCTTCTTTGTGTCAATGATGAAGAGGGCTCCGGGAAGTTCCTTCATGTCCTTGATTCCGCCGAGGTTCTTCTCGAGCTTGGCCTTCTCCTTAGTATAGAGTGCGACTTCTTTCTTTGTCAGGTTTGCAAAGGTGCCGTCAGCCTCCATCTTCTCGATCTTCTTGAGCTTTGCGATGCTCTTCTTGATAGTTGAGAAGTTGGTCAGCATTCCGCCCAGCCAGCGGTTGTTGACATAGGGCATGCCGCAGCGCTTTGCCTCTGCCTCGATTGTCTGCTGTGCCTGTTTCTTGGTTCCGACAAACAGGATCTGCTTGCCGTTCTTGACCTGGGCCCTGACAGCCTCATACGCCTCAACAATGCAGGCGCTTGTCTTCTGCAGGTCGATAATGTGAATTCCGTTTCTCTCAGTGAAGATGAAACGGGCCATCTTCGGATTCCACCTCTTGGTCTGGTGGCCGAAGTGTACGCCTGACTCAAGCAGGCTCTTCATGGTTACTACTGCCATAGTAATCCTCCATCTTTCCGTCCGGTCTGTACTGCCGGACCCCTTACGTTACGTCTCAGCCCCGGAGGGCCGGAAATTCTGGTTCAACGAACACAGTAAGCATGATTATTGTTGATTTGCCGGATTATGGCAAGGGGCTAGCAGATCGGCAGCCTGATTATCGTGCGCATCCTGTTTCTCGGGCAGCGTGCCGGATCAGAAAGCAGGATCTCGCAGGAGCTTCTGGCATGATCGATCCTGTAGCCGAAGGGGGCAATGTATTCCTCCAGTCTGGCGTATGCGGCACTTTTCGTGCTGTTCGTTCCAGTGTGCATGGTCTGGACGCACATCTCATAGCTGTATGAGGAAAGCTTCACTCCGGCTGTCCCTGCCGCATTCCTCGAGCGGCAGAACTCAGCTGCCCAGTCAAGGTCCTCCTGGCTGAAGAAATCCGGAATGCGCATGTTGATCCTCCAGGAGTAGGGCCGTTCCAGACTCTGCAGAACCTCAGCCGGCGGCAGCACATATTCGAAGCTGCCTGCGGCATGATGTCCGTTTCTCTCACAGGAACGGAGCGTCTGGGAAAGTCTTCCGATGCCGGAGAGGGCCTCCTGGAAGGCCGCGTTGTCCCTCGAGACCTTTCCGCTTCCTTCAGTACACAGGTAGCGGAAAGAGGGGATGAAAATGATTTTGGGAATTTTCCCCGCCTGGTAGTATTCCTTGTATTCGCTCTTGAAGTCGTAGGCCATGGCGGAAGGATAGCAGATCGGAAGTCTTTGGCTAAGCCCCCCGGTTCCTGTCAACTGCATAGCACAGATGACGCATATCCATGTTGTAGTAGTGTTTCACTATCTCATCGACGACTTCCATGCCTAGCCTCAGCGCAACTGCCTGGGACGGAAGGTTGTTGTCCCTTATGATCGAGTACACCCGGGGAAAGCCCAGTGTGTTGAATGCATAGTCCCGCACCGCAGCGGCCGCCTCTGTCGCATAGCCCTGATGCCAGAACTCCTTTCTCAGCAGGTAGCCGATCTCTGGCACGCTCCTGCCCCTGATCTGCTGGTAGGTCAGGCCGCACTGGCCGACTGGGACCCCGTCCGACTTGCGGAAGGACATCAGGAGGCCCAGTCCGTCCTCCTTCTCGTAGCGCAGCAGCTGCCTGTCCAGCCACTGAGTCACTTCGTTGTCGGAGAATGCATGCTCGTATGCGTACATCACATCATTGTCCTGAAGCATCGAGGCGAGGTTCTTCCAGTCGTCATGTGTGATGCGTCTGAGGATCAGACGGCTGGTCTCAATAGGTTGTGTGAAGGCTTCCATGTCTCCATCATAACACAGAAGGCGGCGGGAGTCTGTCTCCGCGCCGCCTGATCTGAAGCCGGGGCTGTGCTCACTGAGCAGCCTTTGCCTCGCGCTGTGCGTTCGCCATGAGCCTGATGGCGTTGATGTTGATGAAGCCCTTGCAGTCCACAGGGTGGTAACCTCCGGCCTTGTCCATGCTTCCCAGGTCCTCATTGTAGAGTGAGAGCGGACTGGTTATGCCGGCGTTGATGACGTTTCCCTTGTAGAGCGCGACTGTGGCAGTGCCCGTGACATACTTCTGGCTCTCGTCGAAGAGGGCTGTGAGCATGTTGAATTCAGGTGCGCCCCAGTAGCCGTTGTAGATGAGTTCTGCGTACTTCGGGCTGAGCATGTCGCGCAGGTGCATCGCTTCCTTGTCCATTGTAAGCCCCTCGAGATTGTGATGGGCCTTCCAGAGAATCTCGCATCCCGGCGTCTCATAGACACCGCGGCTCTTGATGCCGATGAACCTGTTCTCGACCATGTCGACCCTGCCGATCGCATTGTCATGTCCCATCTTGTTCAGATAGAGGATCATCTCAAGCGGATCGGTGACGCATTCTCCGCTTCCCAGATTCCTCACGCACACCGGGATGCCCGCCTTGAAGTCAATCTCCAGCACAGTCTCTTTCTCCGGTGCGTCGTGCGGGCTGACTGTCAGGGAGTACACGTCCTCCGGACACCTCATAGACGGATCTTCAAGAATTCCGGCCTCATGTGAGATGTGGATCAGGTTCTCATCCTCACTGTATGGCTTCTTCAGGCTGGCCTTCACGGGGATGCCGTACTTCTCTGCATAGGCGAGCATGTCGCTCCTGCCTTCGAACTGGCCAAGCCACTCCGGATCCTTCCAGGGGGAGATGATCTTCACGTCGGACATGTTCATGTAGTAGCCGAACTCGAAGCGGACCTGGTCATTGCCCTTTCCGGTCGCGCCGTGGGCAACATATTTTGTGCCTTCCTTTTTCGCGATCTCTATGTGCCGCTTGGCGATGATAGGGCGTGCGATGCTGGTTCCGAGCATGTACGTCCCCTCATATATCGTATTTGCCTTGAGGGAGGGGAAGATGTAGTCAGTCACCAGCGGCTTCTTCAGGTCCTCGATGTAGACCTTGCTGGCACCGGTGGCGTAGGCCTTCTCCTCGATGGCCTTGAAGTCCTCGTTCTGTCCCACGTCCGCGACATAGGCGATGACATCGAAGCCCTTGTTGCTGAGCCATTTCAGGATTACTGATGTATCAAGGCCGCCGGAGTAGGCGAGGATGACCTTTTCTTTTGACATTTTATTCACTCTCCATTCGTGTTTTATTCAGGATGATTCAGATTTATGCACAAATCAGGGGAAAATGCAAGGGGTTTTTAAATATTTATGCAATTTTTCTGGATGAATGATGAAAATTTATTCCGAAGGGTATTTTGTTGAACAATCGTGGTCCGTGGAGTACATTTGTCACTATGACTGGTTTCTTCATCAAAAAGGCCTTTTTTGACGGATGGGACAACCTGATCGGACTGGTTGTCCTCAACATCGTATATATCCTCCTGCTGTTTCTCGGGATCTACACCACATCCCTGTCCCAGTACGGCCCGCTGCCTTTCTATGCGGGAATCGCCGCAGTGCTTTTCGTCATCGCCGTGTACAGCGGAGCGGTGAGCCGGGTATGCCACAGCTACAGCGACTACAAGAGCCAGACCTGGAGTGACCTGAAGACAGGCTTCAGCCGCTACTTCCGCCACAGCCTCTTCATGTTTTTCTACTATATAATCTTCTTCCTGCTGATAGGCTTCGTCATACCGTTTTATCTCGGCTCCTTCGGCATCGCAGGAACCATTATCAGCATACTGCTCATCTGGCTGCTGATCTTCTCCCTGCTGGCCATGCCGTACTATTTCGCCCTCTCAAGCTACCTGCCGGGAGACAGACCGCTGAAGACATTCAAGAAATGCTTCATCATTGTCGGGGACAACATGGGCTTCTCGCTCTTTTTCCTCCTTTACAATATCGTCTGCATCCTGATCACGGTCTTCACCATGGGCCTGGTACCTGGAGTTGCCGGCATGAACCTGGCCAGTCATGATGCGATAAGGCTTCTCATGCTGAAGTATGACTGGCTGGAGGAGAATCCTGATGCTGACCGCAGGCATCTGCCCTGGGCTGACATCCTGTACGATGAGGAGGAGAAGGTGGGGCCACGCTCCTTCAAGAATATGATCTTCCCCTGGAAATAGCACATGGCTTTCGAAATCGAGATAAAGGCCCATGCCGGAGCCGGGCTGAAGGAAAGGATAGATGCCTACTGCGCGGTGGAAGGGGAGGCCGTGATCAAGGACGACACTTACTACTGTTTTCCCGGTGATGAGCGTCCCCGCTTCAGGATCAGGCGTGAGAATGACAGAATACTGGTCAGTGCCAAGCGCAACCTGAGACTTGACGGGCTTGAGTGCAACAGGGAGGTCGAGTTCTGGCATGATGATGCCGGTGACCTTGACGTCATGCATGAAATGGCCCTGATGCTTGGAAATGAGGTGCTGATTCACAAACACAAGGCCGGCTGGTCCTGGATGAAGGGTGAGGTGCACATCGAACTGCTCGATGTGAGGCATCTGGGCTGGTTTCTTGAAATGGAGGTCATCTCCGCCGTAGACGGCATCGAGGCAAACAGCGCACATTACGAGAGCCTTTTCAGGATACTTCACGACCTCGGCCTCAATGATGACGCTATTGAGCCGAGGAGCTATCAGGAGATGCTCAGGCCCTTCGAGCCTAGAGGCTGACTGCCTGGAAGAACGAGACCAGTGCCACCAGGAAGAATATTCCCAGTGTCCTGACATTGTGCCTGCCTTCGGGAGCGAAGACGCCGATGAGCGCTCCTGCCGCACCGAGAGCGACAGTCATCACCGCATTGACGTCGCGGTCAGTCATGAAGATCAGCGCTGACAGGGCTATCAGGGCCTGGACCAGGCCTGCAGCTCTTGCTGCTGTGCGGGTTGCCAGCGAGGTGAGGAAGATACAGAGGGCCGCAAGCAGCAGCATGACCGTGAACGGAATGTAGATCCCGGAACCGCGGCTGACAGACAGACCCGTATACATCAGGCACAGTGACAGCGACAGCAGTCCCGTCCTGACCGCTGCCAGCACCTTGAGCGTGCGCGTCATGCCTGTATCGAAGAGATGGTAGACCGCACTTGCGGCGAAGAAGACGAAGAAAGCGGTGAACGTTAGCACCTGGAAGGCGGATGAGCTGCCGGATGCGATGTTGACGATCATCAGCGGGAGTGCGATTGCCGCGCCTATCATGTCGACAACCGAGTTGAAGACGCTTACCGGCCTCAACCTGCCTCCACCAGGATTCATCCTGTCCCGCTCAAAGCGGTCAGCATCAAAGCTGAAGGAGAAATTCGTACCGTTTCTCAGCCTGGCGCTGAAATGAAGCGTCTCCACCTCATCCGAATGCTGCACAATCTCATCAATGCGGGCTCTGAAGTCCTCAAACAGTTCTCTCTTTTCCATTTCCATAATCAGCTCCAGAACTTGTTCTCCTTGATATCAGCGATGAGGCGGGCCACCTCATCCTTTATCTTCTGTGTAATGATCTCCTCTGCCAGCACCCTGTCATGTCTGGCGAGTTCCTCTTCCTCCGGAAAGGTCATCGGTCTGCCGATGTTCGCATAATAGTTTCTTGAGACCACGGTCATGCTGTGTCCTACCAGGCTTCCCTTCCTGCGTCTCAGCCTGCGCATCGGGGCGATCAGTCCTATAGGGATGACAGGACAGCGGGAGTCCAGATATATCCTGGCGGCTCCCTTGCGGAACTCCATCAGCTCATGCCCCGTGTTCAGCCGTCCCTCCGGGAAGATGTAGACGCTGTCGCCCTGGCTGAGGTATTCCACTGCCTTTCTTACGACACTGGCCCTGTTTTCCCTGGTATTGGCCGGTATCTGCTGGGCCCAGGACAGATAATGGCGGATTATCCTGACATCGAAGCCGGGACCTATGACCATGTGAAGCGGGTCCTTCATCAGCGTCGTAACGAAGTGGGCGTCGGATGAGGAGAAGTGGTTTGACACGAAGACCTTGGGACCGGGGGGAAGCTCTTCCTCCCTCCAGGTGCAAAAGTCATAGCCGAGGGACAGGAAGATCCTGACTCCGAGTCTGTATACACCGTGCAGAAAGCGTGGAAGGGCCTTCATCAGTCTCCTCAGTCGATTGCCAATCCGGCAGTTGTCAGCTATTATGCACACTCATGCAGGTAAGAGCAAGTCACATTCTGGTCAAGGACAGAGCCCTGGCCGACAGGATATACAGCGAATTGAGACAGGGCGCGGACTTCGGACAGCTGGCACGCCGCTATTCAACCTGTCCGAGCAGGAGCAAGGGCGGGGATCTGGGATTTTTCTCAGAGGGACAGATGGTCCCCGAGTTCGAGCGTGAGGCCTTCCGTATGTCAACAGGTTCGGTCAGCCGGCCTGTGCACACCCGCTTCGGCTGGCACATCATCAAGAAGACCGGGGTGAAGGATTGAACAGGGTGGAGATCTACACGGACGGTGCCTGTTCCGGAAACCCCGGACCTGGCGGCTGGGCCGCAATCCTGAAAAAAGGCGAGGCCGAGAAGGAGATCAGCGGAGGGGAGCCGATGACGACCAACAACCGCATGGAGCTCAGCGCCGCCATCATGGCTCTTGAGGCGCTGAAGATGCCCTGCGAGGTTGATCTGTATTCTGACAGCCGCTACCTGGTTGACTCTGTCACGAAGGGCTGGGTCCTCACATGGAAGAAGTCCGGCTGGATGAGAAAGGGCAAGGCGGTTCCCAATACGGATCTCTGGCTCCGTCTGCTTGATTTGCTGGAACAGCATAAGGTGACATTCATCTGGGTCAAGGGCCACGCCTCGAATCCATACAACAACCGCTGCGATGAGCTGGCGGTCGCTCAGTGGAAGAAGTTCAGGTAAGGCTTTCCAGCGTCCGTGCCAGGGCGGAGGGATCCGCGTCCTGAAGCCTGAGGTGCTGTTCTGTCCACGGTGAGCCGAGTGCGGGATACGGCATGCTCTGCAGCAGGGGTGCGGGCGGAGTGAGCAGCCTCTGGAGCGTCCTCTGGACGTTCATGATGTCTGCCTCCTGAAGTATGATTTCCCGTCTCCACCGGTTTTCCGCTTCATCGCTGATTACCACAGGATCGTGCAGGCTGCGGTAGAAGCTGTCTGTCAGTGCCAGAACTGACAGAGCCTGACTGTCTGTGCTGTTGTAGTCCAGCACACGCCGCGCATATGAGGCCGCAAGAGAAGGGTGGAAGTGCCTGACATGATAATCGGCTGCCGCATTGAGCACTTCTGTGTTTCCCGGGTCGAATTCAAGAATCGAGTCCAGTGCCGCAAGATAGCTCTGGTGCCTTCCCATTTCCCTGAGGACAGCTGCCTTCAGATACCAGAAGCGCAGCGACTGCGGGCTGGACGCAAGAGCCTCATCCGTGACTGAGAGCGCTCCCTCCCATTGCCCCCGTGCAAGCTGGAGGTAGGCCCAGTTGTAGAGCACCCTGCTGTCATCTGGATATTCCTCATAGGCCTGTCTTGTGCTCTCATAGGTCGCCTCTGCTGTCTCCTTTGCCGAGAGCAGACGTGTTATGTCTGCCTCCTGTCCGGTAGTGGAGCAGGAGACAAGCAGGAGGACTGGGAGGAGGATGCAGAGAAGACGCCTCATCAGCCAAGCACCGTCTTCTCGATCTGCCTGACCTGGCTGCGGTAGAGGTTGACCAGGTTCTGTCCGTAATCTGCGATCAGCTGGATGATGTTGCGCGGCTCGTCACCGTCTGCGCCGTTGAGCCTGTCGCCCGCGTCCCCCAGTCCCGGCATGATGTATGCGCTGTCATTGAGCACCGGATCCATCCAGAGCGTGAAGATTTCTGCTTCCGGAAGCGCCCGGGCCACACGCAGCGCCCCCTTGAGGGCAGAGATGACGTTTATGAACTTGATGCTCCTTGGCCTTATTCCCTCGCTCTCGAGGTATTTTACGATTGTGACGAGGCTGCCTCCCGTAGCGTTCATCGGGTCGGCGAAGATCAGATCCCTGCCGTCCAGGTCACCCAGGCTGAAGAAGCTCTTGCCAAGATCAAGCACATATCTCATGTCTTCCTCCGTCCTTGACTCATCACGCTTGATCCTGAAGAGGGCGAAGGGAGTCATGTAGCCGTCGGATGAGTAATCCTGGATCTCCTTGCTGATTATCATGCTTGGCAGCAGCGCTCCGCGGAGCATGACGCACATCACGCTGTTGTGGATCAGATTGTCGATGTCCGGTATGCGGTGCACCGCGTAGTTCTGGCATGGACTGGTGACCGGGGTGCGCTGTATGATCGGCCGCTTGGTTGAGAGCGCCCTGTCCGGGAAGCAGTGGCCGAAGAGCAGTTCATAGGCTCTCTGTATGTAGTACAGGAATTCCTCGTGCCCGGTCGCAGGATCCCTCAGCCTGGCGATGAGGCGGCCTGCCTCCGCATGCTGCTGTCTCGGCGTCTCGAAAGAATAGACGTGGATCCTGTCCTCTGCTGCCGTTATCCTCTCAAGCGTGTCGCCGATGCGTCCGGCCAGATCCACCAGTTCCTCTGTGTCCGGGGATTTCCCGCTGTCATATAAGCCGCACTGGACGAGATATGACCCGTACAGGGCGCTGACCTCTTCCAGGGCCCTGTTGTCATCAGCTGTGAGATAGCCGTCCAGGTCGTGTGCGTGAAGTGTTATCGTATTGCTCATGGCCCTACTATAATCCACAGCCGGCCGCTCGTCCAACAGTCCTTCCTATTCGGGAGGCTTTTGTGCAATAATCTGGCTATCGCTAACGACACGAGGTGTATGTTTATGAAACTAGTATTCCTTGGCCCTCCGGGGGCCGGAAAGGGGACGATCGCGGCGAAGGCCAAGACCGTCTATGGAATTCCCCACATTTCAACAGGTGACCTTTTCAGGGAGAACATCAGGAACCAGACGGAACTGGGCAGGAAGGTCCAGTCAATCCTGGCTGCCGGAGATCTTGTTCCGGACGAGGTGACCATCGCCATGGTCCGCGAGAGACTCAAGCAGGAGGATGCCGCCGGCGGATTCATCCTTGACGGCTTCCCGCGCACAATTGCCCAGGCTGACGCACTTGCAGGGATGACGGATCTTGACAGTGTCGTTGATTTCGTCCTTGACAACGAGACAATAGTCAGGCGTCTGAGCGGCAGGAGGATGTGCAGGAGCACAGGCAGGATCTATCACATTCTCTACAATCCTCCCAAGGTCGAGGGAATTGACGATGAGACCGGTGAGCCGCTTATCCAGAGGGATGATGACAAGGAGGAGGCAATCCGCAACCGCCTTGAGGTCTACGAGGCTTCCACGGCTCCTCTGATCGATTACTACAGGTCAAAGGGGCTGCTTGTCGAGATCGATGCCTCAAAGAGTCCCGACGAGGTGCTTTCGGCCATGGTCAAGGCTATGGAGTAGCACAAGGGGAGGGGCTATCCGCCGGACCGGCCCCTCCTGTCCTGAAACGTGAAGCATCCGGCACATTCAGGTAAGCCTTTCTGCCGCACTATCGTGTATCATTTCTCCTGAAGATGAGGAGAAGTCATGTTTGAAGGAAAGGTTTACAGCCAGGTATCAAGCGAGTTTGTCAGTCCGCTCTTTCCGGCAGCCGGACAGGAGGTGGAGGTATCAATTCTCTTTGACAGTGACATAGCTGTCGATGAGAGCTTTTGCGTCACCAACAAGAATGGCGTGCAGTGGCGTTTCAGCCCGGACAGGAGGGAAGGCGGAAGGATCATCTATAAAGTTGACGGGGCATACAGGCCTGAAGTCCTGAGATACTATTTCGTCTTCCGCACCGGCGGCAGGTTCTACTATTATTCGAAGACCGGTGTGACCGTCTATCCGCCGCAGAACAAGAACTGTTTCATCATCACTCCCGCCTTCGAGGCGCCACACTGGGTGGCTCATGCCTTCTGCTATCAGATCTTTCCCGACCGTTTCCGCAATGGAGACGTGTCGAATGATGTCCATACGGGTGACTATGTCTACTGCGGTGATGAGGTGACATCCCATGAGTGGGACGAGGTTCCGGCTCCCTACAGTCAGGCCAGATGCCTCGACTTCTACAACGGTGATCTCGCGGGCATAGAACAGAAGCTTGACTATCTTGAGAGCCTGGGGGTGAGCTGTATCTATCTCAATCCCATTGTCTCAAGCCGCACCATCCACCGCTTCGACGCCGTGGACTATTTCCACGTTGACGGGAAGCTCGGCGGGGATGAGGCCCTTGCAAGTCTGATCTCGAAGTGTCATGAGCGCGGGATCAGGGTAGTGGTTGACATCTCGATAAACCACACTTCTCCGGAAAACGAGTGGTTCAGGAAGGCGATGGCTGATCCGGACTGTCCGGAGGCCGGATTCTACTATATCGGGAAGGACGGCTCATATGCCAAATGGGCCGGAGTTGACACGATGCCGCAGCTGAACTTCAACAGCTCCCTTCTCCGGGACAGGCTCTACAGAAGCGCGGACAGCGCGATGCAGAAATACCTTAAGCCTCCTTTCTGTCAGGACGGCTGGAGGCTGGATGTGGCCCCTGAGCTTGGCCGTCATGGCAGCGACCAGCTGTGCAAGGAAGTCTGGAGGGAGGTCCACAGTCATCTCAAGGGCCTCAGCCGCGATATTTATCTTGTCGGAGAGGACTGGAACGATGCCAGCGACTATATTGCCGGCGACATGTGGGATGCGACGATGAACTATTACGGCAGCGGACGTCCGCTGCGCAGCTGGATGGGTGAGCGTGACCGCTTCCTCACCGGAGGCTGGGGACACAGCCCCCAGTGCGACAACGCGTACAGTGCCTTCGACCTGGCCGGCGCCCTCCAGTCCTCAATGGATGCGGCGGATGACCTCAGCCGCTTTTTCAGGATGAATCTCTTCGACTCGCATGACACTCCCAGACTGCACAACCACGAGGAGATCTATGATCAGAAAGTCTATGAAGGAGTGGTCATGGCCCTCTGCCTCCTGCCGGGAATGCCCAGCATTTACTATGGCGATGAGATAGGAATCGGCGGCAGCATGGGCTCAGTTGAGGCCTCGCGCTATCCTATGCAGTGGAATGAGACAAAGTGGAACCGTGACACTCTGGCAGTCCATGCCATGATGGGGCATCTGCGCAGGGACGACGCTCTTGCCTATGCGTCCACTTACTTCCTCCCGCTGGACGATCAGGCCCTTGCAGTCGTCAGGAAGAGCGCGGAGAAAGCCTGGGTTCTGGTGCTTAACAAGGGAGAGGCCAGAGAGGTGACGCTGTCAGGACTGCCGCTTGAAGGTCTCAGAATCATGTCATGTCCTTATGGAGATGTTGCACCCGGACCGCTTTGTGCAACAATTTCACTGAAAAAGAGTGAAAGTGTCCTGCTCGTCTGTTCCACAAGTGTTGCATAAAGCACACTAATCCGGTAGAAAGAGCCAAACAGGAGATTATGTATGGCTTATTATTACGAGGAGCTCAGCAGGACCTTTTCCGAGTACCTGCTGATTCCAGGCTATTCATCCAGGGAATGTATCCCTCAGAATGTCTGCCTGAAGACGCCGCTGGTCAAATACAGGAAGGGTGAGGAGGAATGTCCTCTCTCCCTGAACATTCCGATGGTCAGCGCCATCATGCAGTCCGTTTCCGGAGAGAAGATGGGACAGGCCCTGGCCAGGGAGGGCGGGGTTGCCTTCATTTACGGCAGCCAGAGCGTTGAGGACGAGGCCAGAATGGTCTCCAGGGTAAAGAACTTCAAGTCGGGCTTCGTTGTCTCTGACTCCAACATCCGCCCGGATGCCACGCTGAACGACGTGCTTGAGCTGACGAAGAAGACCGGCCATTCCACAATAGCCGTCACTGACAACGGCCAGGCCGACGGCATTCTGCTTGGCGTCGTCACAAGCAGGGACTACAGGATCAGCCGCATGAGCGGGGAGGAGCCAGTCGAAAGCTTCATGACACCCTTTGACAAGCTTGTAGTGGGTATGGACGGCATCACGCTTTCGCAGGCCAATGACCTGATCTGGGAGCACAAGATCAACCAGCTTCCTGTGATCTCCTCTGACAGGCACCTGGTCAGCTTCGTCTTCAGAAAGGACTATTCGATCCACAAGGAGAATCCGAATGAGCTGCTTGACTCTCACAAGCGCTATATTGTCGGAGCAGGCATAAACACACGTGACTATATGGAGCGTGTTCCTGCACTGGTAGAGGCCGGAGCCGACGTGCTGTGCATAGATTCCAGCGAGGGCTTCTCCGAGTGGCAGAAGCTCACTCTCGCCTGGATAAGGGACAGGTACGGCGACAGTGTGAAGGTCGGCGCAGGCAACGTGGTGGATGCCGAGGGCTTCAGATTCCTCGCTGACTGCGGTGCGGACTTCGTCAAGGTGGGAATCGGCGGAGGATCAATCTGCATCACACGTGAGACCAAGGGAATCGGGCGTGGACAGGCCAGTGCCCTGATAGATGTCGTAGCGGAGCGTGACCGTTATTTCAGGGAGACCGGAGTATACATTCCCGTATGTTCAGACGGCGGTATTGTCTATGACTATCACATGACGCTCGCACTTGCCATGGGTGCCGATTTCCTGATGCTGGGCCGCTATTTCGCCCGCTTCGACGAGTCTCCAAGCAATCTGGTCTCAATCAACGGCAACTATATGAAGGAGTACTGGGGGGAAGGCAGTGCAAGGGCGCGCAACTGGCAGCGCTACGATCTGGGAGGAGAGAAAAAGCTCAGCTTTGTCGAAGGCGTTGACTCCTATGTCCCCTACGCCGGAGCCCTGAAGGACAATGTCGCGCTGACTGTGCTGAAGATCAAGTCGACGATGTGCAACTGCGGCGCCCTGAATCTTGATGAGTTCAAGAGCAAGGCCAAGCTGACCACGGTGAGTCCCACCTCGATCGTCGAAGGCGGAGCCCATGATGTGATGCTCAAGGATCATCAGAAGTTCGAGGTCAAGTAGGGTTCATTCCTGCGGCAGGTCATGGACGCTGATCCAGCGTCCATTCTTGTATCCGGTGTCAGTGAAGGTTGCGAATTCCCTGAAGCCGGCCTTCTGGTGGAAGTACACAGAGTTGCGGTTCGGCTCAGTGACCAGGGCATATGCGTTAACGACGTTCATACGCCTCAGGCAGTCCAGAAGCCTTCCGTAGAGTTCAAGTCCGACTCCCCTGTGCTGCCAGTTCCTGTCCAGGTATATTGTTGTCTCAGCATCGAAGCGGTAGGCATCCCGGGTGAAGGCGCGGTGAGCGTATGCATAGCCTACAATGCGCCCCTCTTCCAGTGCGACCAGGTAAGGGTAGAAGGCAGAGAAAGATCTGATCCTGTCTGCGAACTCATCTGTCGAGGGCAGCACTGTCTCAAATGTGATTGTAGTGTCGATGTACTGCGCGTAGATGGCAAGCAGCGCCCCGGCATCTTCGGCAGTCGCGAATCTTATTTCCATAGCCTCTCTCCAAAGTTCTTTCCCGTCACGCAGAGCGGAAAAACCGTCATGTGTGCGGAAAAAAGATCAGCCCACAAAAGGCTTTCGTAATCAGGAAGCTCAGTTGTGGGCTCTCATCTGTACGAAGGCGGATGCACTTCTCTTCAAGGCTTTCCATTCCCGTTCCGGCATGCCTTCGTGTGTCTGTGTGCGGTCTGCCTTCAATCCAAGGGCTTGTCACCTTAGTGGGCTGTTCCGCCATTCAACCGGCTTGCTGGGGTCTGGTCTGCCCTCCGCCTCGATCTGATTGAATCATGCAGTCCTTTTTGCGGATCTGTCAAGCATTTTGTGTTATCATACGTCCATGGTTGCGGTTACAATCGGCGACCCGGCCGGCATCGGGTGCGAAATCGTGCTCAAGGCTCTTGCTGAATTCGACAGCGCAGACTTCGCTGTCTATGCTGATGCGAGGGTGGTCGAAAAGACAATGAGGCTGCCTGGTGTCCCTCAGTTTCCCATCCGTCGGATCAGGGCCAGCGATGTGGGTGAATCAGGCTGCTGCAACGTGGTGGACATCCCGAATCTGCCTGACTTTGAGTTCTCACGCATCGACGCGCGCTGCGGCAGGAGCGCCTATGAGTATTTCGCGCGGGCGGTTGGTGATGCCATGAAGGGGCTTGTCTCCTGTGTCTGCACGGCGCCTGTGCACAAGGTCGCGCTGCGTGCGGCCGGACTGGATGCGGCCGGACACACTGAGATGCTTTCGCAGCTGACCGGGGCAGAGGACCCGCTTACGATGTTCCAGGTGGACGGACTCAGGATTTTCTTTCTCTCCCGGCATGTCAGCCTGGTCAAGGCCTGCAGGATGGTCACGCGGGAGCGGCTGCTGGATTACATTCCGCGCTGTATCGCTGCAATGGAACAGCTGGGACTTGAAGGAGAGCTCGCAGTTGCCGGCCTGAATCCGCACTGCGGTGATAATGGCCTGTTCGGCAGCGAGGAGCGGGTGATTGAGGAGGCGGTCTCGGCATGCAGGAGCAGGGGACTGCCTGTCTGCGGGCCAGTAAGTGCTGATTCAGTCTTCTGGCAGTGCCTGAAAGGACGGTATGCAGCGGTGCTGTCGCTATATCATGACCAGGGCCACATAGCTGCGAAGACATATGACTTTGACAGGACCATAAGCCTGACTCTGGGCTGTCCTGTGCTGCGTCTCAGTGTTGATCACGGCACGGCCTTTGACATAGCGGGCAGAGGAATCGCAGATGAGACCGGAATGGCGGAAGTGTTCGCAAAAGCGCTCTCATGGACCCGGCGGAGATCTTGACTGCAACGTTGCGGCACAGGCTATTTTAAAGACAGGGGGTAAGAATTATGAGAAGAATGATGATGCGGATTCTCTGTCCGCTTTTCCTGCTGCTGGCGTTCAGTGCCTGTTCAACTTCTGACATTCCGGTGCAGGAGCCGTATGTAATCGGGCCGGCGCCTTCCGCCGCACCTGCAGCTGCTTTGGTGCCAGTGGAAGAGACCGGCAGTGAGCCTCACCCGGCGGCAGACAGTGGCAGTCTCAGCATGACTGTCACTGAGAGCTCGCGCTATGGAAATGTCTATGCGGACATGCTGTGTGCGGTTTTCCTTGACAGCTTCAGCACAGGGGACGTGGTCCTGGTGGAGACTGGGGACATCTCCTTCGAGGCTCCTGTCGTCACCAGCTATTCCGATGTCGACAGCGGAATGCCTCTTGTGAAGGTCGATGGCGAGTTTGTGGAGCTGGCGCTTTCCTATGCTGACCTTGCCGGAACATACGCAATCGGGAATGGCGATGTGATCACGGTCTCCATGGCCTCACAGGGCGCTTATCTCACGCAGTACGGGATCAGGCATCTTGAGCGGAGCGAGAACAGGGCAGACTATACGGATGATGATGTCTTTGCGAATTTCAGGGCCCTCTCAGGCGGAAATCTGAAAGAGAACTTCCTCTACCGCTCCTGCAATCCGGCGCTTGACGACTCGCGTGCGATTTATGCCGACTATCTTGCTGAGGTCGCCGGCATCAGGACCGTAGTGAATCTGGCGGACAGCGAGGAGAGTCTTGCTGCCACGATGGATCCTTCGAGCTACTATGCTGAGCTCTATGAAGGAGGGCATGTCATACTGCTCAATATGGGAGTTGACTTCAGGCAGGCAGACTTCGCGTCAAGGCTGGGAGAAGGGCTGGAATTCATCATCGCGAATCCCCAGGGGCCGGTCCTGATCCACTGCAATGAGGGAAAGGACAGGGCAGGTATGGTCTGTGCCCTGCTTGAGGCGCTCGCCGGTGCATCAATGGATGAGATCGTCAGCGACTACATGAAAAGCTACGAGAATTACTACAATGTGGAGCCGGGCAGCAGTCAGTGGAATGAGATCAGCCGGATCATAACGGACTTCTTCCAGGAGATCGGCACAGACTCAAGCCGGGATGCGAAGAGCGCGGCCGTGTACTATCTCACCACTCAGGCCGGTCTTTCTGAGGCACAGATTTCCGCTCTGGAGGAAATCATTACTGACTAGGCCTTCGTGTAGTCCTTTTTCGGGCCTCTTGAAAGCTTTCGCAGCAGGTGCGTGAGCGTCGCCACAGCGAGGACTGCCATCACTGTCTCTGCCGCGAACTGGGCATAGGCGAGGCCGAAAAGCGGGAAGAGGGAATTGAGGATGATCAGGGCAGGGATCTCCAGAATGATCTTTCTCATGATGGCGAAGAGGAATGAGTACAGTCCCTTTCCGACGGCCTGGAAGACGGCCACGGCCAGAAAGTCTATGCCCAGGAAGGGGACGCCCAGGGCAAAACCATGCAGGAAGCGGCTTCCGTATTCAAGTACGGCCTCGTTGTTCATGAAGATCGAGATGAAGAATCCTGAGAACAGGAAGTAGGCAAGTGCGACCAGCGCAAGACCGAGGATGACTATCCTCGCGGAGAAGAAGATTCCCTGCTTCATTCTCCTGTGGTTGCCGCTGGCATAGTTGTAGCTGACAAGTGGCATCAGCCCCTGTGTGAATCCGTTTGCGATGCTGAAGGGCACGTTGTTCAGCCTCTGTGCGATTCCCATGGCGGCGACCGCGTCCGCACCGTAGAATGAGGTGAAGTTGTTCAGCAGTGTCATTCCGGTCACGTTCAGCAGATTCTGGATGCTTGCCGGGATGCCGACAGCGCAGACACCGAGGACGATGTGGCGCTTCAGCGAGATGTTGCGGGGATTTATGGAGACGTATGTGTTGCCGCGCTTCGAGATGATCAGGATGATGAAGTAGGCCACAGCGACGCAGTTGGAGATGAATGTGGCCAGCCCGGCGCCCTCCGCACCCATGTCCAGAAACTGAGGAAGCACGAAGACCGGATCAAGGATGATGTTCAGCACGCAGCCTGTCATTGTCCCGATGCTGGCGTGCATCGCGCTTCCCTCTGCCCTGACAAGATAGGCCATGACGACATTCAGGATCGAGGGCACAGCGCCGTAGACGACTGTCCACTGGAGATAGGCCCTCGTCGCCTCCATCGTGGCGCTGTCTGCCCCGAGAAGCCTCAGCAGCTGGCTGTTGAAAACCAGCGACAGCAGGGAGAAGGCTATGCCGGCAAGGATGGAGAAGAAGAAGCTGAACGCACTGCTCCTGACTGCTGTCGTGTAGTCCTTCCGCCCGAGCGCCCTGCTCATCATCGAACCGCCTCCGACACCGAAGAGATTCGTCACGGCATTGAAGGCCAGGAGGGCAGGGGCGCAGAGCGTGACCGCCGCATTCTGGATGCTGTTGTTGAGCATGCCGACGAAGAAGGTGTCGGCAAGCGAATAGAAGGTCGTCACCAGGGATGAGAGCACTGTCGGGACGGCGAGTTTCAGGATTGCGGATGATATCTTCTCGCTCTCGAAGAGCGCAATGCGTTCTGCAGTCATGCAGTCCATTAACTACACATGGCTGAAAAATGTCAAGCCAGAACAGCAGCACAGCCGGACTCAGTCATCCTGTTGTCTCTGGTGCCTTTGTCCGAGTTCTATTATCTTCAGCACCCCCAGAGGGGACCGCATCATGACTGTGCGCACATGATGCGGCAGCATTCTTGCGAGCGCACTGTCATCCAGCGGTCTCTGAGTGACCAGCTCCAGATCGTCTGCGGCTATTTTCCTCCGGCCGCCGAAGCATACGTTATTGACCAGTGAGGCGAAGTTCCTGCGGTTTTTCAGAAAGCCTTCTTCTATATTCGGTATTTTTCCGTTCATGACACTCCTTTTGCATGAAACATGGCCTTATGTACGGTTTTTCTGCTTTTCCACTCATCATCCGTCCACTTGACGAGGAACTTCCTTCTCTGCTAACTTGGCTAAGGACTGACTGGACAGTGCATGTCAGTCGAATCCAATGGAGGATTAGCTCAGCGGGAGAGCGCCTGCCTTACAAGCAGGATGTCACAAGTTCAATCCTTGTATCCTCCAGTAATGCACGGGAGCCAGGGATGACCTGGCTTTCTTTGTCCAGGAGGCGTCAAAATGTACAGTGTCGATACGATAGTCCTGACATTCTTCATCTATTCTGTGCTCGGCTGGATTTGTGAGGTCATCTACTGTTCGGTTCCCAAGAAGCGCTTTGTGAACAGGGGCTTCCTCTATGGTCCATATCTGCCGATCTACGGCTTCGGCGCCACTATCGTCATCGTGGTGCTCACGCGCTTCATGGAACACTGGTATCTTGTATTCATCTTCGGAGTGATACTGACGAGCATTCTGGAATACTTCACGAGCTTCCTGCTCGAGAAGATATTCTCCGTGAAGCTGTGGGACTACTCGAATTATCCACTGAACATCAACGGAAGGGTCTGCGCACTCAACTCGACGCTCTTCGGACTGCTCAGCCTCTTCATAATGTATGTCGTCAATGAGCCTGTGTATCATTTCCTGACAGGACTGAACAGCACACTGCTTGAGATTCTCTCACTGCTTGTTGTCGCAGTCATGAGCGCTGACTGCGCCTTCTCAGTAAGCCGGATGGCCCAGTTCCAGAAGGCTATACTCGAGCTGTCTCAGGCCAGGGCAGAAATTGAGGAGCGCATGCGCATCGCACGCGAGTCGGTCTCATCCCAGATGCTTGAAAAGATCAATGACCGCATCAAGGCTGACATTGAGAACGTAAAGGCCTCCTATTACGGCAAGGCCAGGCACTTCTTCAAGAGCAACCCCTCACTCACTGTCAGGCGTGAGGATCTGAGAAAGCCCTTCGAGTTCGCACGTGAGACCTATGACAGCGTGACACAGCACAGGCACAATCTGCGCATGCAGCGCAAGGCAGAGAAGAAGGGGGACGGCAATGCTAGGTCTTGAGAGTGTCAGGGACGGAATACGCAGGGCTGCCTCCTCATGCGGCAGATCTGCCGGTGAGGTGACCCTGATGGCGGTCAGCAAGACACATCCCTATGAGGCCGTGATGGAGGCCTATGCCATGGGGCAGCGGCTTTTCGGAGAGAACCGCGTCCAGGAGCTGGCCTCAAAATTCCCGCCTCCCGGCCAGAGACCGGAGGGAATGACTGTCTGCCTGATAGGACACCTGCAGCGCAACAAGGCGGCGAAGGCTGTCCAGATTGCTGACAGAATAGACAGTGTTGATTCGACTGGGCTGATGGATGAGCTGGAGAAGCGTCTTGCTCCTGCAGACAGGGTCCTTGACATCCTTTTCGAGGTGAACTCCTCAGGAGAGGCGCAGAAGTCAGGCTTTACCTGTGAGGAGGAGCTTATGGCCGCACTTGAGCATCTCAGCCTGACACCGCATCTGAGGCTTGCAGGCCTCATGACAGTCGGTCCGCTCGGCGGCGATGAGGACAGAACGAGGAAGGCCTTTGCCTGGACCAGGTCTCTTTATGACAGGATAAGGGCCATGGGATATGACCTTCATGTGCTGAGCATGGGCATGAGCGGGGACTATGTGACCGCGATTGAGGAGGGAAGCACAGAAGTCAGGATCGGCACTGCTATATTCGGACAGAGGGACTATGGCAATGGCTAGACGACTGATTGCAGTCTTGCTTATCCTCTCACTTGTGCTGTGCCCTCTTTTTTGCGAGGCGCAGCTCACTTATGAGCCATATGGTGAGGAGGAGTTCCCTATCTGGACGATGAAGCTGAGGCGTGCAGAGAGTATTTTCTTCGGCTCGATGGTACTCACATTCCCTCTGTCGATGCTGGCCTGGAACATTATGGACAATGCCGGAATCGTCAGTGCTGACAGCCCGGTTGAAGCCTTCGGCTGGCAGATTCTCATGGCCGGAACGCTCTCGCTTGGCATCAGTACCGCAGACTGGGTGATCGGTGAGGTCCAGGGCGGATGACAAGGGACAGAAGCTACAGCTTTGATGCTCCTTCCGGCGGACGGGTTGACAGGCTGGCCGGGCAGTTCATCCCGCGTTCCGTGTTCAGCCGTGATGATACTGTGGTCATCGTCAATGGAAGACCCGTCAAGAAAAGCCACAGGACCGGGGCGGGCGACCACGTGGAAGTCAGATGGACAGAAGAGGTCTTTGAGAGCCTTGCCGCAGAGGACATTCCTCTGAATGTGCTCTATGAGGACGAGAGCATACTTGTCATAGACAAGCCTGCCGGCCTGGTCGTGCACCCCGGTGCCGGCAACTGGTCCGGAACACTCGTCAATGCCCTGATCCACCGTTATGGTGAGGCCTTCTCAACCTGTACTGATGACGGGAGTGAGGCGGACATCCTGCGTCCCGGCATTGTGCACCGGCTCGACAAGGACACATCCGGCGTGATGGTGATAGCGAAGACAGGTCAGGCCCACAGAGCGCTTGCAGTCCAGTTCGCCGCACACAGCAACGAGAAAGTCTATGTCGCGGTCGTGAAGGGCCGCTTCACTCGTGCTGAAGGTACTGTCGATGCCAACATCGTACGCAACCCGGACAGCAGGAAGACCTTCATGACTACTGATGACAGGAGCCGCGGGCGGAATGCCGTCACACACTACCGCGTGATCAGACAGACTGACTCATATGCCTTTGTCAGGGTAAGGATAGAAACCGGCCGCACTCATCAGATCCGCGTTCACATGAAAAGCATAGGGCACCCCGTGCTCGGGGACGTGATCTACTCCCGTCCTGATACGCGCTTTCCGGACTGCGGGCTCTGTCTGCATGCGATGAGCCTGACTGTCGACCACCCAGTGACAGGAGAGCGCCTCACGTTCCGCTCACGCCTTCCCGAAAGGATGCGCGTCGTTCTGAAAGAGCTCTTCGCTCTGTGACACACTGGTCTCCAGCAGATCGTGGTTGAACATCTTCTCGATTCTGACCTTTGACGGACTGCCGTGTCCCGGAAAGATCAGGTGATTGTCGTCATAGGAAAAGATCTTCCGCGTGACGCCGCGTGCCAGGATGGCCGAGTTCTGATAGCCTGTGGCCGTCGAGAGTCTGCCGGCCTGGAGGCAGTCTCCGGTGAATATCGACTGACCAATGACATACACCAGACTGTCGTCGCTGTGGCCTGGCACGTGCAGGATGTCGACCTTGAAGCCCTCGATTCCGAATCCCTTTGTCTCCTTGAGCTGCACCGTCTCGACGCCGAGGATCTCACGGTTCCAGGCATAGACAGGACAGGGGTATATTTTCTGGTACTTTCCCATGTCCCTGACATGCTGGAAGTGGCTGTGCGTTACCAGAATTCCCCGGATATCAAGACTGTGGCGCTCAATGATTCCGATCAGGTCATTGTCAAGGCCTGCAGGATCAATGATCAGCGCGTCAGAACAGCCGTCTTCCCTGGTGACGAGGTAGCTGTTGACCTGGCCGAGATCGCAGAAGTGGCAGTAGACCCTCATTCCTCATCCTCCTTGTTCTGGAAGAAGGCCTCTTCCGGGTTTGAGTATTTGAAGGAAACCTCCTTCATCGCGCTTGCCCTGAAGTTCACCCGCTTGAGGTTGCAGTCCTCAAATCGAGTCGAGATTATCCGCGACATGCTGAAGTTTGAGAAATACAGGTCGCTGGAGCTGAAGTCGTTGTCTATGCAGTCCAGTCCCATGAAGTTGCAGTTCACCATCGTGCTTCCGGTGAATGTGCAGTTCCTGATCCTGGAACCCGCGAAGACAGTATATCTGGCATGCAGCTCATCGAAACGGCAGTTAATGAAGATGCACATGTCAAAGAAGCAGGTCGATATGCTTGTGGATGAGAAGTCGCAGCCGCGGAAGGTGGAGAATGAGAAGTTGGATGCCCTGAGGCTGGATGAGCGTATGTCCAGACCCTCGAAGTCGCCTCCTATGATGCAGATGTCCTTTATCAGGCCGCGGCGGGAGAGAATCTCCTCAAGAGTTGACAGAATGATGCGTCTCTCCTCCTCGCCTGAATGGTGGAAGCAGGTGCGGAAGGGGGGACTCACATAGCTCTTGCATCCCGGATGGACGCAGATGTCTCCTTTGAACATGTCACCAGAGTTGCACCGCAGAGGGCCTTTGTCAATTCCCCTTTCACATGCTAGAGTTCCTCCTGTGATAGGAAGAATCAGAAAGGCAATTAACAACGTCTATGATGCCTGGTGCGCACAGGATGGGCGTCATTATACGCTCAGAATAAAGGGCAAGGTGCTCAGGCTGGACGAATGGGAATACAATCCGCTTGCGGTGGGCGATGATGTCGAGTTCACCCCATACAGTCAGGACGAGGGACTGATCATCCGCCGTCTTGCCCGCTCAAGCAGCTTCACACGCTGGAATATCAAGCTGGAGAAGAACCAGACCATTGCCGCGAACATGGATCAGGTTGCCATCATCACAAGCGCCTGGGAGCCTCCTTTCAGACCGCGCTTTCTGGACAGGGCCCTGACCTGTGTCCACGGCTGCGATGTCATCATTGTCATGAACAAGTGTGACTATGATCTCACCCAGGAGGAGTTTGACCGCTGGGCCCTGTATCACAAGCTGGGCTACAGGATCATTGCTGTCTCAGCCAGAAGCGGTGAGAACATCGATGAGCTGAAGACGCTGCTTGAGGGAAAGACGACGGCCTTTGTCGGCCAGAGCGGAGTCGGGAAAAGCACACTAGTAAATCTTATCATCGATCCTGAGAGGAAGCAGGCGACAAACTCAATCAGTGAGAAGTACCAGAGGGGCCGCCATACTACGAACCACTCACTCTACCTTGAGCGCGGCGCAATTGCGATAATCGACACTCCCGGCGTGAGGGAGCTGCTTGTCCCCTACGAGGAGAAGAGCGTGCTTGCGGCAAGTTTCGTTGAGTTCGCGCGCTATGCGGCAGACTGCAGTTACGGACCTGACTGCACACATACAGGTGAACCCGGATGTGCCGTCATCAGGGCACTGGAAGACGGCCTGATAGACCCTGACCGCTACACGAGCTACCTGGGTATGTATCAGAGCCTTGATGAGCGCAAGCCCGGCTATCTAAGGAACAGATTCAGGAAGAACAAACAGTGATCAGTCAGCGTACCGTCAAGGATCTCGAGTTCGACAGGGTTCTTGACCTGGTCAGGGCATACAGCCTGTCAGATGTCGGACGCAATGCAATATCGGTGGACAGGGTCACGAGCGACACTGCAGTGCTTGAGGCCAGGGCAGACCGTATATCATCAATCCTCGGAAAGATCGTGAATGAGGGCAGACAGCTTTCGCCCTTTGTCCCGATTGACGCGTTAGTGACTCAGGATGCGGGAAGGGGACTTGTGCATGATGGTGCTGACCTTCTGGCCTACGCATCTTTCGTGTCGTCATTTGAGGAGCTTTCACGTTTTGAGGACAATCCCGCTCTCTGCGCGGATGGAATGATCCAGCTTGCTAGGGAAATTGCTGCCGGCCTTGATGGTGATGGAAGTGTCAGGGACAGCCATCCTCTTGTCCGGCCTCTTTTCAGGGCGCTGGAGGCTGAGCGTAGCCGCAGGGCAGCCTATGCCCAGGAGTGCATCAGCTCCAACAGCCAGCTCTACCAGTCCGGCCAGGCCGTCTACCGCAATGAAAGGGTTGTCCTGCCCGTGCGCAGGGAAAAGAGGGGCCTTGTGAGCGGATATGTCCAGGGCAGCTCCGCCAGCGGAGGTACGCTCTATGTCGAACCCTTCGAGCTTGTCGAGCTGAACAACAACGTGACTCTTGCAGAGGACGAGATCAGACGTGTGAAATATCAGATAATAAGCGGTTTCTCTCACAGGGTTGACAGTTTCCGCGATGAGCTGAGGAGCATGCTCTCATATCTTGCCGATTTCGATTTCCACTATTCCTTTGCAATGTTCATTCACAGGACAAAGAGCCAGCGTACTGTTTTTTCTGATACGATCAGGCTTGTCGGCGCCCGTCATCCGCTGCTGTTCGAAAAGGCTGTTCCGATTTCGCTGACCGTTCCGCCTCAGTGCCGTGTCGTGGTCCTCTCCGGAGCCAATGCCGGAGGAAAGACAGTGACAATGAAGACTGTCGCGCTCTTCGCCCTGCTCAGCCAGATCTGTGCTCATGCTCCCTTTGAGGAAGGTTCGTCGCTTCCGGTCTTCAGCTCTTTCTTCACTGATATCGGAGACGGCCAGTCAATTCTGGAGAATTTCTCAACCTTCTCAGGTCATATGGCGAACGTTGCCGAGATCTGCCGGAACAGTGACGCCGGCTCCCTCGTCCTGCTTGATGAGCTTGGCAGCGGGACTGACCCGGCTGAAGGCGCCGCCCTGGTCGACAGCCTGCTTGATTACTTCAAGGACAAGGGAAGCATGCTCTTCGTCACGAGCCACTATTCTCAGGTCAAGCTTCATGCCTACGGCGACAGCGGAATGCTCAACGCCTCAATGGAATTCGATGAGGGGACTGACAGACCGACTTTCCGCGTTATCGAGGGACTTCCGGGTGACAGTCATGCCATAGCGATTGCTAAACGAATGGGCCTGCCGGCGAAAGTCGTCGCCAGCGCCAGGGCAAGTCTGGATCCGGCATCCAGTGTCTCCCAGATGATTTCAAACCTCAATGGAAGGCTGAGGGCTCTAGACCGGAAAGTCACTGAACTCACTCTTGAGAAAAAACGCTATGAGAAAATGGAGTCAGAGCTCGCGCTGAGACAGAAAGAGCTTGACGAGCTCAGACTGCATTATGAGGAAGGGAGCGCTGATGAACTCAGACGGTGGATGAAAGAGACACGCAGGAGGCTGGAGAACCTTGTCAGGGACGTCAGCACCGGATCGCTGGACAGCCGTAAGACTCATGCCGTCAAGTCATTCATCAGAGAGCTCGAGGACAAGAGCCGTGAGGCTGATAAGAGCGTGAGCGCCCAGAAGGCAAGAATGAAGGGACCGGACGAGGGCAGCTTCAAGGAGGGGGATGAAGTCCTGTGCGGCAGCTTCGGCCGCCGTGGCATCATCCTGCGCGATCTGGGCAAAGGACGCTATCAGGTATCTCTGGACAGCATGAAGATGACTTTGTCTTCAGATGATCTCCGGCCTGCTCCAGCAGAGAAGAAGGCCACTGTATCTCCATTCAGGGTCAGCACACCGCGTCCAAGTCTGACACTTGACCTGCGGGGCCGTACACTGGCTGAGGCAGTTGCGGCCATTGATGATGAGATTGAGTCCTGCCTTGTTCACTCACTCTCCTCATTCTCGATCATCCACGGCTATGGCAACGGGATCCTCTCGCAGGGTATTCACAGTTATCTCTCAAAGAGAAAGGAAGTGAAGGACTATTACTTTGCAAATCCTGAAGACGGAGGGATGGGCAAGACTTACGTCATGCTTGGCTGAGAGGCCGGCATGACGAAAGCAGCAATGATCATCTTCAGTAATAAATATGTTATATAAAATTCCGATTATGGAATTTAATTTTTAAAATCTAATCATTTTCTCCGGAAAAGAACCTGTTTCATCACTTCTCATGCTGTGGTAGAATTCGTATATGGACAGAATTGACATTGAAATACAGAGGCAGGAGGAATGCCTCCGCTTCTCTGAAATAGACTCAGGAATGATCAGGAGGATCTGCGACAGGATCGCATCAGCCGCATCCGGTTCATCACAGGCAGTTTGCATCCTTGCAAGAGTCAACAAGCTTGTCCTCTATGCACTATCCCTTCCCGGTGCGAGTGCCAACAACAGTGCATGGGCCATTCGCAAGGCGAATTTCTGTGAGCGGTACTCAGTCAGCTCCCTTCATGCGATGAGGAACATGCTCAAGTCGGGCAAGACATTCGATGAATGCGGAATGGACAGCAGTGAGTACGGCTTCTCAGGTGGCTCATTCCCGCTGCTGCTGACAGGAGGACTGTGTATCGGAAGCATCACTGTCTCAGGTCTTAGCGGAGAAGAGGACCATCAGCTGGTTGCGGATGCGATTGCATCTGAGCTTGGAAAACAGATCGGATCAGTCCTTTCCTGATCCTTACTCTAGTATGTTATTTTGTTTTGACATGGAGGCTATATGTCAGATTATATGAACGGAACAGGCATACAGTATCACCTGCATACGAAGAAAGGTGACGTTGGCCGTTATGTGATCCTTCCCGGTGATCCGAAGAGGGTGCCGCTGATCGCGCAGCATCTTGAGGATGCGCGCCTTGTTGCGGACAGCAGGGAATTCGTGACTTACACTGGAAGCCTTGACGGCGTTCCCGTCAGCGTGACAAGTACCGGTATAGGGGGGCCGAGCGCCTCGATCGCTATGGAGGAGCTGTTCAAGTGCGGTGCTGACACCTTCGTCAGAATGGGTACCTGCGGCGGTATCGCGCTACCTGTCATGGGAGGCGATGTGGTCATCGCCACCGGTGCGGTCCGCATGGAAGGTACAAGCCGCGAGTATGCGCCTATTGAGTTCCCGGCAGTAGCTGATTTCGATGTCGCCATGTGCCTCAGGGCGGCGGCAAGAAGACTCGGAATAAGGGAACACATGGGTGTCGTGCAGTGCAAGGACAGTTTCTATGGCCAACATGATCCGGATGAGATGCCCGTGAGCTACGAGCTTAATGCGAAGTGGGAGGCCTGGAAGAGGCTGGGAGTGCTCGCCAGCGAGATGGAGAGCGCTGCGCTCTTCACTGTCGCCGCACGTCTTGGGGTAAGGGCCGGAAGCTGCTTCTTCGTCGTCGCCAATCAGGAGCGGGAGAAACTGGGCATGGACAACCCCAAGCTGCATGATACCAGCGCCGCAATTACGGTTGCCGTTGAGGGCGTGCGTGAAATCATCCGGCTGGATAAGGCTTCAGGCCGTCTGTGATGGCACGGGAAAGTTCCTGATCCAGTCTCGAATCAAGTTCGTCCTCAGAGCATTCGCAGACGACTTCTATGACAAAGAGTTCCAGACCTGTCTCGCTGTAGTCTTTCTGCAGCGGGGCACACTGGTGCATCCCAAGATCCAGCCGGAAGCGCTCCTTCGCCGCAATACTGGTGACATCATCGCATTTGGCATAATAGACCGCGTCGGTCTTGAGATTCCTTATCCTGTAAATACCGCAGGTCATTTATTTCCTCCATAAGGTCAACCAGATCTTATCCAAAAGATGGCCTTTCTGTCTTCCCCGCTGCTCAAGCCGGCAACCGCCACTGTATGCATCATCAAGTCGCTGACTGCTCCCACAGGCAAGCCTGTGGGGTTCTGGTGGATAGGCTTGCACCATGTCCGTACACCATTCTCAGGCTT